>JAEYNR010000046.1 GCA_023412475.1 Fibrobacterota bacterium | reverse complement strand
CTTCATCTTATCACCTTTTGAGTGTTGATTTAATTCCAGCTATTATAAGTTATGTCACCTATAATTTACTGTATTAAACGCCTCAAAGGGTGTTTTTTTATGTCAATATATCGTCCAATTTAGGTATAATTATTATCATGACTTCAGAAAAAGAATTAAAAAAACATTGTGGATTCCATTATTATTGAATTAAAATGTTATTTATAGATACAATGATAAATGTCATTTCTGTAGACGATGATTTCATAGATGTATTGCAAAAACTACATTTCTTCAATGCTCTTGAGTTTAGAGGTAGGTCAACAAAGATTGCCGCGATGTCAAAATTTAAAGGTATTTTTTTTAATCTTCGAAGATTTATTTTACCCGATAACACATAGATTGGAGTTGATTAGGCGCTATTTACCAGAGGTTGATAGTGGTAAATTAACACTGGACAAACTCAGTATGGGAGAAAGAGGAGGAGGATACAAAGGGAAGGTAGCTGCTTTAGGATACATAAGCTTGAAGAAATTAATACTATTGATTTAGGTAAAATAAGGATGATGCCATAGAGGTTTGCACAATAAAGCCTAACCTACATATAAATCAATGTGTTGAAGAAGAATGCTTCAAGATGGCTAAAGTTTGTCAGTTAGCCCTTGTTTGCATTATTGTTCTTATTGCGAATTTCGTGTTTATTCTTAGTTATTATTATTACCTTATATTCATGCCATTAGATAGCTTAGTATTTACTAAAAAAACTGTAAAATCAGGCAAAAGAGCTTGACCACAACTTCATCTGAATATATTATTAAAACAAATGTATCAATAAATGTTAATAGATCATCATATCGGGTTTCTCAAAAGTGGTGACTAAAATTAAGCCAACAATCGCAACTGGAAAAAGAAATCAACAACAGAAGAGCCATCTAGGGAGGTAAATATGAGTAATTTTATTACTTGATAAAATAAATTCAGCTTATCCGAATATTATCAAGCAGGCATGCAATACGCAACAATGTAGATTTTATCTTGATTTTTGCTCGTATAATACTTAATTTAAATTGATCTGATAATAGAATCATTTTCTTTCCATTGATGCTTATTCTCTATTAATGATATTATCGTAATTATTTTGTTCTGAAACTTTTCATACTGAATTACAAACAATCGACTTATCATCGATCACCTGGTTTTCAAACGTTTGGAGTGGTTATGAACCATATACAAAAAAAGAAGTGCCGGATCTCTTCTGCTATTTCAGTTTTTTTATTGTTGTCTGTTTCTTCCGCAAATGAACAGGAGATGTCTTTGGGAGGAACCGACATGAGCCTTGAAGATCTTGTTAATATCAAGGTGAAGATTGCTTCAAAAAGTGAAGAGAGCATTTCAGATGCGCCCGGAGTAATCTCGGTTATTACCCAGGATCAGCTTAAACGGTTCGGGGGTACAACTCTTGGTGATGTCTTGAAGAGAGTGCCAAGCTTTTTAGGTACCACAGTATATATGACTGACCGTTCAGTTATCGCTTCCCGAGGGGATCAGGTGATGCCTTCATCAAGCCACATCCTGCTTCTGATTAACGGACGGCCTGTGAGGGAAGTACTTGAAGGTGGTATTAAAAGTGAAATTTATGAATCTTTTCCAGTCACCGTGATAGAAAGAATTGAAGTTATCCGTGGTCCGGGATCTGTGCTTTACGGCTCCCAGGCTTTCTCTGCGGTTATTAACGTGGTAACAAAAAGCCCCGAATATAATAGTGTAACAGTCTCCGGTGCACTGGGAAGTGATCTTCACAATCATGTTTTTGCGAATGTGAATTATAAATTTGCCGATTTCGGGATGGTTTTTTCCGGAAGGTATGCAGATAGAGGTGGTTGGAACACTAACTGGCAGGCTCCAGGATTGGGTGGGATAGATAATATTGATGTGACAATCCCTGATTATGGGCCAGGTTTGTACGGGGAGCTCAGTTTTAAAGGGTTGCGGCTGATGGGGTCAATAAACCAGTGGAGCACTCAATATTTTGTTCCAGATTTCCAGATATGTAAATATGTGGCTCCGGAAGTTATGCCTTATGGGGATGCAACAGGAAGAGCAACCTGGGAAAAATATTTTGCAGACCTGGGATTTGAACATGAGTTTAATGACTTCTACTCTTTCAGTATCAATGCCACAGGTACAAGATCCAAGCTTAAAATGCAGATGTTTCCATTTAGTGCCAGAGATGCCTACGAAATCATTGTTGAAGAGACTAACCACTTCACTCCGGTTGAAAATTTTAATATCTTACTTGGCGGAGTCTTCGGGTATATGACCGGAACAGAAAGTGATCTTCTAAATAATGTGAACTCTAACGAAGGACATGAACAAATCAACTTTTCCGGTTATCTTCAACTGGATTACCGCTGGGATTGGTGTAAAGCTATCGGAGGTATCCAGTTAAATAAGGTAAAAGATTTTGATGTGGACCTTAACCCCAGAGCGGGCTTGATATTCTATCCTTTCGACAATGTCAACATAAAAACACTCTATAGCTCTGCATACCGTGCACCAAGTCTTAATGAGTTATACCTTGACCATCAAACTATGCGTGGTCAGATGGTGGACCGTTTACCAGAAGAACCAATACAGGCGATGGACCTTAAACCGGAAAAAGTCAACACTTTTGATGTTGGAGTAAACTATCAGGACAGTTCTGTTCAATTCGGTTTAAATGGTTTTTATAGCAAAATGGATAATCTTATTATACAGGATCGAACTGGTCGCTATCCTATAGCAACATGGGATAATATTGGTAAAGTTACAATTTTTGGCTTAGAATGCGAAGGGAAATACTATATTACAAGAGAATGGTTGATTGAGGGATCATTACTGTATCAGGAATCTAGAGATAACCAAAATAGCGGAGGGAACGCTGCACCTCTTCCGACTTTCAGTGCAAAGGGTGGGCTCAGTTACCAAGGCTATGGTCTGATTATAAGTGCATTCAATTCATACTGGCAAGCACTTGACAAAAGATTCACTTCAAAACTTAATAAAACAACCAACAATTTCAACATGTTGAATCTGAACTGCTCATATAATTTCAATCATCTGATAAAATCAAAAGTAATAAAGGAACTATCAATAACTTTTGTTGCTGACAATCTTCTTGATGAAGAAGTCTGGTTGCCTGCATGGGGCCTTTCGGATCTAAGCAGCAGAATACCTTGTAATGAAGGAAGAACTCTTTATGGAGGGTTCAAAGTTACTTTTTAAGAGATGCTTTAAACTTTTGGCCATATCGAAAGCTTCTGAGGATAAGTCTTCAGAAGTTCTCCTTTGTGGTTTTTTTGGTGAAAAGGGCAACAAAGTATGAAATGTGTATTTTTCTTTGTTTTACTGCTTAACTGCTTTGTTTTAGCGCAAGATGCAGGATACCTGAGTTACGAAAATGACCAGGTCGTTGTTTTTGCCACAAAAGGGAGCATTTTCGATCAGGCAAGAAATGGTCTTGTAAATGAAATACGTGATGAGTTTTCTGTTTCTGTTGTTGAGCTAGATGAAAACTCTTCGATTGGGGATATTGATTCGGTAATTGATGAATATGGTTTACCCAAAGCGGTGGTGCTTATAGGGAATAATGCAATCCGGTCTTATGCCAAATTCTCAAATCAAAACAAACAAAAAACAAGATCAATACAGGTAGTGACAATTCTTGCATTGGATGTGCAAAGAGCAGTCTCCGGAATCGAAAATGTTAACGCTATTGCTTATGAAACACCTATGCTTACTGCACTTGTAAGTTTCAGGAGAGTGTTCAGTAAGCCCATTGATAAAGTGGGTGTTCTTTATAGAAACCCTTTAAAAGATTTTATAAAAAAACATACGCATTATTGTGCAAAAGAAAAAATCAGTATCAAGGGAATAGAAATCAGTGATGATACCTCCAAAATTCAACTTGATATTGGTAGTGCTCTGCAAAACCTTATAAAAACTGAAAAGGTTGATGCGCTCTGGATTCCAAATGACAATGTGCTTCTTAAACCTGAATACCTTGGTAATATTTGGTTTCCTGCGCTAAAAAAAAGGAAGATACCCCTAATTGTTGGAGTGGAAGCGCTGGTTAATCCTGAATTGAATTTCGGTACATTCGCAGTCATTCCTGATCCGGTCGCTTTGGGTGAGCAGGCTGCTGAAATTGTTTACAATCTGAAAGCAGATGATTGGCAGCATAGCGGAATCATGATTCATCCGGCTATCTCCATGTATTCTGTACTCAATATTAAAAAAGCATACGAGATAGCTCCAAAAGAGGACTTTAAGACTTATGAAGTATCAAAAATACTGAAGAAATGAAGCTTTGAATATAAATAACAAAACTAACTGACACCAAATAACACTGTTGAAATGAAAGCTATAATTGTGATTAAAAGAATTGTTGCATTTCAATTATTGTCGGCCTTTCTGATTTTCAGTGTCTCGGCTATGGAAAAGATATATGTGTTTTTCCCCTCAAATATCAACCCCCAGTTAATGCAGAATACTATGACCGATCTGATGAAGGGTGTAAAAGTTATTGTTTTTGGAAGGTATAATGAATTTATTTCAAGAACTAAAGCGGAACCACCGGATGCTATTATTGCCAAAACAATGCTTATTAAGGAGCAACTTAACAGTTTCGACATTCTGCTTAATGGTGAGCGAAACGGAAATACGGTTGAGAGTTATGTGGTATTGTCCACCGAAGGGCAATTCAGTGCTGATTCTGTAAACTCCGAAACTGTTATAGGCGTCTTGGATATTATGGGAAGAACGGGTATGAACTCTTTTTCTCAACTGTTCTTCCCTGTGCAGCCAAAACTGAAAAGAGTTTCTAAGCTGGAAGATCTGCTCTCTTTGTTTTCCTTTGATATGATTGCAGGTATAATGGTTGAAGATATATTTGCAGACTATTTCAAATCTACATCTCAGTTGCAGTTCAAAATTACCCCTCTTAAAAATGCAAATACCGGAATCATTGCTTTTGCTGTAAAAAAGGGCAGTAGTGCAGAAAAAATTAGCCTTTATTTGAAAAACAACGAAAAAAAAGTATGCGATCTGTTTTCCATAGAAAAATGGAAGTAACAATTATTACTCAGCTATCTAATCGAAAAAAATCTCAACTAATAGTCTGACAATATCCAAACAGAAGATAATTCCAAATCACAATTCTTAAATCCTAATAAAATTCCAAAATCCTAATTTCTGAACAGGGACAAGTGTGTTTCAAGTAACTAAAAGTTAAATTTGACCTTGTAGTCACATCTTGTTCTTTTTGGTGCTCTTGTTTCGAATTTCGTGCTTGTTTTTTTGTATCAATGAATTTTGGAATTTCGCAACTGTCACAAAAAACGCTGATTATTACTAATAATATTTCGTGAACACTTAAAAATTAACAGAAAAATTCAAAAAAATGTTCATTAAAATGGGAAACATTTAATTGCCGAAGTAATAGTTCTGAAAATTATGTTCCAAAACGCTAATCATCCGAAAACCAATTTCGGCCATAGAAAAACTCTTATATCGGCTCAAAGCTAGTCTGAACCTCATCATCCAGCTTGGCTCTTTCCATCAAGACAGCTAAAGTGTCCAACTGCATCTGTCTGGTGGTTGGTCTCTTATCTGGAAGAAACTGGAATCTGCCATGCTTCATTGATAGCAATTCAAAAACAGCCTCTTCTGCGGTCAATTTGTCCGTTACCGCAAAAGTAATGATTCCATCTTCAAAAAAGATCATTCCCAATGGCCGGTGATTCTCTACTGAAAGGCAACCGGTTTTCTTATTGGTATCCATCATCTGAAAGATTTCAGTGAGAGTTTCTTCAGTAATTTTTCCTTCTAGACACGATTTTGAATCATCAGAATCTTCTGTCAGTGTATCGGCTTTCATCTTAACCATAGAAAGAACTGAATTCAGATCGGAAATAGTTAGATTTTTACCAAAAAAGAATGTTCTGTCATCAAAATAGTCACTCTTTTTAACGCTTGAAGGTGATGTGACATTATAGTAGATCAAAAGGAAGTTTTCTGTCAGCATCTTAAACCTTAACATATCATTCATTTTATCCTGAATATCAGGGTCAAATTTCCAATCAACACAGATGATTTCCGGAATATTCAAATGAAGAAAAGAGCTGGCCTGTTTAAGACTTTTTGAACTTATGATCTGAAATCCGTAATTTTTTAGATATTTTGCAAGTGAAATGCTATTGTTGTTGATATTGGAATACTTTACCATTTTTTGTTTTTTTGAAATTAAAAGACAACTAATCCCGCATATTTGAAGTTTTTTTGGTCTGGATAGGAAAAAAGCAAGAATCAAAATTACTGCCAGAGTGAAAATTCCGATAGTTATCATCGTCTGATTTGATGCTACAGATGCTGCAAAGCGGCTCTCCTCAGAGTGTATTTGTGCTTCTGTTTTTAAAATGAAACCAGAAGTCCCCGAAAAATCTACACAATACCAAAGACTATCCTCTGATTTTACTTTCATCAGTTCTCCTGCTTTTACAACTCCCAGGACCGGAAAATCAGGGGTAAGCTCTTTGTATACAACTGTCGTGTCGGCAGAAATGATGATTTCGTAATTTGCTGTAGCAAAATGCATAACTGGCTGCTCAAGCGGTTTGTCCTTGAGAAGTGGTTGTTTAGAAGGTTTAGGCTTTTCATTTGTTTTGCTTGCAGTTTTTGTATCTTCAGTTTTCTTACGTTTATTGTCAACAACGGTTTTAGTAGAAGTCTGTGCTTTCTTACTTTGAACATTGGAGGAAACTGATACAACTGGTTTTTCTTTGGTCGCTTCTTTAACTGCTACAGCCGGTTTTTCTTTAGCCTCTTCTTTAACTGCTGCAACTGGATCAGAGGGGGATGTATGGATGGGTTGTTCTTCCACTTCCAGTTTTATTGGTTCAGGAGTGGCAGGTTTCTGAGTGGCTTCCGCAATCACGATAGGTTCAGAGACTTTCGGTATACTCTTTCTGGGATGATAAGTAGCGACGATTTTATTCTGTAACTGATTTTGTCTACTAATAGACCCATTTTCTTTTCGAAAATAAAAGATTGATTTATCTGTATAGACACTTTTATGATTTAAAGCCCAGTTACCAGTTTCTGCCTCGTTTACCACCGAAGCAACTACACGGCCGATTTCTGAATAATGTGGTTGTATTGCAAACGAGCCGATCCGTGGTTCAAGTTCATAGAAATAATCGGATGGAACTGCAACTGGTATGCGCAACGGAGTTAGTAATGGTACCCAAATGGTACTTATACTCTGATTGTTAATCACCGCATCATCTTTAAGGATAATCAAGCCATCAATTTTATAATGATCAATAAAATTCTTGATTATGGATTTTAGGCTGTTTTCCGGGTCAGAGATTATGACCGGTTTGGAGTGAATATTGACACCTAGGTGAGTTGCCTCATTGTGGTATGACTGCACCAGGCCGCCACTTGATCTTGAGGAGAACACAATACCGATATTCAGAGGTTTTTTCCCAGTCAGATACACAAAACGGTTTAAATATTGTTCTAGTTTAGTCTCATACTCAATTACACAGCTATTTGAACTGTTGTCTACCTTTAATTTATTTTCAACCAGTATTGACGGGATTTGGTTTATGTCAGGATGCTTTTGTCGGATTTTTTTTAGTATTCTGATGTTTTCTATACCTGTAGCGATTACTAAATCTGGTGAACCAGCACTTATTGCACTAACAATTTCGGCTTCATTTCTGGGGTGAACAGAATTTATTGAAATCGTTTTATTTATCCCACTTTTAATACCCATTTCCATCTTTTTGTATTGAGAGCCTTTAGGCTGGATAAAAAGAATGCTTTTGGATTGGCTGTAAAGGGAGAGCGTTGTTAAGAGGATAAAAAGGATTAAATTAGCTATTTTGTTCATATCAGTTTCCAATCCATAGTAAATGATGGAATATCTTTTGCATGTTGAATACAAACCACTCTACAACATGATGTTAAAATAGGTGTGTTGAGGGATAAAAAGCAACAACCAGATTCAGAAAAAGTCAATTTTTTGAGTGACAAGTGACGAGTCATTCAAAAGACCAAAATAACTAACAGGCAGGAAGTGCATGCTCCAACTCACATGATAATTGAATCATCTCTAAAGGAATTACCTGCCTATAGGAAATATTTTAATAAAGTTATAAACAATATTGATATCATTATAGCAGGAAAAATCAATTTGTGCAACATTAAATAAACTGGATTGTCTTGGCGGACTCAAAATTATAGTCTCACAAAGTACGATCAATTTCAAAAAAACCGATTCCCTTCTTATTACAGCTAACAAACAATCGCTCAAAGTAAATAAAAGGGTGGTATTATTGGCCACCAGCCTTTAAAGAACCAGTTCATTGCAAAATGTATTAGATTCTTTTTAAGCTGTTTTTTGGTTGGGATTGTTAAGCAGCACTGGGGGTGGGGTCAAAGCACAGTGGCAGATATATCCGTATTTGTAGATTGGTTTGAGGAAAATGATGGAAGATCAGCTCTGAAGCCCAGATTTATCCTCAGATGATGTCGCTTTTCTTCATATTCTTTCAATCCTGAAGATGGGCTTGAAAGGTTGGACTCAACGATAGTGCTTTTAAGAAGTCTGTACTGACCCGCCAATTCCAAAAACACATTTTTGCTGACAGGAGCACTGAATCCGAATGTCCCTCCTATCATATTGGTCGGTTTTTCCGATAGCTTTTCAATGCCGCTTTTGATTTCTTCGGAAATGAGCGGGTAGGGCTCAATAAAGAAACCAAACCGAAATGGAACGTTTCCCAGAGAAATCTCAATACCAGCATGAAATACATGTCCATTTTTTAAATTCATTGCTTTTATAAAAGATTCAAGCTCGGCTATATCACTATCCTCCTCAGGGGATACTCTGTCTGCATTCAGCTTATAAGATTCAAATGGACGGGTCTGATATTCCAGGGCAACAGCAAAAATTTCTGTCAATTGGTATTCGCAGCCGATGGAAAAATTAAGCGGTATGGTAAACTCTCCACCTGAAATGTCAAAATCATTAGAATAACCGTTATTTTTAGTTTCCACTTCGATCTCATCCAAAATGCAAATGAAAAAGGGACAGATGAGTGTTTCGGCTGAAAGGGAAATGCTGCAGAAATATGGGAAAGCTTAAAATTTGGTTTGTATCCGTATTTTACTACATAATCTGAGTTGGATTTGTCTGTGTACTCATTGTTGATATATGCCAAATCAAGGCTGGATCCCAGCTTTATACTTGCATTCTGTTGTAGAGCCAGCAATGAAGGGTTAACAAAAATTGCATTACTGCCAACATTTCCTGCAGAACCAGATTTCCCCATCCCTATCGAAGAACATCTACAGTGTTAGGCACAATTCTGGTGACAACTGATGTCATATTGTCGAGACTCTGGGCACAAAGACCAGAGAAAACAACTGCACTGCTTACCAGAAACATCAGTCACTTCATTTACAACTCCTTGGAAAATATTTAGAGTTAATCTGCAAGTGATAATATTAATTTCTCAGTTATGCTGATTGTATATGTAAATATTGACATTAAATTCAGTGAAGATTTTGAGACTGAAGACAGCTAAGGACCTGCTCTGCATGCTGGTGAGGCAACAGTGCTCAAACAATGCATTAAGATAATTGATGTCAATATACAACGCAATAAAATCGATATCAATCAACCAAAAGAACGATATTTACTAATAAACACGAATGGTAATGCTTTGAATTAAGTGGGGGTTATGGCGTTCTGTGAATCAGAAAAATCTGCTGGGCCGAAAGGATGTACTTTGCCCATATCCTATTATGCACGATCTCGCTCCTGGCAGAGTATCTATTGTGCAACAGAAGCAGCCTTATTAACATTAATTGATGGAAGAATAATATTAATACCCAGGTCAACTCTTAACAGATGTTGGGTTTTATCATACCTGGTTATTTTGCCCTTAGCATTAAAATTTTCGTTAGTTGTTTTTAAACATCCATACTGTGCTGCGACATCAATAAATGCGATTTCCCTGATGGGAATTCCAAGGCCCAATGTTCCACCCAGCATATAATTGGGACTATCATCATATTTAACATTACCGTTATTGGTGAGTTTTTTATCTGTAATAGCATAAGGTTCCATAAAAAATCCCAAACGCAGTGGAGCTTTTCCAGCTATAAGTTCTGCTCCTATATGTAGCACATGCCCATCTTGGAGGTCCATTGAATCGATGTAATAATCGAAACCCTGAGAGTAGAAGTTGTCTGATTCAAAGGAACTAAAAGGTCTGTTTTGATACTCTGCTGCTATAGTGAATTTTGGATTTATCTGGTATTCCAGACCGACAGAGAATTTTGAAGGAATTGTAAATTCTGCGCCATAATAATCATATTTTCTGTCTTCTGCATCGGTTTTTACCTTGCTCTCAAAATTATCCCACTCCCACTCATAAGAATTAGAAAAGCTCAAGCCGATGATAAGATTTTGCATAGGTTTTCCACAGATTCCAATCGTAGTGTATAAAGCTTTTCCGGTTGCTGATACCACAGAATCTGTTTCTCCATTGGTAATAGGAATGTCATATACTTCAGTGGTTTTAAACTTCATATTACCAAGCCCGATATTAAGTGAAATTCCAACAGAGATCTGATCCAATATCGCAAACGAGAAACCCGGTGTTATGGTGTTTAAACCACCAGTGTACCTGGTTGTGTTGTCAGTAAAAATTGTTTCCGTTGTCGTCTGTTGTTTGGTATTAACGTATTGGGTAAACGAGAGATCAATAGCATTCTGATAACCGGCACCAACTGCAAAGGAGAAAGGAAACGATGGTAATTGAATGTGAAAAGGTAAAGAAAGGGAAAAGTTAGTGAACTTAATGTTGGGTTTGTAACCATATTTTATGATAATGTCATTGGCATCTGAAAATTCATCTAAAAATTCGTCCTTTGCAAATCCAAAATTGAGAGAAGATCCCATTTTTATGCTTCTTTTTTGCTGAAGAGCCATTAAAGAGGGGTTTGTAAAGAGGGCATTGCTTCCGGAGTTTGCTGCCACTTCAGTTTTTCCCATACCTATGGAACGGATATCTACCGTGTTAGGTACAAACCTGCTAATAAGAGATTCTTGGCTTTGAGCTGAAACATTTGAAAAAGCAACTACACAAATTAAATAAAAGATAAGTTGTTTCATTATAACACCTTGTAAGAGTTCTTCCAGAGCCAGTTTTAAATGGTAATATTTTTATAAAGACTAAGACCGCAAACGACAAATTAGTGAGGCAACAGTGCTCAAAGATTGCAATAAGATAGTTGATTTCAATATGCAGAGCAATAAGTGTTGGTAACAACTGTAAAAATACACCAGAGTTACTAAAATTCAGAATTCCTGATCTCATTGGATACTGAACGTTCCCCAAATTTGCCTAAAGTGGTTAATTTTTACCAAAAAGGGACAACTCGAGGTGAGATTATCGACTTTGTTGTGGTTTTAGGGCTGCTGTGACGACTTTGTCAGAAGTGGGCTTTCATCAATCAATGTAATAGCTTATTTCCGACATTAAATGGCTCAGGAGTTCTTATTAAAGGAGGATAACCTATGGTAAATTTCTCTTACTACTGCATCAACCATTATATCCGATAAACGGACAGGTTTTTTCAAAGAGATGCCTTCCAGAGTCTTGCATCTGCTGAGTGCAACATAAACCTGTCCTTGTGCAAATGCACCTCTACCTATATCTATAAACACCTGGTCAAGAGTTTTCCCCTGACTTTTATGAATGGTGATTGCCCAGGCCAGCATAAGAGGAAACTGGGTGTAAGATCCGATCGTTTCGGTTACTATTTTTCCGGAATCTTCATCGTAAACATATTGTATGGTCTCCCATGATTCACGTTTTACATCGAATATGCCTTTGTCAGTCTGAATGGTAATAAATGGCTCACGGATCTTTATGACTGTGCCGGAAGTGCCATTTACCCATCGGTGATCGATATCGTTTTTGGTAAACATCACCGATGCACCAGCTTTGATTTTTAGAATCCTCGGTGAAGGCAGCCGTGTTTCTTCAATATTGAATCTGCCGGATATCACTCCTTCGAATTCAAAAGGTTCACTCTGAAGAGCAGAAAGCCTGAGGTTGTTTATCCGGTCTGCAGATGCATTATCTGGTGTCAGAGTGAGCCAACCGTTCCGGGCGAAATTACTATAACTGTAACAGCATGTGTTTAATAGAGAAACTGAAGATTTCAGAGATTCGCCGATCCGGATATTGGACAATAAGCTGATAAACCGCTGGTCTTGCTGACGGAAAACTTTGGTCAATTCGATTACCACCGGAGGGTGTTTCTGAATGCAGTCAGCACTTAAAAAACAGGTAGTTCTGTATCGGTTGGAAAGATATCGCATTTCCGGCTCGGTTGAAACTATTGGTGGAAGCTGGAGGAGGTCTCCTACAAGTACAATCTGCACACCGCCAAAAGGAAGATCCGCTCTGCCGGTATTTAATTTCAGTGAAAGATCAATGGCATCCATGAGATCAACCCTGACCATCGAAACCTCATCTATTATAAGTAATCGCAAGTTCTCAAATAAAGTATGATTTCTTAATATTCTTATTTCGTCAGGATTTACAATACGGGGAGGAAACTGAAAAAACGAGTGTATAGTCTGACCACCCACATTCAGAGCTGCAATTCCGGTTGGAGCCACAACCGGAATATCATTTCCCAGTTGTTCACGAAGGAAACGGATAAACATTGATTTACCAGTGCCAGCCTTGCCAGTTACAAACACAGCCTGGTTTCCTTTTTTTACACAGGATAAAGCCTGCTTGTATTCAGCGCTGATTTGCAAAGGTTCAGAATCATTCTGAAGAGCGGAATAGGGGAGCTTTGAAGATTCAGTTGGACTGGTTGTAGAGCTGGCACGTACCAGAGGCGGTTGAGCATCTTTACTGAAAAGATTAATGAGACTGGATGTGATTTTTTCAACAGATCTCATATTTAAAGCCCCGTATTAAGGTAAAAAGAATTGTTGCTACTGTAGCCCTTGAAACAAATATCTGGCAAGAACTCAGAAACAATTCAGTTAGAATCGGAAATAATCAGATAAAAACAATCAGTCCAGCAATCGGATATAATCAGAAAGAGTATCTGACAAAGAAGCAAATTCCAATTCACAACTCTTAAATCCTAAACAAATTTCAAATTACAAAATCCTAAAAAGAAATAAGAAGTTACAAAGACAGCTTAATTTTAACAGTTAGTTCTTGTTCATTTTTCCATTCCTGTTCATATTTCGGATTTCGTGCTTCGAATTTCGAACTTATTTTATCTTGATTTATTTTTGATTAAGTTACCTGCGAAATCTGGTATAAAGATCAAAAAAGTGATCAGTAAATCATGCACTCATACCTTTGACTGCAACTGTTTATTGCGATTTTCCCGCTCAAGTTTACTAAGTCGGCATCCGCAATAATCCTGACGGTAAAGGCCCAGCTTTTTACTCAGGTTTATACTGTAGAGAAATCCGTTTTTCTTTTTAAAATCGAAAGGCTCATAAATACATCCAAATTCCGAAGCTGCTAAATAACCAGCTTCATTGAGCATGGAGATTCTTTTGTGAGGGCTGACACTCATTACTGTGGTGAAATTTATAAACCCATTTTGCTGACAGAAACTGACGGTTCTGCGTAGCCGAAGAAGAAAACATTGACTGCAGCGAAGTCCTCCTTCGGGAGTGTCAACATGAGGAGCAATGGCCTTTTCCCACCAAGTAGGTTCATAGGTATCATGGTAAAATGGTACACTGTAAATTTCAGCGGTTTTTTTTGCTTCGCTTAACCGAAGTTCATATTCGCTCAAAGGGGAAATGTTAGGGTTGCAGAAAAAGCAGTGGAGGTTGAATTGATGATGTAAGGAGTGAAGCACCCAGGCTTCATCAGGTGCACAGCAGATATGCAGTACCAGATCCTGTTTTTTTTGCATAATTAACCTGCTTCAGGAAAAAACATGTATCAGTTTACGAAAGCACCAGATTTCTTTTAAGGCAAGAAAGCGGATAGCGGTAAACAAGACCGATGAGATCACACAGGCAATGGCAACTCCCAAAGCACCGGAGTTTCCAAAGAGCAGATAGCAGGGTAGTACTGCCAGAGCCATAAGGAAAAATAGAGAGATAATGATAAATTTTCTGATATAAACTTTAAAGATATATCTCCGATAATCAGGAATTCGCTGTCCGAAGAAACGCAGAAAACGGAGTCCTTCCTGAGCCCGTTTACCTTTGAGTCTTTTGTGCTGTGCAAATTCGTTCATAATTTCATTCCATCCGCTCTTTTTTACATAATGAAGCAGAAATGGAATGGAAAAGCCGGTATGCCCTTTGTTTAAAAGAATATCCACAATAGGTGGGATCAGCTCTTTTTCAGAAGGCATGCTTTTGTAAGCCATTTTCAGAAAGTGAAGTGATTTGAGGTCATTTCCTTTTTCCCGGTGATAATCTGCCATAAACCAGTAATCTTCCATGCAATATGGAGATTCGATACTGATTGCTTTGTTGATCCAAATTGTCATTTGCTCGTATTGTCCGGATTCCCTCAGGTGATGGTAATAGTCACGAATAATTTCGGAGTTCGTCTCATCAAGGGAGATTGCTTTTTCAAAAGCCTTTTGAGATTGTTGTAAATCCTTTTTACCGGAATAGCAAAGGGCAAGAATTCTGAAAGCCTCCTGGTCCAGAGGCGAGATGTCCAGAGCCCGTTCTGCATACTCAATGGCTTCACTGAATTCATTAAGGTTTAGATGAATATAGGCCATGTCAATATATCCGATAGGGGAGTTGGGGTAGAGCCGGATGGACTCTTTTGCTAAAGTGATGGCATGCTCGGTCTGATCGGATTGTGAATAACAGAAAATTAGTCTGGAAAGGATTCGGATATTGCGTGGGGATTTCTCCAAAGCTTCCTGATACAGCTCGATAGCTTTAGTGGGTTGTTCAAGCATCAGGTAATGATCTGCCAGAAGATCCCGCACTTCATCGAAACCTGAATTGAGTTCCAGGGCGGTTTTGAAACACTGTTCTGCGTTGTCATATTGACCGGCGCGCTGGTAGGCCAGAGCACCATTTCTGTAGGCATCGGGGTTAATGGTTCCGCGTCTATGCAGTAGTTCGAAAAACTGGATAGCAGTCTGTGGTTCGTTTATTTCGGTGTAATACCAGACTAAAGATAAAAGAACGGCTTCATTTTCCGGATGAAGTTTATAGGCTCTTAAAAGGTATTTGCTTCCTTTTTTTGATTGATTCATCATGGAATAAGCATAATAGAGGCCTAAGAGACAGTCTGCATTGGTTTTATCGAGATTGAGCCCTTTGTGAAGGTAGGAAACGGCATCTTCAGGAAGATTCTGTTCGGTAAAGATCCGCGAATATAAATAATAGATTTCCCACTCTTCACTGTTAAGTTCTGTGTATTCATCCAACTGGGCCAGAGCTTCATCATAAAGCCCTATTTCTATAAGACCCTGAACTTTATCAATAAATTCCGGAAAATCCAGATATTCTTCCATCATGTAGCCAACTCCTGCTCAGGGTTGGGTAGGATGATTGTTGGTGGAAATGATTTGCTGAAAATGGTATCGATAACCCAGACAAGCAGAAAACCTGAGGTAAAAGCTAAAGCAGTAGTTAATAGCGCCAGAGGGGATTCTACACTCTGGGGGGAATAAAGATACCACATCAGAGCGCATGAAAGTGCCATTAAAACCGGAATACCAAAAACCAGCAATGCTGCAATGTTCTCATTGAGAATGTGCATTTTCAGGGTAATTTTCTGACCTGTTTTAAATGGCATCGATTTTTTCAGGATGACTCTTTTTTTTAAAGATGGCTTTGCTTCATCACATCCACCGCATCCGGCATGGCATTTCCCCTCAGACCTGCATTTTTGATCTAAAATGATCCAAATCAGTTTCCCCTTGCAGTCTACCACTACACCGTCTTTGATTTCCTGTCGAATTAAATCCATATTTTTTGTGCTAAAAAGCTTTAAAAACCAGAACCATTTTCATGTAGTACGATTGAGTTATTCAAAAGGTAAATTTTATCTATGCTTGTGCTTAAATGACAGAGCACCTCGTAACCGATCGTATTTCCCAGGCATGCGATCTCATCGGGGCTGATACAATCATCACCCTGAAACCCCATTGCCACAACCTCATCGCCAATCGAGATGTGCGGATCAATACCAACATCCACCATAATATAGTCCATTGTTACATTCCCTGCTATGCGGTATCTTTTCCCTTTAATGAGCACTTCGCCCTGATTACTGAGAAATCGGGGAAGACCATGAGCATAGCCAAGAGCAATAGTAGCGATACAGGTGGTAGAACTGGTTTTGTAGTTGCCGCCATAGCTGATTTCAGTTCCGGATGGTACTTGTTTTAATTTAACCACTGAACTTTTTAAAGATGCAATTGGGCGAAGGGTCAGTGGGAATTTCTGTCCAGGGTCGGGATTACATCCATAGAGAGCGATTCCTGGCCTTACCAGAGTAGACTCTTTAATATCGAAGCGCATCAGAGTGGCGCTGTTTCCGAAGTGAATGTGCTGAGGGCTTAACCCCTGAGATCGGATATAAGCCAGAGCCTGACGGAAAATAGAGAGCTGGTGGTTAACCGAAAGAGTCTGGGGTTCATCAGCGCGGGCCATGTGCGTGAAAACCCCTTCAAAGTTAAGCCTGGGTATAAATTTAAGTTGCTCACAGAAGGTGGCGATCTCAGAAGGGAGCAATCCCAGTCGCCCCATCCCGGTGTCGATATTCAGATGAAAGCGAATCTCCAGTTGGTTACTGATCCAGTCCTTTAGATCGGAAAGGTCGTTTAGAGTAAAGATGATCCTTTTATTCCATCCGTCCTTTATTTGAGCAGGAGTAGATTTCCCAAGCACAAGAATCGGACTGGTGATACCTGAACTTCTCAGCGAACAAGCTTCCTGAAAACGGGCAACAGTAAAAAAACGAACACCACCCTGCTTTTCAAGTATATCGGCGATAGCAGAGGCACCACAGCCGTAGGCGTTATCCTTTACTACCGCCATAATGTCATTATCGTGCGGATTGGCTAAGGATTGAATCTGTTTTAGATTATGAAGAACATTATCCAGGGAGATTTCAATATGAGGTGAAAAGCCAAAGTTAATCAAAGTAAATCCTTTGAAAAATTGTTATTCGACCTTTGTTTTCACGATACTCCATTGGTCATCTGCTTTTTTGCGGAAAAAACAGGAATAGTAGTTTTCGTGGCATGCTGCACCAGACTGATCGATTTTAAAAAGCAATGCATCTCCATCACAATCGATATATACTTCCTGAATTTTCTGCACATGTCCTGATGTTTCACCCTTAAACCAGCGTTTTTGACGTGAGCGGCTAAAGTAGATCATAACACCTTTTTCTAAAGATTCGGCCAGGGTGTCTTTGTTCATATATGCCAGCATAAGGACCTCACCTGTGCTATTGTCCTGAGCAATCGCAGATACCAGTCCCTTGTCATCAAATTTAACTTTATCCAGCAGATTCATAAAAAATTCACTCCCTTAAACATTTAAACTATATCAAAAAAATGTAATTCTCTACAATAAAGACTGAGAAAATATGTTAAGTTTTTAAACAAAAACCAAACCAGGTTACAAACTTTAGGTTCTTATCTGACCTTCACCCTCTACAATCCATTTATAGGTGGTCAAATCTTCTACTCCCATAGGACCGCGTGCGTGCAGTTTTTCTGTTGATATTCCAATTTCACAACCCATTCCGTATTCGGCTCCATCAGAGAGTCTGGTGCTGGTATTAACCATTACGGAAGCCGAATCGACCATTTTTAAAAAAGTTTCAACATTTTGTTTTGATTCAGTCAGAATCGAATCTGTGTGGTGTGAACTATAAGTGTTTATGTGATCGATAGCATTTTGCAGCCCATCAACGATGCGAACAGACAAGCGAAGGTCTAGATATTCGGTTCTCCAGTTCACTTCGGTAATTTCTTTGATGGAAGCAGAGAGTTTTGCTGCCTGCGGATCGGCAAAGAGAGTGACGCCATTATCCAGTAATTCTTTTATGATATGGAGTTTGCTTTGCTGGGGTAGACCAGAATCGAGTAGCAGCGTTTCCATAGCGTTGCAAGTGCCGGGGCGCTGAGTTTTTGAATTAATAATCACCGGAACAGCTTTTTTCATATCAGCATCTGCGGCAACATAAATATGGCATATACCATTATAGTGTTTAATGACCGGAATGCGAGATTTCTCAGTTACCATTCTTATCAACCCTTCACCACCCCTGGGGATGATCAGATCGATATAATCATTTTTGGTCAGCAACAATTCAACGGCTTCCCGATCGGTTGTAGAGATAATCTGCACTGCGCTTTTAGGCAGTCCGGCTTGCAGAATCGCTTTTGAGAAAAGAGAGGCCAATGCCATATTGGAGTGAATGGCTTCGGAACCACCTCTCAATATTACCGCATTGTGGCTTTTAAGGCAGATTGCTGCTGCGTCGATTGTCACGTTGGGGCGGGATTCATAGATGATACCAACCACTCCGATGGGGACTCTCATTTTGTAAATACGGATACCATTGGGACGAGTTCTTTCATCGAAATGACTTCCAACCGGGCTTTTTAGTTGCGCCACTTCATTGAGTCCGTTGATCATTGCTTTAATGGTCTTATCAGAGAGGGTCAACCGGTCGATCATAGCGCTGGATAGCCCCTTTTCTTTAGCAACATCAAGATCTTTACGGTTTTCATTTTTCAGGTTATAAGCTTCGTTTTCTATAAGCTTTGCCATTATTTGAAGCGCTTCGGTTATTTTCTGAGCACTAACACTCTGGATCTCCAGAGCAGCCTTGCGGCCCTCAAGCGCAATAGAGTCAATCATCTGATTAAGATCGGTATTCATAAAATTTCCTGTAAAGGGTGTATAACTGATGCTAAATTGCAACTATCTGCAGCTATATAGCAGGAAAAAACACGGTAATAATATCCAAGTAAATATCAATTCAGCCTTCCTTAGTACCTTAGACGGTGGGCAGGCGAAAAAAAATATATCTAAACGAAGAATTGGATATATAGAAACTGCTTTTAATCTCCGGCTTATTTGATTAGATATTATTTCTTATCTCTTACCAGTTATTTGTTTCAAGAGCTACAGTAGTAATGTTAAATTAAAAAAGAACTTTTTAAATGGCAACCAAATTGTGGGCAGGTTTAATAAAGACAAATTCATTTCAAGTAAAAACCTTTAAAGAAGGGCCAGGTTATCTCGGTGAACGAGCTCATCGAATTCTTTTTTTCCCAGTACATTTTTGATTTCAGTACTTTTCAAACCCTTTATTCTGAGGATTTCTTCAGCAGAATAGTTGACCAGGCCTTTGGCCAGGACTTTTCCATCCTGAGTAGATATATCAACCATATCCCCGGATTTGAATGAGCCTCTGACTCCTTTAACTCCTGCCGGCAGAAGGCTTTTTCCCCGATTTTTAATAGCCCGTTGGGCACCATCATCAATGATAAGTGAACCGGATGATTGTCCGGAGAAGGCAATCCAGCGGTGTCTGGAGGACATCTTGTGTTTCTGAGGCAGAAAAAGGGTGGCAGAATCTTCGCGGATAAGAAGATCGGTAAGCCGTTTATCAAAACCATCACCCACCAGAGCAAAAATACCGGCTCTGGTTACTATCTCCGCAGCTTTGAGTTTTGTTGACATTCCGCCCACGCTGATCTCGCTTTTTTTTTCATTTGCCAGTTTGTGAACAGATGAGGAGAACTCCGATACAACCGGGATGTGTTTTGCGGATTTATCGGTATGTGGATTTTTGTCATATAGGCCTCCCACATCGGTAAGGTTGACAAACAGATCGGCCTGAGTGAGTAAGGCAACTTGTGCAGCCAGTACATCATTGTTTCCGAACCGGATCTCTTCGACGCCAACCGAATCGTTTTCGTTGACTATGGGAATCGCTCCATGGTCCAAAAGCTGAAAAAAAGTGTTACGAAGGTTAAGATAGCGTTTTTTACTGCGCAGATCATCCCAGGTCAGTAAAACCTGACCGATAACTACTCCATGTGATGCAAAGTGTTTTTCATACATTTGCATGAGTTTATTTTGTCCGATGCTTGCACAAGCCTGCTGCAAAGGGATTGTGGCAGGACGCTTTGTCAATTCGAGTGCCCGCATCCCGTGAGCTATTGCCCCAGAAGAAACCAGGATGATGCGAAGGCCCGCTTTTTGAAGAGTAACCAGATCTTCGACAAGTCTTTTTACCCGCTTTTCGTGGCCGCTGGAGGTAAGAATCCTGCTGCCAGTTTTTACCACAACGGTTTTAACCAGAGGTATTTCTTTTCTGAAAAGATTATTTTTCATAAGTGGATAGCTTATTTACCGGCCTTCAGGCAGTTTTTCTCCAGGTCAAGAATCACATTCTCGAATTCTTTTGCTTTTCTGTTCAGGGAGTCTTTTGCTTCTAGACAATTTCGCAGTGATTCAGTGATAATGTCCACATTGGTTCTTCTTGGGACAGGAGGAGGGCAGGGGGCCGGCTCTTTTTTGCTGAGCTCTTCTAGTTTATTGGTGGTTCCCTGATATTCTTTTTTAAAGGTTTGCATGACAACCAGCAACCGGATCCACGAGTTTACCTCTCCGATTCTGGAGTCATCGGGATAAAGGGCTGCAAAGGCTCTGAATTCCCTGAGTGCAGCTTCCCAGTTTGCAAATGGATTATCATAATAAACATTGATAAAAGCAAGATAGTACTGGGATGTTTTCGCTACGTCTGATTTGGGTTTAATTTCTTTGGCTTTGGCATATTTAACTTTGGCGTACTCGTAATTTCCCTCGCGGAAAAGCGAATCTGCTTCATTTAAAATCTGTTGTTCGAATGTGACCATTTTGGGCGAGCAACAACAGAGTGATATTGTCAGAATCTCAAGTGCGATTCCCCAATGTTTAATCCAAGACATGGTTGATGCAATGCTCCCCGGTACTATTGAGTTGATTTGTCAAGATTAATCATCTGCTCACCGCTTGAGGTGTAGTCTTCGACTACTGGGTTTTTAATTTCCCGAAGTTTGCGGGTTACTTTTGAAATGCGTTCTGTTTCTTCCAGAATTGTATGAATCCGTTCCAGCATTTCTTTAGGATAGCCCTCCATGGTCATCTCCAGAAATTGAGCATTCCCGGAGATAATCATCAGGGGATTATTTATTTCATGGTTAACAGAAGCAACCACCTCACCTATAGCTGCCAGTCGTTTCGATTTAATGAGGTCTTCCTGGGTATTTTTCAGATCAATGGCCATTTCAAAAAATGCTGTGGCCAGATCTCCGATCTCATCATTTGGATAACCTGAGGGTGCCACATTGAAATCACCTCTGCCAATGGTACTGGCTGATTCTTTGAGCCGGCGTAGTGCGTTAGTTACAGACTGAGAGAAAAAGAATGCAAAGATGATGGCAAATAAAGTAACTCCGGCAATTATGGCTATAGTAATCTGTTTTATGTTGTTGACCCTGATCTCTACATCTTTAATTCTAAGGTTTGTCTGCTGATCTATTACGGCTTCTGCAGAATCCAGTGCCAAAGAGATGTGGTTGTCTGCATCATTAAGCAGATTTTTCCATCCAGCCTTTTTATTTCCAGTTGGTTTCCTTTGAACGATACTGTCAAACATGTTTGAATAAATATTATTAAAGATACTGATAGTATCCAAAATCACTTTTAGTGGCTCTAATGGCACCGAAAAAACCTGGTTATAGGATGTTTGCTGTATCAAAGCAGAATCAATAGTGTAAATTGAATCGTATTTTATGCAGATGGAATCAAATACGGCTATGATTTTCTGTTGCGTTTCCTGGAAATTGAGCACTGATTGAGGATGTCCGATTTTTTCGTAACTGATAATGCTTGGGCCCTGAATACGATGAAGGGTTTTTAAACGCAGGATATCGTTTTTAATCTCATTCTGTTTTTTCAAAATACGGGTAATGATGTTAACGTTTTCTATTTTTGAGACTATAACAAAAAAGAAAACATTAAGAAAAATAACAACCAGAAATCCTATAAATAGTTTTACCGCAATTCTTATACGCATATTTAGTCTGATGCAACGCCCTGATTCTAATTAATCGAAGGTTCATCCAAAAACAAGGCGCATTCAAGCCCTGTATTAAGCTGGAAATACCTTTTTAATAAATTCTGTAAGATATGCTAATATAGTGAATGCAATTCTATAATGAATGCTCTATAACAAGCAATATAAATTTAGAAATCATGTCCTGCTGAAAAATAAAATTGGGGCTTGGATTCCACATCGATTTGCTTTAAATCGCTGAGAAGCTGACCGTAGCCAAAACGGAAAGGTCCCGCGCGGGTCTCACATATAAAAGCTACTCCCAAACCCAGAAGTGCATTTTTAGCGAAGTCTTTCAAAGCTGTTTTATAGTGAAAGTTTTCTGCCTGCCAGGTATAACCCCAATCTGCTATCAGTTGTGCGTGAAAAAATCTCTGAATCTGTATACGGTAATCCAGGTGGCAGAGTCCTAAAATGTCACCAGGAAAGGCTAGTGGAGGCAGGCCGATGAAAGGAATGTTATTGAAGACGCTGATATCGCTAAATCTTTCTTCTGTAACCGCTCCTCCCAGGCTGACCTGTTCTATTTCAGATAGTGCTCTGTTGGCCCAGCAAAGTCTAAGCTGAGGAAAGAAGGTGTGGTAATTGGCAAAGGTGAAATATTTGCCTAAACTGCTATGGATGGTAATACTGCTTTCCTTTTTTCCGGTCACCCCAGCGGTGAGGTAATGCTTAGATCCTGTTGTGGGAAATGGAAATTTATCCATAGTATCAATAATCAGTTTTACTACAAAATAGGGGTGAGTCTGTTTTAATCCGATTCCCAGCAGATCCTTTATAGCGCTTTGGTCAGATTGTTGTATTCTAAACCGTTCCAGACGGATTCCGGCGCAAAGATGCGACCATCTGCCTATTTGGGTCCCTATGAGCCCGCTAATGCCGGATTTGCGGAGAGTTCTCTCCTGAAGTCTGATAGTATCGGGAGTAGTGCCATCAAGGCTTCTATAAATTTCTCGCTGAATTATTCTCTCCCTGGAGCTGAAGAACTGAAGATTGATAGTGTTGGAAAAATTGGAGGTAAAGAGCTGATTATCTTTGAATTCCAAGGCATACTTTTCTCTTCGCATTCCAAGATGGATATGCAGATTTGAGTTTAAGCCTAAACCAAAGAGGTTTTCATAAGCAGGTTCAAAGAAACCTTCACCTAAATGAAATTCATCGAAACGCAAGCCCACTCTCATTCTCCAGTGCTGTCTCTCAGTAATAATTATCTCCAGATTGCCTGCATTATCCATCTCAAGATTCACATACTGAAAAAGTTCGGTGGAATATAGTGAGGATAGAGATTTCTGAAAAAGATCAGAGAAAAGTGTGTCACCGATTTTTATTGCAGCGGCAGTTCGGATCAGACGAGCAGAGGTGGTTTTATTTCCAGAAATAGTGATGTTTTTAACTATTACCGGCTTAGCTGGTTGAAGGCTTTTTTTCTGATATGAGATATTCTCAATACTGCCCAGTCGATCTTTTATTTGTGCTAATTGAGCCACTGTAGCCTGATATCCAGCAGAAATTAAGGAATCAATGTTCTCAAAATCGGTATTTTTGAACCATTTGAGATCAGGAGTTATAAGGATGTCTGCAAGGCTTTTTTCCTGTATTTTCTGATGGGTTATTCCTACGGCTATAATCTGATCGACCAGCCGTATTGGATTATCCAGATCATCTTTACTCCACAATGGAGCAGTAACATCGACAGCTACCGTGAGCTCAGCATTCTCATCGAGAGCGGTTTCAATAGGGATATTCGATGATAACCCACCATCAACCAGAAGCATATTGTCCATCTCAACCGGAGAAAAAATAAGGGGAATTGAGCAGGAGGCGCGAATTGCAGTAACCAGATTTCCTTTTGAGAAAACTACTTTTTTTCCTGTAAGTAGATCGGTGGCAATGATTCTTACAGGTATTCTAAGATTATTAAAATTACCGTTTGACTGCAATTGCGCATCGGCCAGCATAGGGATCAGAAGATCGTAGAACTGTTGTCCGTAAGACTGGCTAAGAAGTGAGGGCTTGAAATTGTGGTTAAAACGTAACTCCAGCAGATAGTTTCTAGGTTCGCTTTTCTGACTTACAAAGAGGTTTTTACGGTTAATGATATTACTGTAAATATGATTCCACTGAACCGTTTTAACCAGGCTATCTATTGTTTGAGGAGAATAACCTGCTGCATATAAAGTTCCTATCAGCGCTCCCATGCTGGTGCCTACAATCAGATCAGGCCTCAGTCTGGCTTCCTCCAGAGCTTTAAGCACTCCGATCTGAGCCAGACCTTTTGCACCACCTCCACTTAAAACCAGTGCAAATTGAGGTCTGACAGCCTCTACTGTATTTACTGAAGTCTCGGTAGTAAAACCCAGTTTTAATAGAGAAAATATTGATATTAAAACACAAACAATGGTGTTTATATAAGGAGAAAAATTTGCCATTATACTTTTAACACTCGGGTGAGATTTGGGACTGCCAAATACAGAGTAAATATAATCTATATGCTACTTTAAAACAGCCATTTTCTTCAGGTGTTTTATTTTCTGGCATAGAATTTGGTTATTCATTTTTCTCTCCCCCTTTAAAATAGAAAATCTTCAACTAATGGGATCCAGTATTTTTATAATATGCAGCTTTTTAACGCTCAATAATTTGAGTTCTGACAATTTCTTTATAATCCCTCAGAACGAATGGGTCGGTATAAGGTTGGTTGCAGATGGAAAACTGGATGCAGAATTCTTCGAGCTGATTAAACCTTTTTACAGTCAGCCCATCGATGTACCACAGGGTGAACTGAAAATACTTCTGGAATTGCTTCCACAACTTTCCTTTAATATCCCGCTCGCAAAAGATCTCCTGAAAAAATATGATCCTTGGGATCAAGCTGCTATTGCCCGTTTTTTTCAGGATTATCCTGCTCTTGAACAATTCGAACCGATTTTGAGGTTTGATATAAAAACGGTTGATTTCAGGGTAAAAGCTGCTTTTACCATCCGCAATAATAATACATCTCAGGAGTTCTCTCATGGTGCAAATCTATCTGTAGATGTTTCGGAGTCATTTAAAATTGATACCCGCATTGTTTTCAATAATGATTATGCACGCCTGAATCGCAGAGCAATTAACTATGTCCCAAGTGATAAGTGTAGCTTTCAAATTGGAAATTTTGGAACGTTTTTTGACAAAGGGCTTTTTTACGGATACTTTCACCCCACAGATGCTTCTAATGATTCGAGGGCAAATAACTGGCTATTTGGTAGTGCCAGAACCTGGAATGGAGCCAAGGTCCAGATCGCAGAGCCAGAAAAAGAGATTTTAAGTTTATTCTCTGCTACTGCATTTTTTCATAAAAGAAAAACAGAAGCATCTGGCGGTGCTATTTTGAATATAAAAGTAAGTGATGAGATAATTGTTAATTCAGGTATCAGTCTTTTAAGTCTTTACGGGTATGAAGAAAACAGCTATTATGCTCATTGCGGAATTAAACTGAAACTTAGTACCCTGAGCATGGAGATTCAAAGTGGATCAGATATCGACAATCCTGGCAGCATCCCTTTTCTTATAGAAAGCAGATACAAACTAAACCGTAACAGGCTTAACTTCACCTTTGCATTTCTGCCGAAAGGCTTTAATGCGCCATGCAGCTATATGGTGCACAAGTTAAAGGGTAATAAAGAGGAGATAACAGAGATTGTATCTATGCTTTCCGTTCAATCTGTACATTACTTACAAAGATGGTTATCCATTACTCCTGCGATAAATGTGGAATTCACAGGACAGAAAACAGAGAGAGTATGCTTCAGAGTTTCTACTACAAATTCACTACCCCGTTTCAAACAAAAATTTACATATAGCCTGATTCCTGGCTGTGGCTTAAATGATACTTCAGGCAATTCGTTTCGAAATACGCTAAAAATTTATCTGAGCAAAAAAATCGTTATCGGCAATGAACTTGATCTCCAATGCCAGGGACACTACAACTACTCGATAAATGGCTTACTGAATGCGAAACTGGATCTTTTCCCTGCCATAACACTACAGCCATCATTTTCGTTTTCACATACAAAGGGGGAAAGCTGCTCTTTTGTGTATGGTTTTGAACAAGTGCTGAAGCTTCAGGATAAAAATTATTCACAGTTGAAGGTTGAACAATCGATCAATCCCAGAAAAAAAGGAGAGCTGTTAAGTGTTGAAGCAAAAACTTCGTTTCTTTTTTAATACCAGCGCGGTGTTCTTATTTTTCTGCCAGACTCAGGAACCGGACCCAGAGTTTCATTTCACGGTTATTGATGTTGGTCAGGGGCTAAGTCAGATGGCTACTCTCAATTCTTTTGGTCTGGTATGGGATATGGGACCGGAACAGTGCATAGATGAGTGGTTTAATGTGTATAAGAAGGCTGGAAAACCAGGCTTGCAGGCGATTATTATCTCACACAGGGACAGTGATCATAGCGGCGGTTTACAGTTTGTGGATTCTACTGTGGATTGGAGCGGAATTATCGTAACCAGTAAATATGAAGATACTTCCTATATAAAATCATTATGCAAAAGATGGAATAAAAAAATCATAATGAAGGTGATTTGTGAGGGCGACACACTGGGCTGTCTTCCGCAAACCTGCATCCGCTGTATCTGGCCTCCGTCAAAATTAGATGAATCATTACCGCTACATTCAGCAATAATAAACAGGTATAGCCTGGCTTTTATCATAAATTTCAAGGGCAATGATGTTTTGATTACCTCTGATATCGATTCTTCAACTGCCCTAAGAATTGCAAACCTTTATAAAGAATCGCTTTATTGCAATATACTCATATTTCCACATCATGGAAGTGCTGGGTCACTTAACAGAGTATTTCTCGGTTATGCAAACCCTGGATTCACCATAATTTCCTGTGGTCAGGACAATCCATATAATCATCCGGCAGAATCAGTGCTCTCTTTTTTAAGAACAACGGGTACAAATGTAAGAATAACTTGTCAGAACAAATCAATTTATTTTAGAAGCAATGGTTTTTATTGGAAAGAATATTAATATTTTGTAACTACTCAGGTATCTGGGTAGCAAAAATAAAATAATAATATCAAATCGGAAAAAATAGGTACATATAATATCAAAACAATATCTAATCAGAAGTAATCCCTTAATACCTTAGTACGGTGGGCCTTCCTTATACAATAGTACGGTGGGCAGGCGAAAAAAATATCTAAATGAAGAATCGGAAATGAAAAAACACTTCTTTCTTTAGGGATTATTTGATTAGATATTCTATTTCTGGTTTCATTTCTTTTGGTTCTGATTTTTATTTGTTTAAAAAGCTGAGTAGTTGCGATATTTTTATAGTAACTAATCAGGGCTAAGCTGTTACTTTAAACAGTCCGGACCAATAAAAAATCCAGTAGGGCAGTCTGTATTTACAGCACAAGCTTTTTTGAAATCACATTACTATTAGTTATTTTTAGTTTTGATGCTCAAAATGTGGATATTGCTTCGGAAAATAGCTTTACAGCTTAGGTGAGAATTATGCTGGACACTTGAGCTGGATCAATGAGTATTGAACCTGTGGTGGAATTAAAGGTAAAATTAAGAGGCAGAACAATTGGACAAGTTTGCTTTTTGCAGATCTGCCGGATTTAGAGAAACATGGGAGATGTTATTCTGAGAAAGGGCAAGGTATTGTAGTCGATGACTTTTGAAACTCAGAAAAATTTTTTAGGAAAAACTCAGACCATTTTAATGGCTGAAGTGCGGTCGGAAAGATGGCTGTCATGGATTCGTTTGTCAATAGGTGTCCTATATGCAGTAGTAGCAATTTTTGGTATCTTGTTAGGTAAAACCTCACCTACGGCCTTCTTAATTCAGTCCCTTTCAATCATATTTCTTATTACCTACAGCAGTCTTTATCTTACTCACCGAAATCTCAGACTCCATCGGGGCCATTTTACTTTTGTGCTCATATTCATGGATGTAATGGTAATAACTGCGATTCTGTGGTCTTATTATGTGAATGGGATGGGATTTAATATGGTTACAAGTGCCATATTCGGGATTTATTTCATAGTGATTACCTTTACCGCATTACATCACAAAGCTAGTCTGTCAATTTTTTGCGGATTATTATCTGTTACTGGTTATTCGATACTTTATTTTGTTTATTCCTATAACAGTTCTCTCTCTGTGGCTTTTTCAAGTGACTATCTTTTCCGTTTGGTACTTCTGATGACTATTGCAGGTCTGGTAGCTGTAGTTTCCAGGAATAATTCGCATACCATTCAGCAGGTAATCAGCTCTGAGATCCGCTATCACAACCTGGTACACAGGCTTCCGGAGATGCTTTGCACGCTGGACAGTCATGGTAATTTTCTGTGGGCAAATATGGCTAGTCATGCGTTATTGGGAATTCCGGCAAAGGTGATTGTTGGAAAGAATGTACGCAGCTTTCTGATAAATCCATCGGTGCTTAAATTGGACAAAGGCTGGATTAAGGGTACTTTTGAAATTTCTGATTTCAATGGAGTAAGAAAGTTTGTAGACTGCGTTTTTCAATCAGTAGATAAGGAATCAAGCAATGCTGCGTTCGATGGCATCATCTCAGATGTAACCGACAGAGAGTTAGCCATCTCTCAGAGAGAGGAAATGGTTAACCGTCTGTTTCAATATCAAAAGATGGAATCATTGGGAACATTGGCCAGTGGAATGGCTCATGATTTTAATAATATACTTCAATCGGTTAGCGATATAACCGAACAAGTGGAAAAACAGAGCCAGGAGAGTGAGACCATTAAAAAAATGGAACTGATAAAAGAAACCATGTCAGATGCCCGGTTTCTTGTTTCGGAACTCTTTGCGCTGGGAAGAAAAAAGCCTCTTGATTACAAGGTGATAAATCTTAACACATTCCTGCAATCGTTAGTTACTCAGTGTAGTAATCAGTTGGGGCCAGATTTTTCACTTACTTATGAAACATTGGATAGCCCTGTCTGGATCCAGGGTGATCCCGATTATTTAAAAAGGGTTTTTCAGAATCTGATCGGAAACTCCAGAGATGCGATGCCGGATGGGGGCAGGATATTGGTTTCCTGTTCTTCTCTTCAGGCAGACGGGAACAACGAAAATGTTGTAATCCGGGTTTCGGATACAGGAACAGGGATACCACATGAGCTTACTGAAAAAATATTTGATCCATTTTACACCACAAAAAACCCTGGAAAAGGAACTGGCTTAGGGCTGGCGCTGGTTAGAAGAATTATTATGCTCCATAATGGCAATATTTTTGTGGAAAAAACCGATTATGAGGGAACTGTATTTCGTATAGAGTTACCAATCAGTGATGAAGAAAGCTTCGAGAGTGATACAAAAAGCATTCTCTCATTCAGATTGCCCACCACTATTTTGCTTTTGGATGATGATCCTAAGATAAGAGAGGTGTTAAAGATTTTTCTGAAAGAGTTCAAGTATTCGATTATCGAAGCTTCCAACAAGGAGGAGTCTGTTAATGCGCTACGTGCTTATATTGGAAAGTGTGAAATTGTGATCATGGACTGGAAACTTGGAAATGAGAATCCGCACGAAATAATTATGGCTCTGCGTTCTTTAAAGAAGGATCTGATTGTTATAGTTGTTTCCGGTTATTCCCCACAGCAAAAAAGCATAACGAGCATGAAGATTCATAAATGGTTCACTAAGCCGTACGACAAAAATCAACTGGACATAGAAATTCAGAGAGCATTGCACCGAATACACCATAATATCACCTCTTCGGATGGCTGAAAAGCACCTCAGTTCCGGTGGCGGGAGTATCCTTTTTTTAGGTTCTCTGGAAAAATCAGGAAATTTGTTGTTGACTGCGATATTTAAATGGTGTAGTGCGGTGGAACTTAAAAAAGTACTTCTCAAGTTCATGCACCGAGCTAAAACCGCATGATTCTGCGATAGAGGCTTCGCTGCTGTGTGATGAACGTAAACGCTCCAGGGCTATTTCAGTACGGATGAACATAAGATAGTTATGGAAAGACATTCCGGTAAATTTTCTGATCATTTTATTTAATCTTTTGTAAGACATCTTAAGCTCATGAGCAAAACGGTCATTTGAGAGATTTTTCTGAGTTACTTTGCCTTCGAGTGCTTCTTTAACCCTATCAAACTGCTGCTGCTCGGCTTCGGACCTTTCAAACCGGACGATTTTTTGTGGCTTCTTGAAGGAGAGCAATATCTGGTAAATAATAAAAGTGAAAATAAAGCCGGCAACAAAAAAAATACTCCACATAAGTATGCGGTTTTTAAAGAATGGTTTTGGTTGTAAACTGATTGTACCCCAGATATAAGGGCTGTACGCTTCCAGGACATTTCCATTTACCCAAGGGGTTCTAACAACCTGGTTACCTTCACCTAAGGTTTTAACAATCAGGTTCATTCCAAATGATTTTGGAAGAGAATCAGAGAATTCTTTTATTGGTATGGGAAAACAGATCTTAAATCCCTTAAAATCACCCTTCTCTATAGACACGTTGAAATCACCAGGGATACTCTTTGAAGCCAGTGTGAACCCACCGGAATCATCATAAACTGGCTTGTAAATCATACGGTAAGCATTACCGTAAAGAGGAACGTTATAAATATGAACATCTTTGTGAGGGTAGGGTTTTCTGCCTGAGCTGGGATCAATCAGCACTTCCAGACCCAAACCTGCCAGGTTCTCCCGTGTCATATTGACATAAAACAGAGGGTCTTTTACATCAACTATAACCGTGAGATCTTTTTCATTCCAATAAATCGAACCAGCAATTGCCATTGCCGAACGCGGAGGGGTAAAAACAATGGAGTCGGTTAACAGCTCTTTTGTGCCTGAAAATTCATAAGGAATAATCAAAGATGGACGGGTTACTTTCTGGTGGATGAAAAAAATACCTTCGCGCTTCACTGTTTCTGCTGAATCTTTACTGAATGTGGCTTCTGCCAGAAATGACACACCTGAAAGTAGTTGGTTTGGAATCTTTGAAACATCCCAAACCAGCTTAAAGGGAGGGCGAGATATGATCCCCAGACTGGATATAACCGGGGTGTCATTGTCGGCTTTAAAATATCTAGCCTGAAATTCTACGTTTTTTATACTCTCGCATTCTGTATTAACCTGCAATGTGCAACTGGGTATATCGATTACTGAACCCGGCTCAGGCAAAACAAAATGAATACAATCCCCGGGATGGACCAGGGTGGCTAATGCTAAAAAAAGCCACAGTGCAGAAATCAGAATGGATTTCATAAATTGATTTACCTGCAATTTATAAGATAAAAAGCTCACAGTCTACGAGCGGCTCAATTCGCATTGAGAAAAAATGAAGTTAAAAAATAAGCTGCCAAACTGGGCGCAGCTGGACTCGAACCAGCGATCTCCGCGATGTGAACGCGGCGCTCTAACCAACTGAGCCATGCACCCTCAAGATTGCAATATAAAATAAGCCTCTATTTAGTGTCAATATTTATAAAGATATAGTAGGCAGAAAGATCATAAGGAAATTTAGCGAATATTATGGAAATAAAAGTGAAACAAAGTTATTTTAGGATCAAAGAGCTCTGAAAGGCATTTATATATATGAAAAAATTGTCTCTGACAATTATTATACTGTTATGGGGAACGGCTAATCTTCGATCAGAATCAAGCACTAGTTTCTATATCAACAGCAATGATGAGCTGATAAGTCTGCCTGCATCAGCAGCTATGGTAGGTGCAGATTTAAGTTTCAACACCGGAGCTTCATCTTTCAGTTCACCTGCAAATCTTCCTTTTGATTCTTTAAACAAGATAGAGCTGGCCTATGCCAGTTATTTTCAAAACAGCTTTAGTACCTCATTGCTCTCTTTCAATGGTTTGGTTTCCAACAAAATTGGGTATAGCATAACAGCAGGCTACATCTATATCCCTGATATCTCTCTGAGTGATACTACCAGTGAAGGGGTAGCTTATGTTTATGGAAACCGCAATTGCTCATCTATTTATTTAAGAGCCGGCTTGGGGAAAAGATTTGATCTCTCAAAATCAATAAGCCTTTCGTTTGGCGCTGCATTACAGGCAAAAAGGACCAGATTAATTGGATATCGTGGATATGGACTTGGGATGGATGCAGGGACAAGGGTTCTGTTTTCTGAAGTTGGCCTCTCAGCCACCGTTCTGGTCGAAAATATCACTTCAAGCATGACCTATTGGGGCAGGGATTACTATCAGTGGGCTTATCCCCATATCAGGGCTGCTTTGGGATGGGAAAAAAGTATTCCCTACATTTACGGAACACTGCGACTCGCTTATACTACACCTGATCTGTTGGCAAATGAAGGGGTGAACTATTATACCGATGACCAGATGCAGGGAGACATCACTTTGCCAGAACCGCAATGGAAAAGTGTTTATAAAAATCCACAGCTTCTGATTCTAGCAGCCAGAGTAGGATTGGAATATATAATTATGGATAGGGTTGTTGTCAGAGGCGGACTAACCAGGGGTAAAATCGGTTTGGGTGCAGGAGTTAATCTTTTTAATCAGCGTGCAGGAATCGATTTTGCCTACGTCAATCATGAACTTGCCGGTACTTATCAGTTGGGAATATCCTATCGCTGGTAATCTTGTGAAGATATAAAAAGTATTGCCGACAGGTCTGAGAGTGTCAATGAGCTTTGTTCACGAACAATTGGTGCAGATAATAAGTGAAGATCTTTCTTTCTGTACTCTGATTTTCAGTCACCTGGATAAAATGGGGCTGAAGGTGATGCTTTCACATGATCAAAGCCATGCCATTGATACATTTCAGAAATTTCATCCCCATATAGTATTGACCGATTTGAACACTCCCCGAATCGATGGGCTTAAGATACTGGAGCTGGTAAAGAAACAATCCTCTGTTCCAGTACTGATTGCAGCTACTGCTTCAGAAATTGGAAATTCTCTGGAGAAGATCCAGCTCAATGGAGGTGATTATATTCTTAAACCCATTACGGCAGAACTTTTATACAGAAGGTTACTTTCTCTTCTAACTTTTGGTTCTTTCTTAGATGATAAAAATTTAGCAACAATGATTGGCGGTATTCATTCGGCTCATGATACTGACAATTTGTTTGAATCAATCTATTCTACCTGTATGGAGATATCCAGAGCTCAGTTTGGTTTACTTCATGTTTACAATAAAGAGGCCGGATCGCTTCTAGTAGTGCAGCCAAAAGACAGATCTCAGACAATGCACTCTGTTTTAAGCGGAAACGATGAATGGGCAATACCAAGCTGGGTATTCTTCAATAAAAGAATAATAGAGGTTAAATTAGGTAAAGCATATCCGGAGATGGAAACAGATCTTTATAGGTGCAGAGCTGCCAGCGCATTGTCAGTTCCTTTTTTTTCTGGTGAGCAAATTCTGGGAATTATGACTGTCTTCTGGACTGATGTTAGTACCGGTTCCAATGAAAAACTTATAAGTAACCTTCAAACAGTCCTTTATCAGGCTGTGGTTGCATATAACAATATTGTCCAGGTAGCAACTGTTAATCAAAAACTTGACGAACTGATGCTTGTGTCGACCTATTCCGAAAAGTTGATGGGGCTGGTGGATAAATATGAGATAATAAGATCACTCTTTGAAACCACTTTCAGATATTTCCCCATCGATATTGCCGGCTTTCTGGTTATACAGAAACGATCACATGAATTTCTTTACTGGTCCAGAGGGCTTGTAGAGGAGAAATACATCGAAGATGTCTGCAAAGACACTGTTGATTGTTTTTGCCAGATGACTGCTGTAAGAATTCAGCAACAGAGAGTTCGTGTCCGCAAACTGCTTCAGCCGGAAAATACTAATACTGTCATCTCAAAACAACTAAGTTTCAGCCATGTCATTCCAGTCTGCTGGGATGACTATAAATTCGGGGCTGTGTTTTTTGGAGCAGTAAAAGAATTAAATAACGAGCAGGAGAAACTGGCAATGTTAATGGGTATAGTCAGTCAAACCAGAATCGCTCTTAATAATTCAAAGCTCTATAGCGATATGAAGGAAAACTATATAAGAACTATTAAAGCACTGGCAATCGCAGTTGATGCAAAAGACACCTATACTCATGGACACTCTGAAAATGTTATGAATATTGCAGAAGAGATTGCCCGGGAGATGGGGTTAGATGAAAAAGGAATTGGAATAATCAGAGATGCAGGACTCTTGCATGATATTGGAAAAATAGGTGTTCCAGGATATATTCTGAACAAACCTGGCCCCTTGACGTATGAAGAATTTAATGGAATTATGAAAACCCACAGTACTCTTGGAGCCAACATAGTCAAAGAGGTACCATTTCTTTACGATCTTCACAAACTTATTTTGTATCACCATGAGCATTATGATGGCGAAGGCTACCCGGAAAAACTGAAAGGTGAACAGATCCCCCAGGGGGCAAGAATTCTTCATGTCGCTGATGCCTTTGAAGCAATGACTTCAAATCGTCCCTATCGCAGCAGCCTTGGAAAAAAAGAGGCAATCAGAAGACTTATTGAGAATAGCGGAAAACAGTTTGATCCCGTTGTGATAAAGGCTTTTTTGAGTCTGGCCGAGAAAAAGGGATGGATTGATTGGCAGGATAAATCTGCTGAACAGTCATCTGCCCAAAATATGATTTAATCGTTGTAAAGATTTTATTAATCCGGTAAAGATGATTCCTGGATTTTTATTACATAAAATTAAATTACCTGATGAATTATTAAGAAAAGAGGACTTTGTGGTGAAAACAGTTATTGGAGTTTTTCTGGCCTGCTTGCTTCTTTCTGGTTGCTCGAAACAAAATGAAGAGATTTCTTTGATAGTTAACGGAAAAAAATATTCAAGACAGCAGATTGCCAAGGCTGCAGTGATCTTTAAGCAGAATATGATGAGTGCATTTCCAGAACAGACGCTTCAATCGGTAACTTCAGATATACGTCCAATTGTTGCCAGAGAGCTTATTACCAATCAACTCATGCTGGAAGAGGCAAAGAAGAGAAAACTACAGATTGATTCAAATCTGGTAAATAAAACTTTTGAAACATTCAAAAGTAAATACAGCTCACAAAATGACTTTGAAAACGAACTTGCTGCCCTAGGTGAAACCGAAGATGATGTGAAAAAAGAGTTGGAAAAGGGAGCGCTGCTTGATACTCTGCTCAAAACCATACTAGTCGATGCAGATAAAGTTAGCGAAAAAGAATGCCATGACTTTTATATTCAAAACAGTTCCCGCTATATGAGCAGCCCCAGATTTCGGGTAAGTCAGATATTTTTCGCAGCAGATTCTTCAAAAGACAAACCTAAATGGGAGAAAAGTCGTAAAAGTGCTTATAAGCTTCTGGAAAAATTGAAAGCTGGGATGAAATTTGAAGCTGCCGCTGCAGCTAATAAACAGTCTGATGGAGACATGGGCTGGTTTAGAAAAGGGGATCTGAAAGAAGAGCTTCAAAATGCAGTTGAACAGAAAAAAACCGGTGAAATAAGTGATGTCATCTGCACAGATATAGGTTTACATATTGTAAAGAAAACCGATGAAGAGGCAGCAAAGGAACAAACCTTTGAAGAGGTTAGGAAGAGTGTGGAAAAAACTCTCTCCGTAAAGAAAAGAACTGATTATGTATCAAATTTCGTTGACTCTCTCATCAGAAAAGCAAAAGTCACCTATGTGGATACCACATTAATGCCTAGGAACTGAAGCTAGCTGAAGTACCTTAGACAAGGGAAAATGAAAGGAAATAACGTAGTTTAAGAATGAGACAACAACACCAAAAGCGTTCTGAATAAATACTTGTTTTAATCAACTCTGTGAGAGTGCTGTTGTTTTTCTTTAATTCGAAATTTAAAATCGGTTATTCGTTATTTCTTTTCAGTATCAGAGATGAGCCAGTGTAGAGAGCGACGTTTTCGTTAAATTATAATCAGTATCGGGCAACTTTTAAGAAAACATGGAATTAAAGGGCTTGTACTTCGAAGCCCGCTTCCATAAAAGCATCTTGAATTTGCAAAAAACATCTTCAGAGGCTCGCTCTCTGACAGTCAGGCTTTTAAAAAGTTGTTGCATGCATAAAAAAATCGCCGTTCAACGGCCTATTTTTCAAGATCAGCGCCCCAAAAACTTGTCACATGCTTAAAAAATAATGGTTTTAAAGGCCGTTTTCTCTAAATGGGCCGCCCAAAAATTGTCGTATGTATAAAAAACATGCTTTCACTTTGAACTTTTTCGCATTCAGTATAGCAAAAAATGAAATTAAAGGGCCAAAAAACGAAATCAAAGGGCCTTTTAAATCCATTCAGTAAAGCAAAAAAAGCATTTGGCCGGTCAAAAATGTGCAATCGGTTTGTTTTTTATTCTCATTCAGTATAGCAAAAGTCTCACATAACAGTCCAAAAGCATCTTGAGCGGCTCCATTTTGCCGATCAGTATATTAAAATCGCGAATGTATATCAGAATTCTGCAGAACAAAGGGTGGTTTTTAGCAGATAGCTTCTCCAAAACGGGTCTGGCTTATCGAAAAATAACTGTTATTCCAGATTAGGGGCCGCTATTAGCGAAAACTATCCGCTTTATACGTTTTTTTAAACTCAAACTTGTCCAGTAGCAGTTCTGAAGCCTAAAAACTCCCGGTGGAAAGCTCATAAGGTTCCAACAAAACTACCATTAAACACTTTGGTGAGTTATTTAAAGATTGAAATCTGCTTTGTTACAGCAGGATAATTCTTTGTCTGAATAGAGATGAGGAAAGTTCCTGAAGGCAGATCACTGTTATTCCACTCCACAATGTGATTATCTGAAATAATTCTATAGTTTACAGGAATCTTTAACGATTGTCCCAGAAGATTCTTTATACTGACCAATGGTCTTTCTGAACTCTGAAAAGAAAACTGCATTCCGGTTATTCCTGAAGAGCGGTTCTGATAGAAGATTAAATCTTTATATGAGGTTTTTATTTCTCTTTTCTTTGTAGATGAATTTGCCTTGTCAATACGCCTGATATAACCCAGGTCATTTTCAGTAATCAGAAGATTTCCCTGGTAATCGGCGGTTATAGCCCTTATTTCACTTACTTTGTATCCGGGAGTTCTGAAATTCATGCCATCCCCTTCGTGATACTTATTTCCTTTTTTGCCATTCAAAAAAAGATAGGCAATTTCTCCAGTGCTCACGTACCAGACCTGGCTTCCTTCGTGGGTTGCAAGAAAATAGGAGTTATCCTCCAGAACCCACACTCCTCTGACTCCGTGAAATGCGGTCTGCAGAGCTGGCAAACCATGTCCTCCGCCCTTAGTAGCACCATTACCTGCAATAATCGTTTTTTCACCTGATTTGTCTATGCGGTAAACAAGATTTGCCTCACGGTCAGTGGCAATTATATTACCGTTACGATCCTGAACGATATTTCCCAACTCCCCGCTGAAGCCGTCGGCTAATAAGCGAAGGCCATTCTTTTCTGTCCATATTTTTATTACAGAACCACTGCAATACCAGATAGTATCTTCTGTCTGGCTGACCCACAATCCTCTTCCGGCAACAATGCCGGCTTTATCGTGTATAAGTGTAACCATTTGACCACTTGTGTCAACTTTTCTTACTTTGTCGTTCCAAAGGTCAAGTATATACAATGTTCCTATTTTACTTACCCATAAACCGTTAGGTCCACTTAAGGCCTGAGTCGTTGCTGGCCCATCTCTGCCATCTCCGGATTTGTTCACACCCGCCACAGTGGTGATAATCCCTTTAGTATCTACTTTGCGAATGGTGTGAGCATTTTTATCTGCAATGAATACATTCCCAATAGAATCTGCCATGGCCATATGAGGACTCGAGAGTACTGCGTCTGTTGCTTTGCCACCTTCAAATTCTTCAAGCCAATGGTTTTCATCTACATCCACATCTGCACCTTTTCCTGCAATGGTGGAGAGCAGATCGTAAGATTGTATAAAGCTATCAAACTGGGAGTAACTGCTGGAGCATAATAGAAGACAAAAGGAGACAATCAGCACTTGTGGAGAAACCAGTTTATGAATCATAACTTAAATATCGCTTATTAAACAGAACTTCAAATCTTTCTGTTCAAAATAATAGCAAAAAACCGGTTAAACAAATTTTAAAAAAAATAAGCTCGACAAAACCGAAAACTAAAATTCGAAATAAGAACAGGGAATAAAAACAAGATTGAATTGAGATACTTTAGAGCTATCTTGGAACTTCTTATCCCTGTTTAGGATTAAGGTTTTTGTGATTTGGAATTTTCTATATGATTGGATGTTCTTTCTGCTTTTTACCGATCTTCTACCCAGATATTTGTTTAAAGAGCTACAGTCATAACAAAGGAAATATATTAATCATGAACTTTGCATTTATTTTACTATATTAAAAAGAGGCCAGGAGATCTTCTTTTAAACTTCAAACGGGTATTTTAACTATGAAAAAGCTGCCTTTGGGAGCGCTAAAAATCATCCATATTTTTAGAGCTCTTTGCATGATTCTGATAGCATCAGATTTTGCACACAGCCAGCATTATAATTACGCAGTTGCAATCAGCTCTGAAACCTATTCTCAATCGGATTGGAAAATTGTAGCCGATTCTCTGGTTAGAAAGCATGAAAAAAGCGGTAGTGCGAGGCTTTTTACCTGGTCATCTTCTGTGACTGATATAAAAGATGAGTTGTCTGAATTTGAGCCTGATTACATTGGGTATATTGCTCGTCCGGCGGTTGAATGCAATTCAGCGTTCGTTGTTTCTGTAAGCCGCTTAAGTCGTCAACTGGACAGCGATCCTTATGGTGATGCTGTGTGGGGTATCATCACCGGTTATGAGGCATCTGATGCAATGAGGGCAATCTCTGAATCACTAACTGTTAAGACCGTTTTGGCTGCATCCGCCAACCTCTCCTATGAACCTCCGATAAGACGCTTTTACCAGGCTTTAGGAATGACCTGTGACAGTTATACCAAAACCGATTATCTTTTTGAGGATAGTCAGGGGAAAGTCTATTCAGAAAATATGCGCCCCGAAAATGAGCAGGACCGCATAAAACTGGTAAGCAAATGGCTTAATACTGAATCAATGAATTTAGAGATTGCGGGGAAGGGTTCCATTACAGGACCTGTTGATTGCATAATCACTGGTGGACATGGAAACGTAAATCTCTGGCAATGTCACTACCCGGAAGCCGGGACAGAAGGATATATGCGCTCATCCGGAGGTAAGCTTTTGGGTTCACCATATTCTGGAGCTTCGATTACTATTACTGCACCGACTCCAAAAATCTACTGGTGTGCCAGCAACTGCCTTATGGGAAATCCAGACAGCAAGGATAACGTAGTATATGCAGCTTTTAGGACCGGTCATGCGGTTCAAATGTTCGGTTTTGTGAATAACGCCTCGTCCGGGAATGAATTTATGGCCTGGGGCGTTTATGACCGGGTGACTAAAAGTGCAGGAACTTATACTCTGCCACAGGGATTTTTTCTATCAAACAATAATGCGTTGTTCGAAATAAACAACTCCACGGGTCAGCTAAATACAAGACTGGTGCAGCAGTTTATGGATTCTACAGTTTTTTATGGTGATCCTGCCGGTGATGTCAAATTCTATGATCCTGGTGATTCTGCAAAAGCATTTAAAAGTGATATTACCTTTAATCAGGACAATTCTGGCAATGCCAGTTTTACTTTTTCCTTTACCATGTTAGCCCATGATCTGGAATTTGGTACCGGATACTGCTATCAGTTTCGTCCTGTCAGTCTTCTTCCGGCTCGCATAGATCCTTCTACTGTTAAAATTACAAAGAATGAGGGGCATAAAGCCCTTATAACCGATAATCTTGTTATATGGGAGTTACTTTCACAGGGACAGAAACTGGTCAGGGGTAACACCAAAACGCTTCAATGGACTGCAAAAATCACAGATGATAAAACTGGAAATCGCATAAAAACTCATTCGCGATTACCGATGAGAAAATCACCGAAACTGATGGTGTCCGCAAAAATGTCGGAACTGCTTATCAATATCGAAGATGTACCCAACGGATGCTTTGATCTGCGGATAGCAGATTTAAATGGAAAGCTGTATTTCAAGGGGAAATTTTATTCTACAGGTATGCAGGAGCAGTTTTTATCGGCAGGCAAACTCAATATCGGTTCAGGTATTCGAGTGATTCAACTGGTTCAGGGCAGTCTGAGATTAAATGTGGTAAGTGTGCAATAGTTTGTAATTAATATTTCCGTCACTAAAATATGCTTTAGAGAACTGATATTTTTCCGGAATAAAACTGCACTTATTTTCACACATTTAGTTGCCTGAGTAATAAATATCGATCAACTCTGCTTTTTTAAGTTTAGGATACCTTTGCCCATAAAAAGCCACGTGTACTATTGAATATGCCGTTGGAAAAATTCAATTTCATATTATCAGTAATGCCCGAGTTGTTTTATCAGGGATCCTATTCTGAATTAATCAGAAAAGACGGATGCTCTTTGCTCAGGAAATGATCAATTATTACTTACTGACTGACGAGTCCCAGATGCTACCAAAAAAACCACTGGATTGATCCAGTGGAGTAAGATGGTTTAATTAGAACGTATAACTTTCTTCAAGTTTTCTGTTGCGGGCTGATTTACACCACGGCAGTATAAAAAAACGGGTGCGGCCCAGCGTTTGTATACAGTAACGATTGCCCAGAGCCAGATGTAACAAAAACAAGAATTACCGCCTCTGGCTTTAATGATTTGACAGCCACTTGACCTTTTTTAACAAGCCAGTTTTGCATAAAACCCATCAGTGTATTGCAAATCTAAGTGCTTCTGACCTGTTATTCGCATCTAAAAGTAAAAAATAAATCCCACTGGCTCCATCCTTGAAAGCGAACTGATTCTGACTTACAGATGCAGTGGTTACATTTCTGCCCTTTATGTCAACCACGCGAACCTGACAACCATCTTTAACACACTTAAGCTGCACAATACCTGAACCATAGCGTGCAGAAATATTTGTTGTTTTCATATGTGGTTGTTTCATGTCGACAGAGGTGGGAGGTATAGAAAATTTCCTTAAAAATGCCCATGTTTCTTCACTATTATTTATTCTGTCATTGGTGTTCATCGGCCACTCATGCCCACCGGTACGGATTGAATCTGCAATAACTTCGGTACCCTCGTCACAGGGCCCATAATAAAGTCTAGTTACAACAGAGTTTGGATTGTTGGATGGATAAGGGCGTGTTACCACCGGGGTTTTCGGACAATTGCATATCTCTATCCACTTGGTTACATTATTCATAAAAGCAGCACTTCCCCCGCTGAAGCCCTCATTGGTTCCAAATGTTAATCTCATGGACATCGGTCTCTTGAGTGTACAGTTTCCCTGGAGATTTCCTGAGGTCGGAGCGATAGCAGCAAATATATCAGAATATCTGCATGCGAGCTGAAATGTCATAAAACCTCCCTGTGAAAACCCGCAGGAATAGATTCGGCTTCGGTCTATCTGGTATTTTTTATCGATAGTGTCGATAATCGCGATAATAAAATTGAAATCATCATCACCTGAAAGGTTCCATGACTTATTGATCGCATTGGGATATACAACAATAAACTTTTCCCTGTCTGCCACTTTATCCATCTGTGTATAGGATTGTTGTGATGCAGCGTCCATGTTATAACCATGGATGCAGAAAACCAGTGGCGGATTGTTCATGCCACTTGGCGCATGAACAATATAATTACGGTTTACTCCAGCTATTTGCATGGTTTGATTCTGAGCAAACAGGCTTGCTGAGATTAAGGCGATAAGTATTAAAACTCCGTACTTGTGGATAACCATTAGACCTCCCTTGTTGTTCAGACTGTAAAACTCAACTATTAAACATCTATAAAATATTTTGACAGTCTTAGTGCTGTTTTAGAGTTTAGAGTCATCTTTATCAGTTTATTAGCTTTAAGTCGTTAACCTATTGATAAACAATTTAGATTATTTCTTGTTCAAAATGGTATTAATCTGTCCTGCTTAAGTTGTTTTATCGGAAACGATTCCTCTTTAATGGTCAGAAAAAGATGAATTCCCGCTTATGCAGGAATGACAACTTATAACAATTTAATTGTTTTTCAAATGATTATAACTTATTGAACTGTTAATTTGATGCAATAAATACAGAACCCATTTTTAGCGAACCGGATCTGATTGATATTATATACGCACCTGCAGGAAGAATCATTCCTGTTAAATTTATTTCGTTGTTGGTTAGTGCAGTTGTTTTGGAGTGGATTAGTTTCCCGGAAAGATCCTTTATTGACACTAATAAATCAGATCTGTTATTCTGGGTTGGAACTTTAAGCTTTAGCAAACCTCTCGGACTGTATTTAACAGATAGTACATTTGATTTGGCATTGGATAGATAATGATTTGTTCTTGTTATTTCTCTGCAGTCATCAAAAAAACTGAATACATCTGGCAATACAAGCGATACCATGCCTCCATGGTCTGCATTGATTTCTTTGTATTTGATATTGAAACCTTTTGAATTCATCCAGTTATTCACAGCCCTGCTTCCTTCCAGCGAAGGAGTCTGTATTCCTTCAGTTACAAAAAAGAACATCTCTCGAAGGCTGTCCCAGGGATAACCAGTTTCCTGCACAAATGGGCCTGACATTGGTGCCAGTGCTTTCCAGTAATTACGGTATTTTCCTCCTATATACCACGTTCCACCGCTTCCCATTGAATGACCAGTAAGAAACATTGCTGTACTGTCAATTGGATACTCATGTAAAATCAGTTCAAGCACATTTATGACATCTTTTTCGCTTAATTGATTGGTTCGTTCGCTCTCCTGCGTAACCTGAGCCATAAGATCTGCAGCACCTTTTTCATTGCCAAACGGGGCAGAGAGCCGCAAGAAATTTCCGTATGCACCTTTATCACCCATGGGGGAAACCAGAAGAAATCCATGTTCATTGGCAAGTTTTACCATTTGTTTATTATTTTGATCCAGATAGGAGCTTTCGTTACTGCCGCCACCATGAAGAAACATTACGAGAGGCAGCTTTGATTTACCATCCCAGCTCTCAGGTACACTTACACGGTAGGGCTCCTGAGCATTAGCTTCCGAAAAATAATAAGTTCTGCGTTGGTCACCTTTTGCACGCCAGTTAGTGGAGGATGGATCTGTGAGAGACTGGGCAAGTTTTCGGGATTCCTCAATAACTGTTTGCGGGTTGAGTAAAGTTCCAAAAGAAATAAACCGTTCATTGTCATTTGGCTGAGCAAAAACAAATAAACCCTGGAAACCAGCCATGAGACACAATGCTAGAAATATTAAATGGGTTTGTAATTGTATCACGTTTTAACTCCAAATTGAAGCATTTGTCATGAACAACCTGTTCAGGTTTTAAAATCAGAATGTTCAGAAAAGTTACAGATATCAGTTCTTAAAAATTTCATCAGCGTAACTCTGAAACACTGAATTGCAATAGCTGAACGTGTGACCTCCTATCGAATAGGAAGTAAAATCATATGTATGTTTAATATTTACTGTAACAAGATATTTCTCGAAATCCCGTGTATCTGACCATGCAATATCTGTTTCATTAGAATGGAGCCTGTATGCTTTCAAAGAATGAACAAGTGATGTGTCTATTGTCCGGTTAACGATATCTGCATTTAACTTCGATTCAGAGTAACCGGTAGATCTGTTAAGTCCTCCGCAAATTGGGTAGGAATATCCAAACAGTTCCGGATAGAACAATGTCAGATTGTGAGTCTGCATGGCACCCATAGAAAAGCCGGAGATTGCTCGTGCAAAACGCGTGGTGTCTACTTTGTAGTGGGATTCGACGTATTTACGAATATCGACTGTCAGGTCAGTATAGAATTCATCTCCTTCTTTTCCGTAATTTCCATACCCAGAGTTGCTTGCAGCATCAGGAGTAACGATTATCATCGCCTGCATCTTCTCCTTATCCTGAAAACTGTTCAAAGTATTAAGTAGTGTTCCCTTAGTTCTCCATGCAGTGTGGTCTTCACCACCGCCATGAAGAAGGTAGAGTACCGGAAGTGCATAAAGATCTTTGTAATCGGAAGGAAGAATAACTTCGATTGTACGATTTTGCTTAACTGCAGTAGTCGCTTCGAGTCTGTAGGATCTTGGATTAAGGGTAACAGCAGGGACTTTCTGCGATTCTGTATTTGCAAGTGCTATTTTCTTAATCTCATATCCCATGCGTAATACAATAAGTGAATCTGGTGCTGATGCATCTGCAATTTTTAAAAATTTGTTCTGTACAGTTTGCTTTGATGATGAAACAAGAAACCTGCCGTCAGTATTTTCAAGCCGGATCACTGTGTTAAAATTATCACCAGTGCATTTCAGTAAATAGATTCCAGATGCCAATTGTGCCGTGGTATTGAAAAGTTCTATTGTATTCATTTTGGGGCCAGCTTTTCCCCTGAAAAGCACTGCAACTCTTTTCCCTTTAATGTCAAACAGTTCGAGCATTATACTCTGAGGATTTGGAATTGAAAAAATGATACGATTATTTAGTATTTTGAAAGAAGCAGGATACTGAAGTGGCGATTGATTGGTGATTACTTTTGTGATTGGAAGTTCAAGTGAGAAATTTCCTTCGGTATCTGTAGAATCACTAATTGAAGGATTGGCTTTTAGCCAAACTTTTGCATTTGCCAGACCTTTTGAAGTACTGTTGATTACACAGCCTGTGATCGCGTTGTCAGCAGACTGACCACTGATCGCGAACAACAGTAAAAGTGTAATAATTTTTATTATCCTCATCACTTTCTTTCCTTAATATGCTAAATTTGCTAAATTCTTCTTTGTTTCTGATAGTTCGTGAATAGCCATAACTAAAACTTTTCTGGCTATCTGAGACAAATCATTTTTAACCTAATTCCGAAGATAATTTTAAGTGTTTACGATATATGTTTAAAAAGAATGTTGTCGGAATAATTCAGCATTTTCAGACTCCATCTCTCAAAATTAACGCCTTAGTTTATAGAGGGATGGTACTTGTCTTGAACTGAGAATCGGTAGTTAAAAAACCAATCTCGATTCCTTTTATCCAGGTAACAGACCACCTGAAGAATAATTGTAATATAATCCCATTTTAACTCAAAAGTTATATTAATCACAAAAACAGGTAACAAATAATGCAATTAAAAGCAATATAACAGCTAATTTGGAATATAAGAGATATATGAGTTTGAAAAACTGGTAACAACAGCCCCCTGATAGGAAGTGAATTATCCTCATTGCAGATAACTAATCAATTGAAAATTCAGGTAAGGATCAGCAGAGTTATTTTCAAAACGATGTGTCTGAGATGATTTTTATGAATTGGCCTATTGTCTTACACTTAAATAAAACGAACTTTATTTTTTAACGTAGCAGAAAGGTGGCTATTCAGGACAGATTTAGGCCATTCTTTTGAGTTCTGATATACTTAAGATTAATAAAATTGTTATTGATAGGAGAGTTCTTTGTCAAGCTAGTAAGGTATTGTTTCAATTCCCGGTCATTTTTATACTCTGATTTTGCCAAACTTACATGAACTGAACAGTTTCTTCCATGCTCTTTTGCCTGATACAAGCCAAAATCACAAATGTTGACTGTTTGTTCAAAGGTCAGAAGGTCCGAAGAACGCATTTCAAAAGGTAAAGAAGCACATCCTATAGAGCAGGTTTTTTTAATAATGGTTTTGTTTGGTAATTCAATGTTGGTTTTCTCTATTTGGGTTAATACTTTTTCAGAGAATACTTCAAGATATTTTATCTTGGTTTCATTTAACAGAATCAAAAATTCTTCACCGCCCCACCTTACAATAAAATCATCCGATCGTACAAGGTTTTTTAGTAAATTTGATATTTGTACCAATACAGCATCATCAGCAGCATGTCCGTATGTATCATTAACATAAAATTAACTTGACAAAAAGGGGTGTCACAAACTAGGTTAGTAAATAGTTATAAAATAAACTTAGAAAGGACACCCCCGGACCCTGTCAATAAAAATGAGACATTTTTCATTTTTTCTTAGCTAGGACCTTTTCAGGATTTTCCTGCTCCGGTTTGTTTATATAAACTTTATCCGGTACTTGTTTTACATCCGAAATTCCCCTGACAAAACGTTCAGGATGCTGCATATATGCATCAGCTAATACAATCGACCTTTGCTCCAATACTTTCTGATACGTATTGTAATGAACACTTGCGGGTGTGAGCATCGCAATACCACTATGGTGGTGTTCATTGTTGTACCAGAAGAAAAAGTCCTTGCAAAAAGCACGGGACTCCTCAATGGACACAAACTTTTCAGGAAAATCAGGCCGGTATTTAAGTGTTTTGAAAGCTGATTCTGAAAAAGGGTTGTCATTGGATGTGTATGGTCTTGAATGAGTCTTAGTTACACCTAAATCCATAAGCAACTGACCTACTGTTGCAGATGTCATTGAACTGCCATTGTCAGCATGGATGGTAAGCTGCCCCTTTACAATTTCCTGCTTAAGACATGTTTCGCTTATAAGAGCTTCTGCCAGTACAGCTGATTCTTTATAAGCAACCATCCATCCTACTACATAGCGACTGAAAACATCGATGATTTTATAAAGGTAATAATACGTCCATTTTGCCGGACCTTTTAATTTGGTGATGTCCCAGGACCAGAGCTCGTTTGGTTTTGATGCCAGTAGTTCCGGCTTTTCATATTCTCGCGGAGCAGACTGTCTACGTATGATATTCTGCTGATTCCGTTCCAAAATACGGTACATAGTTCTTTCAGAGCATAGATATGTACCATCATCAAGCAATGTCGCATATATTTCACCAGGCGCCATATCACTAAACCGTTCTGAATTAAGTAAGTCAAGCACCTGTTGTTCCTCTTCATCTGATAATTTACGTGGCGATTCGCGTACAGAATTCTTTTTTGTGACGGTTCTTTGTGAACGATACCACGAGGAACGCGGCTCACCAAGT
>JAEYNR010000069.1 GCA_023412475.1 Fibrobacterota bacterium | reverse complement strand
AAACAAGGGGAAGAATGAACGCGCTCTCAGATGCCCGAAAGCTCTACTGCTATTTTGCGGTTACGGTTCTGGAGATGACAACTTTAAGCACTGCGGCAATACTAAACATAACCAGTACTGCAGTGTGCAGAATGGCAAGACTGGGGAAGAAAATTGCTAAGGAAAAGGGTATGGAGTTGCTTGTTTAAGTTAGAAAAGACCTGTCAGGTTTCGGTTTCACTAATTATATCTTATTAAAGAAATAAGATTAATGTTTAAAACATGTAAAAATGCTGTTAAAAAAGGTTGGCGAATTAATAATGATTTCTGGTTTGCGACATTTACTTTATTGGCACATTTTGAATCGAGAGGGACGGAGGAATTTTAAGCACTTTAATTTAGTTACAATAATAGGAGCCAGAGCAAACCTATCCACTTCCCCATTTCCTCCTTATCTTTAAAAAAGCCTGCCTTGCCCGTTCATTTGAGAGGCTCAGTTTTTAAATGCTAAAACGATTCAAATTCTAATTAATTCTTTAGAAATAAAGCCAGAGCTGGAGAAAACACTAGAACACTAGTATTAGTATATCCAATTTAGCTTATCTTTCAATTTCCTCCGTCCCTCAAGAATAAGAGCCGGAGGAAAACAAAAACCACCTTTTGTCCAAAAGGCAGCCCCTAAAAACCACTTTCAATCCCTGGGATCAAAAATCACATTCCTGTATTCTTTTCTGTTTTTCCATTTCCGAAGTACTTCGCTGAAGTTTAACTCCTGAGGAGATACAATGTCAGACTTTGCAGAACTTACCAACCCTGCTGATACAACAGCCTTAATGGCCAATTCTGTACTTAAATCAACCTTTTTTAACTTATATTCAGGCACATATAGCATAAATCCTGAAGTAGGATTTGGTGTGGTAGGAACATAAACACAAATTAAAGTCTCTCCAATGGAAGCTGAAATTTCAGAAGTCTCTCTAGATGTAACAAAACCAATAGTCCAAGAATCATCCTTGGGATACTCAACCATAACTACTTCACCCAGAAAATTTTTCTGTGGCTTCAATACCACATCCATAATCTGCTGAACAGCTAAAAATACCTTATTCAGTACCGGTATACTAACCATTATAGAGTTTCCTACTTCTATAATTTTCTTTCCTGCATAATTTTTGGCGACCATACCAACCAGTATTATGAGCATGAAAAAAATCACCACCCCAAGCCCCATTACAGGAAGATCGATACCGGTTAATGCGGGAAAAACATTGTCAATAAACTGAAAGATTTTCCATATTATGTATAAAGAAAGCACCAGGGGAAAAAGAACGAAAATTCCAGTAACAAAATAAGATCGGATTTTTTTACTTATCACATGCATTTATGAGCTCCTATAGCGGTGTTCTTATTCTACAGTATTTATGAAAGGGAATCAACCTAAGGTTTTAAAGCTTAAAAAAACTGCTGGATACAGTAGCTTACAGGATTTATATTCTTCAGACGATTTTAAAAGTACCTTAATGGCTAAAGTTTAGGCCATTTTATATATAGATTCTGCGGCCATAGCTCAATTGGATAGAGCATCTGACTACGGATCAGAAGGTTTGGGGTTCGAGTCCCTTTGGCCGTATACAATAAAAAAAGCCTTAATGGAAACATTGGGGTTTTTTTTTTGGGGCTGGCCTTAGCCCAAAAATAATTCACCAAAAAATTGCACGAGAGTTTTTGTGGGCAGATCATTGCCCGGTGTGGCCTTTAAAATCTTTACCAGTACCTCTTGCTGAGCAATTTAGCGGCAGTTAAATACTGCCAGCTACCGGTAACCGAATTTTTCTTCAGGTCTGTAAGATGTTTTTTCGCCGCTCTGAGATTTCCAGAAAAGATTGCTTTACGTGCGAGGTAATACCTGTAAAAAGAACTTTCTGGCCTGAGTTCATTATATCTGGAGAGAAATTCTTTTGAATTGATTCTGCCGGTATAAAAGGAGGCGATCAGCCTTGGAAGAGGAAAAGGGTGTGGATCATTGATTACTTTATGCAATAAAAACAGACTTGTCTCTGACGAGTCATTGTAAATAAGTTCGGCACGCCTTATATCCGCCATCATTGGAAGAGGCAAATTTGGCGGGCATTCGTTACTCATCTTCCTATAAATAGTTATGGCATCTTTATAGGAGCCTTCGTATTCATAAATTCCTGCGAGTTCGAACCATCCACTCCAGAATGCATCTGTGCCGGGGAATGCGGTTATGCACTGATCAAACTGTTCCTTGGCTTTTGAGTGATTGCCTTTTTCTAGATAGGTTTTTCCGAGCAAATTTCTTGCTTCGGCAATGATTTCAGCAACATGTATGTAGGAGACCATAATCTCATTAATTAAAAACTCCGCTTTCTCAAAATTGCGCTTGTCTAAATAAAATTTTACTAATTCCAGATGAAGTTTTCCCCAGTGATGCTTATACCTTCCGTACTGGTGTATGTAGTTTCTGAGCTCCTTCTCTGCGCTATCAAGCTGTGAGCTATCCAAAAGAGAGTGACATCTTATAAGTTTTTTACTCATAATTGAACTGTTTTCAGGAAATGAAGAATAGCGTGAGGCCAGCATTTTAAAGATGCTGTCAGCCTCTTTTTCCTGTCCCAGGTAATAGAAGAGCATGCCTTCCAGAAAACATCTGCGTGCAGCCAAGTGGTCATCTCTGAGGTTTGTTGCTTTTAGCTGAATTACTTCATAAGCTTCCTCATAACGATGCAAACGGATAAGACAATCGACTTCTTTGAGTGGAATATCTTTGAAAAGTTCCCTGGGGGTAGAATCAAGCTGAAGTCCTCTGTATTCGTCTAGAGCAGATTCAATGTCGCCTCTTTCTCTGAAACGGTCTGCAATCAGTGCAGGACTCGGCATAAGCGGAATTGCCCTCCGATAAATTTTCACATTATCAAATCTGGCAGCGCTTCCATTGATAAAAAAGCCGATTCTGTCGTGACCTTTACCTAATGGAGGAAAACAATCGTAAACCTTTGAAACAATTATTCCGTTGATGGTAAAGGTAATGGTGTTCTCAATGCGTTCGATTTCTATATGGTTTTTGTTATCTAAGGGAATCATAAATACAGGACTATTGCGAAAAAGGAAGCTGCTTCCGGGATAACTCATTCCATGCGAGGCTTCCCCGTTTTTGTTGAGATGAAAGCAGTAACCGCTGTCGGGATGTTCACTGAAAATGAATATTCCAACATTATACAGATCATTGGAATCTGCAATAATATCACATTCGATCATCATGTCCTGATTGAAACGTCGCTGCAGTCTTGCAAAAGCGAAATCATCAAAACTTCCCCGAAGGGTTCCATCTCGCAGAGTCCAGGCCGTGTCATTAAGATCTGGAAAGAAAGCCCAGTCTATGGTTTTTTCACTGTAGTCAAAGTCGTCTTCAAAGGTTTTTTGCCAGTGAGAACGTCCCTTAATGTTTCTGTTGTAAATAGACAAGGCGAAGACAGCCAGAAAAACAAGTATCATGGAACTGATTATTACTGGTGCCCAGTTTACCCGCAAAAAACGGATGATTCTGGATTTTAAAGATGGAGGCTTGGCAAGAACCAGATCTCCTCGCTGGTAACGGTTGATATCTGCCTTGAATTCTTCCATAGATTGATATCGTTGTGACATCTCTTTTGCCATGGCCTTAAGGGTAATGGCTTCGATTTCCACCGGAAGCCATGGAACCAGTTTGCGTAAGGGTATGGGATTAGCTTCCATGACATTGATGGTAGTTTGATGCAGATTTCTTTGATCGATATAGGGGTTTTTAAAGGCAAGCATTTCATATAACATGATTCCCAATGAACAGATATCACTTCGATGGTCAACTACCATTCCCCCAAGAAGCCGCTCTGGGGCCATGTATGAAGGGGATCCCATGATTTCTCCTGTACGGGTGAGAGCATCGGTATCATCATCGGTCTCCATGGTTTTAGCCAGTCCGAAATCAATAAGTACCGGGTTGAGCGGATCTTTCATGATCACGTTGTTTAGCTTAAGATCGCGGTGAATAATCATTTGATCATGTGCATAAGCCAGAGCGCCAGCAAGACGGGAGACAATTTCCAGCACATCAACTAGCTTCGGTTTTTTATTATGAAGATAATAGTAGAGGTTTTCACCAGGTATGAACTCCATGGCCAGATAATAGATATTGTCTTCTCTGGCCACCTCATGGATGCTTACAATGTTAGGATGACTTAATTTGGCGACTGCGTGTGCTTCGGTAAGAAAACGCTCAACAAAGCGTCTGTTGATGGTAATATTTGCAGGCATTACTTTAAGCGCGACTTCACGTTTGAGATCCAGTTGCAGCGCTTTGTAAACAACCGCCATACCGCCCCGGTCGACTTCCTTAATAATCTGGTATTTACCAATAATATAACCAGCAGGAAGAAATGTGCGTTCGATATTGGCTATCAAATTATGGATGCGCAGATTTTTCTTCTCTGAACTATCCGCCTGCTTATTGGATTCTGTGGAGTTCATAAATTTTCTCCAAAAAAGCTGCAGAGTGTTCTGATGAAAAAAGGAGCAGTAAAAAAAGTTTCTCCACCATTATAACATAAAATTATAATTAGTGCCAATGTTAGGCACCTATTTTATAAGCTCGCGAAATTCGGGTGGTTCTGCTGCCTCAAGAGTTAGTTTGCGGCCTCTTGCAGGATGAATGAAAACGATTCTGTGGGCGTGCAGATACAAACGGTGCTGTTTTTTTGGGAGTATTTTTTTATCAAGTTGAGGATTTCCGTATCGTTGATCACCCACTATTGGTGCCCCTACGTGTGCCAAATGAACCCTGATCTGATGGGTTTTTCCGGTTTCCAGGTCCACCTCCAGTTTTGAAAGTAAATTGTTGTATTCAACGATACTGTAATGGCTTCTGCTTAATTGGCCATGCTTGTCAATTTTCATTTTCGTACCACTTTTTTCAAAGGTACGAGCCATGCCTAACACTATTTCGCCTTCATATTCGGGGGGCCGGTTATGGCATAAAGCGAGGTATTTTTTAGAGATAACCCGGCTGCGAAACATCTCATGAAGCTTTCGTATAAATCTTTTATTCTTCGCGATAAGAATCACACCCGAAGTGTCGCGGTCAAGTCGGTGTACCAGTGCAGGCTCTTCCCCCTCTTTCAGACACCCTTTGTTTATGAGATAACCTGCAGCCAGCTCTATCAGAGTATCCTGATGAAGATGTCCGGTACCCGGATGAACTACCAGTCCAGAAGGTTTATTGCAGGCCAGAAGATCATCATCTTCATATATAATGCGGAAATTACGGCGAAAAAAATCGGTGTTTACAATACTTTTCAAAGATTTGTCAGGACCGCAAGGCTTGAGCTCTTCTGAAGGGTCTACGTCTACTTCAAGGACATTACCCTCTATAAGCCGCTGATCCTGTTTAGTCCTTTTACCATCGATACGAACTTTACCTTTGCGAATCAGTGCGTAGATTTCAGAAAGGGGGATCAGGGCAAATCGTTTGCGCAGAAGACGATCAAGCCTGCTTCCGGACTCCTCGGTTCCAATCTCAATTTTAACCATCAGAACTTGTCGTAGAGTCCGCTGATCGATTCACCGCGGTTGGTATACATGATTGCTTTGGCAAACAGTTCTGCTACAGAGATCACTTCCAGTTTGTCGAATTTTTTAGATTCTGCAATGGAAACAGTATCTGTAACAACCAGTTTTGATAATTTTGAGTTGGCCAGTTTTTCTGAAGCATTACCTGAGAGAACGGCATGGACACAACAAGCCTGAATCTCCTCCACTCCCAAAGCTTCCAGAGCTTTGATGACTTCTAGAATCGAGCCCCCGGAGGCGATTTCATCGTCGAAAATAATGGCTCTCTTTCCTTTGACATCTCCGATAACGTTGTGGATAAGAGGATTTTCTGTATCATCAGTGCGTCTTTTGTCTAGGATTGCCAGAGGAAGTCCCAGCTTGATGGCATAGTGACCAGCCCGCTTAGCACTGCCGGCATCGGGAGCTATCACCACACAGTTTTCTGTGCCGGTTTTTTCGAAATAGTTACACAAAAGCCTTCCTGCCAGAAGATGATCTACCGGTACTCTAAAAAAACCCTGAATCTGAGGAGAATGCAGGTTCATAGTCATTACCCGGCCGGCTCCTGCAGTCTGAAGAAGATCGGCCATCAGACGGGCAGTGATAGAGATTCTGGGTTCATCTTTTTTGTCGGAACGTGCGTAGGGAAAATATGGAACAACTGCAGTGACTCTCCCGGCACTGGCATGTTTTACCGCATCGATCATGATCAGCAGTTCGATAATTCCCTCATTAACAGGTGAGCACGATGGCTGAATGATGAACACATCCTGGCCACGCACACTATCTACGAAACTTACCTTGATATTTTCATTACTGAATTTTCTGATTTCGCATTTACCAAGTTCTACTCCAGCGTAATCACAGATAGCCTTTGCCAGAGGAAGATTGGCATTGCCCGAAAAAATCTTTAACTTACCGTTCATCAAAACCTCATTGAAAAAAATTATTGCTGAAACCCGCCATTGCGCCGGGAATCCCATTCAAATGCTATGTCCATTATGGTGTCTGCTATCAATTTGGGCTGGCTGACAGTTTTAGGTTCAAAGTAAAAATCGCCTTCTGTCAGTTCAAGCATCTGAAAAATTGCTTCCCTACCGATTTCATTTCGGTAGAAGGCATCGACCACCTGACCTTTGAGAAATGTCAGATATCCTTTACGCCTGCCCGAATAGATATGAAGAATCCCTTCACGTCTGCCAATTTCCAGAAACTGAATGGCATCCAGAAGAGTGGTTTGCTTGAGGTTTCCTGAGAATACAAAACTGGTTTGATATTGGTTCTGATGAGTCTTTTTGGCATATTTCATCCTTAACAGCAGTATCAGGATCACTGCACTTAGAACACCTGAACCTAATCCTGCGACTGCCACCCATATTATACCTTCAATACTTTCCCAACTCATGACTCCCCCGACTCAGGAGCTTCCCTCCTGAGGATAGTTAATATAATCTTTTACACGGGAAATATTATCAATTCCTTTGATCTTCTCTATCCTTCTGAAGATCTGTTTTAACTGATTTCTGTTGCGAATCTCGATTTTAAAGACTGCTTTTGCCTGCTGGCTGAAAGTTTTCAGGGAACCTTCAATTACATTTGCCCCGAAAACCGAGAAAATTTCGCTGATTTCATGTAGTAATCCTGGCCGATCACTTCCAACCAATTCTAGAGTAACATAATATTTGTTTTGCTGACCATCATCCCAGGAAACCTCAATCTTACGTTCCTGGTCTGCTGTAAAAAGCTCCACATTCGAACAATCGGTGCGGTGTACCGATATACCGCGACCTCTTGTAACAAAACCAATGATCGGATCACCAGGAATAGGATTACAGCATTTTGCAAATCTTACCATCAAATCCTCGTTGCCGCCAACAAGTATTGCCTGATTATGGCGACCGGTAAAAGTGTCGACCAGCCTGGAGACCACATTTGAAGCAGATTTTTTAATTTTGCGGACCTGAAAATATCTCATCACTCTGCTGACCGGAAGCTCTCCGCTCCCTACCAGCTCGTAGAGCCGATCTACATTGTTGATTCCAAGATACTGAAGCAATCCGGCTATATGGTCATTAAAAGGGGTGGTTGTGTGCAACCTTTTATATGAAGCTTGGACAATTTTTTTGCCCAAATCGATACTTTCCTGACGACCGGTGCTTTTAAGCCATCGGCGAATAGCGCTTCTGGCTTTAGGTGTCTTAACTTCCCGAAGCCAGTCGATGGAGGGCTTTTTTGATTTAAGATGCATAATTTCCACTGTCTGGCCGCTTTTTAGCACCTTATTTATCGGCTCGATTTTTCCATCGATTTTGGCTCCAATACAATGGATACCCAATGCAGTGTGAACAGAAAAGGCAAAGTCAAGAACGGTGGCACCTTTTGGCAGTGAAATCAGATCTCCTTTAGGAGTAAAAATGAAAATTTCAGCATGGAAAAGATCGATTTTAAAGAATTCAAAAAACTCAGTAGAATCGGTGAGATCCTTCTGCCATTCAATCAGATTTTTTAACCAAACTAATGCTTTATCATCTTTGGACATCTCTTTATCACCGCTTTTATAAAGCCAGTGTGCGGCGATTCCATCCTCTGCCACCTGGTTCATTTCCCAGGTGCGGATCTGCATCTCTACTATATGGCCGTTTTCTCCAAACACTGTTGTATGCAAAGATTGATAACCGTTACTTTTCGGTGTACTGATATAGTCTTTAAACCGGTCTTGAATAGGAGTCCATAATGAATGAACTAATCCCAGCACATGGTAACAATCGCCAACAGTATTTACAATCACCCTTATAGCCAGAAGATCAAAGATCTCTTCAAAGGGTTTATTGCGCTGCTTCATTTTCCGGTAGATACTGTAGAAATGTTTTGGCCTCCCCACAATCGTATTCTCTATTTTGTTCTCTTCCAATTTTCTTCGAAGCGGTAAAACGAAATTATCTATGATAGATTCTCTTTCGCTTCGGCTTGCTACCACTTTTACTACAATATCACGATACTGATCCCAATTGAGATGTTTGAAAGCCAGATCTTCGAGTTCCCATTTTATTCTGGCCATCCCCAGCCGGTGAGCAAGAGGAGCATAGATATCTAAAGTTTCTGCTCCAATGGCTTTGATTCGTTCGGGATTCAGATATTTAAGAGTTCTAAGGTTGTGGAGACGGTCGGCAAATTTAATGATGATGACTCTTAAGTCCTTTGCCATAGAGAGAAGCATTTTGCGGTATGTCTCGGCCTGGCGCTCCTGGGTTGATTTCATCCGGAATGATTTGATCTTAGTGACTCCATCCACCAGAAGACCTACTTCATCTCCAAATTCTTTAATAATATCGGATAGAGGAATCTGTGTATCTTCAATAACATCATGGAGTAAGCCGGCAGCAATGGTGACAGGGTCAAGCCGCTGCTCGGCTAAAATCAGAGCAACCGCTACAGGATGAGCTAGAAATGGTTCACCGGATTTTCTAAGCTGGTTCTGGTGAGCATTAAATGCAAAACGAAATGCTTTTTCAACCAGCTCAGTCTGTACCTTGGGATTGACTTCCTGGATTTTTTTTAAGAAATTACTGGTTGCTTCATCAATGGAAGCTGTTGGAAGAATTACTGTTGGATCCATATATTAAAAATATACCATGACTTAAAGCAGGAGAAACTGTTTAGAGATCTAAAAAGAAGATTATTGGGTGAAGATAACACTGTACTTATCATTTTTGGAAAGGATTTAATTTTTCAACGATTATTTCAGACACTCTTTTTTCAGATCTTTTTCGTTATGCAGAATCGGTAATGAACCGGTTTGGACTAAATAATTAATACGTTTAAGAAGCAAGAAAATTATTAAATCAGTAAAAATTTCAAACGAAGAGGACCAATTAACACGATGATTGACTGCTTGCAATACAAATAAGGGAATCCAGAGCTTTTTTGTTGACTAAGATGATATCACAATTTAAGTTGATGTGCAAAATTATCAGTAATATATCTGAATTGATTCCAATAGTACATTTGTTAAATATATGGTGATTTATCATCAAAATTTATTGATACAGGAAGGGCATGATGAGCATGTTTTTTGAAATCGATCCTGGATTTAAACAACATGCTAGTTCTACTATGACTATGGGTACGGTCAAATATTGAAGTTGAATCTGGTTTTACGATGACATACGGAACAGGTTTTCAAATTCAAACACTTGGTTCATGAATTTATTGAAGCAAAATGGATAAATTTGTACATTGGGTATAGTGACGACCCGTTTTTTTTTAATTTTAAAGTAATTGAGTTTTGATATCTATACACTTTTTACAATAACCAGAAGATCATCTTTTGCAAAAAAGGAAAGCCTGGCCGCTATTATACAAGCAAAACGAAACACTTTGGCACGATTAACAGGCTTGTAGATTTTTAATACAATATTCTCGCATTAATCCTTGGAAACAAGCAGTGTGATTTACTCTGCAATAACCTGAAGTATCAATGTTTCTTATCATACCTTAGCATATGCCCGCTTTATAAAACCATGTTCCCCATTATTTCAAATTAATATGTTAAAACAAAAGTAACTTAGTATATTAACGAAAATATGAACTTTTTCTCTATTAAATATCAGGTGTTATAAATGAGTCAGATCTCAATAGTCATACCTACATATAATGAGCGGGATAACTTACCGATACTTATTGATGAAATCTTTACCACTATATCAGATTGTAAAGAGATTGATCTGGAAATTATTGTTGTGGATGACAATTCTCCGGATGGAACTGGTACTGTTGCTGAAGAGCTTTCAAAAACTTACCCTTTAAAGGTTATTCATCGGAAAGGAAAATTGGGTTTGGGCAGCGCTGTTATGGAAGGTTTTTGCGGGTCCAAACGAGAATATATGGGGGTGATGGATGCGGATCTGAGCCACGACCCGGCTATCCTTGCAGAGATGATCCGTTCTTTAAATGATTACGATATAGTAATCGGAAGCCGCTTTGATGAAGGAAGTTCTGTTGAGAACTGGCGCTTTGACCGTAAAGTAATCTCGAAAGCAGGGGTGTGGCTGGCTGGCAATCTCACCAAAGTCTCAGATCCTTTATCAGGATATTTTGTATTGAAGCGGGAAGTGCTTAACGATATGAAGCTTACATCACCAGGTTATAAGATTTTGCTGGAGATACTAGTGAAAGGGCGTTATAAAAAGGTAAGGGAGATACCTTTTCGATTCAGGACCAGAGAGCATAGTATAAGTAAGCTGGATTATAAAGAGTATCTGCTTTTTCTGAAGCAACTGGTGAAGTTTTATTGGATGAAGAGAAAGAAAAGAAAGGATTTATAGCGACAACCCGATTCCAGGTCCAAAAATTGCTTTCTTCCTATCCAAATCACACTTAAAGGGCCCTTGTACTCATACTACTGGTATGAAAAATCGAGACCCGTTCATGTTGGGTTCGCTATCCACCTTGTGCCCCTGAATTACAACGTTAAGAATTTAAAAACACCTCCGAGAAAAAGATCATTTATGACCAGTTTTGTAAATTATTTAAAATTGATTTTCTTTGAAAACAAAATTACTTATGGAGGATTTTCATGAAAATAGAAAAAGAAAAAATGATAGCCGGAGAGCTTTACGATCCTCGTGATAAGCAGCTTTGTGATGAGAGAATGAAAACAAGATTGCTATTAAAGCAGTTAAATGATTCGAGGGAAGATCAGGTGGAAAAAAGAAAAGCTATTTTGGAAACGTTGATACCAGATTCCGGGGTAGACCTATGGCTGCAACCTCCTTTCTACTGTGATTATGGATATAATATCAAAATTGGTGATGGTGTTTTTCTGAATTTTAACTGTATTATTCTCGATGTAATGGAGGTAAGAATAGGCAGCAGGACTCTTTTGGGGCCAAATGTTCAGATCTATTCGGCTACTCATCCAATGGATCACAAACAGAGAGCTTCCGGTCTTGAGCTGGCAAAACCGATTGTTATTGGTGAAGATGTATGGATAGGAGGAAGTGCGGTTATCGCTCCGGGTGTAACTATAGGAGATCGTAGTGTTATCGGAGCGGGTAGTGTCGTTATTAAGGACATTCCCTCCGATGTCTTTGCTGCGGGTAATCCATGCAAAATAATCCGGCATCTTACATTGCAAACTGACCGATAAATTAGATGATTACCGGATGATTGGCTGTGAAAAAAACGGTTTATAAAAATTCAATTAACATAACATTTCGATAATCTCTCTTTCAGCGGGAATTGATTCTCAACAATGTGTCTTAACAGGTTCCATTTATCTCCTTTTGATAAAGTGGAATAGTTTTCCTGTGTAGAAGAGCTCTTCGCAAGTGCCTCAGAAACAAACAACTCTGCAATAACTGTCGGATTAGGAACATTTTCCACCCAGATAATGGTTGTACCCAGATTAAAAAGAGTGGTATATATTTCCGGATGAGTGAAGGTGATCATGTTTGTGGAAATGACTTTTTCAGGTGTTGTATTGGAAAGCCTGCGATTGGAAAGCAGCTTATCAAATGCATTCATCATGTAGTTTGCATCTTCATCGGTCTCAAATTCCAAAGTCCAGACAAAAGAGCCATACTTATCTTTATCTTTCAACACATAAAATATCCTGTCTCCCCTCCAGCCAAATGCATTTTTGCAATGAAGCACATCTGTATATTCACTTATGAGAGCCATGAGCATAACCGGTCCGTGTGTGTCATCATCTGCGAATCGCAGTTTTCTGGTATCTTCAAGCATAACTGGACTTAATTTACTGAAATCGAAAGAGATTAAAGATACAGGTTTGCCGGTGATTATTTCGGCTGTCGAGCTCACTCTCTTGGAGTGGTAAAGTTTGTTGACCGCTTCCCATCCTTGAGCAACTTTCATTTTTCCAACGAAATAATCTCCGATGAAATATGGGAAACTCTGGGTGATATCCAAAAATCTGAGACCTTCCTCATTGTTGATTTCCTGATAAAAACGCTCAGTATCATCGTAAAATGACTCTAAAAGGTTCTCTTCTGTCATAATTGAGTACTGGTTTATAAGATAAAGATAACTCGAAAGGCCGGCATCACCTTCAATAACGCTTAACTGCGAAAGGTAAAAGTCGCTGTTGGAAGCAGATTGTGAAACAAACGGATGAACATAAGAGGTAAATGGATTGAAGTGCTGATCCTGAAGTGCATGGGTTAGTTCGTGTGCGATATAGAATTCAAATTCAAACTCCTCGTATTTTTCGGGATTTATCACATAGATAGAATCGGTACCCGGCACATAAAATGCAGCAGCAAAGTTCTCACTATATGAATCAACTGTTTGACCAAAGTTATCCATATCTTCAGGGATAAAGCCAAGTTGTTTTAGTTCGACAGAATAGAGATCAGTAGCTTCAGAGCTGCGGGAGTATCTGGAAGCAGCATATTGGCTTCTGCTCATTGATGCAAAATGTACATCCCTCAGAAACTTAAGGTCCCTGGTCTTCTCAACCTCTGGCATTATTGCTTTCATTATCTTATGATATTCTGTTATTGAGGGACCAGTCGGGTTCTTTGAACACAGGAAAAAAAGCAGGCAAGATGCAAAAGCAAAAATCAAAGAATGTCTCATGTTTACTCCAAAGGGTGAAAATGCATTAAGAGCAGAGTAGAGAATATTGTGTAAATTAATAAATATTCGGTATAACGTACCACCTTTAGTTTTAAAAAGAAATTAAATTGTAACTACTCAGCACCTTCAAACTGTTCAGGTACAGGAGTTTTTAAATAAAAACTCTTGTATATTGATATCCGTGCATGTCCCCAATTGCCCAAAAAGCAAAGGAAGGGAGAAGATTTACCAAATGTGGTCCTATAAATACCCCAGAGATAACAGGTTAACGAGTTGAAAAATAACCTCTGGGGAATGTAGAGAAGTTGCAAAAAACTAAAAATACCCACAATGTCTTATCCATTGGAAGGGAATCTAGATATTTGTTTCAAGAGCTGAGTAATTACATAAAATTTTAACATTTTTAAACCCGATGTTGGATCGAGAATGGGGTGTGGCAGAGTGAGGAGTGGGTGAGAGAGGGACTGAACGTCTTTTTTCTTATAATTATCTTATAACATTTAATGCAGCAAATGCAAGTAAATATCCACCAAACAGGGATCAATACATAATGAAGAAAATCTTTTTTTCGACATTGCTTCTTTGTCTCAGCTTTTATGCTTCAGCGCAGAAAACTGTTTATATTCCCAGATCAATTACCAGTGCTATGGATCTGAATAACTCCTCGAGCAAATGGTGTTATTCAAGGAGCAAGGAATCGGAAAATATTGCGGTTTTCTGGGAGGCTGGATTTGGTAACGATCCAGCTACTGCTTCTGGCAGCTACAGAGTAAATATAAACACACTTTTGCAGGTAGCAGAGAAGAGCTACATTTTCTATCTTGATAGTTTACAATTTGCCATAAAAGGATCATCGGTTACAGATGATCATAAGCTGCTGATATTTTTGTTGTATAGCTCGGAATGGACTGCAAATGGTTCTGGAGAGGATGATAAGGTAGGGTCTTTGCGAGTAACTCCTGGTGCGGCAAATATTGGTAATGTAGTTGCTCATGAAATAGGTCATTGTTTCCAGTACATAACCGGTTGTGATGGAGATGGAGGATATCAGTACGGTCTGGGAGAAAATGGTGAGGGTGGAAATGGGTTCTGGGAGCAGTGCGCGCAGTGGATGTCTTTTAAGGTGTATCCTGAAAAGCAATTTACAGAAAATGATTTTCGTGAATACATAAAAAGTAACCACCTGCATATTTTGCACGAAACTCCACGTTATGCCAATTTTTTTCTTCCTGATTACTGGACATATAAGCACGGCAGAGAATTTACAGGTAGAATCTGGAGAGAATCCCGTTTTCCTGAAGACCCTGTGGAGACTTACAAAAGACTCACTTCAATATCGCAAGAGCAATTCAATGATGAAATTTTTGAGCACGCAGCCCTTCTAACAACCTGGGATCTTCCGCAGATCAGATCTTCCGGCGAAAAGTATATCGACAGCAGGGCTCAGGTAAAGATGGAGCCGACATCTGGTGGTTTCTGGCAGATTGATCAATCAGTATGTATTGAGAATTACGGATATAACAGCATTAAACTGAATCCTCCTTCTCAAGCTAAGCAGGTATCTGTTCTTTTCAAAGGAAAGGCTGGGTCAAGTGGTTTCAGAGCTCTGAAAACCAACAAGGGTGGTTGGCGATTTGGATTCGTTGCACTTCTTAAGGACGGTACCAGAAAATATAGCGACATGGGAGTGACGAAGGTGATGAATGGGGAATGCCCGGACCAATCTCTCTCTTTTAATTGTCCTTCAGATTGCTATAGACTTTGGTTGGTAGTTTCAGGAGCACCACAGGAACACTGGAAGCATGCTTGGGATGACGATAACAGTAACGATGAGCAATGGCCTTATCAGGTTCGATTTAACAATACTAATCTTTTAGGTGAAGCGACATCGATAACTTATGAAAGGGCAGTTTCGGCTGCATCAACTCATGTAGTATTATCCAGCAGGGCTATTTATCTTGAGCAAAAGGTTAATTGGCAGATATTGGACTTTGCTGGAAGGCAGATCAGATCCGGTTATGGAGATAGGATTGACATAAATCCATTTTTGAAAGGAGGGTATGTTCTTCATAGTTCAGGAAAGAGCTATAAAATTATCATTAATCCTTGAGAAGGTAGAGAGATTAGTGGAGATGTTGGAAGTATTTACCGGGATTTTTCTGATCCGGGCATGTCCCCCAGAGGTAATTTTTAAATTCTCAAGTTTTTAACACTGGGGCATTTCGGATTTCACTGTTTTTTGGTATTCAAGAAATGAGAAACAGCCCATTGTTTCTGGAATATCTTTCTGATCAGCCAAATTATAAAATTTAGAATTTTCGCTCTTAATGGTAATCTGATCTGGTCACAAAGAAGTTCAAAAAAAATGAATACAATTGAACAATTGAAAATGGAATAGTACTTATTATACGAGACCAATAAAAATCGTTTTTCTCTTACACTCACTCCTGCATGGTATCAAACATTTTTACACCCAAGCACATCGGTAATTTTCGAGTTTATCTTTCAGTGGTGCCCCTTTGTTAATTGTTATTGATTATTTATCTACTGTAGCTTTCCGAGTCCTATGGCCCCAGAGATGACTCTTTGGTCTGTAAACCCTTCATCTCTGGGGCACTTCCTTGGAATCAAAATTGCAGCTTTATCCCCTGCAATTCCACATACCCAATAAAGGAGAATCCACCCATGTGCACAAAACCCAGAATCGTCGCTCCTGGCGTTATCTATAAGGTCTCATCCATTGGTGTTCATGAGCTTCAAATGTTTAATAATGATGAAATTAAAACCTTCT
>JAEYNR010000079.1 GCA_023412475.1 Fibrobacterota bacterium | reverse complement strand
TTTCAGCCCGTTTTTTTGTCGAGAACATGGCACATAAGCGGTATTTAAACTAGTGTGTGGTAAGATTTATATTTCATGTAAACATGTTTTTTAAAAACCGGCATATTTTGAACAGAAACTAATTAAGCATAATATCAAAAATGTACAGTATACATAGCCCTTCTTAAATGATCAGGAAAGCTCTGTAAAGAAAACCCTAAGGTTTTGGCTTAAACCCCAAAGCTTTTTCGATGAAACTCAAAGCTTAATTATGTGTTATTATGGTAAAACCAAATCAGACACAATATACTGTCATATTTCCGAACCCAATACATTCATTGTTAATTACAACCCTAAAAGCTGTAGTTTCAGGATAGACAAGTTGTACCATACTCCAGACAGATACGGAAAGTCGGTTGAACTGAAAGTGAAGGGTGAGCCCGAAAAGGAACCTCTGAGTTTCAGTGTCACTAATTACAAAGCAACCTGCGAGTGTGTAGCAAGATTGCACTCGAATGGAAAGATAGTTGTTCCATTTCCCAGGTACAACTCTCGCACCGATCTGGAAGAGTATTTGGACAGGGTAAGAGTCACTTTGCTTCAATGTGAAGGTGAAGACTGCTGTGAATATGATTTACAATCAATAGAATTCAACTATGTGACATTGGATGATAAACCTGTACAGGTGGTTTACCATACAAGGCAGAAAAGGTTTTATCTCAGATAGGTTAAATCCTTAATCGGACGATTGTTCTCTTTCTGAACAGCCCCAAAGGGGCGGGATATACTAGCCCAGGCTGTCAGGCCTGGGCTATCCGGAAAATCCCGAAGCGGCGAGATGTTTCCTTGGAGAACGATTATCCTCTATTTTTCAACTTTACCAAACACAATCTCATGAACCACGTTATAGGGTTTTGACCTGAACCAGGCATCCGGCAGTTTTGTTATTCTAAGTACGTATGGTATTGCATATTCCAGGACCGGATCGTTAAGTGTGGATTGAACCACCTGAATGTTGAGATTTCTGCCGTCTGGTAAAGTGATAAAATCAAGCTTCATTTTCCCTTTCAAGCCAGGCTTAAAAAATAATCGGTCACGGTAAGCATGTTTAAAATACTTATCCAGAGAATCAACCTCGGATTCGATTTTATAAAGGGGGACTTTCTTGTCTATTATGTTAATCACTGTATCCTGAAAGTTCCATCTGGGAACTTCATCAGAAAACGACAGTAAATAAACAAGAGAATCAATTTTATCCATTTTCTTCCGGTTAAGTTCGTAATTATTGGAATGTGGCAAACTATAAAAAAGGTTTTGAAACGGATATGTGCGTTTCCTTGAATAGCCTTTAAAATATCTGGAAGAGGAAAGTTTTGGAAAACGGTAAAAACAAAACGATTCCCAGTCTTTTGATCCCTTTGAGATAAAAATCGAATCTTCTAAAGGTGAAAAAGCCTGGCAACTGTCTTTCGCAAACTGAAATAAAGACATATTACTCGAGTGTGCTCTGTAACTATGGTAATTACTCCAGATAATCTTAGCTGTTGAGAGCTCGATCAGAATAGTGTATGTATGGAAATAGCTGGGTTTTGTAACAAAACCAAATAAACTTCCACCGCTGATTAATCCGGTTAAAGCTATTTGGCTGACCGCCAGCATACCCGTCACCAATGGATTAACTAATGCTGCCTGATAAAAAATAAACAGGGCATAATTGCTGTTTGTGAAATCTGAAATGGTTTTCAGGTCGGATTTAATATCCGCACAAGATGGAAGGCTCTTCTCACCCGTGTATTTTAAAAAAGATACCGCAGCATAGGCCTTTCTGCTTATGTTTTTAACTGCATTTACCTGGTTTTCGGTTAGCTGGTTTGAGTAAACATAAGGAAGAACCATCGACTCTATGTTGTTTGAGTTCAGGGGCTTTAGAGGCACAGTCAGGAAGGTATCCATGAAAGAGCCCATCAAAAATGGCTCTACTGTTTTTATGCAATAGCCTTTTTGGGTGAGTGCATTGGTAGTTCCATCTAAAATAAGTGAATCGAGGAAAAGGGATGCATTTGCACTGTAAAAATCATTTTTTGTATCGATAGCTACCAATGCATCGCTGAAAACAGCGATTGTATCCATATTGTTGCGGATAGATCCAAAGTCAGGGCTGATTCTGATATATTGTTTTGTACATGACAAAAGAAAAATAGACAGAGTTAAAAGAAAAATTTTGCTGGTCAATAACAATCATAAATCCTTTTTGTAATTTTGAGTTCTGCGAAAGCTTAAGATACTAGGGTGAAAACTGCAAGGCAAGGAAAAATGCTGTGAAGTCAAACAAATACCTAAAAACGGTGAAAAGATTGGGCAGGAGGCTTACATAGACCTGCTTGTGTATAAAATCTGAAAAAAATCGTTCACCTTATACCTTCTCGTTGCACATATTAGCAACTGTATTATTACTGGCAGTCCATTACAATGCTTTGATTGCGATAGCTCCCTAAATTTCCCGATATATCGGAGACTTAAGGAAAGACCGATCAAGTCCACACTGTGGCATTAAGGGATCTTAAAGTCCCCCATTGGGGGATTTAGGGGGCTGTGATTCAAGGTACTGTGATTCATTATTGCCGATACAACCGATGCTGATGATGAGGTTCAGTTATCATCCCAAATCTAAAATCCCAAATCTAAAATCCCAAATCCCAAATCCTAAATCCTAAATCCTAAATCTCAAATCCTAAATCTCAAATCCTAAATCCTAAAAAAATCTAAAATCTAAAAACTAAAATCTGGATCTAGTGGCATCTCTTTTGCACCTCCCATACTCTTGGGAGGAAAATATGCTTTCACATTGGATTAATTCATTGAAATACATCGGTATATGCGAAGCCGTGGGCCTGGCCGGATCAGTTTTCACCTCAAAATCTATCCCCAACTGGTATGATAAGCTACAGAAGCCCTCCATTACTCCTCCTTCCTGGGTATTTGGGCCAGTATGGACTCTGCTATACGCTCTTATGGGAATTTCAGCTTCTATCATTTCACAGAAAAAAGAACAGGGTAAAAGAGCGGGAATGACTGTATTTTTTTTGCAGCTAATACTAAACTTTCTCTGGACTGTTCTTTTTTTTGGGATGCGTTCCCCTTTTGCTGCATTGGTCGAAATATTCATTCTCTGGATATTCATAGTTGTTACAATTATCCTGTTCTGGAAACTCTCTCCTGTTGCTGCGCTGTTACTTGTTCCTTATCTGTTATGGACAAGCTTTGCATCTGTTCTGAATTTCCAGTTCTGGAGAATCAACCGGTGACATTCAGATTGAAATCCGTAAAAGAACGTGTTCTTAGGGTGGAGGAGATATGCCCAGAAGTAATGAAGATATAAAAAATGATATTATGGACAGTCTTGCCAGAGATTCCAGATTGAAGTCTCATGATGTAAAATTTGAGATAAGCAACGGCCTGGTGGTACTTACTGGAAGCGTACAGTCTTACAAGGCTCGTGAAGCAGTGGAGTCGGATGTATGGAAGAGTTCCGGTGTTACAGCAATTGATAATCGTCTGGATATCGTTTTCCACCCTGGATACAGAAAGCCTGCTGATGAAGCTATACTGGAGAGTGTGAATGATCTGCTGAGTTGGGATCCGGACATATTCCTTGAGAGAATCACGGCTTTTGTGCACGAAGGAAGAGTGATTCTTGAGGGTTCGGTAGATATGCTATGGAAAAAGATCAGGGCAGAAGAACTGGTGCGTAATATCCATATTGGGACGGACTATTTTTTTATCTAATCTTCATTTAAAGAATTTAAGGAATTCAAATATACAATGACTCAAGGGGGTGACGGACTATTTTTAAGCTGAAGTTGAGCATTTAAGGTGAGGAATTTAAGGAGTTCAAATATAACGTATACTAATGTACAACTTTTTCAAGTAAAACACTTTGGTCATAGTATTTACAATTCACGAGAGGCTATCCCATCAATATCTTTTCTATCTCATCACGGTGGTTGTTGAAAAACTGACGCGATCTGCGGTCATCTTGAATTACTGTCATCTCTCGAATATCTTTTTCACCAAAAAGAATGCTTTGATAATATTTAAATGCATTAGACAAAATAATATTCAATTCAAGAATATGCTTTGCCCCGAAACCGGTTTCATTACACCACAAATTTCGTATCTGCCTGTCTGTTATCAACAGATAATCAGCCCACTGAGTTACTGTGGATGGTTTCCGTTGCAGTAAAATTGTCTATAGAGGCATTCATAGTATCCGAAACTTTATTTGCAGCTTTTCGGTTCAGAATTCCCCGAATAGTATGTTCACAGACAGAAGTGTAGAAATGTTCGAAACTGAACCTGCTCCCTTTATCCATAACTGCTTTCGCGCCTAGCTGCATACAGGTTGCCCCCTTACCTGGTGATTGCGATCCTGTTAAGACGACACATGGGAAACAGTTCGCATAATTACGGAGGATAAAAAACTCATCACCAGCATAATCGGAAATTCCAAGATCAAGAATGCATAGGTGAAATATCTGTTTATTATTAATAAATTGCATTGCCATAGTGGTGGTAGAGGCTTTGCGTATTGAAAATATTTTTACCGGTTCCATAAATTCCAGAATTAGATCCTGATAAACGGGATCATCCTCAAGTAAGAGCAGATTAAGGTAACCATCAAGATATCTGTAGTATTCAGTTCTCATCTGCTAAGTCGATCCTTTATTCACCGCCCTCTTGTCCTGAATTGTGGAAGAAGCTCTTCGGAGATTCTCTGACGCATCCGCAAACTTGTAAGCACCCATATTCTATCGAGTTCAGCATAGACTTCATCGCTATCTATTCTAGGTCTGGGTGTTTTGAAATTTTGCGGAACAGAATCATACCTGACTAAAAGATAAGCCATGTACAAGGCACATTCATCTGCCCCAATTAACCCGTTCTGAAATGCGTTTTTTAATTTCTCCAAAGGACTTTGCATTACGTTGGCAGTCTGTAAAAAAGTCTTTTTGCAGTTCCTGATGTGGTGTTTTTTTTGTAATTGATACAAAAAAAACCATCGTTCCAAAAAATAAGATAACAGATAGATTAATTATCAGGATCTTTCTGTGGTACTTTTTTTTTGTGCCTTCTACCGAACCATCAGCTAACTTGTTAGCCATTGATGCAACAACTTCTTCACGACTCATTTTTCGGGAAATACTGCGTTCCATGGTACCCAACTTTTTAAAGCTTTATCCTTACTCAATTATATGAAAGATGCAGTATAAATTTCAAGGGCCGTTAGTTAGGGACGTAGTTAGGGACGGACTATTCTTTTTCCTCTGAAATAAAGAGCGGACTATTTTTTTCACTCTCCTAATCCCCAATATCTAAAATCTCTTTTCCAATTATTTTTTCCTTTTTGCCAGCCGCCTCCTAAGCTTCTGATCCTGATCAAATCAGTCCGTCCCCAATAAAAAGAAAAACAACTGGTTTAGAATTTGCAACCATTTTTTTTCTGCTGACCTAAACACTATCCACCTCTTTTAGGGAGAAATGCATTATGCCTCGAATGTACCGCATGGAATCACCCAGTTCGCTGGTGCACATCATGGCTCATTCGGTTGAGGAAAAACCTTTATTCGTTGATGATGATGATAAAACCGAATTTCTTTCACGTTTTGAGAAAGGTCTTGAAAAAAGCGGATTTCTCTGCTACACATGGGCACTGATGGACAATCACTACCATCTGTTTCTGAGAACAAACGAAAAGCCCATGAGTAAACTGATGCGGGGCCTTAATGGAGGATATGCTACTTATTATAATAAAAGACATGGCAAGCATGGGCCTTTATTCCGTAACCGCTTCAAATCAACTCTCTGTCAGGATCAGGATTATGCGGCTCAACTGATTAAATACATTAATCTCAATCCGTTGCGTGTCGGAATGGTTCATTCCCTCGAACAACTAAAAGATTACATCTGGTGTGGTCATGGTTTTCTTATAGGAAACAGCAATGCTTTGGGAAAAACCTTTCAAAAACGGGAGGAATGTCTTCGGCGCTTTGGAAAAAATGAAGAAGAAGCATTAAAATCATATATAGATTTTCTGATTCAAAGCTGTGGAGAAAAAACAGAAATCGTGGGGCAGCTCTCAAAGGTAGAGGCAACTGAGATTAGTGGTTCCTGCAGAGGGTGGCCTGCGGTAATCGGGGATCCAGAATTTGTGACCATAATTATGAGCAAGTACAAAGATATAATTCATCGAACTCACCGAAAGGCCGACTATCCTAATATAATGGAGGCTACCGCAAAAATGGTTTGCCTGGAGTATAAAATTACCCTTCAGGAACTGAAAAAAAGAGGTAGAATGAATACCAGAGCTTTCGCGCGCGCAGTGTTCTGCTACCGGTTACACATACAAGAGTATATCCCACTTTCGGTCATAGCCGGTTTCCTGGGCACGACGATTTCTCCTATTGCCATACTGGTTTTGAGGGGCGCTGCTATTTGCGAATCGTCCTTTATGAGTAACTTAATTGTTTCAAAAAAAGAATAAACAAAATACATTCTTACCCTCAAACACTTATTACTCACCAAATCAAGCCTCGATTTACAAACTTTCTATGTCTGTATTGGGGCAGATTTATAATACAACAATCTCAAACCAAAGCATCTAACTTCATACCTTCAGGTATAATTTAATTACGAATTACATCAAAAATGCATAATACAAAAAGTCTTTCTTAAATGATCTGGCAATCAGCAAATCAGTATCGTCCTTAAGCCAAATCTAAAAAAACAAAGTCCGTCCCACTTTCAAGCAACAACGCAAAAAAACAGTCCGTCCCCTCACCCCTCCGACATCTCCAGCATAGCCCTCAAAGACCTCTCCGCCTTCCCAGCAATCTCCTTGTCCAACTCTATCAGCTCTCCTCCACTCCCAGCAAGTGCATTTCTAACCGAAAGCAGAGTGTTTTTTTTCATATTAGGACAAACTAAATCCTCGGACAAAGCATTAAAAACCTTTCCAGGATTTGCCTTCCTCAATGTATGCAAAATCCCGGTCTCTGTTGCAATAGTAAATTGAGTGTGAGAAGATCCTTTTACAAACGCACACATCTCTCCAGTCGAGAAAACATGATCTGCCAAAGCCCTTGACTCTAAAGGCGCTTCAGGATGAATAAGTATAAGTGCTCCAGGATACTTATCCCTGGCCCTTTCTATCATCTCTGGAGTTATGTAGTGATGAGTAGGACAAAAGCCCTTCCATAAAACCATCTTGCGTCCCGTTCTCTCCTGAACATATGAACCCAGGTGTTTGTCAGGAACAAAAATGATTCCTTTATCCGGTGGTAGTTTATTAGCGATTTTCACCGCGTTTGAACTGGTGCAGCAGACATCCGAGAGTGCCTTAATCTCCACAGTCGAATTGACATAGCACATTACCAGGTAATCAGGATATTCTGCCTTGAGTTTGAGCAAATCTTCCGGCTTAATCATCTCTGCCATAGGACATCCGGCTTTCGGCTCACTAAGAATGACCTGTCTAGATGGATTTAAAACCGCAGCAGTCTCTGCCATAAATCTCACACCACAGAAAATGATCTTATCTGCCTTTGTTTTATTGGCCTGCACACTCAAACCATAAGAATCCCCAACATAATCTGCTATGTCCTGAATTTCAGATGGTTGGTAAGTATGTGCCAGGATAACCGCATTTTCATTCTTTTTCAGAGTCTCAATCTGAGGCTTTATTTCAGGTACACTTACTCTTTTAACAAAAGGAGAAATACTGCGCAACTTTTCCACTATTGCAGGCATTACTTCGATAACAGCATCGATATCTGCATCTGTGGTATACCTGCTGAGAGAGAAACGGGTGGAACTGTGTGCAAATGTATAAGGAATACCCATTGCCCGCAACACATGTGACGGCTCAAGTGAACCGGTCGTGCAGGCTGAACCCGATGATGCAGCAATTCCATTCTCATCCAGATGAAGAAGGATCGATTCACCTTCGATAAACTCAAAACTGATATTGGTGGTATTGGGAAGCCGGTGTTTTTTATCCCCGTTAAGCTTTGCACCTGCGCATTTGGTCATCAGCTCGGTTTCAAGCCGGTCACGCAACTGTCGAACTCTGGTGTTTTCCTCCACCATATGCTTCTTTGCCAGTTCACAGGCTACACCAAGCCCCACAATGTAGGGAACATTTTCAGTTCCAGCACGCCAGCCGTTCTCCTGATGCCCTCCGTGAATGAGAGGTTCAATTCTGGTCCCTTTACGTACAAATGTCGCTCCGACCCCCTTAGGCGCATGAAGCTTATGTCCAGATAAGGCAAGTATGTCGATTGAAGTCTCTTTCAGGTTGATCGGTATTTTTCCCACTGCCTGAACCGCATCAGTATGAAAAATACCGCCTCGGCTTTTTACCTTTTTGGCAAACTCACAAACCGGAAACATCACACCTGTTTCATTGTTAGCCCACATAAGGCTGACAATTGTATCTTCATCAATAACCTGGTCATCCAGCACGCCATCAGAGAGCATCCCCTCGCCATCCACCTCCAGCTCCACCAGCGCTGCGCCCCTTTTTTTAAGATACCTGCAGGTATTGCGCACCGCCGGATGTTCCACCGTGGAAGTAATAATCTTGGACCGGGTCCCATGAACAGCACAAAAACCTTCTAAGGCAAGATTGTCGCTTTCTGAACCACAACTGGTAAAAACGATCTCCTCGGGTGAAGCCCCTAAAAAATCTGCCACCTGCTCTCTGGCCTGTTCCACGTATCGACGAATATAACCGCCAAAACGGTAAATACTTGATGGATTGCCATAACGATCTTTAAAAAATGGCAACATCGCTTCAAGAACCTCAGGAGCAACCTGAGTTGTGGCATTATTATCCAGATAAATTACGCTCTGATTCATTTAAGACCCTTTTTCTAACCCCCTGTAAGCAGCAGTGTCACATTTGCCGGGATTTCCCCAAATGCCCTGCCACCAAAATGAAATTCAGGATTGCGATAAAAAAAATTGTAATACCTTTTAAAAATCTTAGTGATCGAAAAGAGATGGTAAAAAACTTGTGTTTTTTTGCTATATGCCCGGCATTAAATAAACCGATTGCATTATCAAGAGCAATAAAAAGTAACCAGCTAAAAATCATCGGTAGAATTATCCATCTGTTTTTCATCCTAGCCTCCGTCTTTTTTCGATTCCACGTTAAGCGAACTGTTTAAAATAAAACCCGACACAGAGTAACTGTTTATAATTAATTTTGAAGAAATAACCAGAAGCATTCAAATTAAATACCAGCCATTTATCCATAGAGTTATGACACTTAAAAAAGTACTTATGCTTTTAATTTTTCTGGGTTCCCCTTATTTTCTTTATGCTCAAACCATACCATCCCTCCCCCCTCTTCAGCTTCTCACCAGAAGCGAAAAAGCTGACAGCAACTATTTAAAAACAGACAGTACCCAGAAAACCACCGCAGATAGTGCCATGATTATAAGCCCGCCAATTCGGTCCATTATTTCTGCCGATAGCATACCTGTAGAGATTGTCCCCCGATGCCCGGTTGATTCCATCACACTGATGGTGCGCTATTCCGGGAAAAAAATCGACACTCTTGGCACCTTTACTGGTCCTCCTTACCGGGCGGTCTGGAACTGTGAAAATATTCCGGATCAGGACCAGATAAATCTACAGCCAGGTTACGTTCTTTTCCATAAATCCGGGCTGAAGATCATCTCTCCCCCACTTGCGCACCGCTGGGTTCTTGATAGAAAAATGGAAATCAGCAAAAAAAAATACCGCAGCTTCCAAAAGGATGCACCAGATACCTCAAGTATTGATGGCTGTATTGAGGAATGGGAAAACATACGGACAACTAAAATTGGAGATACCGGACATTTTAAGGTCTTCTGGAGTGGTAAGAATATTTTTCTTGCAGCACGCATTTATGACAGTTCTGTTACCTATAGAGACTTTGTCGAATTTCATTTCGATCTTTACAATAACAAGAAATCATTTGCAGGTATCAATCATCGAAGCATCCGATTCGGCCCAAAACTTCGAAGCAACTGTTTTACTGTGAATCTGACCGACTCCGGATTCATACTGGCAGATAGTGTCAACGTACTTATCAGCCAGGAAATCCGATGGGCCAAGAAAATCTACTCCGATGGCTACACTATAGAGGTGTCTTTGCCGGTTTTTGTTCTCTCAGACCTGCAATACCCTCCAAAAACTATCGGCTTCGATATCTCTGTAATCAATGTCGATGAGCATAGCAATGAAGAGTTTTTTACCAGTTGGGCCGGCTCAGAGATCACCAACCGCTATAATCCCAGCCAATGGGGCAATCTGGTTCTGGAACAGGCTATGTACCCTTTAAGAATAGCGATATTATCAGGATTATTCCTCTTCTCAATCATTATTTTCATTCTTACTGGAATTCAACTCGTACAATATCATAGAAACAGGAAAATAGAACGAACACACCAGAAAGAGTACTCAGAATTTATGAATAGTTTAGTGGAGAGCCTGCAAATGTCCTTATCCGACCCGCAGCTTTCTCCCTCAACTATTGCCAGTTCACTTTCATGCCCAACTGAAGAAATCATCACTTGCATACAAAAAGAAGCTGAGTGCACATTCGAACAATTTGTTAGTTTCCACAAAATTAAACTCGCCAGAGCTCTTCTGAGAGACACCAACGAAAACATGGAGGAAATAGCAAATAGGACAGGTTTTAGAAACTTGGAAGATTTTAACCGATTCTTTATCGAAGAGACCAGATCAACCCCTAAAAAATACCGCCAAATGAAGCGTGAGGAATCTGATTTGGAATCTGAGGATGAATAATTATCCATTCCACCTCCTGTCCAAGGGATTAAAACCTGATTTCCTGCAGTTGCTTAAGGCAGGTAAATGCTGGGATCCATAAATAACAAAGTTAGCATATGGCTTGTAGTTTTTATCTATCCGGTGATAAGGACTAAAAAGTTCTAAATACGGGTTATGCCTTGTTGGGCTTTCCGCAAAAGTAACAGATAGGAAACTTATCTTAAGGAGCACATCCGAATTTCCAGAAACTAACATAATAGTCCGTCCCCTGAAAAGAAAAGATGCCTCCCCGGGCAGCCGCCCATCCGAGCATCTCTATCGCACCAAAGCGCACCGAATCCACCATTTCGTATCCATTGCCACCATCAATTCATTTTATTAACGAGTATTCTGGTATTTTCGTATTTTCGAAAGTATTTAGAAAGCCGATTTTACGCGAATTTTTGCACTTTTAAAGTGTTTAGACTGCAGATTTAAGCGTATTCTGGTATATCTATAGTATTTAGAACAGCCGATTTACAATGGAACATGACTTAAGAACTGTCAGGAGAAGTAGACAAAAGTCAGGTTTAGGAGTTCTGCAGATCCTCTGATTTCTTCCCCTTAATAAGTCGCTTCCAGCAGTGGTATCTATACCCCATTGTGGATGTTTTTAGAAGACTCTATCTAACCTAAGAGGATGCAGGCACCTCACAAAGTCGGAAAACAGCTTATTTTGAGGGTGCATTTAAAGAATAATAATCGTCCGTCCCCAATTCCAAAGTCCCTCCGGGCCTCTCACAAAAAGAATAGATAAAAAGTGGCAGAGCTTTTTTCTTTACGAGAGATACTTAATCAATAACGATCTTAGCCCCGTATCCTCTCTGAACTTCTGATATTTAAAATGTAACCGGTCCAGAATATCGTTTGCAGCCTCTTCCAGATTCAAAAGATAGGTAGGAATATACTCGTCATTTATGTATGAGGGATCGCAGAGCCCCGGATCAGAAAAACTCATATAGATCCTGCACGTCAGAGGTCTTACCGGGTAAACCATACACAAACCATCAGAGTCGCACAAAGGACACAACCTTCGGGCCTGATAGAAAACAGATAGCAAAAGATCAACCTCGTCGATAGCTTCATTATCCTGCTCCTGGGTTAATCTTTTCTGCACAAGTGCGTATAGCCGTTCCAGTTCCGACTGATCTTCAACACAGCAATTTATAATATCGGGAATCTTATCCGGCATATTTACATTTATGTAATGTGCAATAATTTCGGCTTCGAAAGAGTTTACATCCTCTACCCAGTGAAAACAGCAACTGAAGCATCTCTTATCGCAGGTGCAGGCAATTTTGGAGTTCTTTAAAACTAACTTCTGATACTGCTCAAACAACTCCAGAATATCATTGAAACTTTCTCTGAATTGAGGAGCAAGACATTTTGACAAATTGGCTCTTTCAAGACACGTCAGCTTTGAAACAATCTGCCAGTGAATCCTTGCGGCCGCTTCTGGCACCGGTATTTTATCTCCATACAGTTCAGAAGGTAGTTTAGTCATGTTATTCATTGAGGAAGTTTGACAAAGAGGTTAGAGTAGTGCAAAGACAGTGCGGCAGATACCAAGGGGGAGAATTCGTATGAGCACCCTGGAATATTGTCCCTGTTTTTTATCCAGCACCCTGAAAAGCCTATTCTTAAATCAACAAAATTTCTAAAGTAAAAATGAGCATTCATGCCTGTGGAAAATGTTTTTTCAATGGTGTAAATTGAATCAACCGGCATCCCGGGAATCTGTCCCGGTTCACTGTCCCGCCATCTGCTTAACACATCTCTGACCCCTTTTCTCTGATAAGCAACCTCGGCAGTTCCATACCAGTAATTTTTGCCAACCACCGCAAAAGCAGTACTGAACCGGTCACCATCATTGGATGGAGCGCCCAGGCTCTTTCCGTTATACGTGTAGCGCTCTCCTATATCACCATTAAAATCAGTAACTGTATAAAGCCATTCTGATCGGCGGTTATATTCAACCTTTAACAGATGCTCAAATGGTATCCCAAAGGGATTGTTCCAGTTTACTCCCAGATCGATTCCATAATGGGCCGGCTCTTTATCGGTGATCAATTCATCATCTACCTGAAAATCATCAAGCAATATCTGCCCTTTTATTGTTAAAAATTTGACGAAAGGATGGACTCTCCACTGAAGTGCCAGCATCAGATTTCCATCTCCCTCCTGATTGGTATTTACAACCGTATAGATGGAGACGGGGTTGAGGTAGTGTAAATCGGGGAAGGATTTTTCTCTGGAAAAAACCACTGCTTCACTTATCCCGAAACTGGCCCATTCTCCAAGGATCAGGTTGAGCGAATGAGCAGTGAGGAAACGGTTAGTCTGGAAACCATTATCTGTGGCAAACCATTTTTCTTTGTAGAAAGGGACAAAAAGGTGCCTGAATTCGAAAAATGAGGAGTGAATCTGCCATTCCAAAGCATCGTAGCTATAAGGGTTTGCTGAAAGGAGCAGGCTTCTGTCTGCAAATGGGCCCCAGTTACGTGTCTGACGTCCAAGGCGAAAAAAACCATATTTCCAATCCAGTTGAATAAAAGCTTCCTCTATCCGCCCCCTCACTCCCCTTTCAGGGTGAGCAGGATAGAGCGGATCCTCCTCATATCTTTTATCTACATCGAGTGTTTGTCGGATGGTGATATTGCGAAATTTAAGATTGTTGAGCAGATCGATATGGAAAAATCCGGGCTTTTGCCCCTCATCTGACTCTGTTAAGATTCCGCCTGTCAGGTTGGGTTCGATATACCAATGGTTTAGCGTCAGCCTTTTGCTGTTACGCCAAAGAGAAGAATCGAAAAGAGTTGCATCAGATATATCATCCCAGAACATTCTGCTGGGAGAACCGCTGGAATAGCCCAATTCTGAGGCTATGTAAAAAAAAGGCTGACGCCAGTTTTCGAGCTGAAGCCCCTGAGTAGCAAATGGAAGAAGAAATGTCAACTGCAACCATCTTCTAATAAGCGCTGTCTCTTTCAAAAATAACCAGCAATGTTTTTGCAATGATCTTGATGTCAAGCCAGATGCTCCAATTATCAATGTATTTTAGATCAAGTTTAACGATTTCATCAAAATTGGTGATTTTATTACGTCCAGAGACCTGCCATAGCCCGGTTACACCCGGTCTGATGCTTATGCGCCGGTGATGCCATTTCTGGTATTTTGCGACTTCATCAGGAGTAGGAGGTCTTGTGCCTACCAAAGACATTTCACCCTTAATTACATTCAGAATTTGTGGAAACTCATCAATACTGAATTTTCTCATGAATCTTCCAACCAGAGTGACTCTTGGATCATCTCTTATCTTAAATACTGCCCCGTCACATTCATTCTGATCTAAAAGCTCCACTTTACGCAGCTCGGCATCCATAGTCATAGAACGGAATTTATATATCACAAATCGTTTTCCATTTTTACCAACCCGAACCTGTTTGAAAAAGACAGGACCTTTTGAGGTCAGCTTTATGGCAAGAGCCAAAACTGGATAGATTGCAATCAGGATCATCAATCCGATTACCCCCCCAACCAGGTCAAACATTCTTTTAAAAAGCATCTGGTCGGGATCCAGCTCCACAGTATGGGAGATTAGAGTTGGACGTCCCATATAGGGGTGATACTGCCAGTGAGCAAAACTTGTGGCTCCGGAAAGATTTAAAATCACTCTGGCCGGGCGTCCCATCTCTTCACATATCCGTAGATATTCATCTATCTGAAATCCTTCGCGAGTCAATTTACGGGGAACACAGAAAAACACTTCTTCCACATAATAATTTTTTAGCACATCTTCAAATTCGGCTGGCTTTATACTAAGATCTAGTTTACGAATAACTCTCATTCCCCATTCAGGATGAGAACAGATTTCATGAAATATCTGTGAAGCCTGACGCCCTCTCCCAAAGATAATAACAGGTGTGATGCTGTGGTTTTTCTTGCGTAACCAGACGATACCCCGTTTAATCAGGTATTTCTCTGCGGAAATAAAAACAAAAGAAATAAAAGCAAATGTAAGGTAAAGTAATCTGCTGTCATAGCTGTTGGGTATAATATAAAGAACCGAAGCCCCCAGAATACCGGCAGAAATAAATATCATCAGAATTCTTCTGAAAAGCCCGCTCATCCAGTTGAAATTCAATACAGAGAGAAGGGATCTGGTCCAGGCAAAATAAAGGTAGAAGAAGACAAAACCTGCAGTCATAATCCAATAATTATAGATAGGAAAGAGGTCGTGATAATATGAATTGATAACGTAGGCCAGATAAAAAGCCAGTATACAAAGCATACAGTCGACCGCAGCAATCGTCTGCTTCACAAATGACGAATGTTCTTTAAGCATATCCACATCCCAGCAAAATATTATAGAGCCGGAAAAGTTCTGAAAACTGAAGCAGGTTAATAATGAAATAGTAGCAGGATAAAATAAGTTTTTTATTCACCCCGGCAGAACTGATACAGGTCCATCCTATCAGCACATTTATTCGATAAGAACCTTCTCACCTGGCAAACCTGCTGCAACTAATTCCGGTTTATCTGCTGCAAAAATGAAAATACCTTCTGTCCCAGCAACTCAATACTATCTTCGTTTGAAATATAGCTCCATCTCTGAGGTGATGGCGGAGAAAAGGTACTTTCCTGTATATCCATTCTATTAAGCAACTGCTCTTTTTCGAAACCTGGCCTTTTATTTAATATTCGATCCATTCTGATCTGCCGTGATGCCTCCACCCAAATTCTGAAATTAAACCAACTATCGATATTCCATAATGGAATCAGGGCAGCATCAAGCACAACTAACCTGTGGTCTTCATTGGAGAGAAGTTTTTTAAGTTTTTTAAGAAGAGGCGGGTGAGTGATTGAATTAAGCTTTAAAAGAGGCTCAACAGAATCAAAAACAATCGAGCCCAAGCGCTGATATGAGATCTCACCATTTTCCAGGATGGAATCACCAAATTCTGTTTTTAATTCCTTCAGTATCTTTGGTTCACTCTCCATTAAAACTTTAGCTTCCAGATCTGCATCTATCAGCATTGCACCAGCATCGGAAAAGAACTTTGCGCAGGTAGATTTCCCTGATCCCATATAGCCCGCTACTGCAATTTTGATCGGCTTCATTGAATCACTTACCTATGATGCTTGACAACTGTAACCCGATTTCCCTTGTCATTAAAAAGCATGCTGTCCACGTAATGACGTACAATAAAGAGTCCCCGTCCACAGTCTTTAATCAGATTTTCAGGCAATGTTGGATCAGGTATAATATCAGGATTAAAACCAGCCCCTTCATCCATAATCGAAATAAGTGCTTTAAACTTATCAACGATGTGCCCCATTATCACTTTTTTGGAGAAATCTTTTTTGTTGCCATGCAAAATTGCATTTACGATTAATTCGGTCAGTGATATTTTCATTTTCCGGATAGCATCATCACTATATCCAAATGAGTCCATACTGCTTAAGATTACGGCAACTGCTTTATCCATGTCCTCATAATACCTGAGAAACTGCAGATAAACCGGGTCATCCCTGGAAAAGCCCAGTTTCTCTTTGATCTGATTTTTTCTGGAAGCGGTCAACATTTCCACAGTTAAAACAGTTATATCATCTTCTATGCCGTTTTGTGTTTTATTGCTACTGCCTCTGTTCTTGATTTCAGAAATAACTTCCTCTGGTGTACTTCTGTGCAGGGTATCGGAAATAAACTCCTCGAAGGCGCTTCTTTGTGAAGATCCGGAAAAACATTGGTAAACCCCGTCAGTAAACATTATCAAACAATCACCAGGATTAAGGTAAACTGAGCATTCCTCAAAAAAACCATCCTCCAGAACACCAATAATGGTTCCATGTGTCTTAAGCATCTCCAAAGAATTCTGGGTCCGTCTGAGTATTACCGGATATGGGTGACCGGCATTGCAGTAGGTAAGCTTGTTATCGTGGAGATCTAAATACCCCAGGAATGCAGTAATAAAACTGTTCAATGAAAGCTTTCTGATATCTGCATCTACCTGTTGCACAGCAGCTCCTGGAGAAAACCCGGCTTTCATATAAGAGGAAAATCGGATCTTTGCTGTTGCAGATATTAAAGCAGCCTGTACCCCACAGCCAGCAACATCGATGACCAGAAATGCAATAATGTTATCAGAGATCTGAACGACATCAAAAAGATCCCCGCCAATATGTTTGCAGGGGATATATAATGATCTGATCTCCAGTTCCTCTGCTACAGGAAAAATCTCCGGTATCATGGCAGCGTGAACTTTGCGTGCTACAAAAAGATCAGCATCACTGGAATCTTCTGTCTTATTTATCGAGGACTCATCAAGGCTTTGCACATTTAAATCCGGAATGAATGGTTAAATCTAAAAACAAAGAAAGCAAACCAGAGATTCTAATAATTTTCATTGATAAAACCAATTATACTTTTTTTTCACACCAAAGTCTAATAATAGATGCTGGCTTTCTGCAAAAATAATACCAGCAAAAAGTCAATAACATCAGGCCTTCAAAAGAGTTTTGGCAAAAACGATCTGCTCCTTGACACTTTTTGAGCCGGTCCCACCATAGATGTTTCGGGCATCTATGGCATTTTGCCAGGAAAACACCTGCATCACATCCGAATCAAAAAGATCAGAAAAAACATTAAGCTGCTTTTGAGTCAGATCATTCATCTGAAGCTTATTCTCTATACAATGGGCAACGATTTTGCCAATTACCTTGTGGGCATGACGAAAAGGCAGCCCTTTGCGGACCAGATAATCAGCCAGATCTGTGGCCAGAAGAAACGGATCCAGATCACCGGCAATTCTCTCTGTATTCGTCTTCAAAGTAGCTATCACCTGAGCAAAAACCTGAAGAACAAGATCCAACTGATAAAAACTGTCAAATAAGGGTTCCTTATCCTCCTGAAGATCTTTATAATAAGTGAGGCCGATTCCTTTCAGAGTCGCCGCAAAACGCATATAATTTCCAATAAATCTTCCACTCTTGCCTCTTATAAGTTCCAGGGAGTCAGGGTTTTTCTTTTGCGGCATAATACTTGACCCGGTAGACCAGGCGTCGTCAAGTTCTACAAACCCAAACTCGTGAGAACACCATATAATCAGATCTTCAGCATATCTGCTGAGGTGAATTCCAATTGAAGAGGCCACAGAGAGCGCTTCCAGAATAAAATCTCTGGAGGAGACTGCATCTATACTGTTGTGCGAGGGAGTGGAAAAACCAAGAGAAGAGGCCAGGCTGAACCGGTCAACATTGAAGCCACTTCCCGCCATTGCTCCCGCACCCAGGGGCATCATATCTGCAGTTTCAATTGCATGTTGAAGCCGGCTCTTTTCACGCTGAAGAAGGAAAAAGAATGAGAGCCAGTAATGGGAAAGCAATATGGGCTGTGCCTGCTGAAGATGAGTGAATCCTGGAATGATTATCTCAAAATCAGTTTCGGCACGACAGATTAAAGCATTCTGAAGATTGACTACAGCATCGCTTGTCTTTTTAAGAACTTTCAAGACATACAACCTGCAGTCAGTGGCAACCTGGTCATTTCTGGAGCGGCCCGTGTGAAGCCTGGCAGCGGTATCTCCGATCCGCTCGATCAATAACCTTTCCACAGCCATGTGAATGTCTTCATCTTGAGGCATAAACTCTAACTTACCATCAGAGTAATCGCAGAGAATCTCCTCCAGACCCTTTTTTACCACTTGGTATTCATCGGCAGTAAATATTGCGATTTCTTTGAGAGCTTCCGCCCAGGCAATACTTCCACGAATATCCTCTTCAATGAGTTTCTGGTCAAAAGGCAATGAATTATGAAACTGTTCCATCAGGCGGTCTGATGGTTTACTGAAACGTCCATCCCACATTTTCATAGAGAAACGCCCTTTACTTTCATTTGCAAATTTATTCTGCCGTTCCATTCGTTTTCATCTAGACTGAAGGCCAGATTTATTTCTGATGCCCGGCAGATCTCATCGTATCTGTTTCCAAAATTAAACCCTATAGCATCCATGCTGACCCCATCACCCACAACCAGCATTTTCAGATGTTTCTGGCCTACGACTCTGGGGCTGCTTTTCTGTTTCAGATTTTTACAAAATAAAACTGGTCGCATGTTTCCAGGCCCAAAAGGAGCCATTTCATTAATAATGCGGAAAAATTTAGGGTTAAGCTGCGAAAGGTTGATTTCTGCATCGGCAATCACCTGCGGAACCAGATCTTCCGCTTTGACCATACTACCAACCACCTGATTAAGCTTTTCACGGAAAAGATCGATGTTCTGAGACTTGATATTCATTCCAGCCGCAGCAGCATGTCCGCCAAAGCTCTCCAGTAAATCAGAACACTGGCTTAAAGCTTCAAGAAGATGCAATCCGGGAACACTTCTTCCCGACCCACGCCCAACTCCATTGGCATCAATCGAAAAAAGTATGGCAGGCCGGTGAAACCTTTCTACCAACTTGGAAGCTACAATACCAATAACCCCCACATGCCAGCTCTCTTTCCCAGCCACCAGAGTAAAATCCCTGTCAAGAGAACAGTTCTTCTCAACCCACTCCATAGCTTCCTGCGCAACTGCGTTGTCCAAAGCTCTACGTTCCAGATTTGTCTCAAGCAATTCATTTGCGGTTTGCCATGCGATTGTCGGGTCTTCCGTTAAAAGCAACTCCACTCCTCTGGTTGCATCCCCTAAGCGGCCACCGGCATTGATGCAAGGTGCCAGTTGAAAAACAACTTCAGATGTAGAAATCTTTTTCCCGCTTAATTTCTGTAAATCTATAAGAGCTTTGAGTCCAATATGTATGGTGTTTTCAAGAATCTGGAATCCATAACGTGTGATAATCCGGTTTTCACCTAACAAAGGCACAATATCAGCAGCAGTTCCTAAAGCAACTATATCAAGGAAAGGAAGCCACAACTGCTCGTCAGTGCCGGTATGCTTTGCCAATGCCTGGCAAAGCTTTAAAGCAACACCAACACCGGCCAGATTTTTATCAGGGTACTGAGAGCTGTTTACTTTCGGGTTAATAATGGCAACCACATCCGGAAGAGCACCCTGGGGCTCATGATGATCGGTAATGATCATATCCATTCCTATATTTGTGGCAACAGCAGCCTCATAGACAGCAGTTATGCCGCAATCAACTGAAATTATCAATCCGGCCTTTTTTGAGGCGATCTGTCTGATACCATTTTCTGATATCCCATAGCCATCGGTTAACCGGTTTGGAAGAAAATAGTCGCAATCAGCACCCAACCGCCTGAGCACCTGTACCAGCAATGCAGTGGAAGTAATGCCGTCTACGTCATAATCTCCATATATGATAATTTTTTCATGCCGCTTGAGTGCATCTTCGATTCGTTGCACTGCAATTTGCATGTGCTCAAAGAGAAACGGGTCATGAAACTGCGATAACTCAGGCCTGAAAAAAGCTCTGCACTGCTCGAAAGTACACAGATTGCGTCCAGCAAGTATTGCTGCAATCCCATAAGGAACCTTTAACTCCTGCTGTAAGCGGTTTATGACAAGCGGATCGGTCTCTCGAACCACAATTTTCTCCCTGGGAGAGACAATTGGGTTCATGCTATTTTTGCTCCTGAAGAGACCACTTTTTGAGGCTGAATCAATACCACAGAACCATCTGCATTCTGAGCGGTAAGGACCATTCCTTCTGATTTGTGTCCCATAAGGGTTGCAGCTTTTAGGTTAGTCAAAACCACCACCGGTTGTCCGCTGAGTTGTTCAGGAGTATAACTTTCTGCAATGCCGGCAATTATCTGCCGCCGTTCCTTTCCCAGTTCCACCTGAAGCTTAAGAAGCTTTTTTGATTTTTGTATAGACTCAGCGGAGATAACCGACCCAATCCTCAGATCGCAGGTTTTAAAAGTCTCTATATCAATCAACCCCTCTTTTAGCTGGACCTTTTTTTCGCTAAAGGCAAAAAGACTCTCAATCTCCTCTTTTTCCAGTGGCTTGACCAGCTTTTCGGTAGGTCCAAGAGCTTTATTTTTCAATGAGAAACGATAATCTTCCCATGAGAAGTTCATGGATAACTGTCGCTCCACTCTGGCAGAAAGTCCAGGAGTAATGGGTTTGAGGAAAACCGCGATAGCCTTTATCAGATTGATGCAGGTAACCATTACTGCAGCAGCTTTATCGGGTTGAGTTTTAACACTTTCCCATGGTTTGTTGTCCTGGTAACACTTGTTTCCCAGGCTCCCCAGAGAATGGATCTTTTCCACAACCAGTTTTATTTCACATTTTTCATAATGGCTGGAAATCTCCAATGCAGCCTCTTCGATTATGTCGGCGAATTGCTGGTCCCAGGGCTGGTCCGGTATTTTATTATCAAAGTACCGTTCGCAAAAAACCAGAGTTCTATGATGGAGATTTCCGAAGTTATTAGCCAGAGTAGTATTAATTCTGTTGATAAACTCCTCGGGGCTTAAGTCGATATCTCCGGTGCTAGGCATCAGTTTGGTAGCGAAGAAAAAGCGCAGGTACTCCGGTGCCTGAGGATGATTGACTTTTTGAAGGTATTCCTTTGCTAGAATAAAAGTACCCCTCGACTTAGACATCTTCTGACCCATGATTTTTAAAAAGCCATGAACTACGATTGAAGAGGGCAGCTTAAAGCCAGAGTTTTTAAGCATAAGCGGCCAGAACAGTGCATGAAAGTAAACTATATCCTTGCCAATAAAATGAATTATCCGGGTGTTGCTCTCTGGAGCCCAGTAGTCCTCGACTCTCTTTCCGTTCTCTTTACACCACTTCTCGGTGGTAGAGAGATATCCGACAGGGGCATCCAACCATACGTAAAAATATTTGTTTTCGGTTCCCGGAATTTTAAACCCGAAATAGGGGCCATCACGCGATATGCACCATTCCTTTAACCCCTGCGAGATCCAGTGTTTTACATAATTCCTGATTTCCTCCTGTAAAACATCTGTGTTTTCCACATATTCCTTTAAAAAGCTGCTACAGCTATCAAGTTTTACGTATAATTGACGGGACAATTGTATCTGAGGCTCTTTTCCACAGATAAAGCAGCGAGGTTTCGTAAGCGCAACAGGCTCGTAGGCAGCTCCACAAGCCTCGCAGGCATCACCATACTGGTCTTCCGCTTTGCAATTAGGACACGTACCGATAATGAACCGGTCTGGAAGAAAGCGGTTATCATGAGTACAGAAGAACTGTTCTGTTTCCCTTTCTGCAATAAGCTCATGTTTCCTGAAATTATTATATATAAGCTCCGCATATCTGCGGTTTTCTTCAGAATTGGTGGTATAGAAAAGATCAAAGCCGATATCAAATCCGGCATAATCCCGAATATGATTCTGCCTTACCTGTGAAACCATCTCTTCAGGAGAAAGACCATTTTTGCTTGCAGAAAGTTCAATAGCTGCCCCATGAGTATCATCTGCACATACAAAAAGGACCTCGTTAGAGCGGAGCTTCTGGAAGCGGACAAATATATCTGTCAGCACAGCTTCCAGCAGATGCCCCAGATGAAGATCCCCGTTTGCATACGGAAGAGCGCAAGTTACCAGAAAGCGTTGAGGTGCATCAGGTGACACTTTCTACAGCTCCTTTCCCCAGCTCATCAACAGTAAACCATTCCTGCCCCCCTTCGTCAAAACTAACCATTCCTTTTTCCTGGAAAATATTGATAAAGGTGAGTGTGCCAGTTTTCCCGTTAAGAGTAATTCTGCAGTTGAGAGGAGGAAATTTTTTGAAAATGTCCAGATATGTATCGTTTTCAAACCGCATACAGCAAAGAAGACGTCCGCAGTTTCCGGAAATCTTGCTGGGATTTAGTGCAAGCTGCTGGTCTTTTGCCATTTGCGTGGTAATCTGTTCGAATTCATTGAGAAATGCGCTGCAGCACTGTTTTCTTCCACAGATACCGCAACCGCTTATCCGTTTGGCCTCGTCCCTGACTCCAATCTGACGCAGCTCGATACGGGTTCTGTAAACAGATGCCAGATCCTTTACCAGTTCCCTGAAATCCACTCTCTGAGCAGCAGTAAAATAAAAAGTTATTTTACTGCCATCGAACTGAATCTCGACATCCACAAGTTTCATGTCAAGATTATAGTCTTTTATTTTATCTTTGCAAACAGTAAAGGCAGCGGTTTCCTTCTCTTTATTTTTATGATAAGTATCCATATCCTCTGGGAGAGCTTTCCGAATAATACTGCGGGTTTCGCCCTTACCTCTTTTAAGTCTGACCAGAGATCCTACTAATGAGGCTTTCCCCAAGTCCAGCCCTCGCTCGGCTTCCACTATTACAAATTCCCCTTCACCTATATCAAGATCATTGCGGTCCCGGTAAATCGCTCTGCGTTCCCCCTTAAAGACCACTTCTACTAATTTATTGCTTTTGCCCATTGAGAATCTCCATCGCCGAAATGGCAAAATTGACCAGAACCAGAGAGATGTTTACTCGGGATCTGACTTGTTTTATCGCCTTCTCACATAATTGCACCAGTAATTCAAGCTGATCTGGTGATTTGATCTGCTTAAGCTCCATGGTAAAAGATCGGTCGCCCATAATATAGTTTTCAGTTCCTTCGATATTCTTGAAAAATGCATTACGTAGCAACCGCATAATATGCACGAACATTTTTTCATACAGGCTATCATTATTAATAGCACAGAGGGTATCAATAATTTCCGAAATGGCTAACCAGTTCTGCCCCACAGTCAGATTCCAGAATTCAAAGGCGTTTTTTATTATCTGATCATCAGAATTTTCCAACAAATAAAGCGCCTGCCCTAAAGAACCGCTGTGTTCGAGCTCCTCCAGGCGGTGATCATCCGGTTGCAGCGAGAGTTTGGTTATCAACTGTGAACGCAACGATTCGGGTGTCAGGCTGGAAAACCGAAGTATCTGGCAACGGGAAACGATTGTAGGAAGAACAGAATGAATTTTTTCGGTCAGAAGCAGCATCAGCGTACCGGCAGGCGGTTCTTCCAATGTTTTTAACATTGCATTTGCTGCCCCTTTCTGCATAGTATCTATCCCATCAATGATCACGACATTTCTCCTGTTGTCAATAGCACCCCTGAGAATGGCCTGGTTCACCTCCCGTACCCAATCCAGGGGAATTGATGGTAGTCCGGAGAGATTCTGCTGTTTGTAAGGTTCGGCAATGCGCTGACGAACACTGGTTGAAAGCAGATCCCACCCGGCAGCGCTTAAACCTTCACCCGATTTGTGCTCCTTTTCAAACACCATCGGCATGATTATATGAAGATTGGGGTGAGCGAAATGAAGAATCTTCCTGCAGGAATCACACTCATAACATGGTCTGCGCTCCGAATCCTCACACAACAGTGCCATAGCCAGCTCAACCGCTCCGGCAAATTTACCTGCTCCCCACACTCCACAGAAAAGATAGGCATGGCCTATTGTCTCAGTTTTCAAAGCAGACTCAAGAACGCCTTTTATTCGCTCCTGCCCGATAAAATTTCTCCATTCGATAGCTGGCATCTGATACCTACTTTTCAAGCCATTCTGAGGGATCAAGCGGATCAGTTGATTTTCTTATCTCAAAATGCAGTCTCGATCCTTTTGAGGAACTTCCAACTTTTCCCAAAACAGTCCCTGCCTGCACTTTTTGATCCATATTTACAAAAACATTCTGCAACTGTGCATACACGGTCATGTAACCAGCTGAATGGTCGATTATCACCATCTGCCCCAGTCCTCTCATAAATCCCACATGTATCACAGCTCCGGGAGCTACACACTGCACTGCGTGCCCATCTTTCACACCAATATCAACTCCATTATTCATGATAACAGTTTTATAGACCGGGTGAACAATCTTGCCAAACCCATCCACAATCGTCCCCTTTACCGGCCAGCTTAACTTCCCTTTTCTTTTCTCAAAAGAGAGTACACCTTTGCCTATACTCTGCTCTTTAGCCTTCTTACGCTTTTTCTCCAGTTGCTCAATGATTTTCTGTAACTGTTTCTGTGAAGTTTCCAGCTCAGCAATCATTTGCTGGAAAGCGCCTTTCTCCAGGCGAACCTTCTCAAGCATAGCCTTTCGCAAAGACTCCTCTTTTTGCAAGGAAAGCTGCTCATCCCTTTTATCTGATAAGAGCTGCTCCAAGCTTGTCCGCTCTTGCTGCCTTTCACTTTTCCTGCTATCGATCTTTTTGCGAGAGGCATCAATATCCCTGACCAGTCCCTTATCATACTTATTAAGCTTTTCAATATACCGGATCCGGTCCAGAAGCTCCAATGGGCTTTTTGCGACCAGAACCATAAAAAGTGGATGCGGAGAACCGGTCATGTAAGCCTGACGAACCCGCTTTTTCATGATCGACTGACGCTCAAGCAGCTTTTGCTGAGCTTCAGTCAAAGAATCCTCCAGCAGGGCAATTAAGGAGCCGACTGTATCAATGCGATGCTCTAATAATTCCAGATACGTTCGGGAGGCTTTAATATTTTGTTCAATCTGCTCCAACTGCTCCAGATAACTGCCCTCCTCCTTCTGCAGCCCCTTTAGCCTTTGGCGTCCTCTTTCAAGTTCATTTTTGATGGAATCCACCACTGAGGACTTCTGCTTTATCTCCTGCTCATAGCTATTCACCAAATTATCTGTAGCTGCAGCAGTAACTGCCATAACTGCAACAGATAATATCAAAGCCTTTAAGCCAGAAATTTTCGTACAGCACTGATACTTCCAAACCAACCGAAAAACACCCCTATAGAAAAGATTCCGGTGATGATTTTAAAAAGTGAAAAGCTTTCACTTTCCCAGACAATCGGCATCTGAACCAGAGAGCCTTTAGTTATAAGCAGTATAACCACACAGATTGTGGCTCCCGCCAGGCCCTGCAGCATCCCTTCAAATATAAAAGGCATGTTGATAAATAGCCTGGTTGCCCCAACCAGATGCATGTTTCGCACCAACTCATTTCTGGCGTAGATAGTAAGCTTAATGGAATTGGATACCAGAAAATAGAGTACTATAAACATTATCGCTAAAAAAGCGAGTATAACCAGACTAAAATACCACCGGAATTTCTCTACCAGATCGATCCATTCTCTTGAGTAACGAACACTTTCGACCCCTGGCAGCGACCTGATATTCTGTTGTAAAAGATCTGCCCCCTCTGCTGACTGATACTGTTCAAGCAGAAAAATTTCCAGGGAAGCAGGTAGCGGATTATCATCGACCGATTCCAGAATTTCATTTCCATACAAAGCTGCAAATCTCTCCCAGGCAGTATCTTTAGAAACTGCGACAACAGTGTCTACCTGCTGCATCTGCCCGACTTTTTCCAGCAGATCATTCAAAGCAACAGGATCATCTGCAATATCATCAGAAAGATATGCAGCGACATCAGCCAGTTCAGAAGCCCTGTTGATCAGATTTTGAACATTGATTAAAGCGAATACAACCAGACTCATGAAAAAAAGTGATGCCGCGATGGAAACGATAGAGGCCACAGTCATCAGTTTCGCCTGATAAAACCCCCGAACCGCTTCTTTAAGGAAATAATAAAGAAGTCTCATTTTTAATTTATTTGTCCCTAAAAGGAAAACTCTGATGATCCGTATTATTATTCTTAGCTGAATCAGGCATAAGGTCAGCTAACAAAATAATATGAAACACACAAAAACGGTGAAGCTCTGGGGCAAAAACCAATTCTTTGCGTTTATTGAACCCTGAGAAACCCATCCTCTGTGACTTTAAGAATTGAAGCCTCAGTGTTCTCTCCAGTGATGCTATCAAAAGAGATCAAACCGGAAAGTCCCTGATAATTTTGAGTCTTTCTGAGGTTCTCATTGATCTTAGATGGGTCATTTCCAGCACCGGCCAGCGCTTTCATAACCAGCGTTGCAGCATCATAACCAAGCGCAGAAATCCGGTCAGGATCCGCATTGAATCGGGATTTGTAGGCAGATTTAAAATCCAGCCACATTTTCTGGTTTTGATTCAATTCAAAACTTGTGGAAATAATTGTATTGGAAATGTATCTCTTTCCATCCTTAATCACTTTAGGATTATGCCATCCATTGGAGCCCAGTATCTGGGTACGAATGCGGTGAAAATAAACCTGAGGAGCAAGCATAACGATATCATCTGCATCTCCGGGCATAAAAAGCCCACCCACAGAAAGCGTTGAATCAAGGTATCTGATGCTGTCTGAACGGCTGATTCTGCCTTTAAAATCCACTCCCCTTTCCAGTGCAATCTTCTCCATATGACGTTCAAGGAGCTTGGAGCGTAAACCTATAAAATGGGCGGAAAAATCATTTGAACCCTCTTCATAATAGTCCTCAGAAACCAGCTCAAGGTTTCTTTTTTGAATCTCAGCCTTGAAACTTTCGGCAAGAATTTTACCATAAGCATTATTAGGTGCAAGTATGGCATAATCATTGATATTTAAATTTTCGGAAGCATACCTGGCCACTTTTTTCCCTAGTACCCCTAAAGTCACATTCATCTGATAGATGTTTTTGCTTAAAGCGGAAATCCCGTCATCGGTGGCAGTAGGAGAAAGCATTATTGTCTGTTTACCCATTAACATAGCGGCACTAACCGTTGCAGTGTGGCTCAAAACAGGTCCGATTATCACCGGAACTCTGTGATCCTCAATAAGCTCTCTGGTACGACGGGCAGTCTCAACCATGTTGCCTCTGGTATCAAGCACAACCGTCTTAGCGGTTGTTCCATTTAAATGGTTTACCTGATCAACGGCCAACTGTACTCCCTGATAAATACTTTTACCAATTTCAGCTTCATCGCCTGAAATAGGAACCAGCACTCCTATTTGAACCACACCCCGTTGTTTCTGTTGTGCCGAAGAGATAAGCTCCCTTATCTTCGAATCATAAACCGAACGGGGATACATATTACGAAACTCTTCAGCATAATTTTGCGCTTTAGTAAACTGGCCCATTGAAGAGAAATTTGCGATTTCATGAAATTTAATTACTTCCAGAAGTTTCATATTGAGAGGCATTGTAGAGAGTATCTCAAAATCATTAGCTGTAAGCTGCTTACAGACTTTCTCGGTATTTGAAAGAATAAGGGAATTAATGGTCCTTGAGACTCCTGCTTCAAGTGCACTGGAAAACGAAGTAATCGCCTGTTGATACTTTTCTCCCTTTGCCAGAGCAATCCCGGTGACATAATAGAGTCGGGGAAGAAAGGCGGATTGAGGAAATTTCTGACGAAACATTGAAAATAGCCGGTAAGCTGATGGGTATTTTTCTTTTCTAACCAATGCTTCGATAAGCAGTGGAACCATCTTTTCTGATTCCGCATTCCTGCCATATTTTTTAAGATAGGAGCGCCCTATAACAATGGTGGAATCGTATTTACCTTGACTGTAAAGCTTAACAGCCTGATCAAAGACAACGCTGCTATGAACCCTAACCGGAATAAGCATAAGCCCCAAGACAACAGTAAGCCCCCAAATTGACCTTTTCATATTCTACTCCAAAAAATATCTGCCAAACTCTGTGGTATCCAGCGAAGAAATGTTTCGACGCAGCTTTTCTTGCTCAGAGATCTTTCCTGGAATATTCTTTTCCAAAACAGAATCACTTACAAATATTGGCGTGGAACATCTCATGGCCAGTGCAATTGCATCACTAGGTCGGCAATCTATAAAAATCATGCTGTTTTCATGCGCTATCTGTAATCGCGCCTGAAGACTCTGTTCGATCATATCATAAATTACGACTCTGCTCAAGACTCCACCAAGCTGTTCAAGAATAATTCTTGCCAGATCAATTGTGAGTGGCTTTTCTGGATTCACCTTTAAACTCTCGATGGCAATCGCGCTTGCCTCCAGAGCTCCAATGGGTACCGGCAGAGTCCTTGCCCCACTTATCTCTTTAAGTATAATCAATGGTGAATTTCGACCCGGATCAACCGCAAAGGATGCTACCTCAACCTGAATCAGCATGTACACTCCTGCTGCTATAAAAAGATTGCCGTTACTGACTTTAGACTCAATCCAGCAAGTCGGTCGTTGGATCGAGTCTTACAAAAAAATACACTCGCTTTAGAAAATTACCAAAAATATTACAAAAACAGCAGAACCACTGTACTAAAAAATAGATTTTCTGAGCGTATTTGAGCCACTAAATCGTCTATCCCCTCAGAGAGAACTGAGAGAGGCCTTCCAATATGCCATGAAATTATATTTGGAAGCTATACTCTTTCAATGAAATGGATTTGTTATGAAAAGCCTTGTTAGTTTTTTAGTTCGCTTCCGTTTGCTTCTTGCCGCTTTGATATTGGTTGGCACTCTTTTTATAGGTTACTTTATTACCATCATAAAAGTTGACAATGACACCTTCAACTCTATCCCCGAAAGCCTGAAAGCAAAGGTCGATTATGAGTATTTAAAAAAAGAGTTTCCGACCAACTTTACCATTCTTTTTCTGGCAGAATTTACCTCCGGCTCTCTTTCTGAAAAAATCGACTCTCTTCGGAGTTGGAACCAGGAATTTCAAACTCTTCCGGGAATTTTAAATATTGCAGACCTCAACTCTGTACAGATACCGGTAAAGGGTGGTTTCTTAGTAAGAAGTGACTTTCTGGTATCCCAAAAAGAATCTTTAAAAGAGGAGCAGATCCGCGATCGAATCAGCAAAAACCGGGAACTCTCCAAGGCCTTTATCTCTGAAGATGAGACTGTGGTAGGAATGATTCTCAATGTTGAATCGATGTCCGAAAGAACTACAATCTTTAACAGGATCATTGCCAAATCCGAGTCCATTAACCAAAGTTCCTACATTGAAACCTACTTAACCAGCGAAGGTGCTGCTCCTTATTCGATAACCAAAATAATGCGCAGGGATTTCAGCTTGTTGCTACCACTGTGTTTCGGTTTGATATTTCTGCTTTTATATGCCATTTTTCGCAACCTTTACCATGTAACCGCCACCCTTCTGGCAATATCAATAGCACTGGTCTGGACATTTGGTTTTGTGGGTATATTTAAAGTCCCCTTCACTGCAGTCCTTTCGATAATTCCGGTGATAATATTTCCTATCGGTGTAGCCGATTCGATCCATCTTCTGAAAACATTTTCGCTGCAGAAAACCATCTGCAAAGGAGATGCGGCAAAGGCTCTCACAATCACCTATAAAGAACTTTTAATACCCTGCTTTCTAACCTCGCTTACCACTCTAGTCAGTTTCATGTCTTTTGCCTTTACCGAGATCTCCTGGACCCGGCACTTTGGAATATTTACCGGTGTTGCGGTACTGCTGGCATTTGTTTTTAACATAATTATTCTTCCGATTTTTTTAATAATGGATAAATCTCCTGTTTCCAAGGCAAACGCTTTATATACCCAAAATGGACTGCTTGACAGGTTCTGGAATGGTATAGCACACTTTACCCTGGAGAGTAAAAAGTGGCTCTTCATCTTCCCGGTTCTCATAGTAGCCTGTATTATCGGTTTCAATATGGTAAAAGCTGATAGTAATCCCATTTCAATGTTGCCGGAAAATAGTCATATCCGCAAGTCTGACAAATTCATTAATAAGCATTTCGGTGGTACCCGCTTTTTTACAGTTATGCTTGAAAGCGAAGACTCATCTTTTACTACCAGCACTCAATGGGAAAAGGTTCAGCAAATTACTGAATTTATTAAATCACAAGAAGCAGTAGGTGATGTCGTCTCAATTATTCCCCTTATAACCCGTCTAAGCACAATGTTGAGCAATCAGCCATTCTCAAATGCAGCAATTTCCATGATTACAACCACCAAAGATTTTTTCGGGAAGGGCTATTCGACCTACCTGAGGGGATTTTTATCTGAAGACAGGCACAAAACCCGACTCAATGTAATCTGCAAAAACACTGGAACGGTAAGCCCATTGCAAACATTAGAGGCTATCGAGGAGTATGTTTCTGAGAATTTTAAAGACTACAAGGTAACAATATCAGGGCCTGCAATACTCATGGATGCCATGGCAGCAGTTCTCATGGACACTCAAGTCTTTAGCCTTATTACTACCTTTATTCCGGTATTTCTGTGTATGGTGGTCTTTTATAAATCGATCCGGATAGGACTGTTTTCGGTTTTTCCTATCATACTAACTACAGTATTTATATATGCTCTCATGGGCCTTATGGGAATAACCATCAATTCCATTACTGTTGTAACTATGAACACCTGTATCGGGATAGGAATTGATTACGCGATCCATTTTATTTCCGGATATCGCTACAACTACAAAGGGGGCGATCGCAATGCCACCCTCAGAGGGGTTATTAAAAACAAAGGGACCCCGATTCTTTTTAATACTCTGGTAGTCGGGTTGGGATTTTTTGTTCTGGCCTTCTCAAGTTTTCCACCAAACAGGGATTTTGGAGTTCTGGTTCTTATATCCATGATTGTAAGTGCCCTTTTTTCAATAACATTTTTAACTGTTTTAATTAATAAATTCGGAATAGGCATAAATAATTCAGGAAAGGAAACCGTATGAAAAACATGGTCTTTATTATAGTTGCCATTTTAACTGCAGCATCTGTTATTAATGCAGAAAAATCAGCCACCCTTAATGGTACCTGGTGTGTAGGAGAGGAAGGTTTTGTTCTGAGATTTTCCGGAAAAGATTCTCTTCATGTGACCAGTAGCACCGATGAAAGTATACAGGCAGAAGGCTCCTATAAGAAGAGCGATACCAGCTTCACCGCGACAGTAATAAATGGCGATGTAACTATGAAAATGAGATACCTTTATCGCTGGTGCAGCAGCGACTCTATAAAGGCGAAAGCAGAACAGTTCACAATTAATGACGAACCAGTAAATTCACCAGAAGAGTGGATGTTTATGGTGAGGTGCAAGGAATCTGCCAAGTGAATGGCAACCGGTACAAAAGCAACCGCTGAAAACTGCGCAATGAAAAAACTGAGATAATTCGAAACCCAATAAAGTACACATAGTATTTTGTGAGGCAAATCTAACAGGAAAAAAGATAATAAAAATAAATGAAGATCACTTTTATTTACCCCAAGTTTGACAAATTTCTTGAAACCTACCCTGAGCTGGCTGAATTTCCAGCCATTGCAGCAACCTGGGCCTTCCGAATGCCCCCTGCTATGGGAATCCCCATCCTGATAAGCCTTCTCCCATCTGATATAAGCTGGCGAATAATCGATCAGAACATTGAAGAGATGGATTATAGTGACGACGCGGACCTATTTGCAATCAGTTTTTTTACCCCCCAGGCCAGCTATGCCTATGAAATCGGGGACAGATTGCTGGAAATGGGAAAAAAAGTGGTGATGGGTGGGATGCATCCATCTATGGCTCCCGAAGACACAGCTTCTCACTGCGATTCATTGTGTATTGGAGAAGCAGACACAATATGGTTGACAATCATTGATGATTTCAAGACTGGTTCAGTAAAAAAAGTGTACCGATCCGCCTTTCCTGAACCCCATCAGATTGCCTCCCCCAAATCAGACATCTTTGCCGTAGAAAACAAGTATGACTGGCATGCTTCCCTTATTTCTGTAACCAGGGGTTGTCCCTTTGGATGTGACTGGTGTAATGTGCCCCATTATCAGGGAACTAAAATCCGGTTGAGGCCATTGGAAACAGTAGTTGAAGAGATAAAGAAACTCTCCGGAAAAGAGTTTTACATTACCGATGATATGATAATGCTCAACAGGCCCAGAATCCAGAAATATGTGATGGAGCTTTGCGAGCAGATTAAAGATTATAAGGTTGATATGTTTCTTTCCTGTTCACCGGCGATGAATACTGATCCAGCATTTCTGGATGCGATCGCATCGGCCGGCACTAAAAGCATGTACACAGTTTTTGCCAGCGATCCCATAAGCGCGCGTTTCTTTGCCAGGAATCCAGGAATATGGCAGCGAACCATAGACCTGGTAAAACAACTGGAAGACCGGGGAATCCGATTTTTTGGTTCTTTCGGTGTTGGCTTTGACTCCTGTATGGAGGACCAGTTTGATCTTATCCTGGAGTTTTGTGAGAAAGCTTCAGTTAAAACTGCAGAATTTTTCATTGCAACACCTTTTCCTGGTACCGCTTTCTGGAAAAAGATAAAAGGTGAGAATCGTTTTATCGAGACAGACTGGCGGAAATTTAACTGTGCAAATGTGGTGTTCAAACCACAACACACCACTGAACAACAGCTTCGAGATGGTTTTGTAATGTTGTGGCGGGAATTTTTCCGTAAAGTCGATTACGAAGAATCGCTCTCCTCATTTCACCAGAAGTTGGAAAACATTCTTAAATCAAGGGAATTTTCTCAAGAAGTAAAAGATGCAGTAGTGCGTGGAATAAATCAAAATCAAATAAAGCTTAACAACCACTCTGTTCAACATTGATTAACCGGAGAGATTATGAGCAAAAAGGCAATTATAACTGGTGGTTCACGGGGAATCGGTGCTGCCATCGTAGAAACACTTACCAGGGAGGGTTTTGAAGTAGCATTCAGTTATCTCTCCAACAGAGAGAGCGCTGAAAATCTGGTACAGAAGATTACTGATCAGGGTGGCAGAGCTGCTGCCTTCCAGTTGAATACTTCAGATTATGAATCAGCCACCAACTTTATTAATCAGGCAAAGGAATTTCTCACCGAAGTAGATGTTCTGATAAACAATGCCGGTATCACCCGGGATAAGAGCCTCTTTATAATGCAGAAAGAAGAGTGGGACAGTGTCATAAACACCAACCTTAGCGGATACTTCAACGTCACAAGACAGTTGATCGGATATTTTTTCAAAAACAAGCGTGGATGTGTTATAAATATTTCCTCTGTGAGCGGGTTGGTGGGAATTGCAGGACAAACCAATTACTGCGCTGCAAAATCCGGTATTATCGGTTTTACCAGAGCCCTTGCCAAAGAAGCCGCTAAACTGGGAATACCGGTAAACTGTGTCGCTCCTGGATATATAGACACCGAAATGACCCGTCTGCTTCCGGAGAAGCACCTCGAAGAGATTAAAAATATGATCCCTATGCGCCGAATAGGAAAAGCTCAGGAGGTAGCAGACCTGATCTCTTTTCTCAGTTCAGAGAAAGCCCGCTATATAACCGGGCAGGTATTTACCATCGATGGCGGACTCACAGCATAAATAATAATGGAGCTCTCATGTTCGATATTTGTGAAATAATGAAAAACGTACCACACAGGTACCCGTTTCTGCTGATTGATAGGGTCATTGAATTTGATCCGAATCAGTCAGTTACAGTTTTAAAAAATGTTAGCATAAACGAATCGCAGTTCCAGGGTCACTTTCCTGATAAACCTGTATTTCCCGGAGTTTATATTATTGAAAATATGGCTCAGGCATCCTGTTTTCTGCTTTCTAAATCCAGCGGTGGGCTAGATAAGAATGCGGTCTACTTTCTGGGTAAAGTCTCAAAAGTTTCATTCATGCAGCCGGTAACCCCTGGAGATCAGTTGATTACCACTGTAAGTATTGATAAACTGATGGGAGAGAGCTCCATGGTTACTGCCAGATCCACTGTCAACGGTAAACTTGTCGCCAAGGGCGAACTTATGTTCGGAATGCGCAAAGAAAAATAAAGCAAATAAGCAATTTGTTTTTATTTTCCTAATTAACTATATTTACCATTCTTTTTAATAAAAGTCCCATTTCGGGATAGAATCAAAATATGAGCGAAAATAGAGTTGTAATTACTGGATTAGGCCTTGTTACCCCAATAGGTACCGGGGCCCAGAAATTTTGGCAAGCCGCAGTCAATGGTGAAAACGGCGTTCGCCCGCTTAAGACCTTCGATCCCACAGAATTCCGGACAAAAACTGGTGGAGAGGTTTTAGATTTTAATCCCACCGATTTTCTCTCCCAACAGGAAATTAATCGCATGGGTCGTTCGAGCCAGTTTGCAGTAGCTGCAACGATGATGGCCATCGAAGATTCTGGCATCGAATGGGCAAAACTAAATCCCTTCAGAACGGCTGTCAGCATGGGCACTACCATGGGAGAGCCACAAATTCTTGAAAAAGGGATCAATATAAAATATCAAACCAGTGACCCGCAGCAGATCCCCCGGGAGCTTCCCAGACAATATCCTTGTGGCTCAATTCCTGCAAATGTAGCTCGCAAATTTGGGATCAAGGGTCCGCACATGATGATTCCAACAGCTTGTGCCGCTGGTAATTATGCTATCGGATACGCTTTTGACCTCATTAAACTGAATAAAGCCGATGTTGTTATTGCAGGAGGGAGCGACCCTTTTTCTGGAATCGCTTTCACAGGATTTAACCGTCTGTTGGCAACCACCCCTGATATAGTCAGACCATTCGATCTCAACCGTGCAGGCATGGCTGTCAGTGAGGGCGCGGCAGTGCTTGTTATTGAAAAGTTAGAGCGCGCTTTGGCCCGCGGCGCACATATATATGCAGAAATTCCAGGTTACGGTCTGGGCTGTGATGCCTTTAAAATGACCATCCCCGATCCCTCAGGCTCCGGTGGAATTATCTCCCTGAAAAGATCAGTTCACAACTCCGGAATTTCCATTGAAGATATCGACTATATCAGTGCTCACGGGACTGGTACCGGAGAGAATGATAAGTCTGAAACACTGATTGTAAAAACCGTTCTGGGAGACAAAGCCAAGAGCACCCCGGTTTCTTCTATTAAATCTATGCTTGGACACACAATGGGCGCTGCATCTGCTATCGAAGCTGCAGCATGCGCATTAATGATCGAAAAAGGAATCGCCCTCCCCACTATCAATTACCAGGAGCCCGATCCCGAATGCGATCTTGATTATATTCCAAACCAAGCCCGTGAGATGAAGCTGGATACGGTTATCTCCAATGCGTATGCTTTTGCTGGAAACACCTCTTCACTAGTCCTCAGAAAATTTAAAGGATAAGATGTCAAGCATGCAATCCAGAAGAATTGTAATAACCGATGTAGGAACTATCAGTGCTTTGGGAGTGGGTTTTAGCAATATTCCTGCAACTATGGCTCTACCACCCTCAAAAGTAACTGTAAAAGACTACGAATTTCATCAGTTTGAAAAAGAGATTCAATGTCTTGAAATTCGTGATTTTGATCCTGTAGCAGTACTGGGAAAAAAAGGTCTGCGTACAAAAGACAATGCAACCAAGCTGCTTCTTGGTACGTTTGAAATAGGGCTTAAAGAAGCAATCGAATCACTGGATGAACAGAACCGGCCTGGAATCTGTGTGGGCACCGCCTTTGGAAGTGTACAAAGTATCGGTGATTTCCTTAGCGATTCCATCGTTAACGGGGTCAACTCCGTTAATCCACAGGCCTTCGCAAATACAGTCATTAATTCTCCTACTGGCAACTCTAATATCCGCTTTGATGTAAAAAACCTCAGCGCAACCATAGCTACAGGTTTTAACTCCGGAATCGATGCTCTAATCTATGCTTTCGATTACATTCAAAGAGGCTATATCGAAAGAATCATTGCTGGTGGTCTCGAAGAGGTCAGCTACTATAGTCTTCTGGGATTAAGCAGAACTGGTCTTCTTTCCCCCTCTTCAAATACCCGCCCCTTCGCCATCGACAGTGACGGTATAGTTGTAGGAGAAGGTTGCGCGTTGTTTCATCTGGAAACAGAGGAAGCTGCAAAACAGCGGGGCGCTCAAATCCAGGCTGAAATCATTGGCACTGCAAATGGGTTCGAACCAGAAGCCGCCTTTGGCAATGCACCTAGTGCTGAAACTGCTGCCACCGTCTTTAAAACCGCTTGCCAACAGGCCCAGATAAACCCCGAAGATATCGACTTTGTTGCCTCTTCTGCAAACGGAAACTTACGCAGCGATTCAGTTGAAGCCGCTGCTTTAAAAGAAGTTTTTGGAAATAAGACTCCAATCACTACTTATAAATCCCTCACTGGTGAGTGCTACGGAGCCTCGGGTGCAATTGTAACCGCATGTGCCCTCTCTGATCTTAAAAATGGTACTATCAGCGGAAATGCAACTGCTTACAAAACTCTTCACGATCTACCAGTCGTGTTTAATACTATTAAGAAAGAATCTACCATCTCCATGGTAACATCAGTTTCCTGTGATGGTAATTGTAGTGCAATAATTCTAAAAAATCGCAAATCATAAACTAATAATTTATAACCTCAAGCCTGTGAGGAGTTGATAAATGGAGAGAGACGAAATAAAAAATAGCGTAACTGAACTGATTACCGAAATCGCAGAAGATATGGATATTGATGAAAGTGCCATCACCGATGATGCCAATTTTGTGAAAGATATGGGTTTAGATTCAATGGCTCTTTTAGAGGTTCTGGCCACTATGGAGAAGAAATTCGGCGTTAGCATCCCTGAATCTGAATTTCCAAACATTACAACCATCAATAAATGTACCGATACTGTCCAGAAATATCTTTCTGCCTGATAAGTTCATTTCCATATTTATTGCGGCTCCGAAACGGCTGCCGCAATCTTCTCCCTTATTTTTATTACTGCGAAAACTCCTTAGTCTGTCATCCGAGCCAGGGATAAGGCTTCGTATTATAACGCTATAGCTTTAGACGGCTTTTATTATGTATTTTTGTTAGGCTTACTTAACCTGAGTCAGATTCACCAGAAATCCATTTCTTAACTTTTCTCAGGTGAATAACTGTATTAGAAGAAATTATAGCAACTGCTCAATTTCCAGAATACTTGCTGACAATATTAATAACTTAAAACCACTGAGGTATTTTTTTTGGCCGATTTCGATGTTGCAGTTTTAGGTTCCGGCATAGCTGGTCTTACTTGTGGAGCATTTCTGGCAAAACAGGGAATGAAGGTTTTAGTTTTAGAAAAGCATTACCAAATCGGTGGCTACACCCACTCCTTCAAAAGGAAAAAATACCTTTTCGAATCGGCTGTGCACTCAGTTCCTCTGGGCACCAACGGTCTGATCATGAACCTTCTACGCCAACTGGGAGTCGACCAGCAGCTAACTCCGCTGGAATTACCCTCCATGTATCATGCCCAATGGTCCGATTACTCTTTCACCATGCCCGTGTGGTACAATGATATCAAATCAAAGATGCATTCAGTTTTTCCAAACCAGAAGCAGCAGATCACAAATCTCCTCGATGAGATGCGCCAAATTTACGATGCATTCATAACCCCGATTCTTCAGGGCTCACTTGAAGAAAGTAGCTATTACCGGGATTTTGTCCATCAGCACCTAAACCAGTCCTATAAAGATTACCTCTGCTCATTTCTTGACGATCAAAATCTTTTGCGGGCTTTCTACTCACAGTGGCCCTACGGAAGCAACCCTCCGTCAAAAGCGCCTGTAATGTATTATGTGTTGATGTTTATAGTACATGCCTTGGAAGGCTCCCATTATCTGAAAGGCGGATTCGGAACCCTTGCAAATGCCCTGGCATCGGTCATTACCTCAAATGGAGGAGAAATACGCACCAAGTCAGAAGTGACTGGATTAAAAAATCAGGGGACGAAAATAACTGAACTGACTCTAAGCTCCGGCGAGGTTATCTCGGCTGACCTTTTTCTCTCCAATCTAAGCCCGTATATTCTGCATAATCATCTCATAGATCTTTCAATACGCAATAAAATCTGGTTACGCAGACTTAATAACCTAAAAACCTCATTCTCCGCAGTTGCACTTTATCTGGGACTGAACACGTCTACATCTGATCTTATTCCCAATAACATTCATTTCCACTTTTCTGATAACGATGATGATCGCATCTATGACCGTATAGTCAATAACCGCTCCTCGGATATCGATCACTTGCTCTTTCTGCACCCCAGAACCTCAGATGAAGACCATACATTGACAATTCTTTATTATATCCAGAAATCCTTCTCATCCCAATGGAAACAGGACAAAAAGGTATTCGCAGAAAAGATGCTCTCAGAAGCAGAAGCTCTCTTCCCTAGTCTGAAAAAACACATTGAACTGATTGAAACCGGCTCTCCAGCCACTTTCGAACGGTATACATCAAATACCGATGGCGCTCTCTACGGATTCGAAAACACCAATCAGATCTACGGTGAAGCCAAAATTCCCTCAACAACCCATCTACCTAATCTCTTTCAGACTGGTCATTGGGGGAAACCCGGTGGTGGTGTCTGGAACTCCATCTATAACGGGTACATTACTTTTCTGACTATAATGCAGAAACAGTAAATATTCTTACCCGTTTAGAGAATGTGCTCGAAATTATTTCTGCTGGTAAGTTGCCAGAAAACGATTCATTTTGCCGATCGCCTCTTTTAACTCATCGACTCTGGGCAGAAACACGACTCTGAAATGATCCGGAGGTGCCCAGTTGAAACCGGTACCATGAACCAACATGATTTTTTCACTTCGCAGCAGATCAAGCACGAACTTTTCGTCACTGTGGATGTTAAACTTCTTGATATCAAGTTTCGGGAAAAGATAAAATGTTGCAGTCGGTTTAACACAGCTCATACCATCGATCTGGGTAATCATAGAATAGCAGACATCTCGCTGCTCTCGCAACCGTCCACCAGACCGGGTAAGATCAAAAATACTCTGATACCCCCCCAGAGCAGTCTGGATAATAGATTGCCCCGGAACATTACTACAAAGTCGCATGGATGCCAGCATGTTCAATCCCTCAAGGTAATCCTTTGCCATACGTTTATTGCCACTTACAATCATCCATCCAACCCTGAAACCGGCAATGCGATACGCCTTTGACAAACCGTTAAAGGTAACAAACAGAATATCATCGGCCAATGAAGCAGTTGATACATGCACCGTGTCATCATAAAGGATCTTGTCATAGATTTCATCTGAAAAAACTATCAGGTTATGCTGACGAGCAATCTCGACAATCTCTTTAAGCAGTTCCTCAGAATAAGTCGCACCGGTTGGGTTGTTGGGATTGATGATAACGATACCTTTGGTATTACCGGTTATTTTTGCCTTTATATCATCGATATCCGGATACCATAAAGACTCTTCATCACAGATATAGTGAACAGCAGTCCCCCCTGCCAGATTTACTGCAGCAGTCCACAGAGGATAGTCTGGTGATGGCACCAGTATTTCATCGCCACTGTCTAACAACGCCTGCATAGACATGACAATGACTTCACTAACCCCATTTCCCACAAATATATCGTTAATGTCGACCCCATCGATTTTTTTCTGCTGGCAGTACTGCATAATAGCTTTTCGTGCCTGGAAAAGGCCTTTGGAGTCCGAATACCCCTGAGTGCTGCTGAGATTAACCATCATATCACGAATTACCTCATCAGGGGCTAAAAGCCCAAAAGGCGCTGGGTTTCCGGTATTTAGTCTTAATACCTGATAGCCTTCTTCCTCAAGCCGCTTTGCTTCATCCAGAACCGGCCCCCGAATATCATAAAGAACGTTATCCAGTTTTGATGATTTTTTTATCATAATTCCTGCTCCGAAAGGGTTGTCAATAAAACGCTTTGGATGATTTTTATTGAATGCTGCTTTTAAAAAGGAAACGTGTTCCACCAGGTTAAGCAGACTCGATCTGTTAAAATACAATAAACGTTTTAAAATAATCCAAAAATGAAATATTTTTTTTGCCCTCTGACTGCATTATCTCCCGATGATCCAAACAGAATTTAGGTCAGCTCTCCATTTAACCCCGGTGATGACAACAGCAAAGCTGGAAAACGGGAAATCTGGAGAGGTATTACTGTTGATAATGGGCAGACATGGCAGTGGGAAGCAGTCACCTCCAATTCATCAGAAGACAACTTCAGGCCAGTGGTTCCAAAATGGAAAAAGGGAAAGGAAGCACTTTTGTGGTTCAGGGGAACCTACAGCACCGCACAGATTTTCAGCACCAGAATTTTTTATTCCACAACAGACTCAATGCGGGTTTATTCGGCAGGCGCCCTGTGGCCAGTGCCCCAGAGATGAAAAAAATTACAGATAATCAATTCACCTCTGGCGTTTGTGCCTTTGCCGCTGCTCCGGGCAAAACCCGCCAAAGCAAGCCAGGCACACACTGCTACAATTCATTCCAACTGATCAGTGTAAAGGTATTGCCTGAAACACCGGGAGCCTGGGGAACCGATTTCTCATAGGTTAATAAATCCCAGCCGCCTGTTTTTCTAAGATCCCCTTTGCAGATAATCGAACCGGTAACATTTCCACCACCGGTCTTTTCAAAATCCCCGTTCATGGCAAAAAGCAATCCGCGAATTTTACCGCTTCCGCTGAAATCAATCTTACCATTGATACTTAGGGCCAGCGGATAATTCTCTACTTTAAAATAGTTGCCACTTCCGGAAATATCTATGTTCCCGGTTGCGATCACACAGCCAAAAAAATCCCCGGAACCACTTCGCTTGAAATTACCATTTATCCACATCACGCCACCTGGGACATGGAAAGAAGCTGAGCCGCTTATGTGTTTGTCGGAGTAGACCTGACCATTTGCCATTGCATGTTCATAATAGGGGGTGGTGTTTACGGCAGGTATGCGTATGGTATCAAACGCTCCGATATTTTTAGCACCGGTAATTCTTCCACTGCCCTTCTCGGAGATCGTGGAAGTCCAGACATCACCAAAAATAGAGCAGGAGCCTTTTCTTTCCAACCCTCCACAGGAAACAATATAGGCTGTAATATCGCTGGAACCGTTGATGGAAAAGAAATTATTGCAATGCACAACCGCCACCCCGGCATTGAGCCATCCGTTTCCAGACCAACTGATTGACCCACCCGCAACGATCGCTTTATCGTAGGCCTCTTCTGCACAAGAAGCCCAGATGACCTCATAAGCGGTTAATATCGATTTTCTTTTATTCTGGTAGGTTGCATCTGAAAAAAGCCATACAGTATCCAATGAGCTTACAGATGAACAGCAGACTGTATATGCCCCTCCGTTAAAGTCAGAATCTTCTACTACCTGGATTTTTAAATCAGCCACCGGGCTTATCTGGCCGGATTTTAGCGTTGCCAGGGCATGCTCATTTCCCGCTTCTGCAATATTAAGCAGAGTGACATCGATTCTGCGATCAGCGGTTCGTTTTATCGAAACACTGGTTGACTTAAACATAATACTGCTCATGATGATTCCAACTATTCCGATAATCAGAACTGTGATCAGAGCAGAGCCATTTTGGTTTCTCACCGAATTCCCCCCGTATTTTGCGGCAGAGGTTAATAACACCATCTGATAAATCAAACGATTAGGCATTATTATAAAGCATATCTTTTAAAAAGGCTTAAATTACGGAAGTGCTGTTTCCGGTTTTCATGAAGCAGAAGCCCTGATAAGCGAATCTGGCCTTTTAAACAAATATTGATATTGATTTTAGTTGATGGTATTGGTTGGTAAAAATCGAAAAAGCACACAAAAGAGGAGCTAAAAGTCTTTTTTCTTGAACAGTTAGCCAAAACTCTTGAAAAATACTTTTTCACCTTGTCAGGTCAACCCCCGGTTTAGGATTTGAGCATTTTGGAATTTTTTAACATTTTAGAATTGTGATTTGGAATTTTGTTCTGTTTGGACATTATCAGGATAGTAGACTGAATAATTAAATTATTTGACGGAATAATTATCCATTCACTTTGTAAACTCTTGCCGTTTCAGTTTTTATTTGGGGTAAACAAAGATAGCAGAACCATATTTTGGCTACAAGGGGGGGCGTCTTAGTCACATATCAAAAAGAAAATATGGCCAAAAATCCGCTATCCCTCTATAACCAAAAACACACCACTTCTCAGTCAAATTGAGCAGAGTCTGATCATTTCTGAAAAGATAAACTTTAAGAAAACCGTTACTGTGTCACCATACCGGTTTTTGAATATGGCTTGATTTTATTAATAATTTCCGAAACTGCTTCCTGCGTCCTGGTTGGTGATTTAAAATCCACCAGGGGACGTCCTTTGTCGCTATTAGAAACAAACAGAGGATCAATAGGAATCGCACCAAGAAACACTATCCCAAGCTCTTCTGCCATGCGCTTGCCACCACCACTGCCAAAAATCGGGGTTTCCTCCTTACAATGGGGACATACAAATCCACTCATGTTTTCCACAACACCAATTAGTGGCAGATCCAGTTTGTTACAAAAATCAATAGATTTGCGCACGTCAAAAGTGGCGACATCCTGGGGTGTTGTCACAATAACAGCACCATCCGGTTTTGCAGTCTGTACTACTGACAATGGCTCGTCGCCTGTTCCTGGAGGAGAATCAATAATTAAATAATCCAGCTCACCCCATACCGTATGTCCGATAAATTGTGAAATCACAGCATGTTTCAATGGACCCCGCCAAATGATAGAATCATTGACATTCTGTAGCAGAAACTGCACCGACATTATTTTTAGCAAACCATTGTATTGAACCGCCGGCTCAAGATGTGTTTCGTCTCCGCTGCTTGCAAAACTTTCAAGTCCCAGCATTTTGGGTACCGATGGCCCATGTAGATCCGTATCAAGCAGGCCGGTTTTATACCCCTGAAGCGCCAATCCGACTGCCAGATTTACGGCTACAGTACTTTTCCCAACTCCTCCCTTTCCAGAGAGAACTACAATTTTCTTATCTACACACCGCAGAGTTTCCTCTAATCTTTTATTATCAGCTCCCTGGTGACTCATTTTTTATCCCCACAATCATGATGTTGACATGCACGGCTGGCATCAAGAACAACGATCTCTTTTGAGTTGTATTTTTGAATTGCTTGTTCTACTGTTTCGGCCTCAACCAAAAAAGGTGTAATACCTGCAGCAGCAAGTAGATTTGCAGCCCTTTGTCCCATCCCCCAGCAAAGAACTGCCTGAGCTCCTGTGTCTTTTATAGCATTCACCGGCATACATTGACCATGCTCATGTTTTCCCAGTCCGTTATCTACAACAGTCACTTGAGATGTTGCTGAATCGTAAATGGCAAAATAGGGGGCACTTCCAAAGTGACCAAAAATTTTTGAGTTCAGCCCTTCCGATGAAGAGACGGGCATGCAAATTTTCATAAAATCCTCCAACATTTATGTTTATAATTCTTTGTGCTTTTCTTTGGACAGTAAATATTATCACTGGTACATTCTGGACAGACAACAGGGGGTTTAGTACCGAAGGGGATAATCCACTCCTTGTTACATGATGCACACGCCAGACTGCAGCTCTGAGGTTCTATATGGCCTCCATCGATGGATAGATATTTTGATTTTAATAGAAACTCAGCAATTTTTTTCCGCGCATTGGATATAATAAGGCCAAAAGTTTGTCTTGAAATATTCATTTTCAGAGCAGCCTGCTCCTGGTAAAGGCCTTCATAGTCGGACAAACGAATTGCTTCAAGTTCATCAACAGTGAGTGTTATTTTTTCTAACTGGTCTTTGGGTACACCACAAGGCTTAAAACTCGTGGCTTGGTGACAACAGTAGACTCTTCGTGCTTTACTGGGCCTGGGCATTGGCCACCTCTGTTTCTGGCATATGCCAAAAATAGATTATGCCTTAGGAAACAGACAAATTCGGGCTACAGACTTATGGTGGCTGCAGCGGTTAAATTTGTGGTATTAAGGATTTTTTGAGGATAAATTCGAAATCAGAAGCACGAAATTCGAAACAATCCTGTTCTGGATTTAATTTGTTTAGAATTATTTTTTCTGAATTTAATTTTCTTTTACATCGAATGAAGTGCTGGCAGTTTTGTCTTTGGTAAGAGATCGGCAGTTAAATTAAGAATGAAATGTATATCTGTTATTCTTATTTTTTTGGTGATTAGTTAACTCCTAAGACGAGTGTAGCCAATAATTTCATATAAAAATGACCACAATTCATTGTTATTCATATCCTGAATTCTGAATTTTTAAATGAATATAATTATTTTATAGAAAATTTATTTACCCTTTCATATTTAGCAATCAGAGAGTAATGAAATCTTTTAATAAACTACCAAAAATTGCAGAACTTTATAATAAGATTGCAACTGAAGCACACAATGCAGGCATTAAAAATATCAGTGAAGCACATGTTTCACATTACTTACACAATCCAACACAAACTATACTTGGGCTATCAAAAAAGGACAGTGAAAGATTTCTAAAGGCAATAAGTCCCTTTTTACCTTATAATAATAAATATTGCACAATAAGCAAATCTTCTGTAGCAACAGAACAGATGTCATTATTGTTTGATGACATTCCTTATCCTCAACCGCCAGAAAATAAATTCACCTTCATTGATCTTTTTGCAGGAATAGGCGGTTTTAGACTGGCTATGCAGAGTATAGGTGGTAAATGTTTGTTTTCAAGCGAGTGGGATAAATATGCACAGCTTACCTATTTGCGGAATTATGGCGAAATTCCATTCGGTGATATAAGAAACATATCTGAAGTCCATATACCAGACCACGACATACTATGTGCAGGTTTTCCATGCCAGCCATTTTCCCTTGCCGGAGTATCGAAAAAAAACTCTTTAGGTAGAAAACATGGTTTTGAAGATGAAACACAAGGTACTCTGTTTTTTGATATTGCAAGGATAATCAAAGCAAAAAGGCCTAAAGCTTTTTTCTTAGAGAACGTAAAAAATCTCTTGGTACATGATAGGGGTAGAACGTTTGAAGTTATAAGAAGAACATTGGACAACGAGTTAGATTATGAGATCAATTTTGATATTGTTGATGGTGCCGCATGGGTACCACAGCATAGGGAAAGGCTTTATATCGTTGGTTTTTGCAGAACCAAAACAAATGTTACCAAAAATAAAATTAAAATTCCATTAATGCCTGATGCTTGTTATGTAAGACCGGACCTTAAAGATATTATAAAAATTGATGTAGATCCAAAATACACTTTAGGCCCAGGAACTTGGGCTACTCTTGAACGTCACAAAGACTATCATCAAAAGGCTGGAAATGGATTCGGTTATAGTTTGCATAAACTGCCAATAAAATCTGGTGAAATAACAAGAACAATTTCTGCCAGATACCATAAGGACGGTGCTGAGATATTAATTGAGCAGAAGGGGAAAAGACCGAGAAAATTGACAATACAGGAGGCCATGCAACTACAGGGATATGACCCAAAGCATTTTATTTTTCCTGTTTCAGATACACAAGCTTATCATCAAATTGGTAATAGTGTTGTCGTCCCTGCAATCAGGGCTGTTGCTAAAATGATCATCGAAAATCTCAAACAAGGAATTTGTGGATGAGTAACTGGTATAGTAATTTTGACAAGTGCAGTCTTCAAGAATTTATCAGATTAATCGAATCAAAGGAAATGTACTGGTTTGTTAAAAGGCTCTCAGGAAATGACACTGGACTTACAAAATCACATCAGAGTGGAATATATGTACCTTATGCTTTTATGAAGGGATTTATTCCAGAAATTTGCACAACCACCAAATTTAACCCAACAGTAACTATTGATGAATCATTGGTAATAAACCATTCACAATTGATCAAAAATGTACAAGCCAAATACTATAATAACAAATTTTTCCCTGATATAGGAAACCAAAAAAAATATAATGAATTTAGGTTTACATCTTGGGGTGGGAAAAAGTGTGCTATCCAGAATCCTGAAAACACTGGAAGTATATTTCTTTTTGCTGGTTTTAATGATAATGGTAAACATAGAATATTATGTTGGGTTACCACAAGTTTGGAAGAAGAAAATTTAATAGAAAATTGGTTACACGAAGATGTGTATCCTGGTGAATTTATTGGTTTCTTTCAGCATGAATACAAAAGAGCACCAAAAAGTATCATTGACAATATCCCTGTAGAGTGGTTCAAAGAGTTTCCCAAGGGCGCAGAAATCTTCAGTTTTGTTGAAAAAATTATTCCAACAGATCTTTACGGCAATGATGTTGATAAGCTTCTTATTAGACGAAGAACTGTTGAGTATGAAATTTTCCAAACTATTGAAGAAGCCCGATTTGAAGAATATAAAAAGCAAATAACAGGAATTAAAAAACTTATAGAAGTTGCCAACAAGCTTACTAATAGTCGAAAATCCAGATCTGGCAATTCACTTGAATACAACCTTGTAAGTATTTTCAAATTCCAAAAACTGCAATTTGAAAGACACGTTATTACTGAGAATCGTAAAGAGGCGGATTTTTTGTTTCCTTCTAAAAGTGCATATCACAACAGATCCTTTCCGGCTGAACGATTGAATATGCTTGGTTCAAAAACATGTTGTAAAGATAGATGGCGACAGATTGTGACAGAAGCTAATAAAATCAGACTAAAACATCTCTTTACATTACAGGAGGGAGTGTCATCACATCAACTGCAGGAAATGGCAGATAACGGAATCGTTTTGGTTGTACCATCAAACCTGAAACCTAAATATCCTTCTGAATGGCGTAATAAAATTTTGGACCTATCTTCATTTATTAAACTACGAAAACGGCAGGAACATTTATCTCAATGTACAATTTGAGTATCAATTTTTTTCATTATGACAGACAGAATTACTGAATCAAGACGCTCATGGAATATGAGCCGTATTCGATCAAAGAATACTAAACCGGAATATGTAGTTAGATCTATCCTTCACAGAGCAGGCTTTCGCTTTAGACTACATGATCATAAAATCCCAGGTAAACCAGATCTTGTGCTTCCAAAATACAAGACTGCTATATTTGTCCATGGATGTTTCTGGCATCGACATGAAAACTGCAAAAACGCAACTACGCCTTCTACAAACAGAGAATTCTGGGAAAACAAGTTTTCTAAGAATGTAAATCGTGATAATCAAGTTTGCGATGAACTGAAAAAAATTGGGTGGAAAAAAATTGTTATTTGGGAGTGCATAGTAATGCATACTCCAGAGAGAATACTTGATATCATAAAACTTGAACTAAATATCAATATTGATTCATATATTAAAATTCCTGCAAAAGCGACTCTCCTAAAAGTAGCTGAAAACAAATTTAAAAAGTATATATAGCAACACACCAGTCCCTAATCCCCAGTGTAGAGACGTTGGGTTTTGAGCTCCAGACAGCCTTGGTCGTTTCCACGCGGGTATCTCATCACCAAAAATTCTAATCCACATTAATAAGATTATTTCGTTCCCAAAGACAAATTAATGGTTCTTCACTGTTCTTTTTATGTTTTCATAGTGGCATTCCTGATGCTCACCATGGCATTTTAGGCTCCCCGAGGGTCGATTATCAGTTGCCCGGGGTCGTTTAGCAGTTGCCCGGGCTCGATTAGAATTGCCCGGACTTGATAACAGTTCCCCGGACTCGATTAGCAGTTGCCCGGGCTCGATTAGCATTTGCCCGGGCTCGTTTAACAGTTCCCCGGGCTTCGGGACACCGATTTGGGACACCAGGCTGCCTTTACTGGAGTAAAACTTGTTTCTCGGGGGACATGGGATTACCGATCGAACCCTTAAGGGAGAAATAATTGTCGTTTTGTTGAATCGATGACCGTTGAAGAAATAACGTATCGTTAAGAGCGTTTCTCGTACGTCTCGGAGGCCTATTCAACGAAACATCAATTCGAATTATCGAACACCGGACGTTCCCGATGACCGTTTTGGAATCGTTGTTTAACCTAAAAACCGCAGTAGGTGGCGATGGAGAACCCCGAATGAATGTATCGGGATAAGATGTTGACCCGTTCTCCGTAGCTACTGCGAAGGGTGAATGCAGAAAGGGTTGACCATGCAAAAAGCTATAATAAATTACAGTACGAAGTACTGGAATACCTTACATAGCTGAAGCGAAGTGACAAACCCTTTATGCGCAAGAGATTACGTGTTATCCGCGTCAAGCTACGGCTGCTTTTAGGTTTAATACGGGAATTATCAATCAACCCGCAAATCATCAATAAAACAAAAAACGACGATCCAGACAGGAACGTCGTTTCAACAAAATCATCAATACCAACATTTAAGAGCAGGTCCGGAAAAATTCCGGACCATTATGAGTACCAAAACCGGATTTTATTGTGCAGTCAAAGTCATACGTCCATCAACAGCAATTGATTCCTCTGCACTTGGAAAAGCCATAAACGGATTAATATCCATCTCTTTGATTTCAGGGAAATCAACTGCCAACTGGCTTATCCTCACGATTGTATCAGCAATAGCTTCAACTGCAACCGGTTTCTGTCCACGATAACCTGACAGTAAGGGATAGGTTTTAATCTGTTTGATCATCTCCAGAGCATCGTTTTGACTTACCGGAGCGAGTGCAAATTTTACATCTTTAAGTAATTCGACAAAGATACCGCCCATTCCAAACATTACCATTGGTCCAAACTGTGGATCACGGGTCAGGCCGATAATAATCTCTTTACTTCCGGGTCCGGACATCTTTTCTATATAAACACCGGTAATGCTTGCATTTGGCACATTGGTCCTAATCTTACTTAACATCGCTGAATATGCTTCCGAGACAGCAGCAGCAGTTTTCAAGTGAAGCATCACTCCTCCGACATCAGACTTATGAATAATATCAGGAGAAACAATCTTCATGGCAATAGGATAGCCAATCTTTTCAGCTTCCTTTGCAGCCTCTTCTGCACTGTTTACTAGCGCACCTGCAGGAGTATTAATTCCGTATGCTTTTAAAACTTTCTTGGTATCACTCTCATTTATCTGAACCTGACCCACAGCTCTGTATTTTTTAATAATAGTAGAGACAGTTGCACGATCACCTTTAATCTCCCTTGACTCTGCAGAGGGTTGTTTTTTCCACTCCGCATAACTGGCCATAGCATAAAGAGCATTAACGGTTTTCTCCGGTGAGCGATAATCGGCCAGACCATTTTCCAGCATAAAATCACGTGCAGGAGTGACATCTACTCCACCCATAAAACAGGCCAATACCGGCTTGGACCTGTCGATATATTTGCAAAGCACCTGTGCTGTTTCCATCGATTTTGTCACTGCCTGTGGAGTAAGCAGAATAATAATAGAATCGACGTTAGGATCTTTTTGCAGGACTTCCAGTGCTTTTGCGTACCGGATAGGATCTGCATCACCCAGAACATCCACCGGATTTTTAACACTTGCGGCTTTTGGAAGAAACGATTTAAGTTCTTCAGTGGCCGCTGCAGAGAGTTCTGCCATTTTTAATCCGGCCAGTTCAATTGCATCTGTAGCCATGATGCCAGGTCCACCAGCATTGGTAATAACCGCTACATTTCTTCCTTTAGGCAGAGGCTGAGAATTAAAGGCGGTTGCATACTCAAACATCTGCTCATAAGTTTGCACGCGAATAATTCCGCATTTGTTAAAAGCAGTTTCGTAAGCGATGTCGGCCCCGGCAAGACTTCCCGTATGCGATGAGGCAGCTTTGGAGCCGGATTTTGTCACCCCGGATTTGAAGGTGATGATTGGCTTTTTGACAGATACTTTTCTGGCGATCTCTACAAATTCCTGTCCGTTATCTATACTTTCCAGATAACAGACGATTACTTTTGTGGACTCATCATCAGCCAACGATTCAAGGAGTTCTGTTTCGGTAAGGCCAGCCTTGTTGCCTATACTTATCATTTTTGAAAGTCCGAACCCTCTTTCTGCTGCCCGGTCCAGAATAGCAGAACAGAGAGCGCCAGACTGGGAAATAAAGGCGATGCTATCTTTTTTTGGCCACTTATTGCCAAATGATAGATCCATGTCAAACTGGGTATTGAGATGTCCCAAGCAGTTAGGCCCCAGAAGATGCACTCCCGATTCTTTACAGAGAGCTGCCAGTTGTTTCTCCAGCTCAGCCCCTTCGTGATCCTGTTCTTTAAAACCAGCAGTAATAACTGTGATTGCTTTTGCTCCCTTTGCAATGGAAGCCTTCACCGCTTCCATCACAGCTTTTCTGGGCACAACAATAACACTCTGGTCAATTGAACCGCTATACAGATCCAATGATTTATAGCTTTTATAATCAAGGATACTCTCAGCATTAGGGTTGACCGGCACGACTTTTCCCTGGTATCCGGACCTTTTGAGATTAAAAAGGATCTTGTAGCCTACCTTATCAGGATTCTGGGATGCCCCAATGATGGCAACAGACTGTGGCTCATAGAGTGACTTCAGTTTTTTTTCTTCAATATTGATGGATTCTGACATGAAACTTAACTCCTGTTATAGCTGTAAATTATGGTTTTGTTCGTTTATTTCGGATGAGGGTATACCTAAGAGGCGATGTGCAATTACCGCTGTGCCAAAAAAGGCTTCATTAAGGTCCTTGATTTCCACAGATTCCTCCGGACTGCATGACATGTTGCCTGGCCCGTATCCGATAGTTGGGATCGAATATTCATTTACCAGTACACTGCCAGCAGTCCCCATCCCCAGACTCTTAAGATGCCATTGCCCACCTTTAATTTTACAATCCGCAGCTCTTAAAGCAAGCCTGGCCTCCTCAAAAAAACTGTTAAGCGGATCGGTCATCCAGGGGACGGACACTTGGCGGGCTCTTAAAGTAAAGCCACTCTCTTCAGTTATGTTGCGTCTTTTAACACCGCTTGAAATCAGACGTACTCCGAATTGTTTACAAATTAAACGTGCAGTTTCCCGATATCGTTTTAAAAGGAAAACCGGCTCGTTCTTATCGCGCAATCTTTGCATTATATCGATCACACACCGGGAGCACTGCTTGTCGCTGCTGTATTGTGGGTCACTGACAGACACCTCTTCCAGCAGCTCTTCCGATGATGAGGACGAGCTCTTACTAAGAAACTGGTTTAACTCCCTTGCACAAGCCTCAAGCCCGGTAAACTCCTCTGCAGCCAAAGTGAGTTCTATGCACATCCAGCCATCATGCCCATAATAGAGCCCTAAATCAGTAGGCTCACCCAATAATGCAAAAGATGGTTTGAGCCCAATCGATGGCAGGGTTTCTTTAAGAAATTGACGAATTCCAGCGTTGCAGCCACTCTGCTGAGCCACTGTGGAGACCAGAATAAGATTCCCATACATGGGAAAACACTCCTTGAGCAGCCGACCGGCATACATCTGCGCCGCCAGGCCCCCCTTACAATCCGATGCACCAGCTCCAAAGAGTTTTCCATCCTCAAGATCACACTGTGTTTTGAAGCTACCAGAATAAGTGTCAAGATGAGAAACCAGTAACATCGTCGGGTTGTAATTTCTGCCAAAGATGCAACCCACCACATTACCTGCATTATCCTTAAAAACCCGGTCATAAGAAAGAGCATCAAGAGCGGAGATGACGCTATCGGCAATTTTGGATTCTGAGAAGCTGGGACTGGAGATTGCTACCAGTTTAGTGGCCAACTGAGCAAGATCAGGTTCCAGAACTGATGCTTTTTGCCGCAATAAGGAATACATAGGGTAACAATCCGTCTCTTACCGATTATTTTCCCATAATGGTCTCGGTTGCGAGTACATTTTTGGGAAATTGTTATGGTTATTATTAAGGAACGCATAAGAGGGCGCAAAAACCAGGCCAATTTAGAAATTCCCTCAGAAGATAATCTTTTTTCTACAAGCTGTTATCAGTATATTTCAAATTGAATTAATTGCATTTTCATTTTGAAGTAGTGTATTTTCATTTTGAAACACATTAACTCTCAGGGGATCCTCATGTTTTCCAATGACCTGCAACTTTCGGAAATAATCGAGTTCGATGATGGCGATATTAACCTTCAGGGAAGAAGACTTCTGTTGCATGACCTGCGTGCATTTACAGAGTTGAAAAAAGATCTGCTGGAAGTGATGGATCTCGAACAGGCCAGAAAGCTGCTTATTCAGTTCGGGTACTTTTGGGGCAAGGCAGATGCTGCTGCAATGAAACGTATTTTCAAATGGCACTCAATCGAGGAACTGCTCAAAGCCGGTCCCAGAATGCAGACCCTTGCAGGCTTAGCCAGAGCCGTTGTAAAGCACCTATCTGTTGAGCCATTCCATATGGAACTATTATGGCACGAATCCTCAGAGGTCAGCGAACCGGTCACCTCTACAAGCCAGGAAGCGACAAAGGATAGCACTTGCTGGATTCTTTGCGGTCATGCCAGCGGGTATGCCTCTTTCTGTCTTAATCAGGAGATCTATTTTATTGAAGAGCAGTGCGTCTCCAAATCAGACCGGGTCTGTCTGGCTGTAGGACGGGAAAAGGGATTCTGGGGAGAACAAATTAATAACCACCTCTCCAATTTTAAATTAAAGGATATCCGTAACCGGGTCGAGCAGCTCTCAGAGAGTTTGCGTCGCAAATCCTCTCAACAAAACGAACAGAGGAAAAATTCTTTAATAAAAAATCCAGCCCCCTCCCCAATGATTCAGCCAGAAATCCGAAGCACCTCCTATATGAGAGTATTGCACCTTGCAGAACGGGTTGCCCCCTACGATTCAGCCTTGCTAATTACTGGAGAAACCGGCACCGGTAAAGAAGTTCTGGCCCGTTATATACATTCCCTGTCAAATCGGCGCACTAAGACATTTCTTCCCATTAACTGTGGAGCCTTACCCGAATCGCTTCTGGAAAGTGAGCTTTTCGGACACACCGCAGGAGCATTCACTGGAGCTAACCGGGAGCGGGCAGGGATCTTTGAAGATGCTGCCGGGGGTACGGTTTTTCTTGATGAGATCGGGGATATCTCTGCAGCCTTACAGATCAAGCTTCTCAGAGTGCTTCAGGAGCATGAGATTGTGCGGGTTGGCGAAAACCGTGCACGTTCAATAGATGTAAGGATAATGGCAGCCACTAACCGCGATCTTCACCAGTTGATAATGGAGGATAAATTCAGAGAGGACCTTTATTACAGACTGGCAGTGGTGGAAATTCATAGCCCACCTCTGCGGGAAAGAATTGAAGACATTCTTCCTTTGGCCAGGCATTTCGTAAAAAACTTCGCCAATTCCCTGAAAATGCCGCAACTTCGTCTTGATGCCTCCTGCCTGGACTATCTTCAGGAGTATAACTGGCCCGGTAACATAAGAGAGCTTGAAAACGCTATCGAAAGAGCCGCGCTTCTTTGTACCGGTAACGTTATTTTGCCCGAAAACCTCAGTTTAAGATCCAATTATCCTAAATACAGTATCCCTTCCAGTGATGAAATAAATCCTCTCTCTTTGAAGCAGCTTGAGAGCCAACACATAACCTCAGTGCTCAAACTCACCCAGGGAAATCAGCGGAAAGCCTGTGAAATTCTTGGAATCAGCGCTGCGACTCTGTGGAGAAAACTTAAAGAGCTCAAAGGATGAAATTCGAAACATATCTAAAGGGGAAAATACGAAATACGAAACAGAGAGAAAGCTCGAAATATGAAAGAAATCTCAAATTCAAAAAAGAATTTTCCATGTACTGTTTCTGCTCTTGTTTCGGATTTCGAGTTCCGGATTTCGGATTTAGATTTTGATTTTGGATTTGTTTTTTTTTCCGCCTTTCTGAATCAGAAAGTTGCGCTCTCAATGAAAGTCATCTTATATTGTAAAAATTAAATTCGATAATTTTTCACAGGCAAATACGAATACTTGTGTTTAGCCTATAAAAGTTCCCGGAGGTGAATCTTTGCTGTGTAAACCAGTTATCTCTGGGGCTTTAAAACTTTTAGTCCACTCTTGCCACACTGACAAATGAGTAATAAAATGCCCTATTCAAACGACATTATAACCCTGGATAACAAAACTGACGGTTCAGAAAAAAACGAACACGCGGAACCAGATCAGGAGATTTGGAACCGCTTTTGGCGAAATAAAAAAGAGATCGACAAAGTCTATCCCTCATCACCCTCGGTACTCAGAACTATAACAAAACAGCTCAATGTTAAAGGAATGAGGATTCTGGAAGTCGGTGCAGGCTCCGGCAGGGACAGTATCGAACTCACCCGCATGGGCGCTCTGGTGACAGTGCTGGATTTTGCTCAGGAAAGCCTTCAGATTATCAGCAAGCTCAAGAAAGAACACAATATCGGTAACGACCAGCTTTCTCTTATTCGGGCAGATGCGTTCTCTACCCCCTATCCCAATGGGACCTTCGATCTGGTGTTTCATCAGGGCCTTGCCGAGCACTTTCGCAACCCGCTTCCTCTGCTTGAGGAAAACTATCGGATCACTAAACCCGGTGGATATTGTCTTTGCGATGTCCCACAGACTTTTCATCTTTATACGGTGATCAAAAAGATTCTGATTGCAATGGATAAATGGTTTGCAGGCTGGGAGACTCAACTGACCATGCCGCAGCTCAAGAAACTTATGAGCAAATCCGGCTTTGAAATTTCCTACACCTACGGGGACTGGATGCGGCCAAATCTTTTCTGGCGAATAATAAGAGAGGCACTGCTTAAATATGGAGTACAATTGCCAAAATATCCCCTGGAAAACTCTTTATATGCCAAACTCAAGGACAAGATCCTGAATTCTCTGGCTGATAAAAATCTGGCACACTGGACTCAGCTTTCCATCGGGGTTCTGGGACGCAAACCGGTAGAGTGAGAGGTGTGCGAATTTTTTTTATCTCTTTGTTTACCGAAAAAATCGTAGCACATAATTGTTTCACTGAAATACAGTTATGTTTTAGCTAATTGAGAATCCTTGTACCATTGCTAACAGTTTACCCTAATGATAATTATTATTTCTGATTCTGCCTGATTGTTTGTATCTTATTGTTTCTGATTTTTAACCAGATCTTTGCTTCAAGAGCCGAGTAGTAACGATAGATATGTCTGAATCTCAAAAAATAAAATATGATCCCATACTCGATTCGATTGCCGATGGCGTTTTTACTGTCGATAAGGAGTGGAATATCACTTCTTTCAATCGGGCTGCGGAGAAAATTACTGGCACTCTGCGTACCGAAGCCATTGGAAGAAAATGCTGGGAAGTATTTCACGCTGATGTCTGCGAAAGGGATTGTCTTCTAAAAAAGACATTGAAGACAAATCAACAATGCATAAACAGAACTGTAAAAATCGTTAACAAGAACGGCTTGACAGTTCCTATCAGTGTCTCTACCGCGATTCTAAAAGATGCCAAGGGAAACGTAGTAGGCGGTGTCGAAACCTTTCGAGATATGAGCGAGGTCGAGGAGCTGCGCAAAGAGATTCTTGGAAAAAACACCTACTCTGATATCATAACACGGGATCACCGACTCTTTGAAATATTCAATACACTGCCTGCCATTGCCCGCAGCGACATACCGGTTTTGATCCTTGGCGAAAGCGGAACTGGCAAAGAACTTCTCGCCAAAGCGCTACATAACCACAGTGACAGATCTAAGAGTCCATTTGTTGCGGTCAATTGTGGTGCTTTACCAGAAAACCTTCTTGAATCCGAGCTGTTTGGTTACAAAAAGGGTGCTTTTACCGATGCTAAATCCGACAAGCCCGGGCGATTCGAACTGGCAAAAAGAGGAACGCTTTTTCTCGATGAGATTGGCGATCTGGCAATGAGTGTACAGATTAAATTGTTAAGGGTATTGCAGGAGAAAGTGTTCGAACCATTGGGAGCCACAGAATCGGTGAAGTCGGAGGCACGGATTGTGGCCGCTACTAACCGTAATCTTGAACAGATGGTAGAGTTGGGAGAATTCCGACAAGATCTTTTTTACAGAATCAATGTTGTGCCCATAACACTTCCGCCGTTGCGTGAACGGCACAATGACATTCCTCTGCTGGTGGACTATTTTCTCAAGCATTTCAATTTGGTTCAAGGCAAATCTATCGAACGGTTGTCTTCGGAAGCGTTGCATATATTGCTCGAACACCAGTATCCGGGAAATATTCGTGAACTGGAAAATATTCTTCAGCACGCATTTGTTTTATGTCAAAATTCTGTAATTGAAAAGAAGCATTTTCCGGCTTATCTGTTCAGGCCGTTAAAGCAAAAAACAAAGAGTAGCACAAGCCAGTCGCTTGAGGATTTTGACAAAACCAGAATAGAAGAGGCTTTGTCTCGTAACAAATACAACCGTTTCAACACTGCAAAAGAACTCGGTATCCATGTGACTACATTATGGAGAAAAATGAAAAAGTATGAAATTAATATTTGAAATGGAAAGAGCCGATTTGCTCTTCACATATAATAGCCCGTCACTCCCTGCTTGCCACGATTATTGCGGCAACGGGTTTTGTCGGTTTGCAACCCGGAGAGGCCCATCAACTTTCCCTGACGGGAAAATAATACGCCTTTGAATCAACGGCTCGCCCAAATATTTTGTGATTCAGAAACTATTTATACCGTACCCATATTTGACTGACCCCACTCCGGCTCAAAAAGTCGTTATACCCCTTGATTTCTATATTGAAACATAGATCTTATCCCTTCTTTTAAGCATAAAAACAGCAACAAATCCACTCGAGGTATTGCAGTTTTGCATTGTTTCGTTGCATCCATTGCATTGGTGCAAAGCTAATGCTACATTATTTTAATAGAAATGGTCGATTTCCTTTAAAATAAAGGCCTTTTTCTAATCTGGCACGGAAATAGCATATGAGCACTCTGTAATGGAAACAATTGCAATCACCAACTGGAACAAAATCGTCTCACCACTCTATGATTCAGCATGTTGCTTGTTGATATTCAAGTCCGATGGAAGCGACACCTCAATCGATATAAGCAATTTTACAATTGCCGAAAAAGCATTTGCATGTAAAGAAGCTGGTGTAAACATTTTGATCTGTGGGGCTATTTCGAATATCGGTAACGCAGCTTTGCTTGAAAACGGTGTCAAGGTTGTTTCCTGGATCAGTGGACCTGTTGCTGATATTATCGCCTCTTTTCGCAATAACAAAGATATAACATCATTATATTCCATGCCTGGATGCCGAAGACGAATCTGTAAAGGCAGAAAACAGCGTAATCGAGGAAATTGCTTTAGCAGTTTAATAGAATGACTGAATATACCTATAGCAAACACCACTTTTTTTTGGACTAACTTCGATAATCGGATTCAAATTGTTATTACTAAATGAGCTATTTGCATGATGTATTCTGCCGAATTCTTATCTTATCAAAGGAGAAGATGAATGAAAATTGCTATCACAGCGGAAAAACCACAAACGGACAGTCCTGTTGACCCACGATTTGGCAGGGCTAAAGTGTTTATGGTCTACGATGACCAGTTGAAGACGTGGGAGGTTATCGATAACAAGCAGAACCTCCAGGCAGCCCAGGGAGCAGGAATTCAATCTGCGGCTAAGCTGGTCGATGCAGGATGTGAGGTGGTTATAAGCGGCCATTGTGGACCTAAAGCGTTTACAGCACTTAACAGTGCCAACGTCTCTGTATATACCGTTTCGAATGGAACCGTTCAGAACGCAATCAATTTGTTTCAAGCAGGGAAGCTCACGAAAATAGAGTCTTCCGATGTTGAGGGACATTGGTAAGTTTTTTATTGTAAATCTAAACTATATAAAACTACGGGAGGTTATGTGAAAATTGCCATACCAACAGCAGAAGGAAAGCTCTGCATGCATTTCGGACATTGTGAAAAATTCGTTATCGTAACTGTGGACCAGCAATCAAAAACAATCACTGGAAAAGAGGATGCGCTACCGCCTCCGCACGAACCAGGTGTTTTGCCCAAATGGCTTCATGATAAAGGAGTAAATGTCATCATAGCTGGAGGAATGGGGACGAGAGCACAACAGCTTTTTCAACAGTTTGGGATTCAGGTCGTTGTTGGTGCACCATCAGAGCATCCGCAGACCATAGTGCTGGACTGGCTCAAAGGAGAACTTTTAACAGGAGGCAATGTTTGCGACCATTGACCGCGTATATTGCAGAATCAGATAAACCTGTTGCAGTATTGAATAAGACCGAGGGCATGGATGAGAGCGTAGAGGGTGCATTGAAATATGAACAAACTCTTGCCTGTCTAAAAGCAAAGTATCACTCACAATGTCTTTTTAATCGGAAACCATCAATTGTTCCTGACTTGAGATTCTGGTTTGATGATGCAGGTACTTTTCATGGTAGTTTCAACTGTAATGCCTCACAACAGGGCTACGATACAATGTCTCATGGTGGAGTCATTGCTGCTATTATTGATGCCTCGATGGCGCAATGTCTCATGGGGCATAACATAGTCGGATATACCGTAAATTTATCGATCAAGTATCGCAAACCTGTTTTGATTGATACCATGACAAAGCTTGAAACATCTATAATAGCAATAAATTACAGTGTTTTGTATTCGATGAACTGTAAAATCATCCAAAATGGTGTCTGTGTTGTTAAAGCCGATGGGAAATTTTATAAAGTCAAATAGCACACCCTCTGGTGTGTATGAAGTAAATCTTTTCAATGGAGGTATTTATGCCAAGCGGAGACAGAACTGGTCCAATGGGAATGGGGCCGAAGACTGGTAGAGGTAAAGGGTTTTGCACAGGCAATAGCGTACCTGGTTTCATGGATGCGTTACCGGGAAGAGGTGGTATGGGACTGGGGCGGAGACATGGTCAGGGCTTTTGCAGGGGCTTGGGATCGAAGCGTGGCTATGCATTTGGCAGAGCTCAGACCAGCTCTCAGTCTGTTATTTCCTACCCGCAGACCGATGAGCTTTCCATGCTTAAAATTCAAGCTAAAAATTATGGAGAAGCTCTTCAAGTTTTAAACAGCAGAATTTCTGCACTTGAAGCGGACAAAAAGTGAGTCAAATTGTTACCGCCAGAAGCGGTAATTCTTGTTAATAAGTAATGGCTTCTAAAATTCCCGGCTTTGTATCATTCTGCAAAAGATAGCCAGAGCCGGGATCTGCATAAAAATATATTCACTGGACTAAAATTATAATGCAAACCTATTTTGAATGTCTTCCGTGTTTTGTTAACCAGGCACTGGGGTCATTGGCAAACTGCAATGCAAATGATGATCAGATAAAAAGTGTTATGAGTTCGGTTTTCTACGAATTGGCAGATATCGATTACAACACAACTCCACCAGCCATCGCACAAAAAATTCACCGCATTGTTTCGAAAACAATCAGTGAAAAGGACCCTTACGCACATAATAAGCAGCACTTCAATCGTTTTGCTTCTGATTTGTTGTTATCTATGCAAAATTCCGTTAATTTGAAACAAGACAAATTTGAAACAAAGGTAAAATTGGCTATTGCTGCTAACATAATTGATTTCGGCAAAAATAGTAATCTGAGCGAAATTGATGTGCTGTCCAGTTTTGACAAGGCAACCGAAGTTTCAATTGACTCTGTCGCCTTGTCAAACCTTAGAGAAGCGATAAGGGCAGCGAAAAACATCCTCTTTTTATGTGATAATGCTGGAGAAATAGTATTCGATCGTTACTTGATCGAAGAAATGCCTTACAAGAAGATAACCTGTGCTGTCCGAGGTATACCGGTAATTAATGATGCAACACTTGATGACGCTCATTTGGTTGGGCTTACAGAAATCGTTAAAGTAATTCCTAATGGTTCTGATGCTCCAGGGACAATTCTGGAAGATTGTTCATCAGAGTTCAAGCAGGTTTTTAATAATGCCGATGTAATCATCGCCAAAGGGCAAGGCAACTTTGAAACACTTAGCGGCATTACCCATAAGAGAATTTTCTTTCTCTTTCAAGTGAAATGTCCGGTTATCGCACGAGATGCCGGATATCCTGTAGGATCGTTTGTAATAAGTGATAATAGATCACACAGTAATAGCTGAGTAACAGAAATATTCTCGATTAATCAAAATGGAGGTGCAAAATGGCTAATGGACAAGCAATGGGAAGAATGGGTGGCGAGGGTCCTGGTCCAGGTGGCGAATGTGTATGTCAAGCATGCGGCCATCGTGAACCACACCTGCAAGGACAGCCCTGCAATCAGAAGAAATGTCCAAAATGCGCACAGACCATGACTCGTGGAATTTACAATTATTGATCCTTCAGGAGTTACTACATGCCCACGTATGAATACAAATGCAGGTCATGCGGAATAAAATTCGAAGAATTTCAAAGTATGATCGATGCACCTTTGACGAAATGCCCATCTTGCAAAGAGTCGGTTGAGCGAATTATAAGCACGGGTGGTGGAGTGATTTTCAAGGGTGCCGGGTTCCACAGTAACGATTATCCGAGTACGCAAAATTCAGGTTCTCGTTGTGGAAGAGAAACGCCGTGTTGCGGCAGAGATTCATTCTGTGGTAGACAGAAGTGCGAAACATCAAGCAAATCCAATGGGAATCGGGTTGATAGTCACAAATAAACTTTTGGAGGGAAAAATGGCTGTAAAAGTGGACAAGGAAAAATGCACTGGATGTGCGGCATGCAAAGTTATGTGCCCAATTGATGCAATAGAGATGAAGAATGGCAAAGCGCAAGTAAGTGACACGTGGCTCGAGTGCGGAGCATGCATATCTGAATGCCCGCAGGGAGCCTTGAGTTTGTAATTAGTGAATAAAATTACAAGGAGGATAATTATGCCATTACGTGATGGAACAGGGCCTCTGGGTTTTGGCCCAGGATCTGGACGTGGAAAGGGCGGATGTTACACTAAATTCGGTTATCGAAGCATGCCACGCACGATATTTTACGGGAGACCAAGTTGGCTGCTTGGTATTGCTGTACCGCTTGTTGCTGCGGTGTTGCGTGATTTATTGAATTCTTCTAGCATGATTCGTCGGATCGTACATTTATCATTAACTCCTAAGATCAAAAATATCGCCTTCAGGAACATGCATGATGCAGAATTCAACGAAATGAACGCACATTCTGTTCCCATGTCATCCCAAAGGAAGACTAATCAATGAATATTCTGTATGTAAAACTTATCGGTTTTATTAAAAGTGTGCATATACTGGAAGATTCCGAGCACGGCGTATTTGCTACTCGATCTCCCTGCCGTCCCAATCCTATCGGACTGCCTATTGTTCGACTAATAAAAGGTGATAGATCCGTCTTGTCTATACAGGGAATTGATATTCTTGACGGCACGCCAGTATTGAATATAAAACACTATTCAAGTCTTTTTGACTGTTTCCCTGATGCTCGCAATGGGTGGCAGAAAGCGGTCATCTCAAAAGATACCGCTAAGAGAGGTAAGCGTGGATATCGGGTAATGCAGGAAAGGAAAAAGTCTCATGAAAATAGCCATTGCCAGCGGTAAAGGCGGAACTGGAAAGACCACCATTTCAACCAATCTCGCTCTCTTCTTAAGTGAAAGTAGCGATAAAGTGGTATACCTTGATTGCGATGTCGAAGAGCCTAATGGTCATTTATTTCTGAATCCTGTTCTTGGTGATAAAATATCATCAACGATTCCTGTCCCAGTTATTGACGAATCTAAATGTGATGCCTGCGGAGAATGTGTCAGGTTCTGTGAATACAAAGCACTTGTAAGACTTGGAAAAAACGTTATAGTATTTCCTGAACTCTGCCATGGATGTGGCGGATGTACGTTAGTCTGCCCTCATCATGCGATACAGGAGCAGCCGCGCGAAATAGGATTCGTTGAATCGGGAAACTCTGGGAGGATCGGATTCGTTCATGGTCGACTCAATATTGGTGAAGCAATGAGCCCACCTCTTATCCGTTGTGTTCTTCGGCAGATTCGCAGCAATGAAGTGAACTTCATAGATGCCCCTCCGGGAACATCGTGTCCGGTAATCGCCTCGATTCGGGATGCGGATTTTGTTGTTCTCATTACTGAGCCGACCCCATTTGGACTCAATGATCTCGGACTGGCACTTAACATGGTCAAAGAGCTTGGTATTCCACATGGTGTTGTTGTCAACCGTGCAGAAGCTGGTAACCGGGACGCAGAAAGTTTCTGTGAAAAGCGACAAGTAGAGATTTTGACCAAAATTCAGGATGATCGAAGAATTGCGGAATGTTATTCAAAAGGAGAAATGATCCTGAAGGGCGTTCCGGATATGTATAAAAACTTCGAGGAACTCTGGAAAGCGATCCGAAAGCGAGTTAATGCATGAAAGAAATCGTTATTATCAGTGGAAAAGGTGGCACAGGAAAAACAAGCATTGCGGCTTCATTTGCGTCGATTGCGGCAGGAAAGGCAGTATTCGCTGACTGTGATGTCGATGCAGCGGATCTCCATCTGATCCTCAAGCCAACCATCAGAAATCGAACCGAATTCCGAAGCGGGCATAAGGCTTCCATCAAACTCAATATGTGTACCGGCTGTGGGAAATGCACCGAGGTATGCAGATTCGAAGCAGTTCGTGATGGGACAACCTGGGGTGCCTATCCAAGCATCGCGTATTCAATCGACCAGGTTGCATGCGAAGGATGCGGTGTATGCGTGCGATTCTGCCCTTCTCAAGCGATCGACTTCAATGAAGAAGTTTGCGGAGAATGGTTTATCTCCGATACCCTTTTCGGACCAATGGTGCATGCAAAACTTGGAATAGCATCGGAGAATTCAGGAAGATTGGTAACGCTGGTACGCAATGAAGCTAAACGGATTGCGGAAGAAAGAAATGCAATGTATGTGCTGATTGACGGATCTCCGGGTATCGGATGCCCGGTTATTGCGTCACTCACAGCAGCAAGTTTAGCCCTAATTGTTACTGAACCTACAGTGTCAGGTGATCATGACCTCCGAAGAATAGCGGGGCTTACAAAACGACTGGGTATTCCAACAATGGTATGTGTCAACAAGTGGGATATTAATCCTGAGAAGACAGAAGAGATAAAGAACTATTCACAATCGCAAAATTTGACATTTGCGGGTTTGATACGATATGACAAAATCGCCACTACTGCTCAAAGGGCATCAAAATGCGTCGTGGAATATCTGGAATCGGCAATGTCTTTAGATATAAAACAGATATGGAATAGAATTATCGAAAATGTGTGAACGTATTATGATAGACACCGAATTGATCACACCATTGGCAATATGGCACTCGCGATAAAATATGCTGGAAAAATTATTATACGATCCGGATGTGGCTCAATCACTCTTACTGGCTGATGTTGTTTTGCCTACCCTTGCTGCAGATAGCGAAACCGTTTTCCAATGTGTTCACAGACCGCATCCATCGCTTCGTTTTGATACCGTGGTCAACGGTATTACAAATGTAACTCAAATCGTCTAGATTAAGCAGGCAGTATGCTGACGGACTGAAATAAACAATATTGAAAAAATCATACCGTTGCCGAAATTCTTGATCTCTTTAAAATGCAAAGTCTTGAGCAACATTTCTTTATCCGTCAAGCATTCGATTTTTATTGGTAAGAGATCGTTCTTTGTCGCCCATAATCTCAGACCATATATGGTCGGAAGGCGGATTTCTCATGATGGTTTTCTGGACGGTTCTTCTAATTGCTATACTGATATGGATTTTCAGGTCTATCCAAAATCGAAGTAATGGACGTGCCTCGACTGATTTGAAAAACGAGACACCTTTGGACATACTGAAAAAAAGATATGCACGCGGAGATATAAGTAAAGATGAATATGATAAAATAAAGAAAGATCTTCTGGAATGAGATTTGGCCTGTTGATATTTAAATTTTTACATTAAGTAACTTTTTTAATAAAGCCAGAAACTCTTGTCATGAAGTTGCATATTCATCCCAGCTCCACTTTTGCAGACACATTTTATCAATTATGGAAACTGCACAATGGTATAATGTTGTCCTGAATCGGCATTCACTCTGTAGCGCCATTTCATTTTTTTGATAACCTTGATATATTTTGTTCATATATCTTTTTTATATCAGAAAAGGAGCTCTTTATATGAGTCAAAAAACATTGTCAATGCTGGCAGCGTTACTGGGCGTTGCTCTATTTTTCGGATGTAGCAAGGAAAACCCGGTATCTCCCACTTACTCCAAGACCGGCAATGAAGCGCTTCTGATTGTTGTCGAAAACAATAACCTTCTAGAATCCTCAATGGAAACCGGATATTCATTTTTTCGCACAGAGATGAAAACTATTTTCGGCGATGTATTCGAAATGAACCCCGATGATATTCCCGACAGTCTCACCCTTGATGAAGTCATCGACCAGTACGGCGAGGATTGGCAGATCCGTAAATTGACCGAAACTGCAAGGCCTTTCTATTCGAAAATCGTTTCTCTCACCGATGATGCCGCCACCGGAAAAGCTGTGCTTGATTCCCTTACCATGATGAGCAGAAGTGGTTATACTGTGGACATGATTTTCGACCTGCACGGGGGTTCCAGTTTTTTTGGCGGAGGAACGTCGGTACTTTTCGCAGATCAATCGTACGATCTTGATGATTTCGTAGACAGCATAAAAAACCGCTCAGTCTGCCCCCGGGCACTATACCAGACCTGCTGTTATGGTTCTTCCATGATTGAAGCTTGGGAACGGGCAGGCATAACTGCTGTAAACGGAGCGAGTGATCAAAACACGTTTGTCATGTTTTCACCGATCTATTTTCTACGGAACTGGACTGGCGGAATGGGATTTAGCGATGCAGTGCAAACTGCTTTTGATCAGGAGTACAAAAAAATAGAATCGTACAAGAAGGTGCTCGAAGAGATCGAAATGCTTCTTAGTGATGATGCGGTGGCTGGGAGCAGGCAAGAAATTGGTGGAACCGACACACTGTTACTATGGAGTAAGCCATAATGTGGCTTACTAACCGGAAGCGGCCAGATTGAAATTAGAAATAATAAATGGAAAATGGAAAGAAACTCACATTAGATTTATGTTGTTTTTTTGCCATCTGATACCTGAGCAGTTACAGAGGTTTTTTCCTTTTGGATACTCACCTTTCTAAAAAATTATTTTCACACCCAATGCACCAAGCGAATACTCATTGTCAAAGGGATTCTCATCAATAATGCAATGGTTGAAATAAACAGATGCTATATTATCGAATGCAAGAATTACATAATTAATTTCACCTGTTAATTTTACTGTAGTCTTTTTTGCTTTGTCATACCATATATGATAATAAGTATCGATAAATATCGTCCGGTTTCGAAAAATACCGAAATGATATCGGACTAAACCGCTAAGATCATAAGCATATTTGTGATTATTACCAATAAGAGCAGCTTTACCATGGAGGTAATATCCGGCATTTATGGTTATATCGAAGGAATTGCGAAGCGAAAAATCCCGATTATTGTACTTTTGAATAAAATAATAGGAATAGGCACCTTTGGTACCCCACCCTGCCTGGATCGCATTCCACCAGGTTGATCCATTTTCGTTCTCATCGCGACTGATGGTATGAATGCATTGATGATAAAGCGAAGCGGTAATGATACTTTTTGTCAAAGAATAACGGAATGTCGGAGTTAAAGTGTAGCGAATCTTATCCATTTTGATCGGATCATCTGGAAGACGGGCAATGCTTGTACTTGCGGCTGTCAGAAAATCGAATGCCAGTTCCTTATAGCTTAGCAGCGCAATATTAATCATCATATCAGAGCGATAACCAGGACTCATGTCGCCATATTTTGGTTTTCCGTAAAGATGCGCACCAATGGAAAAAAGGCCATTGGCCCTGAAGTGCATATTGAAATCAGAGTTTGGTTTTATATTTTCGGATGCTAATGGGCATGATAATATGCATATAAGAGGCAATATTGTCAGTTGTATTCTCATTTGCTTTTCACACTTCTGCAGATACGAAATCCAACCCCGTCATATCGACGAAATGATTCACCATAATGGCGATTAGCGCATCGGAGATTCCAGATATATTCATTCCAGCTTCCACCTCGGGCAACGCGATATGGATATTTTTTTGCATCATCGGGTCCAACAGGATTATCTGTCGGGCTCTTTTCATAATAATGCGAATCATACCTGTCAACGCACCATTCCCAGGCATTCCCGAGAATATCGTAAAGACCAAACGGATTGGCTGAAAGTGATTTAACCGGTGAAAGTTGCTTTTTGATTACAGCATACTGTGAAGCAGCATCTCTTTTGTCTCCCCAGAAATAATCGCTGTCGGTTCCACCACGGGCAGCATATTCCCATTCAGCCTCGGTTGGCAGACGATACCCTTCACCTTTCCATTTACAGTATGATTGTGCATCTTCCCAGCTCACACCGGTAACAGGCAGGCTCAACCACTCGGTTCCTGCCATATCGTCCACCTTGCCCTCAAAGAATCGCTTGTTCCAGAAATATGGCATACGACAATCGCCGCTCTGTACACACTGCAAGTATTCCCAGATAGTTACTTCCGTTATCCCGATGTAAATAGAGTCGACATATACCCGGTGAGCCGGTTGTTCATCTTTGGGCCCACCGGAACTCCCCATCGTGAAATAACCAGCAGGGATCAGTATCATGTTGGTGATGGTGGTATCTCCTGCATTGATAATCAATGGAAAGATTATCAGGGTGAGCGTAAAATTCCTGAGTTTCATCTATGCTCCAATTACTTTAAATCATTTTTAAAAGTAATCTTACTTGTTAAAAATGATTGCTCCTTATACTCTGTACCTCTGGAGTGAAAATAATCTAACTCATATTACCCACAACTACGGCAGCTAGAAGCTCACACTAGCCCAAAGACGCAACCCAAACAACTGATCAGACAACGTATACTCTGTGTTCTTTTCACCAATATATCCGGTCAATGTTGAACTTATTGTTACATTGTTAAGCATGGCGTATGAAAATGTACCCGTAACCATAGATGAAGCTTGTTCGATGTTGACAATTCCAGCCAGATTACAACTGAGCCCGCTCAAAAATAAACGGCTGATATTAACAAATAAAGCCGCATAATAACGGGAATGATAATTAGGTTCAAACAAATTACCTTCAAAAAGCACCTCAGTTTTTGTCGCACGTGGTTTCATATCATACGTTAATGACTCAAACCGATCTGCATGTATAACATATCTGGAAGTGTCCCTGAACATATTTCCTTTATAGCCACCACCATTATAAAAACCCTCAAGGTTGATCATCAAGGTATTGGGAAAACCCATAAAACCAAATGATCTGCCAACTGAAAGGCTCAATCGCGGAGTTGCCCCACTACTAAGCGCTTCTACAAACAATGAACTATCCCGCTGTCTTATGCTTGCCTGAAAGTCTCCACCTGTAGTAAGGCTGATTTCCCCCTTGACATCCAGTTTCCCTACCCGCGATGAGATATCATAGCCCAGAACAACCGGTTTACCTCTTTTCCCCCATACAGAAAGAGACATCTCGTTTCTTCCAAGAAGATATTCGAATTTAACTGTTCCGGAGATACTGTCAACACGATTTACAGACTGTATGTTGATAAAAGAGTAAAGATTGGCGGTTGTACCAAAAGGCATGTGTAGCCTGGCCCCATAGACTCCTTCACGAAAACCTATCTTTTCTACAAAGCTGTTTCTTTCCACATTAATAAGATCTGTGGGATTCCAGAAATAACACCTTCCCCATTGTAATACCTGCTTTCCAATTCTGAAATAGATATTACGATTAAAATTGAAATCCATAAACAGCTCTCGCAGATAGAGCGAATAGGTGTTATCTATCCCGGAAGCATTATATAAAACATTTGAAGTGTCGAACCCAGGAAAATAATTTACCTCAAGATTACCAAATACTTTGGTGTCATTCTGCAGACGGGAATCGAGTGTAACCGATCCCACAAGACGGTTGAGCATAAAAGTGTTGCTTAGTTCCTGATTATCGATAAACTTTCTTGTAGCGACGATTTCCGAAGCTCCGGTGATCTCACCACCAATGCTGGTTCTCAGCTTTTCAGTCACACTTGCTTTTTCTGCAGGTATAGAGTTGGTATCATGAACTACGATCATTGCAGTATCGGAGAACAGGTCGTTCTCATCAAAATCATCAAACTGTGCAACAGAGGAAGAAAAGAAGATAAATGACAGTGGTAATAACAGATACTTATTGTTTTTCATATTATTTACTCAAGTTTTCAAGATATGCTTTAGTAAAAAGTTTATCATCAAGCGTCTTTGTGGAGATTCCAGAAATCTCCACTATTGTTTTATTCCCTTTCTCGAACTCATCAACAAACATCATTTTGATAGGGGCATAGCCTTTATCAATAAGGTTATACTTTAAATAATAAGCGGTCTGCATAAGGGAACCGGACATGGCAAAAGACTGCTCTTTTAAAACGAGGCAGTTGTCTTTGCGGAGCCAATATATTTTTTTCGGATAATCGACATCATTTACTTTTGCTTTGACTTCAATTCGGTAAACTCCAATATTGCCCAGCATCTCCTCAGAGATTATCTCTTTTCCGTCTTTATCAAGCGCTGGTTCATAAAGCTCAGTAAGTTTCCGTTTTTCGAAATCATCAGCCTGGGCATCAGAGCCGCCAATATTTTCATCACGGTTTATGTGCTGGAAAGTCCTGGTGTTTTTGCGATACATCCAGAAGTTATCTCCCATGCGCAGGTAACCGTTTCCTTTTTCAGCTTCAGGCGCAGTCATTACGATCATAAACGCATCATCGGAGTCCCGTCTATACCATACCATCTCAATTGTTTTTGTCCCCTGCCCGGGTTTTTGCTGGGTAAGATTTACAGTAGCCTGGGCATCAGTGGTGATTTCAGTCTTTTTTTCAATTTCGCCAAGCAGCGAATCCACAGTTCCGGCACTTGCCGAAACACCTGCAAAAATAAGACATCCTAAGACGATTCTTTTCATTTTATTTCCTTTTCCGTAACAACTTAACTGTATCAGACGAAGAGCCCCCATGACTTTGGGCTTATTACTCTATTTCTGATTTTCTCCGTTTTATTTCTTTCTGATTATATCCGATTGATTTTTTCTTATTGCTTCATATTTTTTTCTGATTTTTTATTTCTTGATAGTAACTTTTTCAAGTTCCAGGAAGTGCTCCTTTTTCCTTTGTTATTCAACGTGCCGTAAAGCGTCAGATACAATCGATGCTGCAGCACGCCTTGCCGGAAAAAATGCAGTGAAAACTGTTATTCCCATGATAAATAATATAAAGGAGAGTGTAGCTGTCAGTGTTGGAGCAAAGAAAAGGTGCCCTTCCACAAGCAGCATACCCATTGGATTGTCACTTGCATCTATGGTTATGGAAGACAGGCCATACATAGCCAGAAACGCCAGAACCGCCCCGACAACAGAGGCGAAAAAAGCCAGGAATCCGGTTTCCAGAAGAAACATCAAAAGCACATCTTTTTTCTGCATCCCGATCGCCCGCATTGTACCAATCTCGCGTGTCCGCTCTCTTATACTCATTCGAAGTGTGTTGACAACACCTATCAGTATGATACAGAAAAGAACCAGTCCCGCAACAAGTGTAATAAGATTCAGTGCAAATTCAACATTCAGAATCGCTGAAGCAGTCTCGTACATCGATTGAACACTGACCATAATACCTTTATACTTTGCACGAGCCATCTCCTTGCTGATTTTCATGTACTCATCAGTTGTCGCACACCGTTTCATCAACAAAAATTCAGGTGCCAGGGCAGCATAAAGCGGATGAAGTGAATCGGGGAGCTCCTCTTTCCACATTTCATCGGGAACCGATGGTATAGGGTTGTAATATGCACGGTAAAAATCCCTCTCATTGACAAGAATGCTTTTTATTGGAAGAGGTGAAGCACTGTCGGCAACAGATGTAACTATAAATCTGGTATAATTACCAGCAGTTTCATATTTGCCTGTCCAGCTAAAACGTATCGAATCACCTTTTTTCCAGTTGTTTTGTTTTGCAAGAGAGTGAGAGAGGATCACCCCGTTATATACAAATGCAGATGAGCTGTCGCCCGAAGAAAGTGAAATATTCTTATGCATTACAGATAATGATGCAGTGTCGGTACGAAACCCAAGGGTCAGCATATCGGTTGCAATTTTTCCACATTCTCCTTTTCCCTGCATCACTGCAAGGCCGGGCTTGATTAAAGCATGAATATCATTTGCCACTTTCCTTGCATGAAGCTGAGGGTTCTCCATATTCACCTGAAGAGTTGCAGCATCGTGAGGTCCGTATCCTGTAAGAACCCGCACATCCCTGTGATTAAGATAAACCGGTGCTGCCATAAACACATTAGCCGGTTTAAGAATTCCAACAACAGTGAGCTGCGCGCTTGCAGCCTGGTTTCTCACACCAATGAAGCGAACCCGTATCACATCACCCATTTTTAGTTTCAGATAATCTGCCTTTTGTTTTGCCAGAATAACTGGATAGCCCACCACATTAGAATCGTTGAGCCTTTCAAAGGATCCCTCAAGCATTTTAAAATTAGCCTCGAACTCCTTCCGTTCTTTTTCTGCCAAACTTTGAGTCAAGTCCACCCCGACCATAATTACATTATCTGCAACACCGTTACCGATAGCTCTGGCAAAAATGCCAATCGCTTCCTCGATACGGGCATCAGTTGGTGAAGCGGCTTTTATTGCATCACGGATTTTCACATCATCATGGAAAATCTGGTTCATCATATTTCCGTTACGTATGTAGGAGATCGCTACATGCCCGTTTGTGTACTTTACAATCTTTTCAAAAAGTACTTTTGAAATACCATGAGAAAAAGCATTGGCCAGAACAAGCACTAACGCACCAAATGCTATGGCCATACCCAACAGAATGTTTCTTCGCTTCTGACGAACAAGGTTTCTAAAACTGATACTGATTATTTGTTGCATATCTGCTCCTAATCCCGTGAAATGGCATCCAGCGGCTTTATATTGCTTGCGACGCGGATCGGATAAATGACCGCGATGATCGTTACAGTCACAAGCTGAACAAGTGCAAGCCCGATGTCAATCAAAGAGAGAAATGGCTTGAATGTATCACCGCCAAACAATAGTTGCACCATATCATTATCTGTGGGTATGTTAAATGCAGTTAGAATGTTTACAGCAATAATTCCCACCACGATTCCAGCTCCACCAAAAACAGCCGAAAGAACTGCAGTCTCCCCAAGAAACATCAACCGGATAAAACTTTTTCTGGCACCCACGGCACGCATCATGCCAATCTCGCTGGTTCGCTCCAGAGCAGCCATTGACAGTGTATTTACGATAATAATAATGGCCACAAAAAATAAAAACATCACAAATACAAATAGTGATGTTTTTATAAGCACTGCCATCGATCCTATTATACCTGTTGCTTTTTTCCAGGTGATCGCCCTTACTCCCAGATTCAGCTCAGATAGATCCTTGTTCAATGTTTTTACAGTTTGCTCAAGGTTACTCTTATCGGCAAACCGTAAAAGTACCATATTAAAAACTCCGTCATTCAAATCGACCTCATCTGTACGCTCTTTTTTTTCAGAAACCAGACTTCCTGCCGAAAGAACAAGAGCATCCTTATCTGTATCCATCGATTCGATCATGTCAGCACCACTGAACAAATCATCGATATCTTCATCTGATGAGGCCAGGAGTAATTCATCATCTTTTTTTACATTCGTTACTTTATTTTCAGCACTGAAATAACCCAGGCACTCCCGGTATGATTCGATGTCAATGATTGGAAACATACCCCAGACCGTATTCAGTGATCGATATTTTACAATTGCAGTTACAGGGACCCTTATGTCTGTTGTAGTGTTGTTGGTATTCATTCCCATATACACCACATCATGCTGATTCTGCATATCAGCGATCCTCCCAAGTATCTCTTTTCCCAGAGTCGATGTGTCCGGTTCACAACCAACGGGTGTGAGAATAGTACTGTAAAATTCTCCATACGTTTTGCGCCATCCGGTGGGAATCAGTGAGAATGGTTCGTTTGTTTTATCTGGAAAATTACCCTCAATAAGCTTGAGATTGTCTCCAAAGAAGTCACGGTACTGCCTGAAATCCACTCCAAGAACAAATAGCCCGTCAGCCAAACCGCCTTCAGAATTAAGCGCCATGACAAAATTTTTTCCGATAGGAAATACTTTTTTAACATAGGATAGTTTTGACAGAGCAGAATCGATTTGTTTGAAATTTTCGATTGGAGCGACATCTTTACCCATCATTTCCAGAAAAACATCATTCGATTCCTGTTTTTCTGAAACAATCAGAGCATCTCCTGTAAACCCCTCCACAATATTTTTCTGCATGCCCCGATCCATACCTGAGATGACCCCGTTACCCAAAGTCATAAGCAATGCACCCAGAAAAAGGATCACTCCGATCACTATACTTTTGCCTCTATGACGCATGATGTTGCGCCAGGATATTTTTAGAATCAGATTCATGATTACTCCTCTACAATAAGGCCATCTTTGATCTTTATGACCTTACGGGCATATTTGAGCACATTTCCATCGTGGGTAGAAAAGATAAATGTGGTATGTTCGCGCTCGTTCATTGCTCGCATGGCATCAAGAATCGATGCACCAGTAACTGAGTCAAGGTTGGCAGTGGGTTCATCAGCAAGAACGATATCGGGATTAGTCACAAGCGCCCGTGCTATGGCAACTCGCTGGCGTTGTCCTCCGGAGAGTTCTGAAGGACGGTGGTTGATATGCTCATTTAATCCAACTGCTTCCAGAAGAGAAAGCGCTTTTTTGCGTACTTCTCCCCTGGTCCTGTTTTTCATAAGCAACAGGGGAAACTCCACATTTTCTAAACAATTCAGTACAGGAATGAGATTAAACGTCTGGAAAATGAACCCTATCTGATGAAGTCGAATGTCAGTGATTTTTTTATCATTAAGAGATGTAATCTCCTTACCGGCTATCTTAACGCTGCCTGAAGTAGCATGATCAATGCAACCGATGATGTTTAAAAGAGTCGTTTTTCCACTGCCTGAAGGCCCTATAATGCTGAGAAAATCCCCTTTCTCGATTGAAAGATCGACTCCCCTTATAGCATTAACTGTGGTCTTACCCAAAGCATAGTCTTTTTTAAGTTCATTTATTTCTATAATATTCACAACTACCTCCTGTTGTAGGCACATTTATGAGGAAAAAAATATACTTTTTTGTAAGCATATAGAAGAGAACTACTTTGCATGACTTTTACCCGCTTCGGGTACCCGGAAGTTCGATTATTTAGTATCAACCCGTGTCTGCCCCAACCGGCCACCACTCATAGCAGGCGGTTAAATCGTATTACCAGCCGCACATAAAAATGGTTTCAGCCGGACTATTCCCGATTCAGCCGGACACATTTCTTTTTCAACCGGACATATTATCATTTCAAACGGACATATTTTCATTTCAAACGGACATATTATCATTTCAAACGGACATATTATCATTTCAAACGGTAATTTTTTCATTTCAAACGGTCATTTTTTCATTTCAAACGGTAATTTTTTCATTTCAAACGGATATATTTTAATTTCAACTGGAAAAAAAAATCAAAATCAGTCTGCAAGGCAAACGGGGGATTGGTTAAATGAAGCCGGGTCAAGAATTGACCCGACTCTTTAAGGAGATTCCATGGTTATCAGGATTTAGCTTCAACCATTTCCTTATCTTTTTCATCATTCTCCTGAACATCTTTTGCGGTATTTTGAATACGTTTCGCTTTTGCAGAAGCTTTCCCAAGACGTACGTGGTAGTCGCTGTAGTAGAGAGCATGCCGTGGGTCATCTTCATCGAAAACATATCTCCCCGCTTCATACACCTCATCAAGTGCTTCCTTTAAATAAGTCCAGGCCTTATAATAGATTACTTTAGCCTCATCCAATTTTTTCGGATCTATTACCATGCGAGAATAGATATCCGAGAGTTTTATATAAAGTTCTGAAGAGCGTTCTATAAGAGAAAGATCTGCATAGACCGCCTGAAGTTTCTCCTTATTCTCTTGGGCCAATTTGCTCATGGAAAGAAAGTCAAAAACCTGGTCAAGATTACCTTTTCTTTCCTTTATCCTTTTTACAGCATCGGAGAGATCTTTATCCTTTCTTAATGCCCTTGTGAGTGCTTTTAATAAGCCCTTCCTCACTTTTTCTACTTCAGATTGCATGGCTACCCACTCTTTTTTCGCAGTTGACTCCGTATTTATGCAGGTAATCATTTGTGCTGCGCTCCAGGACATGGCACCAGCGCGTGCTTCAAAGCTGTCAAGATAGTGTGGTTCAGTTCCCGAACGGTCAAGATTCGCCCGGTCTTCTTTGATAAGCACATTAACACGGCTTGCCTCTCCCACCGCCTCTTCGGGAGGCATTGATGGTATAGTATACTTGGTTAAAGCTGAAATCACTGGAAATAACGTCTCGTAGTGCAATTTCTGACTGGGGTTTACTTCGATTGGAGTGGTAGGGACATCCGCCATGTTTTACCTCCCTTTGACAGTTTTATGGTGTATAGCTATAGCCCCGCGCATAATCCTGTAAAAGATGGACAGTTCTACTGCCTATTGTATCTTTTTGGCCATTGCGAAAAAAGAGACCGGCAAGCACGTATGAGAATAAAATTGGGAAAAAACAAGACAGGACTGAGCGAACGGGAAATTTATAAAACCAAGATATTTAATTTACTTCAGGATTGCAACACTTTTCTTTGAAAATTCCCTGAATTTTACTGCACCTTTTTTTATCGACTCCGCATATTATTAACAACCTCCCGGAATAAACGGTTTGAAAGCTCTGCAAATTGCCAACATTCTTTATATTCCACATTTCCATAATAGCCAGTTTTGTCCTGGTATCAACTTCGGGATTCGAAAGTGCAAGTCTATACTTATCCATTTTTCGGAAAGTTTTAAAACTTGTTATCTGAAGATGAACGTTGTGTTCCTCAGTCGGTTCAAAGTTTTTAAACTCCCATATTATAGAACTGTCTGTAATTGTAAAATCTGCAGGTGTAGTTTTTCTATCAATCTGATCAGGCGATACTTTTTGAGTGAAATGGACAGTAACTACTGCATTATCAATTTTTCCATCCCAGAATTTCCCTGTATGCAAAACATAGTAAAGATTTTCCTGCCATCCATAGGCAACTGTCGGATTAGGACTAACATTATATGAAAGATGTATGACATTGAGTCCCCTTTTTACTTCTGCGTTTAATTCTGTGTACTTTGCACACTCTGCATTAAAATCAATTGTCCGTTGTCGATATCAATATCGAGTTCCTATATCTGACCTTCGCCCTCCGATATCCGATATCTGATATCCGACACTTCCAATGCAATAACAGTTTACTCTTTCATTCAATTAACCGAACCCTGCCGCTCTCTCTTAAATTTTAAATTAATAATGGCCCCCCCTTGTATCACCCATTTGTTGTAAAGCGAAAGATCTTTCCCTACTAATATTTGTGATTCATTATAGTACATCTTGAATTCATTGTTTTTTGTATAACGATACATGGCACCCAGGGTTAGTTCCAGATTAATTCTTTGTGAATTATATGGAGTATATATCGTTCCAAAATTAATCTGCATGCCATCAGCTTTACTTTTTGGGTGCCTTCCCTCAGGACGCACCCCTATCCACTCGTAGGCCATGTTGAAATAAGAAGGTTGTAAGATGAGTTCTATTTCACTCTTTCTAAACGCCTGCCTGGTGGCAAATATTGCACCTGCATATACATTTCTCTCATCATAGAAACTGCTGCCAAATGCTTTTATACCACCGAATAATGCATAAGAGACATTTTTAAACAGTGAAGGCTTTCCATGCTCACCAATAAATATTTTTATATTTCCGGCTTTGAAATAATGGTTAAAAGGTTTATATGTTCCACTCACATCAACCCGATCAAAAAAACCGAACTTTAAACTCAATGGACGAATATCATAACAGCTCTCTCCATCTCCGTTATGCTTATCCCACATACCCGAAATACCACACGAAATATTGGTTTTCACTCGTGGAGACTGTAGCATCGGAGCTGGAGAACAACCGCAAAGGGTTGTAATGATTACTGTAACAATTAACGATATAAGAATTTTTTTATCATCCATGTTTTTCAAGATCCCCCTTTAACAATGAATATCTTCAAATATTGAGTCGCCCATCTTAACTTTTTTAATTTTTGTGTTACAGGCATCTTCCAAGATCATAAGCAGTTTTTAAATGTTTCTCCCAATTGATCATTCTTAATTCCTGGTTGAATTTCGTTGTCCCCCCAAGTATTATCATCTCCTTCTCTTCGGCCCGGTCGTAAATTCTGTCTCCTAGCATAACAGTTTTCATGCTTTCATATTGTCCTGTTTCTTTGAAGTGATCCAGTGTATGTCCGGCCCCGGGCTCGCGAAACTTTAAAATAAATTTAAAACAAATATGGAATGGAAAAAAGGACCAGTAAGCTATCCTGAAGAGAGATTTACCTGCAATCCGTAGCGTCACTTGTTTAGAGTTTCTGATTAAGATTTGGGATCATTTCATCCGATAGGGATAAAGATAATGGTTTAATGTAAAGCATTTGTGTGTATTCGTTAAAGTGATGACCTGAATATAAAGTGCTGAATTCACGCGATTGTGTGCAATTATTTGATTGTTATTGTTAATATTGGATGGTAGTGATTTGGGATTTTAAAACAACTCTCAAATATTTACACATACTCTTCACTATAAGAGGCCTTTATCCGTACTTATTTTGTACTCTTTCTTACTGGGAAAAATGAGGAGAATAAAAAACAATGTGGAACTCTTTTATTGATCTTTTAGTAAATATTATGGCGCTGCTTTCCGGTATTCCCGGATTCAACACAGGACTTATTATTCTGTTTAGTTCGCTTTTTATCCGATTCGCACTGCTTCCTTTGACAATTAAAATAGCCTGCGGTAATTTACACAGACAAAGTAGATTAAAACAGATACAACCTGAGCTGGACAAATTGAAAAGTAAGTATAAAAACAGTCCAGAACAGTTAAACCGCAACACTCTTGAGCTTTTCAAAAAGCATCAGATTACATTTATCGATAAAAAGGGACTATTGAGCGGTCTTTTACAGGCACCTCTTTTTGTAGGCATGATCTCAGCCATTAATAGAATTGTGGGCTCGGGTGAAACTTTTCTGTGGATTAGAAATATTGCTCATCCCGATTTTTTCCTTATTATAATAGCAGCAGCTCTAAGTTACGTTTCAGCAGTACTCACCCCCAACCTCTCTGAACAAGGCAGAGCCATGATGATTTGGTTGCCTGTGTTGCTTACTGCCGTTTTTTTATGGAAGCTGTCCGCTGGAATCGGCCTTTACTGGATCGCTTCGAATCTGGTTAATGTTTTTCAATCACTGATTGTTCGCCGCAAGATGACCAGCCGTAGAGTAACTTCTGGTGTGAGCCTTTCCCTTTCCTGATTTTGATGTAGCCGTAAGGAGGGCCGCTTATTGATGGCGGCCTGCTATCACGGGCACAATATTTGCGTACATCCCTAAAGATATTACCTCTCTTTTTCTTTCACTTTTCTGCTTTAAAAGAAATTAGGACAGTGATTATTAAATGGGAGGCCCTTTATGGTCTGTGATACTCAACATTCTTTCAGGCGTTTTCAGAAATGCGATCTTTTGAGTTCTCAGAATGACTCCCTGTTTACCAATTTGAGAATCGAGGAAGATATCGAGTTGACCTTATTCGCATTATCCAGTCAAAAATTTGTGGCTTTGATTCCCATAAACCCTCAACTGGCTTTTATCAACTGGTACATAGACGAAAGCACCGCAATGAGCCTTAAAGATGATGTTGGGGCATTTTATGAGCACAGTTGCCTGATTTTAAGAATATATGATGTAACAGGAGTCGATTTTAACGGATATAATGCACGTAACCAGTTTGATATTGAAATCGATAAACTTTCAGGATGTCACTATCAGCAGATTGATCTTATTGGGTGTCTGCTACTGGCAGAGATTGGATTCAGATGTTCTGATCGGAGATTTTTCCCCTGTGCCAGATCTAATACCATGTTTTTCAGAGGACCTGTAGATTTTTCATCTGGTTTATATATCAGCCATGGGTTTAACCGGTTCTATACGATCAATCAAGATGCAGAACCACCTTCCACCAGACATTCTTACGCAGATTGCTCTGTTGTTCAACAAAATAGTCGATTCTCAGTAGCGATATTTCTCAACGAACACGCTATTATTGAGAATTGTCTGATAGAAAAAAACATCTCCCGTAATCTTCGCACAGTACTGGATCAGGTTAATAAATCAAAGGGTTTTGCCTACCTGTTTACATCAGGACACTGCCAATGTGAGCAGAATCCGACCCACTCGATTGTAGATTTTGCTTTTGAGACATCAATGCACTTGCTCGATAAGTTCTATCAAATCCACAGTAAAAGCCCTTTCAACTGTGTACAATCCCATAACTGGTACTCTACTCCAGCAGCCATGCTTGCTGCTTCAGCCAGCAATCTCCCATTTATTTCTGTTTGTCACTCCCTGGAATTAGAAAGAAAAAGCCAGCTTCCTGTCACACAGTCTCATCTTATCGAATCCTGGGAAAGAAAATCCATACTGAAAGCAGACATGGTCCTGGTTTCCAGAGAATCAACACGAAAGCTGGTGATTGATCATTACGGTAAACCAGAAGAAATGGTGGTTATTGTCGATGATCTCTCTAAGTCTACAACACTCCTTCAAAATAATAGTACAATGTTTCCATTCAATCTATCAGAATGTCAACCTGTTCTTCTTTTCGCCGGTGAATTGACCTACACTTCCGGAATCGATCTTATTATAGAATCGCTTCCCAATGTGTGTCGCGAATTTCCAGGTGTGTCTTTTGTTTTTGTCGGTGATGGAGAATTCAGAGCTGCACTTGAAAAGCGAGCTGCGGTTCTGAGAGTCAGCCAAAACTGCCTCTTTACCGGCCATTTGGACCCTGATCAATTTGATCAATTATTTGAAATCAGCCATGCCCTGCTTCTTCCATTACGTCACAAAAGTGATGATGAACTTGCCAGACGGGCAATAGAGACCGGCCTTATGGTCTTGACTACTCATCAGGCTGCAGTTGAAGGTATTAAGCATGGTTACAACGGATTGGTGGTTTATGACAATCCTGGATCTGTCTGCTGGGGAATAAAAGAGATACTATCCAGACCTAAGAAAAGTCGCAACTATATGCAAAGCAATTCTATAAAGAGTATAGCCACTACCTACAGCACCATCTGGACTGATTTGTTAATAGCAGGAAAGGAGGTCCAAAACCAGTGAAGTGACATTTTGAATTATAATGAACAGAATTCAGGATTTTTTAGGAATAAGCACGAAAATAAAAAAAACGAAATTCGAAATAAGAACAGAAATGGAAAAACAAGTGCTTTTGACTAACTAAATTACTTTAGGTTCTTTGAAACAGAAACTATTACTGTTTAGAATTTTACAATTGTAATTTGGAATTTCCTTCCGATTTCATTCTCACCGCTTCATAGGGACTGACAAGGAAGCGTCTGTTCTGGGCAAGGAGAAAACAATTTCAGCTTAACTTAGCACTTGATAATTCAGTGGCATCCTTGTCTTATCGTTTTACATACCTACTTCTAAGGAGCTAATTTTATGCGCATTGCAATATTGACGTGGGAATCACTTCACTCCGTTTCAGTAGGCGGAGTTGCTGTACACACTACTGAACTTGCTGCTGCACTGGAGAGAAAAGGTCATGAAGTTCATGTGTTTACCCGTATGCGTTGGGAGAGAGATTGGCAATATGATAAAATTCATGGTGTCCACTATCATAGGATACCTTACAATGGCTCTAAGGATTTTATCGATGATATAAACCAGATGTGCCGTGCCTTTGTCGATTCGGTGTTTCATACCGAAAACTATATGGGTGCACATTTTGATATCGTTCATGCGCATGACTGGATGTCATCCAATGCCATGGTATGGATAAAGCAGGGTCGGGGTAGAAAGGCGATTCTTACTATCCATTCAACCGAATATGGCAGGTGTGGTAATAATTTTTATGGAGGTCCCTCCACACGAATTATGGATCATGAGCGCCATGGCACATTCAATGCAGATAAGGTAATAACCGTGTCCCAAATGCTAAAAAACGAACTTGCCTGGATTTATAACCTTCCGGACTGGAAAACCAGTGTAATACCTAATGGAATTTCTTTCGACCAGTTTAACGGCTTTGTTGATCCTGGATCAATCAAGGAAAGATATGGCATCGGCCCTATGGATCCAACTACATTATTTGTAGGAAGAATGACTTCCCAGAAAGGTCCTGATTTGCTTGTCAGAGCTATTCCTTATATTTTACAACACTTCTCTAATGCCAAATTCATTTTTTCTGGAAATGGAGATATGAGAGGGCATGTAGAGAATATTGCCAGAAGCTTGGGGGTGGTTCATGCCTGCCGTTTCTACGGTGCTTTTCCCAGAGGAGAACTTATTCAATTATATAAGGCTTGCGACTGTGTAGCTGTTCCCAGCAGAAACGAACCCTTCGGTATTGTTGTATTAGAAGCCTGGGCATCGGGAAAGCCGGTAATCGCGACTCATAACGGTACCGAATTTGTCTGGCATAATGTCAATGGTCTAAAAGTCTATCCCAATCCTGAATCCATAGCCTGGGGAATCGGCTCTCTTTTCGCCAATTTTGAACATGCCCGCTGGATGGGAAGTAAAGGGAGGGAAGCTGTGGAAAATTCCTTCTCCTGGGATACCGTCGCTGAACATACGCTCCAAGCATACTCGTGAGGAATTTGAGATTTGAGATGTTTCCAATTTTGGATTTAGGATCTCGAATTTCTAGTTTCATGTTTCGGATTTGTTCAAAATAATGACTCAATTACTAACGATTGTTATTTTAAGTTCATGGGTTTTACATGCACAACAATCCTTTTCTTATTCAGTTTAGTGACTATGATCCATCAAAGGAATCTCTCAGAGAGACTCTATGTACTCTGGGTAATGGATATTTTGCTACAAGGGGAGCACACGAAAGCTGTCAGGCAGATTCGAATCATTACCCGGGGACATACCTCGCAGGTGGATACAACCGGCTTAAAAGTGAGGTAAGGGGTCAGGTTATCGAAAATGAAGATCTGGTAAACTGGCCTAACTGGCTTTTTCTGACTTTCAGGATAGGTGATGGAGACTGGTTTTCCCCTGATACAGTGCACATGCTCTCCTATTCGCAGACTCTGGATTTATCAAACGGCATTCTGCACTGCTCCTGCCGTTTCAGTGATTCAAAAGATCACATAACAAGCCTCAAAAGTAGCCGTCTGGTTCATATGGATTCGCCCCACATTGCAGCTATTCAATGGAAATTAACACCAGAGAACTGGTATGGGGAAATCACAATTCACAGTGCTCTTCAGGGTGATGTCACAAATTGCGGTGTAAAGCGCTACTGTGATCTCAAAGGCAATCACCTGAAGATATTGAGCTATGGCCTGCACTCTAATGATGGTTTGTATCTGGAGGTGATTACTTCCCAATCTAAAATCCGGATGTCTCAGGCCATGCGTACCAGAGTCTATAAAAATGATATACTTCTTCAGATGGAACGCAAGCACCTGGAGCAAACAAACTACTGTGCACAGGAGATGACTTTTGATTGTGTGCCCGATGAAACGGTTCAGATCGAGAAAGTTGTTTCGGTTTACACTTCCAGAGATTTTGCAATTTCAGAGCCGGTGCCTGCATCCTGTCAGGCTGTGGAATATGCCGGCACTTTCGCAGATTTACAAAAATCACAGGCAAATTCATGGAAAAATCTCTGGAACCGTTTCGATGTACAATTATCAGGGACCGATCAGAGTCAGAAGCTTATCCATCTGCACATCTTCCATGTTCTTCAGACCGCTTCTCACAACACCTATGATCTTGATGTTGGAATTCCCTCAAGAGGGTTGCATGGAGAAGCGTATCGTGGTCATATCATGTGGGATGAGTTGTTTGTTTTCCCACTTCTTAATTTCAGAAATCCTCTTCTTACCAGGGAATTTCTCCTCTATCGATACCGAAGACTTCCACAGGCACGTCTGGCTGCAAAAAATGCAGGATATAAAGGTGCCATGTATCCTTGGCAAAGTGGAAGTGACGGAAGGGAGGAGAGTCAGCGAATTCATCTTAATCCATATTCGGGCCATTGGATACCTGATGAAACCTACCTGCAGCGTCATATTAATGCCGGCATTGTATATAGTATCTGGCAATATTTTCAGGTAACCGATGACAGGGATTTTCTCTACTTTTTTGGAGCCGAAATAATCTTTGAAATTGCCCTTTTGTTTTCATCAATTGCAACTTTTAACCCACAGCGGAAACGTTATGAAATTCAGCGGGTCATAGGTCCTGACGAATATCACACGAGATATCCGGGTTCATCTCTTTCGGGAATCAACAATAACGCCTACACCAATTTTATGGCCGCCTGGGTGCTTCTGCGTGCCATGGAAACGTTGACTCTGCTTGATAAACAGCGCAGAAACGAATTGATGCATGATCTTGATATTGATGATAATGAAACAAACAAGTGGAAACAGGTCAGCAGCCTCATGTTTATTCCTTTCGCCGAAGATGGTATTATCGATCAGTTTGAAGGATATCACAGTCTTAAAGAGCTGGATTGGGAATATTACAGAAAAGAGTACGGTGAAAATCTTCGTATCGACCGTATTATGGAAAAAGAGGGTGACTCGGCAAATAATTACAAAGTAAGTAAACAGGCCGACATACTTATGCTTTTCTATCTTTTCTCTGCTGATGAGATAAGTGAGATGTTTAACCATTTGGATTATTCATTTGACACCTTATCAATCCCTCGAATTATTGAATATTACAGACATCGGACATCTCACGGTTCCACACTGAGCCGCCTGGTTTTTTCGTGGGTTCTTTCCCGCTCCAACAGAAAATATTCATGGAATATCTTCGAGCATGCCCTTTCCACCGATTTTCAGGATGTTCAGGGAGGAACAACCCCCGAAGGCATTCACCTGGCCGCTATGGCTGGAACTGTGGACATGATACAGAGGTGCTATACAGGTCTGGAAGTCAGAAACGATATCCTCTATATCAATCCTCTTCTCCCGGATGACTTATCAGAGGTTAAACAAAGGATCAGATACCGCAGCCATTGGATCAAAATGCATCTCAATAAAAAATCCATCTCTTTAACTTTCGAAAGCGGTTGGGGTAATCCAATAACTGTTAAAATCAAAGATCGCGATTTTTATTTCTCAGATAGTTGCACTATCGTCGTACCTTTGTAAAAAGATATCCCAGTGTGAAATCCGATACAAAATCACAAGAACTAAGCACCTTCGAAGCAAAGCACAATGACCAATTTTCAAAGCCGAAAAAAGAAATGGTTCCTGATAACTTCCAAAGAGATGAAAATTCCAACTCTCAATTCTTAAATCCTCACAGAGATAAGGAGTTTTTAACAACTAATGTTTTGTTAATGAATTCTTTTCCCTTTCCCTGTCCTTGTTTAGAATTTCAGGCTTATTAGTTTAATAATTTTAAATACTGTTATTATTGGTCGGAGAATTCATTAAAATATGCATCCGATAAACCGTATCTTTTACGATGGGATAGTCCTGGATCTTGATGGAGTGATAACCAGCACAGTTATGCACCATATCAAGGCTTGGAAAGAGAGTCTGGACTCTTTTCTCCGGCATTATAGCACCATAAATAATTCTCACTTTCTTCCCTTTGACACAGATAACGATTACAAAACCTATATCGACGGAAAACCACGTTATTCCGGTGTGCAATCCTTATTAAAATCACGGAACATTTCTCTCCCGTATGGCAAACCAGGTGATCTGCCGGGTTTCAATACTATCTGTGCCCTGGGGAATTTAAAAAATCGAATTTACCTTGGACTTATCGATAAGCAGGGTGTAGAAGTTTATGAAGATGCACCAAAAATGATTAAAGTCTGGCGATCAGAAAAATTAAAAATCGCTGTTGTTTCTGCAAGCAAGAACTGCCGCCAGGTACTTTCTTCTGCTGGAATTACTGATCTTTTCGACCTGATATTCGATGGCAACGATGCAGAAAAAAACAATCTACCTGGAAAACCTTCACCGGATATTTTCCTGCACACTTGCAGTATGATGAATATTTCAAATACCCGGACGATTATAGTGGAAGATTCCATCTCAGGAGTAAAAGCTGGTAAAAATGGAAACTTTTCGCTTGTTATCGGGGTTGATAGAAACGGCTCCAATTCCATGCTCTTTGAAAATGGATCAGATCTGGTTCTTTCAAAATTGATCGATTTGAATATACAGGCAGTTTCTCAGTTATCTTCCTCTTTACCATCTGGATTATCTCAAATTGAGGTTATCCTTTCCCGGATATCACATAATAGATCAATCATTTTTCTCGACTATGACGGAACACTTACTCCAATCGTTTCAAGACCAGAATTGGCAGTATTGGATGAATCGATAAAGAAGGTTCTCATTGAGCTTTCCAGTAAGATTCCTGTTGCAATAATCAGCGGAAGAGATCTGAAGGATGTTACGAATCTTGTTCAGATACCAAATATCTACTATGCCGGTAATCACGGTTTCGAACTGAAACACCCTGATGATACTGTAACTTTGCTCGAAGAGACAAAGGAATATCCTCCATTATTAGATCAGATTCAAATGTCTCTTCATCTACTAAACACTTCGTATCCAGGAGTGATTATTGAGAGGAAAAAATTCTCTTTAGCTGTTCACTACCGCTTATTGAAAGATGAGAGTCTGATTGGTTCCCTGGAAAAATTATTATTGGACTCGACAACTCGATTTCCACAGTTCAAATTAACTTCAGGTAAAAAGGTATTTGAGCTTAGGCCATCGATAAACTGGCATAAGGGAAAAGCTGTTCAGGTTATTACTAACAAGATTTACGGAAACACTTTTCACAGTTACCCGGTATACATTGGTGATGACCTTACAGATGAGGATGCTTTCAGAGATATAAAAGGCTGGGGTGCGGGGATTTTAGTTGGAGGTGGTTGGCAATCTACTCTAGCTGATTATTCATTAAAAAATACCGATGAAACAGGTGAGTTTCTTGAGCAATTGAATCGAAGGTATTGGGAGGATTAGAGATAGAAATAACGGAATAACGAATTTCGAGTTCAACTTTCTATTTTCTATTCTTATTTAGCTCTGAAAGAGCGACTTGTAACAGCCCAGGCACTCAGGCCTGGGTATAATGAATCAATAAGTATCTCCCAAGCCCTGTAAGGGCGTGATATTCAGACCCTCAAAGGTTAGAAAACGAGAATGACGAAAAAAAATATCGAAGAGATCAATTAGAGATAGAAATATCGAATAACGAATATTGAATGATGAATTTCGAAGTTTAAGAGTTAGACAGCAACACCACTAAATAACAAACGATAGTGTTTTCGAGATAACGATTAAAAATATGTTATTTGCAATGAGAATGATCGGTCAGTTTGAGCACAACCTGAACTTCATATTTGAAACTAAGGTGCCGGGAATCTGGTTATCCCATTCCTTCAGGACTTGTAAACACATTGATACATCTGCAAGCCGGTTGCTGCCCGGGTTGCCATATTTCAACCCGTCAGCGCTACGCGTTTCCCATCTATTATTCTGAAGCCTTTACCTTTCTACTGCCTTGAGTTCACCTTTCTATTTTCTATTCTATTTAGCTCTGAAAGAGCGACTTGTAACAGCCCAGGCACTCAGGCCTGGGTATAATGAATCAATAAGTATCTCCCAAGCCCTGTAAGTGCGTGATATTCAGACCCTCAAAGGTTAAGAAAACGAGAATGACGAAAAAAAATATCGAATAACGAAGTTTAAGAGTGGAAAACCAACTCGACAAGGTTACATATGTAATTTGCTGTTCTTTTTTTCTCCATCCAGTTCACAACTGAACAGATAAAAAAGGTTTTTATATCATGTACAAGCAAATCGAAGAGATCCGGCCTTAATCCCCCTTAATAAGGGGGCGCTTCCAGCAGGGGATTTTATCATTCCAGTCAGGTAAGTGCGATTATCTGGCACTTATCAAAACAAAAAACCCCGATAAATCGGGGTTTTTTCATGGCTCCATATTATAATGCTGCCGTATTTACATAAGTTGAAACCTGACTTCAGGTTTCGTTCTGAGAAAAATCGGACTATTCATTTTTATCTACAGCTACTTTTAATTTTACTGTCTTTCTTTCTTCAAGCTCTTTTCCTCTTCCTTTTTCCAGAAAGAGTGAGTAATTGACTATAGCCATGTAGGTCCCCCGATCAACCTTTTTGCGCTTTTTATTGTAGCCATCCCATTCTATATCAACAGAACCTGTATTCGAGTTGTACTCTCCGGCGCTATTATAAACTACGTTTCCTGTTCTATCGTAGATAGCTACCCATGCAAATATTGAATCTGATTTACCATCTGTTGCTTTTGACTTTGGCTTTATTGTTATTTTAACCTTTTCCTTACCTGGTACAAAAGGCATTGGCCCCGCCTTAACCTCAACACTTGTAGGAATAGCCAAGACTATCAAAGGCGCCATCCGATTATCTGGATTTTTCTGATAATTATAATGATCATCAGCAAAAATGCCATCAGTTCCAGTCCTCATTTGCAACGAATCATCGTTTTTAGGGAAATTAAATTCTTCTTTTTTCAAAGTTTCATCTGTAACATCTATTTTGTCTACAATGAAACTGATGACATTATTTCCTTCTTCCCTGTGTTTTGTAAGATTCATTTTGTAAGAGTAGCCTTTATGATAGAATAGGAAGAACTCCTTCTGACTCAAATCCATTTGCTTAATATGTTCTGAAAAGGTTACCTTCAGAGTATCTTTGTTAGCTTTACCGTCATCGGTGATTGATCCCGGGTGAACCCTTCCTTCAACAATTACCGGTGCAGCAGAATCATCGACAGTCCATGCAAATTTGGCATTTCCAAAGTTCTGGTAAATCGCTTCTACATTCATGGCACCTGAAGTCTTGATTTTGTCTTTGAATAAGCCGGTAACTTCGACTATGAGCATCATGCTGTCAGTTCCATTGTGAGTAAATTTCCCCTTGGATTTATCAAGAATCGGAGTCGCATCACCATCTGCCCAAGTAAACTTAATTTCGGTAGAATCGATTTTAATTTTTTTATTGAATTTTATTGTAATAAAATCAACCTTTCCATCACCATTATAATCACTATAAAAGGCGCTGGTAATACCTGGCTGAACACCTTTAAGCCCGATCCGTACCGGTCTGTTCTCTTTGTGTGCATGATTATTATATATATCTATCATAGGACCGCTGCTTCTTATGTAAAGGCTATCACCTTCCACAGGAGAATCATCCCCCAGGCTTTTTACTACAATTTTAATAGTGTCACCTGAATAAATAAAATCCTTATCTACATTGAGCGTAACTTCCTTTCCTTGATTTTTCTTAACAAGTTTCAGGCTTTCTCCCTTGATGTTGTTTACCTTTTCTGAGAAAGTGATATAGATTGTGTCATCTTTAGATTTATCAAGGTTCTCGACCAGTATTGCGCTGTTAATAAGCGGTCCAACGCTATCATTGATATTAAAATTTGCTTTAATCAGAGGAGGTTCATCCAGTAATGGGTTTCTCCAGAAACTGATTCCAAGAGTAGGCACGTTGTTTACAGTGACCAAAGGCGACGGATTGAAAGGATCTTTCAGAGTTACTGTCAAGTGTTTCTTATTATTTGGATCCAGTTTCACACTGCTTTGATCACTTCCCATAACAATTTTCGGTTCACTTTGCCGGTTAGGCCAGTAAAGCTGAAAAGTATCCGGTATTTCAGTGACAGCAAGAGTATCATCATAATAGATTTCCAAACGGTTTACTCTTCCATCGCCATTATCTGCAAAATAGGCCGCACTTACTATACTGGCATTACACTGTATAAAGTCTATTTTTCCTCTTTCCCCCGATAAGACGGCCGGATTGTCAATCGGGTAGACCCTTATACTGCCTTTTTGAGAAGCCAGCCCGGTTGCTTTTATCCAGAGTGTAATCTGCCCCTTCATCTTATTGACTTTATTTATTTTTTCAACACCAGGTTCATTGGTAGGATACACACCAATGCCGCTGCTGGTTTCAATATCAAAGGAAACAGTGTCGGAATCAGCATTTACAACCACGAATTTGTTATCTTTTTTCCCAATTCTTTTAATCACAATTGGAACAAACTGATCAGAACAACCTTCTATTGACAGGTTTTCATCAATTTCTGTGCCTGCAGAATCGCCTGGATAAAAGATAAGCAGTTTGTCTCTGGGCTCACCAACAATAAGAGTAGCATTATCGGTTTTTCCATTTAACTTTAGCGAAGCAGTCAGAGGAATAGAATCATTCTTTTGAGCGCCCTCTATTACCTCCACCAGAAAATGAACAACTCCGGTTGAATCGGTAGTGGAAGTTTTGGGTCCACCTCCGACCACATCCCCTTTAACCGTTTTTTCACTGGAGAGGGTGACATCTGTCTCTTGATCGATTTTGTTGCCGTATTTATCGTACACAGCGATTTTTACATCATACTCTCTGCCTGGATCGATCTTATCCACACCTTTTGAGGGTGGAGACTGGAATTGCAGATTGTCGGGTGGTCCGGCTTTAACAATAATCTGATCGGATGTACCACGGATCGCTAAAAAGTCATCGTTTGATGCTTTAAACAATCCACCAACAGCAACAAACTCAATTCCTTCTGAAGGTACTTTAGTGAATTTTACCTTTGCCTGGTAACTTCCATTAAACTTCGGAACTTCTATTTTTGAGTCAGTGGAATCCAATAAATCAAAACCAGAGAAAAGGCTTACATCCGTCTGTTCTATTGGTGTTTTTGTATCCCATGGAGTGTTATCTTTTCTTAGTGGTGTGATTTTAAGAATTACTTGCTCACCTGCCAGAACAGTTGTTTTTTGAGTTTTTCCGTCAAGCTCAAAAATCTCCACTTTAAATTCGTAATCGATTTTTCTGTAAGGAAGAGATCCCACTACTGATTGAACAGGTTGGTTGGTCTCAGGATCTGTCCCTTCAATTACTATTTCAAAAAAAGCATAAAGGTTACTATCTGACCTTGAAGGAACTGTAAAGGTAAGAGTGTTATTACCAACCTTTACGTCTGGTATTTTATCTATAGAAATAATATCATTTTTGGGAATTACTACATCTTTCTGACCAAAAACTGCATCAACAGGCAATTCATGAATCCACTTTATATACTTAATTTTCGGGTTTTCAATCGCTCCTTCAATAACGAAACTAACAACAGCGGTTCCTTTATTTATGCTGACAGGTGCAGTAGGTTTAATTCGTATTTCACTGGAATGTCTGCCACCTTCTTTGGGAATAGCTCCAAGATCAGCCGGTGTACCATCAGGATCGGTTATGCCCACTGCAGCGTAACCCTGGTCAACAATGTATTTGTCTATCAGAGGGTCATCCCAGTCTGGTACCAGAAAGTCAGACTCCTTGGGATCTGTAGATTTAAAATTGGTCTCCAACCATCGTAGGTTGTTTGCAGCACTATAGCCACCTCCTGCCTGACTGGAAACTATTCTATTGCCAGGGACTTTAACATTTCTAACAGTTTGGTTTGAAACAGTACCGCTGAACAATGTGCATGGAACAATGATGTCAGAAGCCTCGACTTCTCCAAAAGAGTTCATTATTCTTGGTTGATACACAGTAACTGATTTCCTAACCTGAGCCCCCGGATTGTCCGGATCGTCGTCGGCGACTTGAACAGATTGTTTCTGCTCGGCAATGGGCAGAACATGACATGCATAAACAGAGTTAAACATTCTGTTATGGAAATACGGGTCCAGAACCTGCCATGGGTTTTCAAAAGTCGCGTCCTGGTAAGGTGAAGCAATAATATTGTTAAATATCAGATAATGTCCGCCGCTACGCCAGTTTCCGATAAACACCCATCCATTTTTATAAAAAGTGTTATTATAAATGGCTAATGGACTAAGAATATGATCTTTAAACATCATGGCGCCACCAATCAGATGTTCGCCTTGTGATGACATACCCTTAATAGAGGCTGATTTACCGGAAGGATGGTGATTTTCATAGATAAGATTGTAACGGACAACTGAGCCTAGATCCCATGTAGATTCATAAAATAACCCGATAGAGTTGTTATGAATTCTATTGTACTCTATAATATGTTCGCCAGTTTTGCCGAAACCAGATAATGGTACAACTTTCCACGTCTGAATATCAGCCGGATTCGAGTTGGCGAAAATCCCTCCCTCATTTCTATCTTTAAAACTTATCCCAAAGAAGGCATTCGAAAGATCGCACTGACGAACTGTGACTCCTCCTGCAATCCACAAAACAATAGCGGCATTACCATGCTGCATTGGGTACCATTTGTTTTCTTTTACATTCTCCCAAACATCTTCTTTAGATGCAAAAGGAAAATTTCCCCCACCATCAACAGCAATTCCTTCAATTAAAATGTTGGTAGACCTCATCACACGTAAGGCACCATTCTGGTCGAAATTTATCCTTGCAGAGTCTTTAGCATCTTCTCTAACTTGAGGAAGGACATTTTCAGTGTCTTTCCATTTAATTGTAGGCTTTCTTGTAGAAGTGGGATTTGTTGAGCGAAGGGTAAGATTCTTCTTTTCGAAAATAGTTACCTGCTCTTCGTAGGTGGCATAATCTAAGATTACCACCTCATCGCCATCCCCGGCAGCCTCAATTGCTTCCATTATAGTCTCATATCCGCCTAAACCAGTACTAGATACATTATAGGTTGCAGATAGCACAGATCCGGCAGCAAAGGCCACCAGTAACATCATTTTTAACCATTTCGAATTCATACAGAATGACTCCTTCGATCACACATTTTTTCTATAAGCTTCTTCTATAAGCTTCAGTGTATATAAAGTAATCTTTTTTGTTGCGGCCGTTCAATTATTGGTTTCCGGGGTGAGTTATAAAAATTTAAGAATCTTCACCAGCCTGAACTGCAAGCTGCCAGTGAAGATTCTTAAAAACAAGCTTTATTTGTTTTCCTTTATGCCAATCGGGATATCTACAATGTTCACTTTTTTAGAAGCATTTATATCACCATATTCGGTTTTCACCCTGGCCAGATAGGTACCTTTGCCAACATTTCTTTTTTTCAGGTTCTGACAGTTCCACCCAAGTTTAATCTTACGATCCTTAAAGTCTTTGGCGAATCCTGTTTTCGACCACATTTTGTTTCCCATCTGATCATATATGATAATCGTTGTTTTTGCTTCCACATTCTCAACCATCTTTGCCAGAGGTTCGATGCTGAAGGTTATTGAGTCATGCAAACCCCTTTGGAAAGGATTAGGACCGACCTTTACAACAACGTCAGTAGGCACTCCTTTAACTTCGAGGGCAACTTTGCGGTTACCCGGTATTTCCTGATATTTCCTGCCATCACTAAAAATAGCTTTATCTTTTACATTAATATTAATAGAATCGCCATTTTCCGGATATCTGACACCCTCAATACTTTTATTATCAAAAAGAACGAATTGATAGCCATTGGTAAAAGCTCTTGGAGATGTCTTCAGTTTTATTGAATATTTAGTGCCTTTCTGATAAAAGCTGAAAGGATTAAAGTCTTCAACATACTTGGTTTCTTCAGAGAAGGTAACCTTTAAAGTATCCAGAGCGAATCCACCATCAACGTAAGAACCCGGATAATACTCTGCTTTAATTATGACAGGCGCAGCACTGTCAGACACAGGTGCCGGCTGTATTGAATTTCCTAATTCAGAAAAACTTAAGTGTAACGACATGGTACCAGAAGTCCTGATCTCGTTAGTGCGGAACTTCCCTTTTACGTTAATGCAGATCATATTACTGTCTTTGGGATTGTGAGACAGATCGCTTCCATCCAAATCACCTGTAGAATTATTCCCATCGCCCCATACACAAGAAGCAGTTATAATATCTTTACTGACAAATTTGTCCAGTTTTACATAAACAGAATCCACGATCCCATCACCATCACTGTCTATATAAAAGGCATTTTTCACATTGGGCGGAACTAGCTGGAGTCTTAATTGTACCGGCTTGTTGTCAGGATGAGCCTTATTTTTATACTGATCGGCAATGGTTCCGGTGTGAAGAATCTTCAGTGAATCTCCGACTGCAGGGGAATTCTCTTTCAAATCCTCTGCAACGATTCTAATAGTGTCACTAAGGCGGAAGGCATCCAGAATGTTCATATCGAACATCTTTCCATCCTTTTTAACCAGGGTGAGAGTGATACCCTTTATAAGATCAGTATGCACATTCTCTGAGAAACGGATAAACATGGTGTCATTACCACCTTTTAACTTTTCCACCACCCTGGCATAGGTAAGCACCGGTCCTACGCTGTCTGCAATTGAGAAACTCTGAATATCAGTAGCAGCATCGGGCTGATTTGGGTCGTTCCAGTAACTGGTACCAAGCCTGCTCTTATTGGTAAAAGTTATCTGTGGATCAAATTTTTCTTTGATTTTCACTATAAGACGATGCGCATCCTTTTCATCCAAAGAGATATCAGATTTTTTAACCACTCTCAGGTAACCTGACTGCTCATCTGGCCAGTAAAGTTTTAGCGAATCGGGGATCTCAGAAGGATCCAATTCTTCCTTGTACCATATCCCCAACCGATCAACCTGTCCATTTCCATTATCTGCAAAGTAAGCGGCTCTTTCAATCACAGGTCCGCAGAGATCAAAGTAGATTCCTTTTCTTGAATTAGCCATGATAAGGTTGTCGTTTTTACCGGTAATAGTAATCTGCTGGTTACTCTGCCGTCCGGCGACAGATTTAATCCAGATTCTTTTTTTACCTTTAACCAGAGTATCACTGGTGATACGCACTGTGTCATCAGCACGATCTGTCTTGTATGCAGCAATTCCACTGGGAAGATCAATAATAAACTCCTTGTTCAAGGTGTCAATTATGTTTTCCCCCTTATTTGTTGCTGCTATAATAGTAACCGGGAATTTTACTCCGGCACACCCTCTGATCTCGGCCTTCATGTCGTACTTCGCAGTATCACTGTAGAGGATAAAGAATTTCGGTTTTTCATTACCTACTACAAGCTTTGCATTGTCGGTTGCACTGTTTTCAACCAGTGTTGCAACCAGAGGGATAGTATCATCCTTGTTACCATCAGTGACACTTGCTCTGAAATAGGCTTCCCCTGTGGCATCTGTAACACTTACTACATCTTTACCTTCAGCATAAGATTCATCATCTTTTAGAATATCACCGATTTCCGGTGCAGTACTTCGAATCTTTACCTCAATGCCTTCCCCAACAGCATTGTCATATTTATCCACCACCTTGACAGATCCATCATCAAGGTAGCCAGCAATTATGGCTAAACCTTTTGAAGGAGGATTCTGGAAAGTCACCTTCTCCGGAGCTCCTGGCAATATTTTTGTCGCCTTGGAAGTCCCTAGAAAGATCTGCTTTCCATAGGCTCCGTTAACCGCAACTCTGTCGTATCCACTTGAGGGAACTTTGGTAAAATAGCCTTCCTCTATCTGGGTCCCTTTGACAGTTGGCACTTCTAAAATCTCACCTTGCTCTGTATAAAGTATATAGCCTGAGCTCAGGGTCAAAGTACATGGGGACACCTCATTGTCGAAGGAACCGCCACCCACTCTTTTGGGGGTAATGGCGATTTTTACCAACTCACCTGCCCTGACTGAATCCAGTTCGATTTTTCCAGTGGCGAAGTCCAGAATTTTTACTTCAAACAAATAATCCACTTTACGATAAGGGACAAATCCCACGCTGCTTACAACTGTTTCTCCATCAGCATTCGTTCCTTCGACGGTCAGTTCAAAGAAACCATAGCCACGGAGGGCATTAGTGGATGGTGCTTTTTTAATATCAACGGTTAAACTGTTACTTCCCATTTTAATAGGAGTGCCAGGAACATCTACAGAAATAACATCTCCAGGTGCTATTGTATCGAAATCCGGTCCAAAAGCGTCTGGTTGGTAAGCAACATCTCTTACCCATCGGATATATTTTACTTTTAAGTCACTCAGGGATTCATCTTCAAGCCCCAGAACTTCAAAATCGATTGTTGCACTAGTTCCTTCAATTATAACCGGCCTAACCGCTTTTATAATAACGATATCATCAGTTCTTCCAGCTTTGGATATTGCTCCCAGGTCTGCTATACTCCCATCGGCATCTAAAATTCCCGCCTCAGGCCAACCCTGATCCAGCACCAGCCTATCCACATCAGGATCATCCCAGTCAGGAACCAGAAAATCGGGACTGTCTGGATCAGTGGACAGAAACTTCATCTCGAACCAACGAACAGTAGAATTCGCACCAAAAGGTTTGGTAATTCTTGCTCCAGGTTGTATAGCCCAATCCACAAAAATTGTTGTGTCTGCAGGCCCCTCAGAGGTCTCTACCTGAACATTCACCCTCATTCCCTCTATTTCCACTCTGTCCATGCTATTGAGTATTCTCACCTGACTAACGGCGGTCACTCTGACATTGGTATCGATATGCGTTCCATCAGGATCCCGCATCCCTACATAATAATCCTGGTTGCGGGATTGAACTCTCTGGCCCTGTGCAGCATAAAGTGTATGGTGCATCCTGGCTGGAAATTTTCCGGAAATATCCTGATGCAAGCCGGCAAGAGAATCAGGTTGGGCTATTATATTATTGAATATTAAATGTGGCCCACCCACCTGCCAGTTTGCTACAAATGTTGCACGATTATGCCAGAAAGTGTTGTTGTATATAGCCAGCGGAGAGAGCACGTGGTCTTTAAAAAAGATAGCGCCACCGGGCTGATTCCCACCTTCACTTGTAAAACCAGCCACTTTAGAGGCAACCGATCTGGTATGATGATTTTCATAAAAAAGATTGTAACGAATTACTGAACCCTGATCCCAGACCGATTCGAAGAACATTCCATAACTGTTATCGTGAATCCTGTTGTTTTCAATAATGTGGTTTCCTGTTCTTCCAAAGCCAGCCAATGGCACAATATTCCAGGTATCAATATCTGCAGGGTTGGCGTTGGCAAAAATACCCCCCTCGTTACGATCTTTAACATTTATTCCGAAATAAGCATTAGTTAAATCGCAGTTTCTAATTACCACATCACCAGCAATCCAGAGGGTAATAGCCGCATTACCATGAAAAAGCGCCCATTTATTTTCCCATACCGATGGCCATTCCCAGGGATAAGCGCCATCCCCGTCAACTTTAATTCCTTCAATGATAACATTTCTGGCACGCAGAACACGCAAGGCCCCATTCTGATCGAAATTGATGGAATCTTGATGTAAAGACTGATTATAAGTCTTTGGCAGCACGGTTTTTGTGTCCTGAAATTTAATTACCGGCTTTTTAGAAGCTGTCGGGTTTGCCGATCTGAGGGTAAGACCACTTTTGGTGCTGTCGATTGTAACCTGCTCTTCATACACCTCCAGGTCTTCGATCTGGACGATATCGCCAGGACCGGCTGCATCTATGGCACTCTGAACAGTCTTGTATACTCCGTCTTTGGCAACACTATAAAGAGCGGCGAAAGAGATCTGCACAGCCAGCAGAACCAGTAACACAACTTTTCCGTACTGTTGAGTTTTCATACGGATAACTCCTTTTAATTCTGATAGTCTTTGGTTATTTGTACTGAATTAGTGTTTGAGTGATTATAGTCAGTTCAAAATCTGTTACTCAAATTAAACTACTTTCTTAATCCTCTCTTTTAAAAGACATTCAACAAGTTAGCTCTGTTTTGATACACAGATGTGTTTTAAAAGAGAACACCAAAATGAATTCTGTTACATTTTTACACATTTTTCGCTATTTTAATGGTAAATGGCTAACAATTTTCTACACCCCATAAACGGCATGCTTTTTGCAGTAACTGGGTGATAAACTTAAGAAAGGAGCAGATTATGGATACTCTGGATAAAGCTCTGATACAACCCGATCAGTCTACTAATTCTTTTATACCCTTTCTGAAAGGAAGGCCAATAAGAGAGGGAATAATTAATAATGAAGATCTTATCAACCTGAAGATCGCTTTAAATACTTCTAAGAGCCTTCAGGAATTTCTTTTACTGGTTTAAAGAGGAAAAAAGAAGAGTCATGAGCGACAAAGTGAACAAAAATGAGCATCTCTTTGAAGAATTGGAACAAATGTTTTCGGACAGTTTTAATCTCTCTGACCGTAAAATTAGTTCCAATTATCCCCCGGTAGACATTCTGGAAGAAAAAAACTGCTACCGTATCAAAGCAGACCTTCCGGGGCTTGATTACTCCGATTTTGAAATCACTCTGGATCAAAATATCCTCACTATCTGCGGAGAAAAAAAACAAAGCCCTGTCGCAGAAAAAAATCATTACAGACATCTGGAAAGAAGCTACGGATCGTTTCACCGCTCTTTTAACCTCCCTGCTGCTCTTAACCCCGACTCTGTTAAAGCCTACTATAAAGATGGTGTTTTAGATATTTTCATTTTTAAAATCCATCACTCACCAGCCAACGCTATGATTATAGAATCAGAGTAGTATCCCATATCCTCTTCTTGTTTCGGATTTCGCTATTCGGATATAGTGCTTTTTCCTGTCTAAGATTAATTTCTTTCCCATTATTTCCGCAGCCATGCTATTTAAAGTTGACAACACTTTTTTTCGGGTATATATTATGAGCATGAAAACAATATATCAGAACGCACGATATTTTTATTTTTACTTTTGGTTTAGAACTAAAGGGGTTCGTGCGCATTGATCTGTTAGCCATAAAGATTAAAGAATAAAACGAACCCCTCCCAAAAAGAGGGGTTTTTTATTTGGAAAAAAGATGAAAAAAATGAATAACCATTACACTGTCATTTTAAAAGATAGCTCCTTTTATTACTGGTTTTATTTTGCCGACAATGAGAGCGGGGGCTGATGCTTTTGTATATCTGACTGAAACCAAAAGACAACAAAAAAAGCCCCTGAAAAATCAGGGGCTTTTTTGCTTTTATACACAGCAAAACACTATTAGGGAAATTATGGAAACAGTTCTAAATTGTCAGGAGGTCGGTGTTCTTCCATCGCCTGGGACACTCTCTGAAAAACTGCCTCTAAGCAGCAAGTCCAGAGAAACAGTTCTGCAGGCCAGAAAAAACATCCAAGCCATTATTTCGGGAATCGACAACAGGTTGCTTCTGATTGTGGGCCCCTGCTCGATTCATGACCCACAGGCAGCACTGGATTATGCCTACAGGCTCAATAAACTGAAAGAAAAATTTGAGGACCGCCTGGTAATCATCATGCGAGTGTATCTTGAAAAACCCCGCACATCGGTAGGATGGAAAGGGATGATAAATGATCCATATATGAATGATTCCTGCGATCTGGAAGAGGGGCTGAGGCAGGCCAGGGCACTTCTTGTCTCTATCACCTCTATGGGTATGGCCGCAGGTATGGAATTTCTGGACCCGCTGGTAACTCATTATATCTCAGATCTCAGCAGTTGGGGTGCAATAGGTGCAAGGACATCAGAAAGTCAGACTCACCGCGAGATGGTCAGCAGATTACCCCTGCCGGTGGGGTTCAAAAACTGTACCGATGGAACCGTGGATTCAGCTATCAACTCCATCATCGCCGCAGGCAAGCCACACAGTTTCTTGAATATAAACGAAGGGGGCCGGGTGTGCGTACAACACAGCGAAGGAAACCAATACTGTCATCTTATTTTGCGTGGTGGAAAAAATAGTCCCAACTATTATGCTCCATTCTTAAATTCCGCACTTGCTAAACTTTTGCATCACCAGCTCAATCCATCGGTCATTGTTGACTGCAGCCATCAGAATTCCAATAAACAATTTAAGAATCAGATTAAAGTCTGGAGAGAGTGTCTGAAATTAAGAAGAGATAGTTTACCTGTGTGTGGCCTGATGGTGGAAAGTAATATCGGTGAAGGCAACCAGGAGATATCAGATGTGCCACTGCGTTATGGTGTTTCTGTAACCGATGAATGCCTGGGGTGGGATGACACCGAAAGAATGATTTCCGAGACTTATCATCAACTTAGTTAGGTGTGTTCTGGAGACTGTCAGACTCGGAATCCTGGTCAGTAACAGTATACCAGTTCCTGCCAAAATTATTCTTCGAGACATCGTATGAATCGGAATTTAGATAAATTGCTCTGCTTATAGCTGCAACAGGCCACTCTAGTGAATTATTTGTACCTATAAAGATAACCCGGTCGATGATGGTAGAGTCCCTGTCTCTAAGGGTGATCAGATTTCCCGCTTTTGCAAGAGCAAGCTGAATCGATTTACCCGCCAGTGAGTCTTCTTTTTTTCCCAGAACATAAAACCTTTGAGCCTCAACGACTACAGAATCAATTTTTTTCCTGCTTTTATCGATTTCGACTATCAGAGTTTCAAATGTTATGGCCGTTTCAGAAGGGTTATAAATTTTGATATACTTTGATGAATCCGCAGCATTATACATGATTTCAGTGATAATGAGCTTACCATTCTCCTCTGAGTTAATCTGCTCAGCCATATTCATGGTTATAAGGGTAACTCCTGTTCTTCTCACAGCAATATCCATTGCCAAGGAACCAGGAAGAAAGTCGAACTCGAAATCCAACTCTGATGATTCTCGGGCATTAAAGGTTATCTTCTTGCTGGCATAACAAAGGGTATCCCCTGCTGAATTTATTGCAGTAAAATAAACCGTTCCCTCTGTGCCATCCGGAATATTATCCAGACTTAAATTCATCTTTAAATTCCTTTTTAACCGCTTCTCCCAGGTTCCTTGTATGGATACAAATGATAAGCTGACTGAATCGATGTCTGTAGAAACATTTGCCAGTTGCATATATATTGACCCCGCAGCAGGAATAAGTGTGGCGTTAATAACAGTGACTGCATTTTTTTCTATCTTCACAATTCTTTTATCTAAAGAATCGATGTGAACTTTGATCCCGTTGTTATCGGTGGTATAAATTTTGACTTCATGGTTTACTCCTGCAGGTATTCCACTGAAAGTGTCATTTACTACCATCAGATTGCCGCTTATCTTACTGCTAAAACGCAGTGTATCGTTACCATTGCCATAAATTTCCAATTCCAGATTTTCAAATGAAGTTGTAGCTGCAGCATTTGATTTCCTTAAGCTCTCCCGAACTAGTGCCCTGATTTGAATCGATCCACATTCGGACCTGTTTGGCTCAGAAGGCGACCTGCCACAGAGAAAGAGCATCCCGCTAATAATAGCGCTTAACAGAAAAAGGTAAAAAGAAAGCGGCAAAAACTTTCTGCAACTCATCACCACACTCCTTTTGGTATTTGATGAGGAAAAAATCTGCAAAACATGTGCCGGGAGGGTTCAGTGGGTCGAAATTAATTCAAAACAGGGAATAAGAGTCTTTCAACGTAGCTAAAAGCTATCAATTGAGTTCTTTTTTCCCATTTCCTCTTCTTGTTTCGGATTAGGTCATTCGAATTTCGTGCTTTTTGTTTAGGATTTGGGTTTGAGGTTTAGAATTTGTGCAAGAGAGTCTTTCTGGTTGCCTGTTTTCTCACTTAACAATCTCCTTCTGGCTCCAAAACTTTTGTTCTCTTGCTGTGGGGAATAAAAAAGTGCCACATAAGGCCAAAACCGATCAGCCCAACCATTAGACCGCTTACCGATGCTATTGCCGAAAGCGAAATCATCGATTTAGCCATCTCTACCCCCCCACTACCCTTTGCCAGCATTACTCCATAGGTAATTCCTGTGCTTAGGGCGAAAGTTATGATAGATAGTGCTATGCCCACTTTTCGACTAATGTGAAAACGATGTGGAACCACCTGTTTTTCCGGCTCTGCCTTATAATACCACTTCATATACCAGTACAAAAGAAACAAAGCCCCAACAATGGAAAATGCATACTGAAGCAGAAAATAAACCCGTATTGTCCCCTGCGAAAGCACCACCACAGGTTCGCTCAATAAAGGTATAAGCTCTACAAAAAATCCATCATGATGTGTAAAGCCATCAGCAATCAGATGAGTAAGCGATCCCACAAAAAGCGAAAAAACAATATTCATGAAATTTTTCAATGGGAAAAACCTGAACCGACGTGCAACCGGAAAAAGCCTTAGCTGATGGCTGTGCGGTACCAGTGATAGTAAAGGGAATTTCATCAGTTTATGAAATAGAAACAGCACCACTAATCCTACCGGGATACAGAAAAGAAAAATTCCTTCAAATGTATGTCCGATAACCCTTCCAGAACTGAGCCGCATGAAAAACTCAAAATCCGGCATCATACTGCCTACAACAAGAGCCGAAAGAACCAGACCAAACTTTTTAAAACCTACCGATAATACCGGATGAGAAACAGTAACTGGCATCAGCCTCCTTTTCTCTTAGGAGTAATTTTGATTTAACAGGATAGAATAGTGATTACGGTTATGGAGGCTTTGTATTAAGAATTTTTCACAAAAAGCTGGTTCAGATTTTTGTACACAGCTTTTCCGTTTGTTGTTTGTGTTGCGTTAACAGCAATTTGCAACAATCTGTTCGATAAATTTGAGAGACTTAAATTCCGGGCGGATATCCAGATGAAAACGGCAGTAGGATGCAGCCAGTCTGGTCAAGCGCATAAGTTCATCGGAGGGTAATTTCAGCGGTGAAGAAGATCCATTAAGCTTCTGTAAAACTGTACTCTGAATGTATGCATCCGGTAAAGACCGGTTTACTTCCCCGCATCTGGTGCAGTAAAGCCCGCCGCTTTCCACTATAAGAAAAACACCTTCAGAAATTAATATTTTTCGACCACAACATCTGCAGCAGTCAAAACGGAGGGCGAATCCAAGAAGCTCTGCCGTTTTCATATAGAAGTTCCATAAGAGTGCAAATCGATTCTCTGTGATATCAGTTGTTTGAAGGGAGAGAAGAAACTGCTGCAAAAGAGAAAACAGTTCAGGATGAGATTCACTTGCCATAACCGATTTCAGAAGCAGTTCAAAAGCGGCATCACGAATAGCGGTATTATAAAGATCACCCCGGATACCCGGATAATAATCGCAGATATTGATATCCGCAAGGGTATGCAGGTCTCGTCCCTGTTTAATATAGAGTATCAGGTCGATAAGAAATCCCCGCTCCAGTGGGAGAGAGTTTTTCGAACGTTTTCTCACCCCTTTGGCGATACCGTTTACACGGCCATATTCATTGGTGTAAAGTGTTACGATAGCACTTGACTCCCGATATGGAAGCATCGACAGAATTACTGCCCTGGTTTTCTCTATACCCATGCTTTATTTTCAGGAAAGTGTGGTTTGTCGCTTTCGTTTGAAAAGCCCTGCCCATTCCTTTATTGATATTGGTGCAGGAGCTTGCTGGCTTTTTGTGTCACCATTATTAAGAATACCACCAGAGACAATCAGTTTAATGGCTGCCTCAACCGACAGATTCAAATCTATTAGTTCCCCCTCTGGGATATAGAGCAGAAAACCTGATGTAGGATTAGGAGTGGTAGGTAAAAACACTGAGGCCATCTTCTTACCGGTTTTCAAGGAAAGCTCTTTATTGTTTTCACAGGTTACAAATCCTATTCCGAAACTGCCGGGCCTGGGAAATTCAAGCATCACCGCCCTGTCAAAGAGGTTCTTTTTGCTGAGAGTCGCAGCATCCACAAGCTGCTGGATCGCCAGATAAATCTTGTTTAAGACCGGGATATTGACGATTACGGCGTTGGCAGTGCTTATAAGTTTTTTTCCAAAAAAGTTTTTCGCTGCGACTCCGGTAAAGTAAGCAGCAACAAGGATTACCAGAATCCCCAGACCTGGAAGCCACTCTGCCCCGAAAACTCCCGGAAGAGCAGAATCGATCCACTGAAACAATTTGACAATAATAACAACACTTAACACCAGCGGAATAAGTAAAAGTATACCGGCAATAATGTTACTGCGGACCTGCTTGAGAAAATGCTTAAAAAACATTAATCGTTCTCCTCAACGAATTTGTAAATTTTTTCGTTTCTTCTGGCCATTCCCAGCTTCTCGCGGGCAATTTTTTCCAGATACGAAGTATCATTTTTTAATCTGTCGATCTCTTTTTTTAAAGAATCTACCATCTGTTTCGATTGCTCCACTTCAGATTCAAGATCCTTAAGCTGCTCTTGACCTTTATGTAAGGCAAGCCAGCCCTGATTGCCAAAAAACGAAATCAGGACAAAAGAGAGAAACACCACTGTCAGCGATGAAATTATCAGTTTTTTTTTGCTCATTAAATACCTGTTACATACGACTGTCCGCTCAACTGCCGGATAAGCCCTTTGAGCTCCAGATTTAGCAGCAAGGGATACAGGGCAGCAACCGGGATACCCGTCCTAGTTGAAATATCATCAATACGCACCGGTATAGTACTTAGTTGTTCAAAAACCTCTTTTTCTGAATCCTGCAAAAGCTCCATTAGAAAGCCAGCAGTGGGGCAACCGGTCTGATTTTCAAACGATAATGTGTTGACCTTTAAACTTTGTGCAATTTCATGACCACTGCGGGCAGGAATAGCCCCATCCTTAATCAGATTAAAGGTGCCAGCACTAACAGGGGAGCTGATCGGCCCCGGAACCGCAAACACCTCTCTTCCCTGCTGAAGTGCATAATGGACAGTAATCAGACTCCCGCTCTTTATTCCCGCCTCCACAACCAACACCCCTAAAGACATACCGCTGATAATACGATTACGCCTGGGGAAATTGTACGCTTCAGGCGGAGTTCCTAAGGGGAATTCCGATAAAAGAACTCCATTCTCCACTATTTTCTCTGACAGCTCCCTGTTTTCAGGTGGATAGCATCGGTCCAGCCCGCATCCTAGAACCGCCACCGTCTGCCCCCTGCGATTAATACAGCTCTGATGAGCAGCAGTATCAATCCCTCTGGCCAGCCCGCTTACTATCACAAGTCTTCGTTCCACCAGTTCGGCACAAATAGTATCGGTTACTTTTTTTCCATAAACTGTGGGAATCCTGGTACCCACAACTGCCACCGCATGCTTCTGGAAAACCTCTATCTTGCCCTTTACATATATTATTGGTGGAGGTGCAAATATTTCCTTTAAACAAGATGGATACGCTCTGTCATTATAAGTTATTACCGATACTTTCAACCTTTCTGCCCAACTAAGCTGCTCCTGTGCGAATTTAAATAGTGCAGGATCGCCAAGCTGGGAAGCGATAGACTCAGAGGCTATCCCCTGCTCCACAAGCTTTGATGGTGACTGATTAAAAACAGCTCCAGGTTCACCAAATTTTTCCAGCAGTTGTTTTATCTTTACCGGACCTAAACCCCTGACGGCATTGAGCGCGATCCAATGAAGTGGCATATTTATACCTGGTATGTTGATGGGGTGTCTGGAGATTAAAAATAACCAAAACTCATTGCACATTTACATGCGGGCATGTATGATTTTGGCTTCAACTTTCTGTAATTAAAAAATAGTATCTGCCATTCGCTTTGAAGAATTAAAGGTTAAAGGTTCGGAGAGGTTTTTTGGATAAAGACGGGCCGGTCCGTTTATAGGCAGAGGCGGTTGGACCAGACGGTTTCTGTACAAGGGATTATCACAACCCATCTATTGGGCTTCAGAGCTCCACAGACGGTCTTCAGAACACCGGTGATGGTTTTCAAAGACTCGACGCTCGGGCTAAAAGCTCCAATGCCGGGGGTTCATAGCTCCGGTGTTGGGGTTCAGAACGCCAATGATGGAGTTCGGAGGTCCAGGTTTTTTCGCGTCAGGAACACAGAAGTAAAGGTTATTTGGCACGGCTGTCAAGGTTATGAACGCTGGTGCCAAGAATTTTAACGCCCGTGCCGGAGTTCAGAGCGCCTGCGGGGTGTCGAGGAGTGCCGATTATTTTCTTTATCTAACCTTAGACTAACTCTCAAGTGTTTATCAGGATGAAACCAGTGAATTCAGTAATTGTATCTCAGAAGCCCACAGTGTTTCATCAATAGTCTCCAGCACCATCGGAATCTGGTCAAAACGCCGGTCGTTCATGATAAAACTAAAAGGCTCCAACCCCAGAATGCCTTTTCCTATCGAGTGGTGCCTGTCTACTTTACTTCCTAACGGGACCTTCGAGTCATTAAGATGTACTCCGCGGAGAAAATCAAAACCGACTATCGAACCAAACTCATCCATGGTACTCTCGTAAGCATCTTTGGTTGAAATGTCATATCCTGATGAGAAAAGATGACAAGTATCAAGACAAACTCCTATTCTCTGTTTATTATTTACCTGATCAATAATCTCTGCCAGGTGTTCAAAGCGGTATCCTACATTTGAACCCTGCCCAGCCGTATTCTCCAGCACAACAACCACCTCCTGAGTTTCCTCAAAAGCTCTGTTTATCGATTGGGCTATAATTGACAGGCATTCTGTTTCAGAGCACAACTTAAGATGGCTACCCGGATGAATGTTAAGATATTGAAGCCCAAGCTGAGAGCATCGTGACAGTTCATCCACAAAAGCGGTGTATGATTTTTCCCAGGGTTCTTTTTGCGGATTTCCGATATTGATGAGGTAGCTATTGTGGACCAGCACACTTGAAGGCTTAAAACCATTATCGATCAGATTTTTTTTAAACAGGATGATCGTTTTTTCATCCAGTGGTGCCGCATCCCATCTGCGCTGATTCTTGGTAAACATTCCAAATGCAGTCGCTCCCAGTGAAGCAGCATTGAGTGGGGCGTTTTGCACTCCCCCGGATATCGATACATGTGGTCCCACTAATTTCATAATACTCCCTTAAAAAGCTCTTTTTTATTTAACAGCTTAGCTTATAATATAGAATGGATAATAACTGTTATTCCGGCAATTGGTAACTACGGCAATAAAATATGTATCTGCATGTTTTTTTCCTCCATTTCCTTCTCCTGTTTCGGATTTCGGTTTTCGAATTTCGTGCTTTCTTTTTGGGGTTTCATAACTTCCGACAGTTATATTTGAAAAATGTTCCTCCTGAGGCGTTTTAAACGGTTATTCTGCTTTCCGATCTTTTTTCTCTTTTGCTTGAGCCACTCTCCGATGGTGTACGGCGAGCTCAGAGAGCTTATTTTCTTTGATTTTGACAGCTCTTTAAGTCTTCATTTGCCTCCCGCTTTTCCACAAAAGCTCTCAGAACATTTAAAAAAGCCCTTATTTGATATAGGGTACCAGCTTTCAGAACTCCACGCCGCTCTGAGCCCTGAGGATGAAAACCGCAGTCACCTGATGCTTCTATTTTCTTTAAAAATACAGGAGACTGCCTCTGATACCCAATACACGATTGAGACCGATCTGGTGAAAATCGATGTTTCAGAGGGAAGACAACGATCTCAGAGCAGCTCTTTTATCTCACTGTCTTTTGGTTCATCTGAACTCGGTACAGTGAAAACCGTGCTTAGCCGCAAGATCATCGAAAACCTTCGAACCCATTATGTGTGTCATCTTCGGGTGCACTCCTCACCCCAGGGAGTGAGGATAAAATCTGGTTCGGGACTGGAGGGTATGACTCCTCTGGAATGGATTGTGCCGATGGGTATTTTTACCATGGAAGGAAGGCTCAAAGGATACGAACCGGTCAATCACACTATTGAGATAAGCGAACCCGGAGTGCACACCTGTTATTTACAATTACGCAAGAGGCCATTTTATCAATCCAGAATGATGATTCCGGGGGCTGCACTGTTACTCACATCAGCAGTATGTTTTTTTTCCGAACGATATTATTTTGACAGTTACCATGATATGCAGAAAAACGAACTGGAAAAGAATTCACCCTCATTGGAGAGGTCCTACCGGAGGGCAAAAAATTTTAGATATCTGGGAATAACTTCCCTTGTTCTGTCTGCTGTGTCATTTTCTTTGACATTTAAATTTTGATGCATCATCTGTCCTAATCCACTAATCACAAATCGTTAATCCCCAACCCTTCCGGCCGTTGGTCTGGGCTAGTGTAGTAGTATGCATCTTCTCTCAGGCTGCAAACCTGGGAGAAGATGCCCTGGTGTATGACCGTTGGCCCCGCTGCAATTTGGCTGCGATATTGCTTCTATTCATGATTGTGCAGAGGTCTTTCACCCTTGTCCTTTTCACAGAGCCATTATTTTACTCTTTTCATACTATTCTTGTATGAAAACCAATTAAGGAGGTATCAGATGAATCTGGCATTGCTGGCAGTAATATTTCTTTTTTATGCCGGAGAGATCACAGCTAGCCCCTGGTCAGATGATTTTGTTTATGTCTCTATGAGTGAAGATAAGAAAGTATCCAGACTTCATACTAATATCCGCAAACGACTGACATATACCGAAGAGCACAAAATTTTAAGAGAGGATGAGATGAAAGGGTTCAGGGATCCATCCAGAATGTTGCTGCTTTTTTCCGGTATTGCAGGAATTGTAATAGCTGGTAGACATATCATAAAGAAATGATTTACAGAAATAGAGCGGTTTTTTTTTCAGGTTAAAACAATACTTGCAAAGCAGAAGTAGATAATTAATCCTGAGGCATCCACCAGGGTGGAAATAATCGGAGCACTTACTACCGCCGGGTCGATTCCAATACGCTTAGCCAGCATCGGGAGCAGTGATCCGGCAAAAGCCGCCAATAGCGCAATAGAGAGAAGGGAAATTCCCAGAATAAACGCTATTTCCCACCCTAAAAAGGGCCCTACAACAAAAAAGGCAATTGCTCCCAGGGTTATCCCCAGAAAAAAACCTACCCTCACTTCACGGAATATTACCTTGAACATATCGGAAAAGCGCACCTCTCCCAGAGCCATTGCTCTGATGATAATGGTTGCAGATTGCGAACCGATATTTCCTCCTATACCAATCAGAAGAGGAATAAAGAGTGAAAGCGTTATTGCCGATTGAAGGGCATCCTGGAAAAAATTGAGTACGTTGACAGTAAGAGTGGCTGCTAGGGCCAGAATCATAAGCCATACCACACGGGTTTTGGTCAGAGTAAATAAGGAGACACTAAAATAGGGTGCTCCCAGGGGTTCGGAAGCACCGGAGCGCAGAATATCTTCGGTGTCACTTTCCTGTAACACTTCCATGGCATCATCAAAGGTAAGAATTCCCACCAGATGATCCTGATCATTGACCACTGGAAGCGCCATTATGCCTGCTTCCAAAAGCAATCTTGATGCGGTCTCCTGATTTTGATCCGCTTTGACCGAATAAGGCTCCTCCGAAACCAGTGCATCCAGCTTAGCAGTTGGGTCTGCCAGAACCAGATCACCCAATTCTATTACATCTATCAGTTTTTCCTGCTCATCGACTACCGGAAGCAGATAGATGGCTTCAACACCTCTGCCGGAATCTCTTACCTTAGAGAGCGCTTCCTTAGCAGTCATACCGATTTTCAAAGCCACGAATTCCGGGCTCATGATACGGCCTACTGATTGCTCAGGATAGCCCAGAAGAATGGAAGTCAGCCGTCTTTCTTTAAAAGAGAGTCCTTCCAGAAGCCATTTTGCCAGAGTGGGAGGGAGTTCGTCCAGAAGCCTTGCGCGGTCATCCGGCTCCATCTCCTCCATAATCTCCCGAACCCTCCCCTCGCGCATGGTCTTGATAATACCCTGCTGAAGGGCAAGATCCAGCATTTCAAATACATCTATAGAGCGCTCTTTGGGCAGCAGCCGAAAGACTATTGCCCTTTGTTCAGCCTCCAGGCGGCTGATCGATTCGGCAATTTCCAGTGTTCCTGCATTTGTTACCCAAATGCGTATCGCTTTGAGATCTCTCTGATGGACTAATTCGGTTAGTTCGGTCATGGAAAAATTCCTGCAAACCTCCCGTAATTGAAGTTACGGGAGGTATTTATCTATTGTGCGGTGTCTGACACGGTGTCCTGCGGTTGAGTAGTGGTATCTTGTGCAGTGTCCGATTCGCCATTTCCCTGTTGCTGCTGAGAGCCACCACCTTCCTGCTGTTTCTGGGTTCCTCCCCCTGCAGGACGCTGCTGGCCACACCCTGGAAGCTGAAAAACTAAAGTGGTTACTGCAAGAACCAACAAAATCCTTTTAACAATCGACATGTATCTGCCTCCTTTGAATGGTTAAGATAAATATAGGGCATTAAAAGCCCATAATTAATTTTAAACAAATCAGGAATTTTCTTTTTCTGAGAAGTGAGCTATCGCACGATCAAGGGGAACGCCTGCGATTTCTATCAGATCTAAATCTGCAGTTCCTAATCCGATTTTCTCTGCCTCTATGATGTGGCTGACCCCAAAGCGGTCCAATATTGCTGCACCAACCGCATCAGCAGCCACAAAATCCCTGCTGGCGATAGTCAGATCTCCCTCGAAAGTTTTCCCGCCAATAGGTCCTCGTATTTTCATGGCCGGGTGAGCGACGGTTATGGCCAGATGAATAGGAAACCTCTGACACATTCCAACTATAAAGGAGTGAAGATTTTTGAAAATGGAGTGTAGGTGGTCATATTTTTCCCTCGGATGGCCATAGTAGTCTGCAGCCGGAAAGGACATGGCAATGTTTTTCATCGACAAAGTCACTAGTGCTGCATTGTGCACCTTTAACTGAGCTAAAGAGATAAGTGTGTCATACTCCAGAACCTGAGGATTGATTTGAACTTCCTGCATCGGGCCATAGGAAAGAGAAACCGGGACAAAAGGGGGTTTGTTATGATCAAAAAAGAAAACTTTCTCCTCGGCGATGACTTTATCCAGCCCCAGATATCGGAAAACATCCTCAGTTTGAGCCGCTCCAGAACCTCCGCTGACCGTTATTTTTGATGGAGAAAATTTTTTTATATAGCGGATTATCCCCCGCAGGGTGTCTGCCTGGGTACAGGGAGTAAGGTCTGATGGAGATGCCCAGGTGTCATTTGGTTTAATAGCCACATGTTTGCCTTTTATGATATCGGAAAGGTCTCCGAGCAGATCACAGGCTTCCTCGATGGAAAGATCCATTTGAGGGTTTGAAGAGATGGCTACTTTTCTTTTCATATTCCTCCCAATTTGGTAGAAAAGTAATTGGCAAAAAAGTATCAAAAATTATGCCACAGGTAATCTGCCAATAACCCGGTCTCTTCTTTGCTGTTTTTAAGTACAGAGAGGATGCCCATACAGCTTTAAACCGCTCAGAGGAATTTATGGCAGAAAAGATCCTAGTGGCAGGAGCGAGTGGAACATTTGGAAAAGAGTTGGTTAAAAAGTTAATGGAATACGATGCCAGTATCCGTATCGGAGTGCGCAGTCTGGCAAGAGCAGAGGGCATCAATTGTCCGGTGGTGATTCTCGATTATGAGAAACCGGAGACGTTCAAAACTGCATTCGAGGGAATTGAAAAGTTTTTCCTGGCAACGCCTACTGGATATCCCCAGATCGATGAACTTATCATTCCGGTAATCAATGCGGCCAAAAGCAGCGGTGTCTCCCATATAGTCTCTTTGAGTGCGGCCGGAGTCCGGCAGGACAGTACCACTCCTTTATCCATTGCCGAAAAATGTGTTCAGAATTGTGGTATCGATTATACCATCCTCAGGCCGAATCTTTTTATGCAGAATCTCTTAAATCTTTCCCCATCCATTAAAAAAAACAATCAGATCAGGCTTGCTGCAGCTTCAGCAAACATTAGCTTTGTGGACACCAGAGATGTAGCTTCTGCTGCAGCAACTATCCTTATGCACTCTTCTCACAAAAACCATATCTATCTATTAACCGGAAATGAATCTCCCGATCTTTTCGACGTAGCCCATTCTCTTTCCCAGGTTACCGGAAAAACCATCAGTTATATACCAGTTTCGCACAATGAGGCATATAAAGAGCTTCTAAGCTGCGGACTTTCCCCACAGAGGGCTAGTTTAATCAACGGGCTCTTTGAAATTGCCCGTCAGCGATGGTGCGAGCAGATTCACCCCGATCTTAAAGAAATCCTCAAACGGGAACCAGTCTCTTTTGAGCAGTTTGCCTGGGATTATAAAGAATCGTGGTAGTAGAGACCGTCATGCCTTGTCTCTACACATCCCGGCCAAAATCTATTTTTTAAAAAACAAGATGTTCCCTTGATAGAGCATTTTTCCCTCTCAATTTATCGCCATTAATACAGGAGAATATTTATGAAACTACCATCAACTGAAATACTTGAGCGTTATGCCTCAGTGCTGATAAACTTTGCTCTCAACGACGGCAAAGGCATAAAAAAAGGAGAAGTGGTTTATCTGGTTACCCAGACCCCCGGGATTCCACTGGCCTCAGAGGTTTACAAAGCTATACTCAGAGCAGGAGCGCATCCTCTGCTACAGATTCAGGATGATGATTTCAAACTTCTGCATCTTAAGGAAGCAAACGAGCAGCAGTTGAGCTTCTTTCCAGAAAAATATTACCGGGGTCTGGCTGACACTATCGATCATTATGTAAGAATTCTTGCAGAGAACGATCCACTTTTTCTGTCAACTGCCGATCCCCGCAAAGTGATCCTTAATACCCACAGTACCCGAAAGTTCCGGGACTGGCTTGATGTAAAAGAGGATGCAGGAAATTTCAGTTGGACGCTATGTCTGTTTGGTACTGAAGGAGCTGCCAGGGAGGCGGGTATGAGTCTTGAGCAATACTGGCAACAGATAAGTCTGGCCTGCTTTCTAGATGAGGATGATCCTATCGGCAAATGGAAAACTGTATTTGACCAGATCTACTCTATCCAGATTATTCTTAATGAAATGCCTATCGAAAAAATTCATGTCAGCGCTAAAGGTACAGACCTGTGGGTTGGTCTGGGTGAAAAACGTAAATGGCTGGGTGGAAGCGGAAGAAATATTCCCAGTTTCGAGATATTCACCTCTCCGGACTGGCGACAGGTGGAAGGTACCATCTTTTTTGACCAGCCCCTTTATCGTTATGGCAACATAATTCAAAATATAGAACTTCATATAGATAAAGGTAGAATCATTAAAGCAACTGCTGAGAAAAATGAGAAGCTTCTGCAGGAGATGATCTCCCAGAGAAATGCCGATAAGATCGGAGAATTCTCCCTTACAGACAAAAGGTTCTCTAGAATCAACCGCTTCATGGCCAATACCCTCTATGATGAAAATTTCGGAGGAGAGTTTGGCAACATTCATCTGGCAGTGGGAAAAGCTTATCATGATGCCTGCAGCAGCGATCCCAGCACCATGACCGAACAGCAGTTTATTGATCTGGGCTATAACGACTCTCCCGAGCATACCGATATAATAGCAACAACCGATCGGACTGTCATCGCAGTGCTTAAGGACGGAAGCAAAAAGAAAATCTACGAAGGAGGAGAATTTACCATTTTATAAAATGTGTAACCATCAGAGGAAATTACAGAGGACGGCATGAATTAGAAGTGAGAATAATATTCACTATCATCCCACAGGTTTTCTGAAAAATTCTTAAGAAGGCTGACCACATGACATGTTTTGGTTTCACAACAAACCTTAACAGCATTATCAAATTGCAGAGGACAATAATACTGGGAAAAATGTCAAATAATGAATTTCGAAGTAAGAAAAAAGAAACAATCATTGAAAGCGCAACATATGCAGGGAGCTTACGGGTTCGAGGGGCGGTCAGAATTTTGTTGGTTAAATCTACGTAGGAGAGAGTGACTTCCGTTATTCGAGATTCGAAATCACTTCCCTTTTCATACAATTTCAGCCGTAAAAAACAGTGCATTACTTTCTGGAACTGCACTTATACCTGAATCATAACCTGGGAAAATGCTATATTAAGAATTGGATTAAGCAGGTGCAAACTCGGCGAAAATGCTTTTTACCAGAGCGCAAGAAAGAATAATAGATGAGTGTAAAGAATATCATTTCTGATATGGATGGTGTCATATACAGAGGAAAATCTCTGATTGAGGGGGCAGTGGAGTTTATAAAGCGGCTTAATGCCAGTGAAACCAAATTCCTCTTTTTGACCAATAATTCCGAACAAACACCGCTGGATCTCAAAAGAAAACTCGAAGCGCTGGGAATTGATGGTGTTACCGAGTCCAATTTCATCACCTCTGCGATGGCTACAGCCTCTTTTCTTTCCGCACAATGCCCTGGAGGCACTCTATATGTGATCGGAGGCGGAGGACTCATAAGTGAGCTTTACAACGCCGGATTCTCCATATCTGATAACAAACCCGATTATGTGGTGGTAGGGAAAACCAACTCCTTTAATTTTGATATGCTTAAAAAAGCCATATCATTGATAATGAACGGGGCAAAGTTTATCGGCACCAATCCGGATGTTATAGATCCTGTAGACAATGGATTCGAGCCTGCCTGCGGAACCATTCTGGGAGCCATAGAGGTAGCCACCGGCAAGAAACCTTATATCATCGGGAAACCTAATTCACTGATGATGACCATTGCATTAAAACAGCTTGGCGTCGTGGCAGATGAAACAATGATGATTGGTGACAGAATGGATACCGATATTGTTGCCGGCATGGAGGCTGGAATGAAAACCTGTCTTGTTCTTTCCGGAGTTACTCAACCCTGGATGCTTACTGATTTTCCCTACAAACCCGATCACATTTTCAACCATATAGGTGAAATTGATTTGGGTAAACTGGACTAATTACAAATGGAAATCTCTATCCCTACTCTCTTACGAATAAAACCCAACGCCATGTACAAAATAGGCAAATATCTGCGTAAAGAGCACTTTACCAGAATCGCCCTTTTTTACGGAGAGGGATTGAAGGGCCTTTTCGATGAACAGCTTAGAATCTCTTTTGACTCATCAGAAATCAGGGTGAAATTCGAAGAGGTTGTTTACTCCAATGCAGTTGAGGACATCTTTAAAAGCGCTTTCAACCTGCCCCCTGACTTAGATGCCATTGTGGCTATCGGAGGTGGAAAGGTCATTGATTACTGCAAATACATTGCTTTTATTCTTCAATTGCCGATAATAAGTGTTCCCACATCAATTTCCAATGATGGTTTTGCATCTCCGGGAGCATCTCTGCTGGTAAATGGCAGAAGAAAATCTCAGAAAGCTAAAATACCTTTTGGAGTAGTTATCGATACCGATATAATCCGTAAATCTCCGATACGGTATACCTATAGTGGAATCGGTGATCTTATCTCCAAATACACCGCTATCTATGACTGGAAACTGGCCTACCACATGGTACAGGAGCCGGTAAATGATTTTGCAGTGCTTATCTCCAGGAATGCAGTAGAGGTGATGGTCAGCCATAACAACAAGGACATAAAAGATCTGGAATTTCTGCGGCTTACATGTGGATGCCTGGTAATGAGCGGTGTTGCCATGGAGGTATGCGGGTCCAGTCGCCCTGCAAGCGGTTCAGAGCACCTCATCTCTCATGCCTATGATATGAGCGCTAAAAAGCCCACGCTACATGGAATCCAGGTCGGTGTTGCCACTTTGGCTATCAGTTGGGTTCAGGATAACCCGGAACACCAATTGATCAAGTCGGTTCTGGAAGAAACCGGTTTTATCGATTTTGTTTCAAAGAATCCTCTAGACAAACAGGATTTCATTAATGCAATCCGGCAGGCCCCAAATGTGAAGGATAATTATTACACTATACTTTCAGACCAGGAGAAAATGGCTAAGCTGATTGGATATGTGCAGAGGGATGAGTTTTTCAACAAATTACTTTCTTAACCTGGCACAAAAGACTCCTTTTTACATTTTCTTTTTGTTCCCAAAGTATTTATCAAAATAAAAAATGAATAATGCTCGCATTTTGATCCAGGATACCGGGAAGTGGCTTCTGTTTGAGAAACCATTATCTGTCATAAAAACTTTTGAAACTCACCAGGTAATCGATTGTCTTGAGGAGCTTCAGGAACATCTTGACCAAGGCTACTATGGAGCCGGGTTTCTAACCTATGAAGCATCGTCTGCATTCGAACCTGATATTCCGGTTTACAGCTCCCAACTGCCCAAACTCTGGTTTGCCATATTCAATAAACCAAAGATTATTAACCTGTTTGAAAATCCTGGTTTCTGTCTTCCTGCTATTAACTGGACACCTCATATTTCAGAAGAGAATTACCTCCACAATGTTTCGATCATTAAAGGCTATATTGCCAGAGGAGACACATATCAGGTTAACTATACTTTTGATCTGAAATCCCAATACAAGGGAGATCCTTTTGATTACTTCCGTCATGTAGTGCTGCATCACCCCTCCCCTTATGCCGCATTTGTTGACACAGGTTGTTTTTCATTTTGCAGCTTCTCTCCTGAGCTTTTTTTCTCGATGAATAATAATTCCATTACCTGCAAACCCATGAAAGGTACTGCTTCACGGGGGTTTAATTCAGCCGAGGATGAATTGATAGCGTCACAACTTTTTAACTGCCATAAGAACCGGGCAGAAAATGTGATGATTGTAGATATGATACGCAATGATCTGAGCAAAATTTCAAGAACCGGTTCAGTTAAGGTACCAAGGCTTTTCGAAATAGAAAAATATGAGACTGTTTTTCAGATGACTTCCACAGTAGAAGCAAAAACGGATCGATCCATTCCCCAGATTTTTGAGGCACTTTTCCCTTGCGCTTCAATAACCGGTGCTCCAAAGATCAGAACAAGTCAGATAATCCACGAGCTGGAGAAAAGGCCTCGCGGTATCTATTGCGGCTCTATCGGTTATGCTACTCCTCAAAAAAGAGCACTTTTCAATGTTGCTATCCGTACTGCTTTCATTGATTATTGCAGTAACAGCATCACTTACAGCATCGGAAGCGGTGTAGTGTGGGATTCTCAAAGCAAAGACGAATTTAATGAGTGCTTATCCAAAGCAAATCTCATAAAGAACGGTTTTCCTCATTTTCAACTCATCGAATCTTTACTGCACACCCCCGATGAGGGGTATTTCCTTTTAGATTCACATATCAAACGATGTATTAATTCCTGCCGGTATTTCGACTTTAAAGTCATTGAAACTTCACTTATTCAACATTTGACTAAACTAAAGGAGACTCTTCCTGACTATCCTGTTAAAGTCCGTTGTGTCGTGCATATAAACGGCCATATCGAGTCTTCAACAATAGCAGTTGTTTCGGTTGAAGAACCCATACTGGTCACGATTGCTCAATCACCGGTCAAATCTACCGATATCTATCTTTACCATAAAACCACCAAACGACAGGTTTTCGAGGAAGCTCTCCGGTCATCAAAAGGCGGTGCAGATGTAATATTCTGGAATGAAAATGGATATCTTACCGAAACTACTTCGGCAAATCTGGTTTTGTTAAAAAACGGCAGATATCTTACTCCAGATGTGTCGTGCGGTTTATTGGCAGGAACATTCAGAAACCATCTTCTGGAAAATAAAATGATCAAAGAGGCAAAACTTAAAATAGAAGACCTTTTTGATTGTGAAAAGATTTTTAGAATCAATTCTGTAAGAAGATGGCAGAGATGCGAAGTCGTTAATGCGGACCAGAGATTACGGAGAAACGGAGGAAACGAATGCTTAGAAGCTGCTCCCTCCGAACAATCTTGACAAGTAGCTAAATCAGGCAAAACAACACATCTGCGAAAAAATGCACTTTCTATTCAATTATATATAATACTCTGCTTATCCTTTCTGCTGAACCTGCTTTAACCTGCTTTGAAACCGCTCTTCCAGATAGATCGTGAACTTTTTGAGCCGAAATGGCTCTATTTTGCAGAGAGATAATTTTACGGGGTGATGTTTTGATAAATTAGTAGAATGGACACTTTTCATATTAACTTTTTGTTTTAACTGGGCAGACCCTTCATTGGTAACCAGTTGAAGCGGAAATCTAACCGGCTGAAAAAAGAGTGCAGGATAAAACGAAATAGTCCCTCAAAGGATCTTTTTTGCTCAACCCAGTGATAGAAAAATGCTCGCAGATATTCTCTGCTGGCTTTTAACCTGCAGAAGGCTGAGCTGTTACTTTTTTCCTTATAATCTTTTCGATTGATATAACAGGAAGAACGACTGCCCCGAAAAGAGCCGATTCTACCCAGGAGTGAAAGCTAAGAGCTGTTGAACCGAACAAATTGTTCATAAATGGAAGATGAACATAGGATAACTGAAGAGCTAAAAGAATCCCGATGCCCAAAAAAACAGTGGGGTTGGAAAATACTCCGATATTGAAGATACTTTCGCGCAATGAGCGGCAATTTAGCATATAGAAGATTTGAAGAAACACGATGGAAGTCACAGCCATCGTTTGGGCTTCGCTTAAGGCAACAGTGCTCATCACTCCACTATCAATGGCGTTTTTAAAGACCCTGAGAAATAACCCGATTCCGGTCAGGGTAATAATCACAGCAACCAGGATTGTCCTGAAAATTACAAAAGGATTTAGAAGCGGTTCTTTGGGTTTTCGGGGTGGACGAGTCATGATATTTCGTTCTTTAGCTTCGAAAGCCAGAGGGAGAGCAAGGCTGATGGTCGCAACCAGATTAATCCATAGGATCTGAACCGGAGACATTGGAAGAAGCGGAGTGCCATTTATTATAGGGAAAAAAAGAACTGCAACAAGAAGAATCAGAGCTTCACCCAGATTGGTAGGTAGAACAAATGCCAGAGATTTTATCAGATTATCATAAACTCTTCGGCCTTCTTCAACAGCAGAGACGATGGTTGCCAGGTTATCATCGGTGAGAATTATATCAGCAGCATCTTTGGAGACATCGGTACCAGTTATTCCCATGGCGACACCAATGTCTGCTTTCTTAAGGGCTGGCGCGTCATTAACTCCATCGCCAGTCATGGCAACGACTTCGCCATTTTTCTGTAATCCGTCTACCAGTTTGAGTTTATGTTCCGGTGCCACTCTGGAGAAGATATTAACTTTTTTAGTGGTTTCTGCCAGAGCCTCTTCGGAGAGAGATTCCAGTTGGGTTCCAAGTACAGATCCCTGGTTATTCATGATTCCAAGGTCTTTGCCGATAGCAGCGGCGGTTGTCTGATGATCTCCGGTGATCATTTTTACTTTTATGCCGGCTTTGTGGCACTTTTCAATGGCGATCTTTACCTCATCGCGTGGAGGATCTATCAACGCCTGCAGTCCTAGAAATTCTAAACCCTGATTAACCGTATCAAAGAGAATCGATTCTGTATCTGGGTGAAGTTCCATTTTTGCAAAAGCCAGCATCCTCATGCCTTCCTGGGCCAGATTGGTTGTTGCCTGGACAATGGTTTTTATCTGCTGGGGCTTCAAGACACATTTATTTATGATTACTTCGGGAGCTCCTTTTACAAAGAGAATTTTTTGGCCGCCTACATCATTAAGTGTAGCCATAAATTTGTATTCCGATTCAAAAGGGATGGAATCTATTCGTTTGTTTGTATTGCGTAACGATTCGAAATCCAGACCTGCTTTTATTGCTGATGTAAGAAGGGCGCTTTCAGTCGGATCGCCTTCGATTTCCCATTTCCCGTTTTGGTTTTTAAGGTAAGCATCATTGCAGAGAACACCTGCTGAGAGCAAATCAGAAATTTCTGGAGGTAAATCTTTTAGTACCTGGCCTTGATTTTCCAGTGAACCATCTGGGGCATAGCCAATGCCGCTGAGATGGATATTGTAATTAAAGGTCCATAGGTGTCTGACTGTCATTTCGTTTCTGGTAATGGTACCGGTTTTATCTGAGCAGATTACAGTTGTACTTCCAAGAGTTTCTACTGCAGGAAGATAGCGGATGACCGCACGCTTTGCCGCCATGCGACGAATGCCGATTGCCAGTGCGATGGTGATTATAGCTGGAATGCCTTCAGGTATAGCTGCAACAGCCAGGGTGATGGCAGCCAGAACAGCATCGGCCATAGGATATCCTCTGTGCAGAGCTACTGCAAAAAGAATTATTGAAACAAAAAGAATGGCTATGGTTAGAATTGTGGCTACCTTGGCGATTGCTTTTGTAAGAGGGGTTTCTGTCTTAGCGGTCTGGGTTAGCATACGGTTTATTTTTCCCAGCTCTGTTCTGGAGCCAGTTTCTACCACGATTCCTTTGGCAGTGCCGGATACCACAGATGTTCCACTAAAAACCATATTAGTCCGGTCTGCCAGAGCAGTGTTGGATTTTAAAGTCTGGAAGGTTTTTTCCGTAGGGACCGATTCTCCTGTAAGTGCGGCTTCCATGACTTTACACCCTTTTGCCTGCAAAAGACGAATGTCTGCAGGAACTTTATCACCTGCCTGAAGAAGTACTACGTCACCGGGAACCAGCGATGAGGCCAACTGGGTGGAGGGCGTTTTATCTCTGAGTACGACGGTCTTGTCTGGGACCATCCCTTTTAATGCTGCAATTTCCTGACTTGAGCGAAACTCCTGAAAAAATCCAATGAGTGCATTAATTATAACTACTGCTGCAACGACAAAACCATCGGTGATCTCACCCATGAGCATGGCAAGTGATGAGGAGCCTAGAAGGACATAAATCAGAGGATTGTTGATTTGGCGGAAAAGAATATGCAGAATAGATTCGGGAGGTTTTTGAGGCAATTCATTTTTGCCATATTGGTTAAGTCGCTCAGAAGTTTCTTTGGATGAAAGTCCTTCTGGAGATGTTTTTAATTCCTGGAGAATAATGCTGTTATCCAGTTGATACCAGGGTGTCGTCTTTTCCATAGTTTTCCTTTTATATATGTATAAACACCCAATAATGGGGTTTCTAATTCGCAATCAAACTTGAAATAAAGAATGGAAAGGGATCGGCCCGGGTTTTTTATGCAAAAAAAATAATAAAAGGCAAACGCTGAATTCTGTATAGCAGAGAAAAAATCTTTTTTTCAAAACAGGCGGATAGATATATATTATTCAACCAATTTGATATCAGGTCGTGCCCCTCGACTATGAAATAAACATCAACAAAGGAGTTTTATTATGGCCCACAAAATTAGTGATGCTTGCCTTGCTTGCGGAACCTGTCTCCCGGAGTGCCCGGTGGAAGCGATCAGCGAGGGAGATCCCATCTACGTTATTGATGCAGCAAAATGCACCGATTGCGGTGCTTGCGCTGAATCCTGCCCCGCAGAGGCAATTTCTGCTGAATAGGCAAATTGCATTTTTGCTCCTCCTTTAAAGGAGGAGCTTTTTTTCCTCCCTCAATGTTCTCCTCCTATCCTGATCAATTAGTTTTTTAAATTTACTACTCAGCATCTGATCGAAAAAAAACTATTAGCTGTTAGTCTGATAATATTCAAAGAGAAAAAAGTCCAACTCGCAATCCTAAGCAGTAGAATACGAGTGTTTTCAAGTAACTAAAAATTTATCCGTGAGTCCTCTTATTAATTTCCTGTTCTAATGCCCGAGTTTCGTGTTTCTGATTTCGTGCTTATGCATTTTTGATGCGGTCTGGTTTTTGCGATTAAAGCTTATCCGAAGTTACTTGTATCCAATATACCTGGGGTAATAATGAAAAAGCATGAAATCATGGGTCTTATCGATACAATAATAGACGAAAACAGAACAGCAGTTCTGGCGACTGTCGATGCCAGTGACACCCCTCACCTTCGTTGGATGACTCCTGGCTGTATTCATGAAAGATCTGGAACCGTCTTTATGATCAGCGCCGGTAATCTTTCAAAAATTGAGCAGATCCAAAATAATCCCAATGCCGAAATTATGGTTCAATCCCGTGCACTGGACAAAATCATTAATATCCGGGGCAAAATTAATCTCCTCAACAACCCATCAATCCGTACAGAAACACTAGAGTGTATAGGAAGACACCTTCACACTTTCTGGAACTTGAACCAACCCGAAAATGAGCTTATCGTTCTGGAGCTGGTTATCGAAAAGGCAACACTTTACCTCCCCCAGAAGGGTAGTAGAGAAACCGTTGATTTCAGTGGCGAGGACTGACTATGGAAACAAAGGACATCCCTCTGTACAGTAAAGAGTTCCTTAACGGACTTCTGGAAAAAATGCTGCTTATTCGTCGTTTTGAAGAGAAATCCGCACAGATGTATGGGCTACAGAAGATCGGCGGTTTCTGCCATCTTTACATCGGTCAGGAAGCTTCCGGAGTAGGTTCGATAAGCGCTGTGGACCTGTCCAGAGATTATGTTCTGACCGCGTATCGTGACCATGGGATCGCACTTGCCTGTGGGATGAAACCAGGGATTCTAATGGCGGAATTATTTGGCAAAGAAAGCGGCTGTTCCAGAGGCAAAGGCGGTTCAATGCACTTTTTCGACACTTCGCTTCATTTTCTGGGAGGAAACGGGATTGTGGGTGCACATATCCCGGTAGCCACAGGTGTGGCTTTAAAAATACGGTTAAAAAAAGAAAGCGGTGTGGTTTTATGTTTTTTTGGGGATGGCGCGATTCATCAGGGCTCATTCCATGAAAGTCTGAATATGGCTCAAATCTGGAAACTTCCTATACTTTATATATGCGAAAATAACCAATATGGAATGGGAACCGATTTTCGTCGGGTCAGTGCGGTCACCGATTTTACCATTATGGGCAGCTCTTATGGGATAGAGGGAAAGCAGGTTAATGGAATGGATGTTCTGGAGGTATATGAAACAGTCTCAGAGCAGGTGGATCAGATAAGAAAAGATAACGCTCCCGGGTTTCTAGAGATACGCACCTACAGATATAAAGGGCATTCCATGAGTGATCCGGCCAGATACCGTACACGTGATGAGCTGAAAGCTTATAGAGAGCAGGATCCTCTTTTGCTTCTAAAAACAAGAATGATTAATAATAATCAAATGACCGAAGAGCAATTTGAGGCTCTTGACCTTCGCATAAAAAAGCTGTGCGATGATGCAGTAAAATTTGCAGATAAAAGTGAAGAGCCGGCATTAAAATCTTTATACGAAGATGTGTATGCTTAACCAAACGGTCGAATCTGGCCATGGGATATCCTCAGGAGGAAAAAGAGTATGCCAGTCATAACAGTTCGTGAAGCTCTGAGGCAGGCCCTCGAAGAGGAAATGGACCGCGATGAGAATGTAATCCTTATAGGAGAGGAGGTTGCTGAGTACAGTGGAGCATATAAGGTGAGTGTGAATCTGCTCGATAAATTCGGCTCCGATCGGGTCATTGATACTCCTATCTCCGAAGAGGGATTTACCGGTGTAGGTATCGGCGCGGCCTTAGTGGGTTTGCGGCCGGTTGTGGAATGGATGACAGTAAACTTTTCTCTTCAGGCAATGGACCAGGTCTACAATAATGCTGCCAAAATGCTTTACATGTCAGGTGGACAGTTAAATGTACCTGTAGTATTCAGGGGACCAAATGGCCCGGCAGAGTATCTGGGTTCTCAGCATTCACAAGCTCTTCAATCTATCTTTTGTCATTGTCCGGGGCTCAAAGTTATGGCTCCGTCTTCGGCCTATGATGCCAAAGGTATGCTTAAAACTGCTATTCGTGATAATAATCCAGTAGTGTTTCTGGAGTCTGAACTTATGTATGGCTGGAAAGGTGAAGTGCCGGAAACCGAATACATTATTCCCTTTGCAGAAGCAAAAATAAAGCGCAGAGGTACAGATGTTACTCTTATCAGTTTTTCTAAACCGGTAAAGCTTTTAATGGATGCTTCTGTTGAGCTGGATAAAGAGGGGATAGATGCAGAAATCATCGATTTGAGAAGTCTTAAACCTTTAGATGAGACTACTATCTATAATTCTGTTAAAAAAACCAACCGTTGTGTGATAGTTGATGAGGCCTGGCCTTTTGCCAGCGTGGGCTCCCATGTCGCTTATTTGGTTTCCCGTAATTGTTTTGATTATCTGGATGCTCCTGTGTTGCTTGTGAGTTCTGAAGATGTGCCCATGCCTTATAATCATCACCTGGAACTGGCAGCTCAACCATCTGTAAAAAAGATTATCGATGCTGTGAAGCAGGTCAGCTATCGAACCTGAAGGGGGTTAAAAATAATGGCTGAAAAAATAGTTATGCTAGCTTTATCACCTACAATGGAAACAGGAACCATCGTTAAATGGCTTAAAAAGGAGGGGGATAATATCTCCACCGGTGATGTACTTTGTGAAGTAGAAACTGACAAGGCAACCATGGATTATGAATCCACCGTAGAGGGAACACTTTTAAAGATAACCAGTGGGGAAGGTTCCCAGGTTAAGGTGGGAGAGATGATCGGTATTGCCGGTAAAGACGGTGAGGATATTTCCGGACTGGTTGAGCAGGCTGCTCCTGCGGTTGAAAAGCAACAATATCGGGAAAAAGCTCCTGAGAAAGAAGCAAATAAACAAAATAAAATCCCTCCACCATCGCCCCAGGAGCATGTCCCTTCAGGGGTCAGAGCCTCGCCGCTTGCTCGGCAGCTAGCCAGAGAATCCGGGGTCGATCTCCAGTCAGTCGAGGGCAGTGGTCCTGGAGGCAGGATCATAAAAGAGGATATAGAGCGGACGATTAAAAAAGGAAAAACCGTAGAAGCCCAAATTACCGGACAAGGTGACCAAAAAATCGCTATTTCTGAGAAGCGAAGGATAATAGCTCAGAGAATGTCTCAGTCGATGTTTTCTGCACCACAATACTATGTAACTGTTGTTGTAAAAATGGATCACCTGATGAATTCCAGAAAATCGCTCAACAGCAGGTTAAAAGACAAAGTTTCCTTTAACGCATTTTTTGTTAAACTGGTAGCTGAAGCCCTAGTCAGAAATCCTGTGGTCAACTCAAGCTGGTCAGACGATTTCATCACACGGCATAATTCAATCGATATCGGTTTGGCGGTAGCTCAGAAGGAGGGGTTAATTACCCCGGTCGTGAGAGATTGTGCCAATAAGGGCATAGTAACTATCAACCAGGAGCTCAATGATCTGGTGGAGCGGGCCCGTAAAGCCAAGCTCTCCTGGCAGGAATACACAGGTGGCTCGTTCACTATCAGTAATCTTGGCTCTTACGGAGTACGTCAGTTTACTGCCATAATTAATCCACCAGAATCCGCAATCCTTGCCTTGGGAGAAATATTCGAAGAGCAGATAATTTCGGATGAAGGAGAATACAGAAAGCAGAACTCTATGATGATGACTCTTTCATGTGATCATCGTGTGATAGATGGGGCCGTTGCTGCGGAATTTGCCAGGGATCTTAAAAACATGATGGAAAATCCAATTACTATTTTATATTAAACCTTTTCAGCAGATTTTACACTGGAGGGATTTTCTGATGTCTGAGAATTTTGATGTAGCTATAATCGGTTCGGGACCAGGCGGATATGTGGCGGCAATTCGTGCTACACAACTGAAACTGAAAACTGTTGTAATTGAAAAAGACAAAGTCGGCGGGGTGTGCCTCAATATCGGATGTATCCCTTCAAAAGCACTGGTTCATCAGGCAGAAATTTTCCGTTCGATTTCCGGGCTTGAAGCAATGGGTATAAAGGTGGATAGGTCTCAGTTTGATTACAGCCGGGTTTATTCTGCATCCAGAAAAGCCGCTGATACCTTATCAAAGGGTGTGAGTTATCTGCTGAAAAAAAACGGAATCACAGTGATAAACGGTACTGCGGAGCTGCAATCAGCACACCAGTTGGCTATTGATGGGCAGCGGTTAATAAGTGCAAAATCGATCATCATTGCTACCGGTTCTCGCCCCCGGAGTTTACCTGGATTTGAATTTGATGAAAAAACAGTGCTCTCTTCTACAGGTATTCTATCTGTGCAAAAGCTTCCAGAAAAACTTCTTATCTTAGGGGCAGGAGCCATTGGGGCAGAATTTGCACATATCATGAATGCTTTTGGCGTGCAAGTTCATCTGGTAGAAATGATGGAGCGGATACTTCCATTAGAAGATGCGGAGGTTTCCAACCATTTACGCCGATCTTTTTTAAAACGCGGGATAAAGGTCCACACCTCCACCAAGGCAACCTCTGTGAATAAGAGTTCAGATGGGGCTGAGGTTTTCCTTGAGGATGGTAGCGGATCAAAGTTCTCTTTAGCCGTTGATCAGGTACTTGTGGTTACAGGCAGAGTGCCCAATACCGATGGAATTGGATTGGAAAAGGTGGGTATTAAAACGGAGAAAGGATATGTTTTGACCGGGGATTACGGTGAGACATCGGTTTCCGGAGTTTATGCTATTGGAGATGTAACCATTACTCCGTTATTAGCCCATGTTGCTTCCAAGGAGGGTGAAATTGCGGCAGAACATATTGCGGGCATAACAACTACGGCAAAACTAGATTTAAACACTATACCAGCAGGGGTATATTGTGAACCTCAGGTTGGCAGTTTTGGTTTAACTGAAGCAAAAGCTAAAAAGACAGGTATCAATTACAAGGCTGTGTCATTTCCCTACAAAGGAATCGGCAAAGCGGTTGCGGTTGAGAATTCGGAAGGATTTATCAAATTGCTTTTTGATCCTGATACCAAGGAGATTCTGGGGGCGCATGCGATTGGGGTAGAGGCAACGGAGCTTATTCATGAAATTTTGCTGGCAAAGTCATCAGAGCTGCTTCCTGAGGACATTGCTGAGATGATTCATGCTCATCCTACACTTTCTGAGGGGGTTATGGAGACTGCCAGGGCAGCCCAAGGGTGGGCTATTCATGTTTAATTTATTACTTACTGACGAGTAGAGCATCTGTTTTGCAACTCTTCCAGGTGTTACCAATAAGAAGCCATTGGATAGAGCCAGAGGGGTATAGACGGCTACATAGAACGTATAATGTCCTTCAAGTTTTCTACCGCGGACTCTGGTCGCTAACATGAGCAGCTTCGGAAATTTGGCTACACTGAAACAAAGGTGAGCTTGTTTGCTGTAATTTTATTTTAAAGGCAGCAGCACACCTTTAGTTATTGCTTTCTTCCATTGTCTTCATTCTGTTTTATTCTCTGTGTGTTTTTTTTTCAATATTAATCAGCTATAAATTCAACTGATCGGCATATCATTTGCACTTTTTGTAATTCTATATTGCAGGAGGCGCTATGCAGCATTTGACAATTGAGCCACAGTGTGATTTCCGGATAGTTGCAGGGACCACAAGATCACAGGTTGCAGTTATGGTACTTTTTCCTGGTGAGATGAGCACCTATGAAGACATACAGGATATAAAATCTGAGCAGTGGTTTTACATAATATCAGGTTGTGGATGGGCCAGGGTAGAAAGTAAAGAAGTAAGGCTTGGCAAAGGAACAATGCTGCTCATTGAGGCTGGTGAAAAGTATCAGATAGTATCCACAACCGAACAGCTTGAAATCTTAAATTTTTTTGTTCCTCAGCCAAACATCTACTGACCCCTATTCTTTAGACTAGAAACTTCTGTCCCATTGAACCTTTTTCTTCTTTGTATCGGGGAAGAGGTCTTTTAACGATAGCAGAAGCCTTAGGAGTAAAGTCTACCAGCTTACTCATCAGTTTTGCAGCGCACTCCATATCGAAAAGAGATACGTATTCGGCATCTGTTTTTCCGGATTCAAAATTTTGATTATTATAATTACCCATGGGGATACTGATTGCGCCGGTTCTGTAATTGAAACTGGAGAATATTGAGCCTTCGCATCTTCCGGTATCCATAAGGTTTCGCTGAAATTTGAATTCCTTGTCTCTGGACTGGATCTGCTGAGAGGTTTCCAGAAGAAACTGAGTGATTTCTGGAGTAAATATGGATTGTGAATCTCCCACCCGCACCACAACTCCTTCTCCGATAGGGGCTACTGGGAGAGCGCTGCTTGTGTCTACGGAGATTGGGATTACTTTTTTAGGAAGTATTTCACTGCTGCATACATATTTTGCCCCGGTATGCCCTGCTTCTTTTGCCACAGTAAAAACGGCATAGAAACTCAATGGTTGAGACTTTCGGGCAAAACTATCTATGAGGTTGAGAATAAGAGCACAACCGATAAGATTATCGCAAGCTCTGCTATAAATAAGCCCGTTTTCCTCTCTTACTGGTTCGATATCCCACATCCCCAGATCACCAGGACTAACATCACCTGATAACTTCAGTGTTGCTCTGTTAGTTTTGTCTTTGGCAGCATTGCTCCAGTCGCTGACCTGAGCTTTGACCGGGCCTTGGTCTGTGGAAATTGATACTGGTGCAGCTTTGAATTTCTGATGATCCCATCCACCATAAAAAAGAGCAGTAGTGCTTCCTCTGGTGGCCTTCTTTTCGATGACAAAACCGGGATGATCCATCTGGGCAACGAAAGCCAGAGAACCAGTGGGATACTTCCTTTTGGCGAAAACTATTAAGTTTCCGAATTCATCGTGACGCAAACCCATTTTGCGCTGACTGCAGAATTCAAGAATAAAATCCCGCACACTATCTTCTTTGAAAGGCGCGGTCGGTAACGATAAGACTTGGCTGGTAATGTCGCTTAGTGGATTTTTCATATTGATAACAATTCCAGGTTTATGGTTTTTAGAACCGATCCGGGTCGTCTTTGAATTCACGCTTTCTCAAGGCGCAATAATGATCTCTAACGATAGTACCCTGATCAATACACCTCCGTTTGAATGATAAAATAAAAGTCTGGCAGCTCTAAAGGCAAAAAATGAATGATGTATTGATGAAAATATATTGCCATCAAAAGACAGAATGCTACCTTTTGATCAATACAATAGCTGGTTTAATTCATTGTAAAAACTTGAGATAAAGATATACAAAAACCGTTTAACATTCACAGTCCCGTCAACCATATCAGTAGTGTTCGTTAACAATTTCAAATGCTTTTTTTTAATGTATTTTAAAAAGAATAAAAATCTGGTTTATTGTGTGATAAATTTTCCTGTCATCTTTATTATTTTAGCTGGTGAAAAAAACAGTTTCCGGACTCATCTTACTCCGGCAATTAAATGTTCCCTATATTAAGAGTAACGCTTTAAAATTACCTTAAATTAAATTTTTAAGATTTTTTTTGAATAATAATCCATTGCTGGAATAATAAGAATCGCCTTCATTTAAACATCCTTAAACTGATTTTAAAAAATATACAAAACATAAAAACAAATCCTTTTTTCTTTTATTACCTGAATTTAGATATGCGCAATTGTAGTGCCACTATTCAAAATTAACGAAATGACTAAAGGGAATTTGAAAAGTCCAATATCGAATCTATTTATTGCCTCCGAGAGCGTTTTTAAAGACCCTGAGGAAGATCGCGTCAAGTATTATTCTACGGACCAAAGTTATCAGTACAAATACCATTTTTCAATCAGAACGATATTTATGCTAACGAAATGGAAAACATCTTCATTGTTGAGGGTTTTACGGTCACCTGCATTCTGCATCATCGGTACAATCTCCTTAAGGAGAGAATCGTGTGTGACGAGGGCGCCTCTATAAACCTTTTTTTGTATCTTGGTTGAATAATTACCATATTAGGCCAAGCGAAAGCTTCAAATGAACCTGTTCAAATCTTGTTGGATAAAAATATGAACAGAAATCCAGGAGTCTGGTCCATTTATCTGGACTGTCGGATTAAGAGAGCAAACTCCTCAGAGTAGGAAATTTGATTCATCTTATCTGTTTTCTTATTCAAAAACAGCCCATCGGATTCCGGCATTATGCTATTTTATCTATTTTTATAAAACCTAATTCCTGCGATTTAGGTAAAAATAAGGATTAACGAAGTTATCATAAAATGAACAATGAAAATGTGATGCACATTGGAATAGATGTAGGATCTACCACTGTAAAAGCAGTTTTACTGGATACAGACAATAGCATAGTCTGGAAAAAGTATGAGAGACATAATGCTCGTCAGCCGGAGATGGTTTTAGAGTTTCTCAATTTCATCCAATCAAATTTTCCTCATGCACAATTGGAGATCTTTATCACAGGAAGTGGTGGAAGAGCTATCGCTCCTTACATAAATGCCCATTATATCCAGGAGGTGAATGCAATCACCTATGCTGTAGAGAAGCTGCATCCCCAGGCTGGTTCGGTTATAGAATTAGGCGGACAGGATGCTAAGGTGATTATCTGGAAAACTGATGATCAGGGTAGAAAAACGACTCTCACGTTCATGAATGACAAATGCGCCGGTGGAACCGGAGCAACTATTGATAAAATATTCGGCAAAATCGGCCTGCCGATTAGCCAGGCTTCTAAAATCCGTGCTACCGGGAAAACTATTCATCATATAGCAGCAAAATGTGGGGTATTTGCAGAAACGGATGTTGTGGGACTGGTGAAAGCCGGTATAGATCGTGAAGAAATATTTGTTTCCCTGTGTAATGCCATAGTTAAACAGAATCTTGAAGTGCTGGTTCGGGGAAATGTCCTGCGGGATAAGGTGCTTCTTTTGGGTGGACCCCATAGCTATCTGGAAGCATTTACAGATCTCTGGAGAGTTCACTTACCTGAGACCTGGAATCTTCATGGCTGGATCCCATCATCCAAAAAGATCGATGAGCTTATCCATGTGCCGCAGGATGCTCAGTTTTTTGCAGCTATCGGAGCGGTTCTGTTTGGAAAAGAATCTGACCAACTTTTTTCTCAGACTCATGGATTCTCTGAGGCGAAACATAGGTATGCAGGACCGGATAGGCTGGCTTTGTACATTTCCCAGGGCCGTTCTGCGCAACTTCTCTCAAATGGGAGAGTCCGTGATGCCCTGGTTAAGCCTGGTGAAGATCTGGAGAGATTCAAAAAAACTTACTCTGTGCCTTGCTTTTCCCCCCCTTCTTTTGCAGCGGGTTCTATTGTCAAAGGATATATAGGTATTGATGGTGGCTCCACCAGCTCAAAGCTTGTTATAATTGATCAATCAGAAGAGCTTATTTACAAGGATTACATTCTTTCCAGAGGTAATCCAATTGATGATCTCAAAGAGATGTTCTCCAGAATCGGATCTTGGGTAAAGAAGAATGATATCAGGCTTGAGGTTTGCGGTTCATGTGGCACCGGTTATGCCTCCTCAATTCTTTCGGAAGCTTTTTCTTTAGACCTGACGGTTGTTGAAACAGTAGCCCATATGAGGTCTTCGGTTAAATTCTATGGTGATGTCGATATTATTTGCGATGTAGGTGGACAGGACATAAAAGTCCTGTTTTTGAAAAATGGAAGAGTAATTGATTTTAAGCTTAACACTCAGTGCAGTGCCGGAAACGGATATTTTCTTCAGAGTATGGCAGAGCAGTTCGGTATACCTATCGAACAATATGCTGATAAGGCTTTCAGTGCAAAAAAGGCACCTGCATTCAACTATGGCTGCGCGGTATTTATGGAGCAGGATAAGGTACATTTCCAGCAGCTTGGATTTAGTAAAGAAGAGATTATGGCGGGACTGGCTCTGGTTCTTCCCCTTAACATCTGGAATTATGTGGTTCAGGAAACCAATTTCACCCGTTTCGGCAAAAGGATTGTGCTTCAGGGTGGAACTCAGAAAAACCTGGCAGCAGTAAAAGCTCAGGTTGATTTTATTCTAAGCCGCATTCCCGATGCTCAGATTTACGTACACAAATATGCTGATATAAGCGGTGCAATAGGTGCGGCACTTGAGGTCCGCGATCGTCAACATGGTCAAAAAAGCAGCTTTGTCGGTGTAGAAAATGCAGCAAATCTGGTTTTCCAATCATACAATAATGAGAAAACACGCTGCAGATTCTGTGCAAACCGTTGTCCGCGTACCTTTATTGACATTCAAATTTCTTCTGAAAGAATGGTCCGTTACATCTCCGGTTACGGATGCGATAAAGGGATGGCGGATGATATTAATAAGATGCGTTCTCAGGAAGCCGCTAAAATAGCATTAAGGGAGCGCTATGCCAATCTTGTTGATTATTCCGGAAGATTTGTTTTCAGCAACTTTGATTTCCATAAGCTACCCCCTTGCAACACCGAAGTATCACTTCCACCTTATCTGCAATCTAACAACGGTAGGAAAACGGTTAAGAGTATCAGATCCTTCAGGAGATCTTCAGAAGATGCCATGTTGAAGAGGTCTGAGATGGTTATCGGTATTCCAAGATTATTGAATCTTTATATGTATGCTCCTTTTTTCAGCACTTATTTTAGGGCTCTCGGAGTAAAAGAAGTACTATACAGCGATTATACTTCAGATCAACTCTGGAATGACGGAAATAAGTGGGGAGCAATAGATCCCTGTTTTCCTGCGAAAGTGGCTCCTGCTCACATTTACAACCTGCTGAAAAAGAATCTGACTCATATCTGTTTTCCGGTCCTCACCCATTTACAATCAATCGTGGAAAACACTCTGGGAAACAATGCCTGCGTTATCCAGATGGGAACACCCGAAGTGGTGGATGCTGTATTCACTAAAGATCGGGATATGTATGCTCAAAATAACGTGCATTACCTGAAACCATTCGTTAGGATGGACCGGCCCCGGGAAGCAACCGGATATCTCTACGATTATTTCAAAGACATTCTTAACATTACCGAAAACGAAAACACCTGGGCAGTCATACAGGGGTACGAGGCTATGAAGCAGTATCTTGGCGATATGCAGCAACAAGGCATAAAAACTCTTAACTGGCTGGTGGATAATGACAAAATAGGAATTCTGGTATTGGGTCATCCCTATCATCACGATCCCGGACTTAGCCATGGGATTCCCGATGAGTTTCAACTGAGGGGTTTTCCTGTACTGTGTATAGAATCACTTCCAATGGAGCGGCAGTTTTTGTCATCACTTTTTTCTCAGGATGAGATTGATGAATACTTTTGCATAAAGGATGTGTGGACCCGTAATTTTAACCGCAATACAAACCTTAAGATCTGGGCGGCCAAAATTGCTGCTCGTCATCCAAACCTTGCAGTGGTAGACCTCAGCAGTTTTAAATGCGGACACGATGCGCCTACTTATTCTTACATAAGTAATATTCTGGATATTTCCGACACTCCCCACTTTCTGTTTCATGATATTGATCAGAATAAACCCAGAGCCACATTCAACATCCGCATTCAGACTATCGATTATTTTTTACGCCTCGAAGAGCAGAGACTTCGAAATCGTGCCAGGGAACTATTATGAGTATAAATGAAATTATTGATCAGGAGCTTAGAGTAAAGCTGCCTAAATTTACTAAAGATCAGCAGTGGAATGGGTACGCTAATCCGCCCTGGTATAAAAAAGACAAGAAAAAGGTGACGGTACTGTTTAACTTTGTGGAGAGAAGGAAATCATATTTCCTTCAGGCATATTTTCATCGCCGAGGATACATTTACAAGGATTTAGGTGATCATGTTTCCGAGGATGTCCGCTGGGGTAAAGAATACGGAAACCGTATGCAATGTAATCCACTCTATTTTACTTCTGGTAGTATAATAAAGGAACTGTTTCAAATACAGAAAGAAACCGGGCTCTCTAAAGAAGATATTTCTAAAAAATACGTATTTCTTGGCGGAGGGGGCCAATGTGGTCCCTGCCGTTACGGGATGTATCCCCAGGAGTATCTCAAAGTAGTCAATGATGCAGGTTTTAAGGATTTCAGAATTCTTATCTTTTCTTCTGACATTATTCAAGATCCAATGCCCAGAGGAAGTGCGTTTAATTTCAATCTCTTTTTCAAAATAGAGATTCTAATTGCCATAATTCTGGCAGATTTTATCCATGTGGCAGAATGTGCACTGCGTCCATATGCCAAAGACAAGGAACTGGTCATCACTCTTTTGACTAAAGCAGAACAGATGCTTCTTATGGCCTTCAAAAGCCCGCTTTATTTCATTACTATTCCAAGAACACTAAAAAAAATATCCAGAATGTTTTCTGAAGTTCCCAAGCGCAATTTGAAACTTCCTAAAATTTATGTTACAGGTGAATTTTTTGCCAATCTGGCCCATAACGAAGGCAACTACAACCTGCGTCGCTTTATTATGGATGAGGGGTGTGAGGTTTATCCCGGAATGTTTACTCAGAGGGTACTCTATGATAACTGGCGCAGGACACGTGAGGCGCTCAGAGGTATAAAATATGCAAAAGACCGTGAAGAGGTTCGGTTTTACCGAAAATCATTGCGAAAACAAAATGTCAGTACTTCAGTAGTTAATTTCGTTTACAATTGGTTTTACAAGGCATTCAATCCTGAGGCGTTTGGCGGAAAGGCAGAAATACTGGATCTGGACCGGCTTGCTAGGTTGGGCAAACCATATTATCACCCGGAAATATTCGGTGGAGAAGGAAATCTGGAGGTAGCTGAGGCACTTTATTATGCAGATAGCATCGATGGATTTATTTCGTCGAAACCTTTTGGGTGCATGCCTTCATCAGGAGTATCCGATGGGGTACAGGCAAAGATAATGTCGATGCATCCACAACTGAATTTTCTGTCTATAGAGACCAGTGGTGATAATGAAGTCAATATTCTCAGCCGGGTATCCATGCTCCTTTTTAAGGCAAAACAAAAACTGGTTCAGGATGCATCCATTAAGAAATGAATAATTATCGAGAATAGGTAGGACGAGGTGTTTTTCTTCCCCCACCACCTGGTCTGGCAATGACCCGGTACAAAAACAATATTAGTATAGCTCCTACAATGCTGGCTAGAAAACCTGCATTTTCGTTCGGGCCATACCAACCAAAAGAACGTCCCAGAAAAGTAGCTAACAGTGCTCCTCCCATGCCCAGTAATGTAGTTATAATAAATCCACCTGGATCTTTTCCGGGCATCAGAAGCTTAGCGATTACTCCTGCAAAAAAACCGATAATTATTGCCCCAATTAGATGCATATTATTCCTTTGAAAAATTGAATTCTTATGGTAACTAAAAAGCTAATATTGTACCATAGATAAAATCAGTTTAAATTTCCTAAAATGGTTTGTTAAAACTCACCTTGTTACAGGTATTGAAGATGTGGTGGAGATTAAGAGCATGCTTGAAACTAAGGCTAAAATGTGGGAAAAAGAGATCCTGGAGAAAGGGATTGAAAAAGGAAAAGAAGAGGGTATCAAGCAAGGCATCGAGCAGGGTATCGATGTCGGCGTACAGAAAACTGCAATTAACATGATCAAAAATAGTGAAGATGATTCTAAAATAACCCTTTATACAGGGTTATCAGTCGAGCAGATTGGGCAATTGCGCGACCATATAGAGAAAGAATAACTTCAAAAAAAATGCACAAAATTAAGAGTTACACTTTTGAATCAAAAGCCGGAGCTCTTCATCGATCCAAAGTTCGCTACATTCATAAGAACGTTTAAGCTCTTACATCTTCCCTGGAACGTAAATAACCTTTGTGCTGTAAGATCTCTTAAAAAGGACTAATATCGGCGAACTAACTGATGGTAATTGGAGCCTTTCTCCTGCTTCAAGTCTGGTACTTGGAAGCACTGTTTTCCCATTTAGTGTAATTAACTTAAAACTGAGATCTAAAGAAGTTGGGTTACATAAGAGCCATCCAGACCTGAATGAAGAGATATAAGGACGGCACCCAAGGGTGTAATTGTCTGTTTTCTTATAAGTAGAAGTAGCTGCCAGAGTCAACGTGTTCCCTGCTTCTGCTTTTACTTTAGATTCTACTTCAGAAGCTTGCATTTTCAGAGAAAGCGAGTAGGGTGGGGTAAAAACCGTTCCCTGATTCATATTAATATTTTGAGCTGTTCCCAAATTCCCAACCGATTTAAAGGCGGGCTTTGGATTCCCGTCAAAAACTTCAATTGCCTTGCCACCGTTGTTAAACAGATTGTTTTCGATAAGCATTTGCATATCAACTCCAGGGCCACAGGCATAAGAAGCATTATTGGAAGTATACAGATTATTGACTACATGTACTTTGCCTGAACGGCCTCGTGGCTGGCGCTGATCGACCCGATCTGCCCACCAGCAGTACGCATAGGTGGTGTTAAGTTTACCCTTGTCACCTTCAACATTATCTGCACTGCTGATAAGATTTGAAAAACGATGTGCTTTGTCGTAACTGTACCAGAATTTGCACCAGGTTACTGTCACAAAATCAGCCCCTTTGGTTATATCGCAGTTACCATCCTGTCCGTCTGAAATATCGAGATGGTCAAGCCACACATGATGTGCATTCTTGAGAATCCCAACTGCATCCGGTCCCTCTTTACACTCATCATAGGAATTGCATCTGTCTCCCTGAACGGCAAAGTTCCTGAGAATGACATTGCTGACATTAGATATAATGACACTGCCCCTTATGAGCACTCCAGGTTCTTTTCCTATCAGAGTCTTGTCGGACGAAACAGTCAAACTTCCAGTATAAATACCTTTCTCAATCAGTATCACTTTTTTACCGGAAGATTTTGCCTCTGTCTGAAGCTGTGACATGGTGCTGACTGTTACTACTGTTCCTTCTGCACCACCACTTGTACCACCTGCCTGGGAAGCCCACCCCTCAGGCTGATCTGTAATCGAGAAGCTTAATACGTGTGATACAAAAACTAAAACACCTACTGATGCTTTTAGCGCATTATTCATATATCTTCCTGTTTAATAAAGAATTGTGAACGTTTATGCACAACTTGATAAATTGACACCTATTAGTCATTTAATGTACTCTATTAATTATCATGTTGCGTTTATTGCCTCTTTCATTCGCAACCACTAATACACCAACCATCCTTGATGGAAGTAGCCTGTTTAAATTAATCTTGGCAGGCCCTGTATAAGCCTTATAAAACAACCTCTGTCCGGAAAGAGAAAAGATTGAAACTGTCTGGACTTGCTTTCCAGATGAAAACAGGTGAAGAAACCCGTTTTTCAGTTGGAAATGAGTTAAATCATTTTTGTGAACGATGCCGGGTGATTTTCTATTTCCAACCATTGATGATGGCAGACGGCAGGCAATTCCACGGCCGGCAGTGCTCATATAAACAACACCGAAGGAGTTCATGTCTCCAACTACAAATTCTCCATTGGCTAGTCCTCCATATTCATGAGCATCATCATTGATACGCATCCAGTTTGCACCTTCATCAATTGACTGAAACACTCCGGTCTTTCCGTCAACGGTGCCAAAAATATAAACAGCCGGAAAAGATTTTCCCTGTGATGCCTTGCCAAAACCTATCGCCTCACAGTAGGATACTCCTTTAATGGAGGCAAAGGAAGCTGCTCCATCCTTTGAACGAGCCAGTCCGTTTTTTCCAAGCGGAACCCAGAGGTCACCGCTTTTTCCCGGGGGCAGCCGGAATTTTCGAAAATCGCTGATCCCCGCAGTACCAGCTTCGGTGAATGTGATCCCCTTATCTGTACTCTTGTAAAAAACACCTTCCCTTTTAAGGAAAGCATAGAATACATCTTCATCTTCAGGATCCCCCACTACGTAAGCACCATCAATACCCTCAACCTCTGTCCATGCGCTGTTTGCGTAGCGTTGAACCGGATAATCACCGGCTACCTCAGCGCCATTGATAAGTTTTTGTGAAGGAACCCAGAGAGCTACTGATCCATCGGTGGAAATGGCCACGCATTCACCTCTGGAATATTGAGAAGGAACGTCTTCATAGGTAGCAACAGTCCAGGTTCTGCCGCTGTCTGAACTAAACTGAACAGGTGAAACCGGTACATCTGTGTGTCCTGTTGGATTTACACTGCGGGCATCTGTTGCTTTAACAAGTGTGCCGGACTTATAGGCGAATGCCAAAGCACGGGTGGTACCAAGATTTACAATCGATCCATTGACATCAGCTTCATGTTGATTTTTCGGATATCTGGTGACATCATCATGACGAAATCCATCGTAATCACCAATCACCGAAATCAAGGGGCCACCAGGTATGCTTACCACCTCAAGAGGAACCACTTCTTCGATACCATGGGACAGTACTTTCCAGACAGTGCTTTGTTTAAGAGCAGGGGATTGAGTCGAGTCTATATCATATTCAGTTATATCATCGGTTGCAAATATACCATTTCCTGAAGTTACTAATACATGCTTTGGATCGAACGGGTCCATGAGAACACAGCCGGACCAGTGAATTGACCTTCCATACACCCACCCGATTCCGTTTTCACTCATTTGCTCTGCGCTGGGGTAAACACCGCCATCCATCCAGTAATACTGGAATGAGGGCACCCACTGTTCACCTCCATCATTACTGTAATAGATATTGCTTCCCCATACATCTTTCCATTTTCCTGATGAGGAGTTATACCAGAATTGTGGAGCGCGATAACCAATTGTGGAGGCAACCAGTTGAAGAGGATTCGATGGGTTGATTGATATACCACTGAAACAAGCCACATAGGTAGAATCTGCATCGTAATTGTCATCACCTGGATCGATAAAATTATCAGGTGAGACATCGAACCATTTTCCAGTCGCAGTTTCGTATTTGAAAATAGCACCTCTATTGAACCAGTCATTAATCGGTCCCCAACCCTCATCCCAGGCCATGGTATGAGGTCCGGCCCCATCACCAAAAGTAATATACAGAAAAGATCCCTCAGCAGTGATCGCAATTCGTTGAGGCATGAGAGGCGGAGCATATCCTCCTTTAGTCTTTGGAGAAGGCCTGTCAGCAATAACAGACCAACCGCTTCCTCCGTCTGTTGAACGAAAAACATTGTTCTTTGAACGAAGAAAACCTGCATACAATGTATCGGAACTGCCAGAAGAAAAAGTTACGAATGAAAACCCTGAACCGTTCCATGTGGTGTCGTATCCGGCTGCTTTTGTAAAACCATCTACATGATGCCAGGTTGTGCCATTGTCGCTTGACTTAAACAGCCCATTACTTTTTGATCCATAAAACATGATGTCAGGGTTATTGGGGTCGATTGCCAGTGCTTCTCCATTACCGCGTCCCATGCCATTACCGTGAGCGAAGAATTTTTTGACGGGTGTTGCTTTTACTCCTGAAGTATCCCAGGTATAAATTACCGACCATGTCTTACCCTGGTCTTTGGAGCGAAGAAACGCACTTCGACCTTCATTCCAGTAAGTGGTTCCGGCTACCATATACACCTTGTTTGCAGATTTGGGGTCTGTAGCAATTGCTTCGATGCCCAGCAGTCCCCTTTCAGATGCATCCACCCAATCCATCATGGAGATCCATTTTTTGGACATGTGATCCCAACGATAAGCACCACCCACATCAGTTCGGGCATAAAAGAGATTCTGCTCCAGAGGTGAGGCTACAATAGAAGAGACAAAACCACCACCGCCAATCACTACAGTGCTCCAGGAAAAAGACTCTGAAGCCTGCACAGAAGCCATTAAAATCAAAGGAATTACAAAGATTACATGATGTTTTTTATGCACAGAAAGACTTCCTTGTTGGCGAGTTGAATTGATTCGAATATAAGGAATTAGTGGTAAAAACCAATAAATCAGCTTATGATTAGATGAAAAGATTAGTTTTTCAAAATATTAATTATCATTGATAATATAATAATATTTATAAAAAATATTGCGGTGATAGCCATAATGTCAGAATTAAACAGGATAAACCGATAAAATGTGAGACTCAGATTGCAAAAAGGAACGATTCCAGCTACTGGTAATCGATGACTAAAAACAACCATTCTTTCAGCCGGATAACATTTTCGGATTGCGAAAACAAGAATAAGAACTTATTTTGACTATATATAAATGCATTATCTCAAATTCCAAAAAACAAGCAACATAACAGATCCGCTTATTCACCAAATAAACATTATCCAGGAGCAATCATGCCGTCGTCAAAACACTTTTTATCAGTCGTTATGCTATTGACTTTGACAGCGTTTCTTTTTAATTCCTGTTTTCCAACGAAATCTGATGAATCTGCAGAAGAACAACAAACCACCGATCCGATTATTACAGATGACGACGACCTGCCTGAAGACATTGACCCGAAATTTGCAGTTAATGAAAGCAGCATTGATTCACTTTTCGATGTTCTGGTCAAAAGGGTGGAAAGTCTCGAAGATGTCAAGACCACCGATGAGCTGTTCAATACCGATTTTGTATCCATTAGAAATGGATTTGCTACTGCAATATCAAAACAGCCTTCACATGCAAAAGCAAATGTAGGATTAATAATTTCCTCAATATGCGCTGTAAATACAAGCCAGAATACTAAAAAACTTATCGACTCAATCCAGTCTTACATCGAGGCAGTGGATAACTACGATGATGAGCCACTGGATAACTACTATGGTTATGGTGACGAGGAACTCATTCTTTACAAAAAAAGGACAGTGCAGGCAAATGCAAAACGGAAACTGCCTGGAAATCAAGAACAAATCTCATTAAAAAAATCAGCTTCAAAAAAGCCATTAGTTTCCAACATTTTTAACCTCAAAGGGATTGAAGGAGCAGGGTTTGCCCTTCTTGCAGAATCTCCAAAAATTATTGCAGCTCAGGCTGAAATGCCATCGTTTCCCTCTTTTGTTACAGCCAGTTTCATTCAGAAAATAGTTGAAGAGGATATCATTCCAAGACTTAATGATGTCATATCGGCATGTAACAGGTTAGAGCAAAATGAGATGTCCCTGATTTTGACTGCTTTTAATGAAACATTTGAACTTGATAAAGGTGACATATTTCTGTTCGAGGCTGGTGTAAGACTGGCCCGCGCCGGACTTGGGATTTTTACCACCTATAATATGGATTTACAAACTACTGATGGGTCACCTATTCTAAGTCTGTTGAATGATGATGAAAGTGATGCCATTTGGACAAAATACATCTATAAACTCCAGAATGACACGCTATTAAAGATATGGGTGTCAAATGAAGAACAGTATACTTCCAAGTATGCCGATATAGTTCAGCACAATTTAAAAAGAGCTGATTTCCTTAAGATCCGCCGGGAAAACCATCAATGGGTTTATAACGATCTGAAAAAGGTCCCTGAGCTCATTAAAGCCAGTTTAAAATCGATGAAAGAGGAACCCGACGCCCAGGAAGATGATCTTATAGCTGCTGGAGAGATTTTTAGGATGAATTCAGACATGGCAGATATCAGTAATAAAATGCTTAAAGAGGGAATATCACCGTCTTTGGCTGCTAAATTTATTTCACCTGAAGCATTAATGGATTTTGTCACCGAAATACTGACAAAAGAATACACACTTGATGAAACAATCGATGGCTATAATATCACTATGACTGTTGATCTTTCGAAATGGTTTACAAATCCGGTCAATGATCTCAAAACTTTATATCCCAAATACCGGTTATCCCAGACACAGGATAGAGTTACTTCATACACTTACAAAACCTATAATAACCAGACAGGAAATGGATTTTTCACAGATCCCGGTGATGTAATTGACATTCCCTCTTCTATGATTGCTGGTACAGATATGGAATTCGGCCATACCTATATTACATTGACTACAACTTACAAATGTATTATGTGGGTCGATTCAGTCACATATTGTACACCGATTCATCTCATTGATGATTCTGGAAAAGATATGCCGTTGGTGAAAGTGGGGCATGAACTAGATGATGTTGAGGCGCTCAGGAAATACTTCCCTTATTTCAATGATTATACAATTAATGGCATATTTCCAAAAATGACTACCAGAACCTCCTGGATCGACTTTATAAGTCAGTTCCTATGAATTAAATGAAAAATATTCTAACACTTATTACCAGACCGGGCATGCTGCTGTCCGGTCTTCTGATTTTTATTTGTTCAAAAGAGATATCTGCATACGATCTTGTTCCAAAATCCATCTTCTCTGAATTTTTCCTGACTAAACCGTACCATCTTCTGCCTGACAGTAGCAGAATACTTGACTTCAGTTTCGCATACAGCCCGTTTCTAAAAGAAAATAAACGTTCAGATAACGACCGATTCAACTCTTTTCTCAACTTCATGGATTTCAGCGGAAGACTATCACTAGGCAATTCCAGAGTACATTCAAGCACAACATACAGTTATGATTCCTACTGTGGCGCAGTCAGAATCGATAATGCTGATTATGGATCGTATTCCAGTCAGAAAGTACATCGTATCAGCTCTCTTGTATGGTACTCATTAAAAAACCTGAAATTTGGCGCTCAACTGGGCTCGATTATACCTACCAATAGTCAGATCAGTATAAAAGACAATTCAATAACCGGCTACCTCAGATCCGGTTTACTTCAGTATGGATTGATGGGCAACATTGTTTATAAAAACCTGAAGGTTTTGCTTTATGCAGACAAAGCTCCTTTACATTATGGGTACACCAGCTTTATAAAGAATGAGCAGCCTGATAGGTTCCGGACCTTTCCAATGCTCTTAACTGCTCAATCGATCGGGGCTACTGCAGAACTGAAGACGGGGTCAATAATTAACAGAGCAGATGCCGCTGTAGCAAAAGTAAAAAATGACAGAGGTGCAATTGCCAAAATACAGATGCCAGTAGAGCTGAATCTTAATACCTACAGTCTTAATTACCAGGGGAGAAGTACAGGTAACCTGGTCTGGTCAATGAATCTGCTTGCTGGTGGTGGGTGGAGTTGCAGTTATTCCAACTCTTATGAAGGATTTCGATACTTTCTGGCCGACACTTTACGGATAAGTTGTTTTTATGGATCATTCGGACTTAATGATACCATGAATCAAAAACTGGTTCTGGAAGGTGGGACAATGTCGATGCAATCGCCATTTGGCAATCTTGACCTTGCGCCGTTCTCACAGTGGACAGTTTTTTATCCTTCAGCCTACCGCTTTTATGATTGTCGTATTTATTATTCTGAAGCTGGTATTACTGCATCGAAGATGTTCAGAATAAACAAATCTGGCCTGGATCTGCAACTAAGCACCAGATTTTATTCCACAAGCGGTAAATGCTATCTGAAGAAAAAACAAATAATAGTCCTGTTTCCCTACTATAAAGATATAGGAGAAAAAATGTTCCTGAAGGAAAAGGGCATATTGTTTCTACCGCAAATAACGATCCCTGTTAATACAAGCAAAATGGATTGTAACTTCGTGATGAGCGGGGTAATCCCGGTATCATTTATAAAAAAGAAACCGGGGCAGGGTAAGTCGGAAAAACCCAAACCCGCCAGAATTACCGGGGGCTTAAAGGCAGCCCTCAATATTTCAATAAAGAAACCAAAGGGATAAAACTCGGGGAAGAAATTACCTGGTCATTAGCCGGAAAACCCCTCAAAAAGGAGGGATTTCTTCTTTAAGCTCTCCTATTGGAGAGCTTGATGTTTCAGAGTTATATTGCCTAAAATTGCTACCAATGAAGGTTTTCAAGCTCCCCTCCCTGAATCTTTTTGGCAGAGGGCGCCCGGAGTATTATTCGGGCTTTTTCATCTTATATTTCGCTGGTACGACCCAGGTGTCCTGCGGTGCAGCAGTCTCTTTAATCTCGGTTACCTCATCGATGGTTTCGCTTCGTTTGTTACCCATTGTGGTTACGGCCTTTGAATAGACTACACAGCCTTTTATCTTTTCGGCTTCTTTCTGCATTTTTCCAACAAGATCCTGCATGCCAGGTTGGGTCATAAACTGCGATGCCAAAAGTTTGTCCAGAAGTTTTTTATCGATCGCTACATCCTCTGTGGCCCAGAGTTCTGTGGTTGTTGTTACACCCATCATTTTAACAGTCTGATTATACTTGGTGCAGTTCCACTGTCCAATCTTCTTTGTTTCACTTGTGGGCTCAACCGATACTTCCATCTTGAACATATTGCCCATCATTGAAGAAACCATTGCGGGTAACTGTTCGCCCTCAGCCTGTGCTGACGCTCCGAGTGTGGATGCCTGAAATGAGTAATATGTTTGTTTTTTATGATCTAAAGTATAAATTGAGTCCTTATCCAGGCGCATGAGTACCGATTCGTTGCCATCATTGCTGCGAAGTTTATCACCGGCAAACCATTGTACCGAAGTGCGTACTTCTGTTTCACCGTCTTTTTTATCCTTTTTAAAGGAATCGGTAGATATTTTGCGTGCCAAATATATATCACCGCCAAATGCGCCTGAAAACGACAAACTCACAGTCACCATTGAAATAAGCGCAAGAGATCTTAACATAAATGCCTCACTTTGGTTAATTGTAGTGGTTTTTGAATAGAGAGTCTTTCATCAGAAAATAGATTTTACAAAAGAGTTGAGCAATACCGGAAGGAAAAGAAACAATCTTCAATAATTCGCAACTTTTTAAAAAAACATGAAATGATAGGAGCAAAGCTTTATTTTTGGGATAACTGATACACTGCTGAGCGCCAACTGAGATGGCAATTTCGACTTTTTAATAGCCCGATGGGACAATGTCCATAATCCTAATAAACGCAGTAGCTTGACGCGGATAACCCGTAATCTGCTGCCAGTCCTTGTATGTTTAAAGTAATAAAAGTTTTGTCCTTTGAAAGTTGATCTCCATTAAAACGCGTGCCTAAATTTAGATCTGGTTATTGAGGGGGACCTGTCTTTAGGTTTCGAACCTGTTGCGGAGTATCCCCCATTTCCAAAGAAGCCATTGTATATATCGTAAAGCTACCACTTCTAAGCTGATCATTAAAAATAATATTATAAATGTGAGAAAACGGTTGCTCGAGTATATCGTCAGGAATTATATACTCTTCATTGGGTAAACATTAAGTTTTAGTTTATAGTTTTCCCACTTCCCTCTATTTGATCCCAAATGATGCAGTCTTTCCGCAATTACTGCATTTTATTTATTCACTCTCTCTTAAAAAGAAGGGACATATTATGGCCTTAACACCTGAAATGAAAAGCCTGATTGAAAAAAAAGCTGCTGAAGTCAGGAAAATCCGCAGATCCGGTCTCAGTCATTATAACTATCTGGATGACTACGGTTCACTGATCGCAAATCTCGAAAAAAATCTGGCTAAGATTGTACAGGCCGGGCTGGATGAAACGCAACTGCCTTACTATCGCGGTTGTCTTGAGTTGCTGGCAAAAATGATAAGCGATGGTTCTGGTAATGATCCAGAATCGGAAGAAAAGGCTGTAGAATATGCGCTTCTTGTAAATATTATTGCAGAATTCCGGCTCGAATTAGGAGTTGTCGGACGTTTCATTGCTAAAAACAGCAAAAACAGAAAAGTTAAACAAAAGTATAAGCAGATAGCGAAAGGTTCCGGTGATATCGACAATGCGATTGACATCCTGGGACTGGTTGCGATGGTTAAAAAGTATCCATCTCTTGCTGCAAGAATACGTCCTGAGGGGAAAGTTATCGATGACGCCTATTGCGAAGAAGCATCAGAAAAAGCGATCGCTTTGTTGCAGATGAAAGGATTTGTGATCGTTAATGGAGTACTACAGAATAGCGGATCTGATTTTGTTAACCGGATTATCACATTGTGTCTTGAGAACCAGGCCGAAATCAAAGAGTTTACAAAAGCAGCTTTTTGTAAGGATCCTGATTACTACAATGCCAACTTTACCAGCAAATACAGAAAGACCTCTTCTGGTGACTCCGATGATCTTGATGATGATGATGATTCTGAAACCGATGATCAGCAAGAGGTCAATACTTCAACTGAAACCGTCACTGAAACAGCAACAGTTAAATAATGTCTGTTCAGCAGTAGTGTCCGGAGAATTTGACGGAACAATAAAGTTTCATATCAAATTTCAATATAATAACAGGGAAATGAGATTTTTATTAAAATATGAGCATTTATAAAAAAATCTTTTGTAGCCTAACCCAGTTGCTCAGTTCCAGGATATTTAACCACGAAATACAGGAAAAGCACGAAAAAAGAACCGGAAAGGTTCTTTTTTCTGGCATTTTCGTGTTTTTCGAGCTTTTCGTGGTTACTCTTATTCAGGCTTGATTAAGTGTTATAACGGCTGTAATATCAATAGTCAAATTTACCTGACACTACTGTCTGTTCAGCATAAAAGTAAAAAGGCCGCTCATACTTTTGTAAAACGGGGTCGGACCGCTTCCGAGTCCGCCCCCGAAAAATCTGAAGGAAAACGTGTGAGCGGTCTTTTTTATGATTTATGCCAGAAAATGAGCTGTGAGATGCTCTAATCCCTGTTACAATGCTATAACCCTCCTTACAATGCCTCCGGAGCTTGTGACACATTGACTTTAGAATGTGAATCACACAATTTTCTTTGTGACAGATCCACTTTTTCCTGCCACACACCTCAAAATCTCTGTTATAGGGTATCCAAAACGCCTGTTTTAATGAAAATCTCTCATTTCAGAGTTTATTGAAGCTGTTACAATTGGTTTTTGATCATTTTTATGTGCTGTCAGAACAAAAAGCAGGCTTGTAACAAGTTCCGCGCCATCTGTTACAAAGAAAATTGAATAGTTCACAAGTATAGCACCCTCAGTCACAATAAAAAGCACCCCTTTAACAGGTTCAGGACACCCTGTCACACACCTTACAGAGTAAGTAACAGGTAAAAACACATGGTAAAATGCTCTTTTTATCGATTTTTATGAAAAATCGACCTTTGTCACAAGTCTGGCGACCTCTGTAACACGTTTTTAAGGCTTTTAGCAACCGAATCACCCTGTGGAAGAGATCCTGGAGCAGGAGTTGCAGAGCGTTGGCGGCCATTATCACACCATTTGGAAGCAGTCATCGTGAGCACGGAGTGGAAGCGGAAAGATTTAACGGTAGAGGGTGCCAAGACACGATTTGAACACTTGCTGACTAATAAACCGGAAATAGCATAGAGCAAAAATTCCAAATCACAATTATTAAATCCTAAACAAATTCCAAAATTTTAAATTCTAATTTCTAAACAGGGATAAGAGTGTTTCAACGAGGGGAAACGGGAAATTATTAGTTAAGAAAAGTTCAAGAAAAAGCGGATTTGTAAATGATACCGGAATAATACGGAATCGGAAAATTTAACGCCCGTCCTTCGAAGCAGCTTCTACGTAGGGTGGACAGGCGTTTTAAAAATTTCTGTCTCATTTACTTCGAAATTCATTATTCATTATTCGATATTCGATATTGGCATTTGAGACGTAAATATCTTTGTATTCCGTATATACTGGCAGCCGATTTTCAGGAAGTGGCTGTAGGTGGCGTTTTTCCTGAATTTGCTGAAAAACAGTTTTTGCTTCAAGGCCGTTGTTCAGTTCCAGAAGTGGTTTAATCTCAGTATTCCAGATTTTCTCAAATGGATCAATTCGTGTTCGCCATGTATGTTCCGGGCGGTTTTCACTGGGCATCTGGCCACTGCACCTGTATTTTCACGCATCCCGCTTTTCATTGATGCGCTAATTAACGGCATTCCTGACGACATAAGCTTTAAGAGTCCTTTCACTTGTGCATCATTGATCATTTTCTCTCCTTTGATGAGAAAATGATAATCAAAGTGCTGGTTTTGACCCTGCATTTTTAATTGTCGTCACCCCTCGGTTTTAATTATCGCTGATCACCACTTTGTTTAAAACTGGATTAGGGCCGAAGTATGATGCTAAATGGGAAGCATCCTCAAACAATTTGTAATCCCTGATTTTCTTCAGGTTTCGAATCCTGCCACTTTCCTGCAAACACAATCTATTTTATCACACTCTGAAATCTTTCAAACTTCAAAAAACATTAGGAGCAAAAATGAAAAAGTATGATATAGCGGTCTATCCGGGTGATGGAATCGGAATTGAAGTAACAGAAGAAGCTAAAAAGGTGCTAAACGCTGTAACAGAAAAGTTCGGTTTTGCCATGAATATTGTAGAATTTTCATGGGGATACAGGTACTGGAAAGAGCATGGAAAAGTAGCACCTGATGATTATTTGAATATACTAAGCAATTACCCGGCAATTCTTCTTGGCGCAATCGGGGATCCGGCCCATATTGCTGATCACATAGCCCTTGTGCCTCTCATCGAGATGCGGCAAAAGTTCGACCAGTATGCAAGTGTTCGCCCGGCAAAGCTTTTATCCGGTGTTCGCACCCCTTTAGCGGATAAAAAAACGGGTGATATTGATCTGACAGTGATAAGGGAAAACTCCGAAGGCGAATATATTGTAGCCGGGGGATTTTTTAAAAATAACACTCCCGATGGAATGGCAATACAAACAGCAATACATACTCGTAAAGGTGTAGAAAGAATACTCCGTTATGGATTCGAAACTGCCCGGAAAAGTAAAAGTAAACACCTGACTATGGTGACAAAATCCAATGCACTGAAATATGGGATGGTTTTCTGGGATCAGGTACTGCAGGCTGTTACACCAGAATATGCAGATGTCAAAGTTGATAAATACCATATCGATGCTATGTGTATGGCTCTTATTCAAAAACCCCAGGTTTTTGATATTATCGTATGTTCAAATATGTTTGGAGATATAATCAGTGATATTACAGGAGCTATCTCTGGAAGCATTGGTTTAGCCCCTAGTTCAAATATTAATCCAGAGCATTTGTATCCTTCACTGTTTGAACCGGTACATGGATCTGCGCCCGACATAGCAGGCAAAAGTATCGCTAATCCGGTTGCTGCTATCAGAAGTGCAGCAATGATGCTTGATTTTCTGGGTGAAAGTGAAGCAGCAGCGATTATCGAAAACGTCGTTGAATCCTATCTCAAAGATCAGAAGTTTCTTACAAAAGATTTGGGCGGGAATGCCACTACAAGTGAGGCTGGCTCTGAGATAACAAGGAGAATTAAAGAAAGATAATTTTTCTGCAATATCCAATTTCCAACGCAGGGTTTTCTACCCTGCGATTGGCATTAGTAATTTGACTTGGAATTTCGCAGCTACAGGAAAAATAGCTGAGCATTTAACAGAATAATTGTTTATCCGATTTTTCTAATTGTGTTGAAGAATCGGTTTAGGTTTCAACATTCGCCAGGTCTGATTTTTTTTGCGATAATACAACGGATCCCGAATCGGTTCACCATCTATTGCCCTAAATTCATCAGAACCAAATCTTGCAACATACTGCGGATAGATTCCATCGCATATTTCACGGTTTGCACAAAGGCTGCACTGTTTGAAGAATTGATTTTTTACGCATATCTGTTTTTTGGTTAGCCAAAGTTTCATACGATCTTCGCGGTGAATACCGAAAAGGGTTTTGCGTTTAATGCGACGCCTTACTTTCGTTATGTATTTGAGATCAAACCCTTGCACCTGAAAATAATCCCAGTGATAAGGGTCCCAGTGTGCCTGGTGAAAGTTGCATATATGCTGCTCGTAGCCCTTTAATAGACATAGCGGAAAATATCTTACATTCACCCATATACCCGATGAGATCAGTCTGTCAATAGCTTCTTTAAGATGCGGTGCCATATCGGAATATTTTGCCTGCAATTCGATGCCACTCTCCTTTGAGTATCCATTATACCCATGAGGATTAAAGAGAACAATATCTGCAATCCGTGGCCCTATGATAATCAGCTCTTCTGCCAGCAACCCCAGATGGTCATAATCCGAACTAATTACATTAGTTGTTGTCCTGAATCCGAATTCTTTGTTTTTCATGACCTCTATTGCATTGGCAATACTTTCGATAACCAGTTTATTTCCTGAGGCTCCGCTGTGATTCCCGGGGCATAGGGGAGTTTTAATAAGCAGGTCTTCAAGCCCGGCTTCAACAAGTTCAGTGATAATTTCTGCATTCAGGTCTCTGGTGACAATTGACGGGTAAAGGTTTATGGATTTGCAATATGAAACAAGTTCGCACAGGGAATCCTTTTCCGTCAGCTCGTTATCAGCAATATCGATATATTGAAGTTTATACTGGTTTTGCAAGCTATCGATCTGCCGTTTCATCTGCTCTATAGAGCTGGGTTTCTGATTAGCAATTTTGCTATCACCGTTGTAATCTTTACTGGGTGAAAAAGGAGAAACGACTCCACGTCTGCATAGATCAAACATTTCGAATTTGTTATAGACAGGCGAGTCTTTCCATTTTGTGTAGAATCTGATTCGGTCTTTCTCCCAAAGCTCTTTTGTATCAGGACGCAGTCGTGCAGTTTGGCCAACAAGATGAATGGCTTTGGCTTCCGGTGATACCAAAACCCTAAACCCCTTCTCCCAGGCCCTGATACAGTAATCGGTTTCCTGGCCATATTTTCTGTACCCTTCATCAAAGAGGCCAATCTTTTCTACAGCCTCACGCTTTATCAGCATCACTGCACTACAGGCATATTTGCGCTCAGTCGGTTTGTAAATCGGCTCTCTCAGTTCGGTTCCGAAATGATCATCGGACACTTCTCCACCTGAGTGAATAATTCTGTTTTTCCGATCCTTAAGAATGGCTCCGATTATGCCCGCATCCTGGTATTTTTGAGCGCACCCGATAAGACCGTTTAGCCAACCGGCTTCAAGTATTACATCATCATCCAGAAGAACCAAATATTCTCCTTTGAATATTTGCATTACTCTGTTAATCTCTTCTGCATGATTAAAATCCGGACGAATACCGGCTTCAATAATAATTATTTCCCGTACCAACTCTTTTGGAGTATTTTTCCTGAGTGAGTTCAGGCAGTCTATGGCATTCTTACTTGCAAGATTTCCGGATACGACCAGGATTGTAGCTTCTTTATTCATAATATCACTTTATGGGGAAGAGAGTTTTCAGATACTGAGGTAAACATCATAGGTCAATTCAGCAGTTTTTTTCCAATCAAATTTCGATGCTTGAACAAAGCCTTTTTCACGCAGCGTTTTTCGCAACTCCTCATCTTCGATAATCTGCCTCAGCTTTTCTTTAAGAGCATCGATATCGTTAGGTTCAGCATACAGAGCTGCATCACCTCCCACCTCCGGAAGAGAACTCGCAGTGGATGTCAATACCGGACAACCACACTTCATCGCTTCGGCAACAGGTATACCAAAACCCTCATAAAAGGATGGAAAGACAAAGGCGTGTGCTGCATTATAAAACTTAACCAGATCATTATGAGAAACATCGGTGTAGAAATGAACCCTGTCCTTAATACTTCTTTGCTGCACTATAGAAAGCAGTTCTTCCTTGTAATCATGCCTTCGGGAGTTTCCAACAATCACCAGATGATATTTTTCTCTTATTGACAAAGGAAGTTCCGCAAAAGCTGTGATTAAACCGTGGACGTTTTTTCTGGGCTGTGTTTCTCCGACATACAATAAAAAGGGTGGATAATCTTGAGGATACCCGAAAGTGTCCAGAAACGAACGATCTAATTGTGGATAGTATTGGAATCTTTCTTCGATACCTAGATAAACCACAGAGATCTTCTTTTCTGCTTCCGGAAAATGCCGGATAATATCGGAGCGTGTGTGATTTGAAACCGCAATGATAGCATCGACATCTGATATGATGCGGCTAATGCTTTCATTGTAAAAAGCCTCTGCCCCCTGAGTTACCCATTCTTCATCCAGCAAAGCTATCAGATCGTGGATGGTAAGCACAGTTCTATTCATCCCGAAAGTATAATTTATTGGATTGGTGCAATGGTAAACATCTGCCTTATTTACATTATTGTTTGAAAACCACATGATTTTGTAGTTAATGGCATTAGCAATCGGGCTGAAAAATTTTCCAAGTATCAAGGGGTGCAGAAGAACACTGCTGATCTTTATTGCTGATAGATTACCAACAGCATTCTGAGTCCTTTTCTTTTTCTTCAAATACGAGTACACATGATATTGGTTATCAGGAAAGGCGGCAGCCAGACCTTTAATTAAACCTGTGGTATAAGCGCTATTCCCACATGGCAAGCCAAGTGCCATGTTATCGAAGGCAATCTTCATTGAAGCTCCGTGAAATAAACATTTTTATTGTGCCAATCAAATGATAAAATAATTCAAGTCCTGTGGCTTTCTATAGAAATGGTATGCACCTTTCATTAAGAATTTTCTCTTATTTAACTACTCACCTATTTTCTGTAACTTAAACACCTAATAAAAAAATAGGAACTACTATCGTAATAATATCCAAACAGAGGAAATTCCAAATCACAATTCTTTAACCCTAAACATATACCAACTTCCAAAACCTAATTTCTAAACATGGATAAGAATGTTTAAAAGTAACTAAGTTTATCTCAGAGAGTCCTTTTTCCTATTTACTGTCCAGCTCCTGTTCTTATTTCGCTTCGATGTTTCTTTTGCGCTTTAACGTGCATGGTAAAAAAATAATGATTTGCGCCACTGAATCCGTCTCTTCACCATATTCGTAAGAGCTCCTTTTTGTATTTCTCAGCCAATTTGCTCTCCTCTCCTGAATAGATTATAAGAGCTGCAAGGATACCCCGAATCTTTCCATTCATATAGTTTTTATCAATTTTAAATACTTCAATCGATTCCTGTATTGCCTTCTCTGTCTGACCCGATTTGAAAGCTATAACAGAAGCATTAAGATGCTCTGTTGCTTCACCTTTTTCTTCGGAACTTATTTTAGCCTCGCTAAATTGGCTCAACACTCTGACAGCTTCTGCAATCTCCCCGATAAATCCTACCGGCTCAATGTTGTTGACCAACTCTTTTGCTTTGGCCGGATTTTGAGCCACTGTCTGGAGCGCATATAAAATATTAGCTTTGCTATTGTCGCGATTTTGCTCAAGAATACGGGAAAGCTTCTGAAGCGACTCCTCTCTTTGGCCAGTCCTGTAGAGCATTTCAGCCTCTTTGAGATTGGCATCTGCTCTTCCAGAAAGATTGTTGTGGAGCCAGGTGTCAATGACATGCCCTGGAATTGCCCCTGCAAAACTGTCCGCTATTTCTCCATCAATAAAAAGCACAATCGTGGGAATGCTGCTTACCTTGTACTTTTCTGCAAGAACCGGATACTTTTCTACATTTATTTTTACCAAAACCCATTCGTCTCTGTGCCGTTCATGTAGCAGCTCCAGAGCGGGACTAAGTATGCTGCAGGCACCACACCATGGAGCCCAGAAATCAACCAGCACTGGTTTAGAAAAGCTTCTTTTTATCACATCTGTATCAAAATTATATTTCTCCATAGGATTACTGCTTATTCCTGTTCAGATTTAAAACCTTGAACCCTTTTTTTACCGGGGCAGTGCAATTTTAGATGCATTAAATAATTGCTAAAGCCTGTTAATAAAAAGATTTTTGAGCAATAAGAATACCTGACTGAGTCTTCTAAAGGGCTCTTATTTACTGGGCGGACCAGAGAGATCTCCTTTTGGCCTTCTTTTCTCTCCTGAATGTATCTTTCAAAGATCAAACTTTGGATTTAAATAAAGAGGATAATTATTGAAAAACTATTCAATTGGGGTTTTTGATTCCGGTTTTGGTGGGCTGACAGTCTTAAAAGAGATAACCAGACATTTGCCAGAATATAATTACATTTATCTGGGCGATAATGCACGCGCACCTTATGGAAGCCGCTCTTTTGAAACCGTTCACAAATACACTCTTCAGGCTGTAAACTGGCTTTTTAATAAAGGATGCTATCTGATAATTCTGGCATGCAATACTGCTTCTGCCAAAGCTTTGCGTACCATTCAACAAAAAGATCTTCCTGGGATTGCGCCCAATCGACGGGTCTTGGGGGTCATCCGCCCAGTAACCGAAATCATCGGTACCTTAAGCAGTAGCGGGCACATTGGCATATTAGCCACAGCAGGTACCGTTAAATCAAACTCTTATCAGTTGGAAACGGCCAAAAGCTTCCCTCATATCAGCATCACCCAGCAGGCATGTCCATTATTGGTTCCCCTGATCGAGAATAATGAGTTTAGCAATGAGGGGGCTGCTTTTTTCATAAATAAGTACCTCAGGTCTCTTTTACAAAAAGATCCTGTAATTGACACCCTCATTTTGGGGTGCACTCATTACCCACTCATAATAAATTATATCCAGGATGCACTTCCTTCACATATCAAAGTAATCAGTCAGGGAACAATCGTTGCAGAGAGTCTGGATGATTATCTGAAACGTCATCATGAAATTGAACATCAACTGGGCAAAAACCGTAAGCGACAGTTTTTCACAACCGATACACCAGAGATGTTCGATAATATGGCTGAGCTTTTTTATCAAGAAAGAATCTTTTCAGATTATGCAGAAATTGGGGTTTAACTGCTAAATATTACTAACAAATCGCTCATTTCCAATAAATCAGTTGCAATTTTTACTTCCAGTAAGCTCCAGAAGGTGTTTTTCAATATTCTTGCACATAATATCAAGTGAAAACTTCCTTTTCACAGTTTCGGCACCGTTCTTTCCTATAGTTTTCATTACCTGAGGATTCTCAACAAGATAAGCAGTCTTTTCACTCAACTGCTCAATGTCTTCAAATGGAACAATGATTCCATTCTCCTCATTTATGATTATTTCTGCAACTCCAGCAACATCAAAGGCTACTACCGGTTTCATTGCAGCCATAGCCTCCAGCATAGCATTAGGGAAGCCTTCAGAACGCGAAGGCAGCCAGAAAATATCTGAAGCCTGAATCAAATCATAGATATCCTGACGGAAACCGGTAAAAATGACTTTATCAAAAACGCCACATTCATCTGCGATCTTTTTATATGCATCAATATTACCATCTCCTACAATAACCAGCTTGACTCCTGGATGCCTTTTTACCAGTATAGACAAAGCTTTGATTCCATAATCGAAACCTTTTTGTGGGGCAACTCTTCCCACACTCATCAGACAGATCTCATCATCAGCCAAACCAAGGGATTCACGCATTCTACTTTTGACCGTGTCACTGCAAATAAACGATTCCACTCCACCATAAACTAATCTGCATTTTTGTGCGTCAAATGATCTGGTCTTTGATAGTACATCTATTATTCTTCTGGAGTTTACATAAACTATATCGAAGAGGTAACAAAAAACGATATAGTTTCTAAAATTATGAATCGGACGGTCGATTCCGTATAGTCCGGCTACTTTTGTGCTGGTAAACATTTTAGCTGCCAGCCCTGCAAGAAAATACTCTCTCTGCTTTGAGGGTATAATCACATCTATTTTCTTTTTCTTTAAAAACGCCCATAGCTTGCAAAATGTTATTACATCTACATTGTTAACGAGAGGGAACTCTACAAATTGAATATTGTTTTTCAATGCTCTTTTCTGAAACATGTCTCCACGACATCCGAAATAAACCTTGTGTCCAAGTTCAGCAAGGCCATGTGCAGTATACAGAGCTTTTTTTTCTGAACCTCCCCATTCTTTTGCAGAACTGATGACAACTATATTCATCAGAAAATTCCTTTCTATATAACAGAGCGTAGAAAATACTACACTAAAATCCTTTTTCCAATCTATATCACCTGATACAATTTTCCTATGATCACCATAAGATAAAATACATGCAGTCCCTTGCACATTCTTTTTACTTAACAACTGGATGTTTTCCAATGATTTAGTCCTTGGAAAAACTGACTGAAATTATTTATACTGCATTAACTAAATTTTATACCTGTATATGGAACCGTGTATATGAGCATCACTTATCAGATCTTAGGCAAACCAAGCGAAGATAATGCACTTTTAGTAAGCATAGATAGCGGTCAAAAGTTAGAACACCTGCTTTTTGATTGCGGAGAAGGGTGTCTGGAGAAAGTTCCGGTTGGAATAATTCAAAAAATCGATCATCTTTTCTTCTCTCATCTCCATATGGATCATATCGCAGGGTTCGATTCCTTTTTCAGGTCCAACTATAGCCGTAACAGCAGGCCCAATCATATCTGGGGGCCACCACAAACTGCAAGAATAATTCAGCACCGCTTTGAGGGGTTCATGTGGAATTTACATGGATCAATGTCTTGCCCCTGGATAGTAAGCGACATTTATCCACAAGAGTACACATCCTATCGTTATGAGCTTCAGGAAGCTTTCTCTGTGAGCCACCACATGCAAACCACTCAATACCAGAACACGTTTTTCGAGACCGATACCTATGAAATAAGTGTATTTACCCTCGACCATCATACCCCCTCACTGGCCTACCTGATCAGAGAAAAACCATCATTGAATATAGACATTCAAAGATTAAGTGCTTTGGGACTTACCAGTGGTCCCTGGCTCAAAGAATTTAAAGAATTGAAGGAGGGTTATGTGGTTTCACAGTCCAACGGAACCAGTTATACCTTCAAGGAGCTTCGTAAGTCATTGTTGATTGAGACCCCGGGTGACTCTATTGCGTATCTCACTGACTTTTTTTCCGATAAACAGACCATTAAATGTGTAGCTGGCTTTTTGAATAGCTGTCAGACGATGGTATGCGAGGCTCATTACCGAAACTCTGATATTGAACTTGCCAAGCGAAACTATCACTCAACCACAGGCCTTACCGCTTCCATTGCCTCAAAGGCAAGAGTTAATAAACTGGTTTTAATCCATGTTTCCGACAGATATGATTTGAAACAATATGGGGAGATTCTCAATGAGGCTAGAGAAATTTTCCCATCGTCCTGTTTTAGTGCAAAATGGAAGCTTTGAGGGGAAAAAAAAAGGCTCCGGAATTTATCGGAGCCCTCTCTATATTACAGTGCCGCCTCGCAGAATCGAACTGCGGACACATGGATTTTCAGTCCATTGCTCTACCGACTGAGCTAAAGCGGCATCGTTTTTTTCAAAGATGACATAATATATATGTTTAATTTAAAACGATCAAGCACCTTTTGTGCTTTTTATATAGTTTTTATCAATTTCGTAATATTGTTTTTCCCTAAAAAATTCAGCAATATCTGTTACATCAGAGAAATCTTCAACTCTGTCTTCTGGTTGTTTGCTCATTAGACCGATGGAAATCATGTTAAATACGATATTACCGAAATCATCGGTTTTTTTGACTCCCCAATAACTCAGGACATCATGGGACAACAGGCCATACTGCTTTAAGGCGAAATCTAAAAGAGCAATGGAAAGCTCACTGCCATTTACGTGACGTTTCTCACCCAGTTGTGTGATATAGAAATCCAATCCATTCAGTACGAATTCATAAGCACCGATTTTATAGCGGATGTCTTTTCCGGAGTCGATCAGTTTGAGTCGAATTCGATCAAGAGTCTGTGTTGATGCCATTATTTAAACCTGTTTCTCGGTTAATTTGATGAACAACAGGTTCTTCAGTGACCGGTGTTTCAATTTCTAAAATGTGTAATCCGACCTGTTGAGGAAAACGTTTTTCCATGGCAGTTAAACGGGCCTGCCTGATATTCTGAAATTCCAATTTTCTGCTCTCGGTTATGGTGCCACTGGAAGGGGGAGAAATTGTTAATGGATTTACAAATTTTCCATGACGTTTCATCCTGTAATCCAGGTGTGGTCCAGTGGACAAGCCGGTAGACCCTACTGTGGCTATCTGATCACCCTGCTTCACAAAAGCGCCCACCCGGATTTTTGAACGTATTGAATGCAGGTGGCCATAATAGGTTTCGTAGGCACCTCCGTGAGACAGAATAACCATTTTGCCATAACCGCCCTGCCATCCAGAGAAAGAGACCCTGCCATCTGCTGCTGCAGAAACCGGTGTACCAGTTGGTGCTGCATAATCGATTCCAAGGTGCGGTCTTACGATTCCAAGTATTGGATGTTTCCTATTATAGCTGAATTTCGACGATATTCGTGAAAATTTCAAAGGAGCCTTTAAAAACTGTTTCTGAACTGATTTTCCGTTTTTATCATAATAATAACACTTTCCATCCTTGTCAGGTACACCAAAGGCGAAAAACTCTTTCCCATTATTAACATATCGCGCTGCCAGAACTTCACCATAGCCCACAAATCTACCATCCGCATATTTTTGCTCAAAAATTATTTGAAAGGAATCACCTTTTCTGGGATCCAGAAAGAAATTAATATCCCAGGCGAAAATGTCTGCGAATTTCCAGGTTATTACATCAGAAATACCGTATTTATAGAGGTCTTCTGAGAGTGATGACTCCAGAATCCCATTTACCATGCAGGTATAGGAAGTCATTTCAATGTTTTTTTTCTTAGCCTCTATTGAAGAATCAGAACAGCTTACCTGAAAGCGATACTGAGACCTGCTTAACAGCTCCAGTTCCTCAATTTTTCCATCTTCGCTTTTTTGCACTATGAGCGAGTCACCAGGATAAAGCGGTGGTAACCCTAAAGGTTTTAAAGAGTTAAGTATTTCCCTGGCCCAATTGCTGGAGATTTCGAGTCTTGACAGTATTCCGTAAAAAGTATCTCCGGGCTTTATTGCATAGGTGAGCAGTTCCTCTTTTTCCAGATTTTTTTGAATCTGATTGCTAACCGATGGCAAAGCAGGAACTATTGCGGCCTCCATTATTGGTGTTTGCTGGCCGGTCGAATGATCTCTGGGAACTACCTTCCAGATCAGAAATACTGCTGATGCTATCAGAAGGAAACGGATGAGCGGAATTTTCCGCTTCCGTTTCCGATATTTTTTTAACGATAACCTAGATTTATGAGAAAACATTCTTAATTACTGAAGCCGTACCATTTGTGAGGGATTCTTTCCCGGCTGAACAGTAATGGCTTTAGTGATCTCCTTAACGCCTTTTACAAACTTCAGATTGTGAGTACCAGCCGGCAGTTTGATTTCAGAAACATTGGTTTTCCCTACCAGCTTGCCATTGAGATATACATCTGCTACAGGTGGTATCGACGCTATGAAAATTGATGCATCCCCACCAGAGATACTGCTGGAAACCGGTGTAGGTGCCGGTGTAGCCACAGGCGCCGGTGCCGATTTAGTTACAGGCGCAGGTGGTGGCGGTGGAGGTGTATATACAGGTGCCGGTGGTTCCGGTTCCGGCTCAGTATAGGTAACCGGTGGAGGTGGAGCAATAGCTGCCTTGCGTAGAGAAAAGCTCTCTCTGGCGCTTCCGCCCGTAAACTCAAACACTTTAGAATCATCTTCATAACCATCTTTTGACACTACTACCGACAGAGGACCAAAAATGGGTTTGTCCCAGGTATATGGTGTAATCCCCAAATAATCACCATTGATGGTAACCTTTGCACCTGATGGTGTGGAAGTAATTACTACCTTATTTTCGCTTGCTACTGGTCTGCTGGCAGGAGAACTACTTCTTGGGGAGGTAGTAGGACGTGGTTTGGCTTTAGGCTTTGACTGTGACACACGTGCTGTTCCCCTTACTGTCTGTTCCGGTTTTTTCTCTACTACCTTCTCTTCAGGGGTCTGCTTTTCCTCTTCCTTTACTTCAGACTCAGTAACCTTTGATGTGGTATCGGCTGAAGTAGAAGGTTGGGGTTGTGGAGTAGTGGTAACTGGAGTCTGAACAGCCGGTTTACTTGACAACATATTATAAGCAAAATAAACACCCACTCCGCCAAGTGCCAATAACACCACTATTATAATAAGCATTGGTACCGGGGATTTTTTTCTTCCTTCTTCAAAAAAGTCATCATCGGATTCATCAAAAGAATCATCCTTGATTTTAACTTTTGAAGTTCTGGCTTTTCCTAGAATCTCTTCATCAAAATCATCATCTATTGGCTGAGCAGCATGAGCTGAAACAGATGGCTGAAAACGGTCGTCACTAACGCCAGAGAAATCGGTTGGCTGATGTCCCGAACTCATTTGAGCAGATTCAAAACCCGGTGTCTGTGGAGCCACAGGACGAGGTGGTGGCACAGGAGAAACCGGTGGCTGAGGCATATATTGACGATTCTGAAACTGTGCAGCAGCCGGATTGAACACAGTTCTAGTCGGAGGCGGAGGTGGAATATAATTACCCGCCTGAGGATTATTGTACTGGTTTGGTGGTGCAGCATTATAATCCATATTACCATCATCGGATTCAAACTGGCTGAATGCATCATCAAATTCCTGCTCGATAGACGAAGCAAGATGGCCACCTGCCGGCGGTTGGGATGGCATATACGAAGAGATGCTTTTAGTTTTTGGCGGTGGAGGCAGAGGATCTTCTTGCATGTCAGAAGGTGCACCGCCAAATGCTGAGCCAATCTCCGAACGCAACTGATCGAATTCTGATTGAGGCTCCTGCTGCGCCAGGTTTTTAAGCTCCCCAAGATGAAAGCTGGAGGTCTGGAGAATGATCTCTTCTGAGGTCCTGAGTAGCTCGGTTTCATTATCAAATATTCTCAATATATTATGAATACCGGCACGCTTGAGGATCTGTAATACCTCAGGCTGTGGACCCAGAAGCGACAGTCGCCCACTCACATCCAATGTGATCCTGTTTAACGCCATCAATGCATTGATCGTATCTGAATAGATATAATCAAGGGGAGATAAATCAAGGGCAAAATTCCGTTTGCCGGATGCAATAAGAGAATTTACTGTTTCTTTAAGAAGAGAAGAATCAAAAACTTCGCCTTCTTCCAAAACAGGCTCTACAATCTCAAAAAGACCGCGGTTTTTAGTACGGAAGTTAATAATAACCTCCTTTGCTAAGGATAGTTGTATTTTCGCGTTTAATTTTCATTTTCAGTACGCCAGACAGGATTCGAACCTGTGGCCTTCGGCTCCGGAGGCCGACGCTCTATCCAACTGAGCTACTGGCGCTTTTACCTAATATATTAAGAAAATATATAATGCTTACAATAAGGCTTTCAAGTACCGAATATAAATTACAGTACTGATCCTTATAGCTCCAAATCCATGAGATACTTTAATCCATTAAAAATAACATTACTGAAAAATAGTTGTCTCTTGGAAACAGGGGCAACAGATTTCCTTTATAAAATGTCTCATGCGCAACGCAAACGGCAAGAAAGCTTTGAGTATCGCTTGAGAGCTTCATCATTTTTTACTGCTGTCGCCAATGCCTGATCAGATCCAACGAAAACGCAGAGCTGTTTTGCCCTGGTCAGCGCTGTATAAAAAAGGTTACGCTGGAGCATGATATAATGCTGGGTACTTACAGGAATTATAACTGCTTTAAACTCACAACCCTGACTCTTATGAATACTGATGCAGTAAGCCGCTACCAGCTCATCGAGATCCTTGCTTTCATATTGAACCCTGTTACCATCAAAATCAACACTCAACCCCTGCTCATTGTTTATTTCAACTACTTTGCCGATATCCCCATTAAAAACACCAGAATCATAATTATTTCTAATCTGCATAACCTTATCACCCAAAAAAAAACAGCTCTCTCCACGAGATACACAACAAGTCTGACCATTAAGTTCTTTCTGCAATACTTTATTTAAATTCTGCGTACCCAAAAACCCTTTATGCATCGGGGATAAAACCTGAATATCAACTATCGGGTTGAGTTGATAGCGAGCTGGGAGCCGTCTCGAAACCAGATCAACAATCAACGATACACTTTGCTGAGGATCCTGTTGCTGCAGAAAAAAGCAGTTATCTTCTCTGGAATTGAAAAATGAAGGAACTATCCCTGAAATTATTTCATGTGCGGCAGTGACGATTCTGCTTGCTGCAGCCTGTCTGAAAATCGTCTTCAGATGCACATGGGGAATAAATCCACTATCAATCAGATCAGAGAGCACATTTCCCGGCCCCACAGAGGGCAACTGATGAAAGTCTCCCACCATAATAAGTCTGGTGCCCATTTTCACTGCAGAAATAAACTTATGCATAAGCATAACATCCACCATAGACATCTCATCGAGAATTATTACATCTGCTTCTATGGGATTATTCTCATCTCTTCCAAAACCGTGTCCCGACGATCCCCCTTTAAACTCCAGGAGCCTGTGGATAGTTTTTGCAGTCAACCCCGCTACACTCCCCATCCTTTGAGCCGCTCTTCCAGTTGGAGCTGCCAATGCAATTAAACTGCGTTTTTCCCGGAAAAACGATACGATCACTTGCAATATAGTAGTCTTTCCAGTACCCGGGCCCCCTGTGAGGATGAAAAGGGGATTTAGAATCGCCTGCCTGATAGCTTTGATCTGCAAAGGGTCTGCTTGAAAACCATGTCTACTCTGATAATAGATCAGCCAATTTTCTAACTCTTTTCCCTCCACCTGCATATCGTCGGGAGATTTTCTGGATAGCAGGTTCTCTGCAATATGTTTCTCTGCATGAAAATAGCTGGGCAAATAAATACAATCTTCATCATTAATTAATGCACCGACCTTTATAACATGATCCAGAGAATAGATCACTAATTCCTCTTTGACCCCCAGGAGTTCAGCCGATTTCCGAACCAATTCAGAAACCGGCAAATATGAATGACCATCATTTGCGGCTTCCTGGAGGACATGAACCAACCCTGCACGGATTCGTTTGAACGAGTCATGGGAAAAACCCATCTTCTGAGCTATAACATCAGCTTTAATAAAACCTACACCCCAGACATCATCAATCAGTGCATATGGATTTTCACTGATTCTGGCTTGAGCCGTCTCTCCCCAGATTTTAAATATCTTCTGCGTAAGGTTGACACTGACTCCATAGTCCTGAAGAAATAGCATAAGATGACGGATCTGGCTGTGCTGTTGCCAGGATTCTGAAATCTTTTCCATCATCTTTGGTCCTATTCCCGGAACTTCTAATAATCTTTGAGGTTCTTTATCCAAGATGTTTAGTGTATCAAAGCCAAAAGTTTCTATCATTGCTTTGGACCGAACCGGCCCGATACTATAGATTAAACCTGAGCCTAACAATAACTCAATCCCTTCGAGTGTAGAAGGCTTCACCAGCTCGTATCTTTTCACAGAAAACTGCTGTCCGAATCGTTTGTGTGTCTCCCACTCGCCATGAAAGCAAACCGACTCCCCAGCCACAACATTGGGCATTACTCCTACACAGGTGTAATGTTTTTTAGCAGCCTCCGGTTTTAACTGAACAACCATGAAGCCGGAATCCTCATTTTGATATGTTATCTCGGTTACTATGCCCTGTAAAACCATCTGGTCTTTCTGAAGAGTTAGTTTGACTTAGATTTTACAATGCTCTATAAAAGCCGTAAGTATGGGAAATTACTTTTTAGACAATAAATATAAAAGGCACAAAAATAGCAGGAGCAACTATGAAGTTTTTTCGGCAGAATAACGAAAAAAACAAGTAACTATAAAAAAAGGAGATGTAAAATACACCTCCAATTTTTAATCATATAAGAACTGACACAACAATACTTTGTACAGTAATGATGCAGCGGCTTTACTTCTTTTTATGCCTGTTCATACGACGACGTTTTTTGCGTTTGTGTCTGTTTATTTTCGCTTTTCTCTTCTTTTTGACGCTCGACATTACGCCCAATTCCTTTCAAAAAGGTATTTCTATTTTTAAGATTCATAATATGAATCCTGCCACATAGAACGGTCAAGTAGCAAAACTAAAAATATTTTTCAATAAAACACCTGCATTAACGGCCGGATTGAACCGAGATGCTTTTGATTGTTATAATATAATTAAATTCTGCTCACAACCGAAACGTGACAAAAAGCTGCCACAAATAACGGAGATCTTATGAAATATACACTTACAGTAATCTCCTTTAAAAATAACCGGCCAAAAATGATTATTGCACGGCAACTGGCTCATGACCCCGCCATCTCTCTTCAGAAGGCGCTGATTATTGTAGAAAAAACTCCTTTCGTGTTGCTGAAAAATCTAAGCTCTCATGAGTTACAATATCAAAGCAGACAACTATACCGGTTGGGAGTGAAATTTACAATAACAGAGCAGCTAACTGAAGAAGATAACACCCCTCTTTCCATTTCCTTACCCGAAAACGATTCTCAGACTAAAGCAGTCACTACGGTTTTCAAAGAAAAAGGAGAGCTTCCAGATATTCATGCGGGTACAAAGAATTCAGTACCAGCGATTAAAGTTGATAGCCCTATTCAATGCAGTAAAAAAAGCCGACTGACTTTCTCTATTGCAGGATTTCTTCTAATCTTTATGTTAGTTATTGCCGGATTTGTAACCTCCAGAAATCAAAACCGTTATATGATTAAAAGAAAAATCCTGATTTCCCGTAAAAAATCAGAGCCTGCAGACAACAAAAAAACCACAGAAAACGCCAGAAAATCAGATAAGAAAACTCGAGCAAGAGAAAAAATCTCCTCTAAATCTGAACACGAATCTTACCTGTGGGTGGATTCTGCTAAAACATGTGGGAACGATTTTTTGAAATCCATAAATTTTTATAAAATTGCCATATCGTTTAACAAGTACAATATGCACGCATGGTTTGGATTAGTTAATGCCTATCGTAGCGCAGCTATGAGCAAGGAATTGAGAGAGACCAGAGAGCAGATGGAAGAGATTTTTGGCAGCTCAGTATTTTCAGTATCAGAAGCAGTAAAGCCATTCGGTGAAATTCTCGATGTCTACACTACCGCAAACGATGCGTTTAGAGTAGAATACAGGACCACTCAAAACTCTGAACAGTCGATATTATCTCAGACTTACGCCCTTGCAAAAGCTTTCCGGGAAATTTGTAACTGCAAAACGGTTTCCATTTATGCCACTACCGCTCCTGGCAAAGGAATGATAGTCCATTTCAACAAAGAAGTATCTCTTTCAACTTTAGCTGTATTTAAGAAAGAAGCAGCTATTACTTTCCTAAATTAAAGTACTCATTACTTAAACTGACGGGTCAGGCATCTGTATTGCAATCCCTCAAGGGGTTACCAAAAAGAAACCACTGACTTAGCCAGAGTGGAGTAAGGCGGCTAGTCAGAGCGTAAAACGTCCTTCAATTTTTCTGATCCGCACCACATCGGGTACAATAAAGACAAAGCGGCAGCGCTTTGGATACCTTACGCTGCAAAAACAAGAATTACCGCTTCTATTGGTAGTAATTTGACTCATTCGTTGAAAAAGCTTAAAAGAGTCATTATCGCTTCATCCATAAATTCCGGAAATTGAGGTTCATCACAATAAATCTGTAAAACCTCAAGAACTGTCAGCAGATCAGAGCGGGTCAACTTGTCTGTGTTTTTCTGTAATGATTCTACAAGCGGTTCTACCGAATCATAGAAAAAGATTACCCGCTGCTCTTCTATGGTATCAACTTCGGAAAGCAGGCGCTGTCCATAACTGGTGATGACTTCTATTTCTTCAGAGGAAAATCCCACATCGATCAGTTCTTTGGCTTCTATTTCTGATATGCGAATATCATGAAAGTTGAAGGACTTGAGCCGATCCTTTGCTCCGCAATACCTGGAAAGATAATCAGAACCCACCTTTTCAAAATGTTCATCTAAAATCTGGTGAGCCTTCTCTGAATGTTCTTTGTGCACATGAATGGAAAATCTCTTTAAAATTTCACTTTCAATCGGTAAAAAATCAACAGAGGTGGGGTTGTCAGCATAAAACAATATTTCATGCTCCTTAAGAATGGATATTGCTGCCATTAGATCGCTTCTGGTAAATGTGTTTTCAAACAGGATAAAATCATCACTGTCCAAACTCAACTGGCCCCTTTTTATTTCAACTTCCGGTTTTTTTTCTAACAGACCTTCATCGATATTGCGTGAATTCACCTCTTCTTCTATGATACTGAAGGCTTCAGGAGTGTACTCCTCCCGGTGATTGAAATACTGATTTATCAGTTCTTCGTCGCTGCAATCCTTTAAAGTCTCTCTTAAAAGGTTCATTAGTGCCCTCCGGAAAAATGGTCTGTGGCAATCAGATTTCTGATACTCTGGTTAAAAATAATATCATTGATGTAATCTTCAAAAAAAGGATTAGATTACAGACTCAGAAAAGAAGCATCATTGGCTTAATTGAATTTTAAAGCTGATGGTTTCTTAAAGTGTCCTTGAGAAGGCAGGAAATAGACTATTTTTGATATTATTTTTTAGCTTAAAAAATAGGAAAGCAGGTTTTATGTTTCCCAGACTCTTTGCATTTGATCTTGATGGAACGCTTTTAGATTCGGCTAAAAATGTCAGCAATGCTAATTTGCAGGCCCTCAAAGAGATTCATGAGAGTGGTGCTGTCGTTGCATTTGCCTCAGGGAGGTTGGGAAGCAGCATGCGTAAGTATTGCAGCGAGGGTCTGGAAATTTCTATGCTTACTTTAAACGGAGCAGCGATTTACAAGAGTAATGATCTAAGCTCTCAATTGATCTTTGAGGCTCCATTAGATGCCAGATATGCCAATTTTCTTCTCAGCTATGCTCAAAACCAGAATTTCGCTTTAAATTATTATATTAACGACAAACTCTATACGTTAAAGAAGCCTGAAAACCGGCCCTGGATCGACCTCTACTATCAACAAACTTCTACTGAACAGGTCTTTCTGGAAACATTTGACCAGTTTTCAGACTGTGAGCCATCAAAGATTCTATTTGTGGGAGACTCAACTGAAATAGATAAACAGGAAGCTTATTTCAGAAGTTTATGGAAAGATTCCGTATATATTTGCAGAACCTGGGATCATTATCTGGAATTTCTTAATCCTTTGGCAAACAAAGGTACTGGTCTTAAGATTCTAGCCCAGGCCCATGGTCTGGATTTAACTCAAACCATAGCTTTTGGTGATGCCGAAAATGACATCCCAATGCTTGAGACTGCGGGTATGGGAATCGCTATGAGTAATGCTCTGGACAAAGTAAAGGCGGTAGCCAGTAAAGTGTCATTCTGGTCAAATGATGAGGATGCGATAGCCAGAGAATGGGCCTTGATGAAAAAGGGATACATGCGTTAATTGATATTTTAAGAGGCTATATGATCTCAAAAAACGGAGTTCTTTGATCTCTTTGGGCAATATGAAGCGCAAGTTTTATGTTTTGCTCCTCAAGTCTTGCCCCCACACAGTCAAGAGCTAATTGCGGCGTATTATGATCCTTACTGAGATGACAGAGAATCACATTATCAGGCATTCTGGCCGAGATCTTTGCAATTTTTATCAGAGCATCAGCAGATTGTATGTTTGAAAGATGTCCCTTTTCACCAGCTACCCTTTTTTTATGAATATATGGTCTGCGTGGATTTTCCCACAAAAGATCGCTGTCATGATTAGATTCTAATACTATTGTTTTTGAATTTTGAAAATGACATATCAGGTTATCAGGAAAAACTCCCAGATCAGCCGCATAGGAGAGATAGATTTCATCAGAAGATTCCGGAGAGACGTTAAAGCCCGATGTCACTACATAAGCATCATGTGAGATATCAAAAGGCTTGAGTACCATTGTTCCTATCTGAAACGGCAGATCGTTAAATGTTCTGACTTTCAGATCATCGCAGCATCTGCCCTTTTGCAGAACAGATCGCAGTGGAGCAACATTTTTTTGATGAACAAAAAGCTCTATGCCAAACTTTCGGCATATTTGAAGAGTGGAGTAGTTACAATGGTCTGAATGCATATGAGTTACAACGATTGCCGAAATTTTGGAGGGATCCAGATCCACTTCCTCCAGGACCTCTTTAACCCTTTTCTGACTCATTCCTGCATCGATAAGGATTCTACAACCATTGTGCTGAATAAGGGTACAGTTCCCGCTGGAACCGCTCCTGAGTATGGAAATTTTCATTTTTTTTATGCACTTCAAACTCATTAATAGATGAGTTAGCCCCGAAAACTTGAAACATGAAGAGTCCAAAATACTTTCTGCTAACCGAGGCTAAGAAAAAAGGCTGGTAAAAACGAAATAAGTGATCCAATGGCATCTTTTTTCATAGGATCTTTATATAAAAAATTTATGAACATTATAAAAAGTCTTATCATCTAATGGCAATAGAGTTTTGTTAACCAACAGTTCCAGATCGGTGTGTTTTTTTTAAAAACGAGAGTGGATTATATAATTTTATACTATTTGCCTGAAAACAGGACATTGGTTTTTTCGTCGGCAAATAGGCAGATTAAAAATGATGTACTTTTTTGTTAAATGTGGAATAACCATATTTATGGATGCAGAAAGGGTCATATTTTTTTGAATAGTTATTTGTGAGAGAATCATTAAACTTTTATATTACCAGAACCAGGCAGCTTTGCCATGGGACTGGTTAGTAATGAACCAGCTTTAAATATGAGCTATTATCAATACTATTTCTGAATAAACGCCCTCAGCAGAAAAAAGGATTTATTGGAAATATCTACGGAAAGGGTCACTGAGGTTGTTTTCTTGGTTAAGATTGGGGCATTTAATTTTAGCGGTTAAAGCACTTCCGGAACCGAGTTTAAAGGGAAGTAAGGGTGATACTCAAATCGGACCAGCCATCAGAACTTTTTCTTTACATCACACATGTAAATTCAACTCTGTAACTTAGTTTTTGCGCATAAAACAAGGAGCAACTTTACTATGCTGGATTTTTTAACTCTTCAGACGACAGCCACTAATCCATCGATTATCAGTATTATCTATACTGTGATGGTTTCCTTTCTGCTGTCTTCCTTGATTGCTTTGACATACGAAAAAACTTATTGCGGACTTTCTTACTCCCGGAATTTTGTCCAGGCAATTATTCTGGTTTCAATAGTCGCCGGAACTATTATGCAGGCAATGGGAGACAATCCGGTAAGGGGCTTAGGTATCCTGGGAGCATTGGCAATAATCCGCTTCAGAACTGTTTTTAAAGACCCCAGAGACATAATTTTCATGTTTTCGGCAGTGGCAGCAGGAATCTCCTGCGGAGTTTTTGGTTACGGAATTGCCATTGTGGGAACTTTGGGATTTTGTGGAGCAGCAACTGTGTTATACTTTTCCCCGTTTGGTCAGAAACGCCACTTTGACGGAATGCTCAGGTTTAATCTGGAAAATGTAGAAGGCAATCAGATAAATCTGGAAAAGATCATGAAAAACCACTGTAAGAATTTTGCTCTGATAAGTCTTAGAGAGCTGGCTCAGGGTGAAAGGCTCGATTATGCTTATCATGTCAAGTTGAGGAATTCTAAAGCAAAAGAAAATTTCATATTGGACATCCGCAAATTGGACACAATTAAAGATGTTAACCTTCTTCTGCAGGAAACGACTGTCGAATTGTAACAGGGCATGAGTAAACCACATCTTAAGAACCAATTTATGGAATCGAGATATAAATTATGAAAATATTTTACACAGTATGTATCTGTCTGGTTGTTGCACTGACCATAGTGACGATCAATATCCGTCGTGAATCTACCAACTTTTACGGCATAGCTGAGACCAAAGAGATGGTTATCAATTCTGAGTTCGGTGTTGAAATAAGAGATATGCGTGTAACTCCGGGACAATCGATCAAGGCCGGAGATACCTTGATGGAGATGCGGAGCCCCGAAATTGATCTTAAGATTAGCGAATACAGCCATCTGATTAGCGAGATGGTGACTCGCAGCAAGACTCAGGCAAACCTGTCCAAATCGGAAATCCGCCAGATAAAAACTGAGAATGAAGCAAGATTCATAGAGATACTTTCGGAACTCCAGCAGCTCCAATCTCAATATGAAATTAACCGTAAACTTATGAAACAGCTTCGAAGCATTAACACAGAAAATCATGGCACCAGTGACAGCAATCCCACTTTGATCCGGATCCAGAATCTTAAAAAAGAACTATCCCGCATAAATAAATCAAATACAATTATTGATGAGAATCTTCAAAGTCAAATCTCTTTTGGTGTAGACCCTTTGCAGGAGATGCTCAAACAGTATCAGGACCAGCTCCGCTTATATAACGAGCTGAAACAAAAACTATTCATTATTGCACCAAATGATGGAATCATCGGGGCAATTCATTATAAGAAAGGCGAAATGGTACCTGCTTTCGATTCTATTGCCACTTTGCATTCTAAATCGCCCTCATTTGTTCTGGGATACATTCACGAGAACATATATACTTCAGTCGCCTTGGGACAGAAAGTCATGGTCCACTCAATTACCGATAAGAAAAACGTGATCCAGGGAGAAGTTATCGGTGTAGGAACTCGCATTGTAGAATATCCTATAAGGCTCAGAGCTGTCCAGGATTTTCTGATGTGGGGTCGTGAAGTTACTATTAAACTTCCCCCAAACAACAGTTTCCTCCTTGGTGAGAAAGTGCGCATCTCTAGTGAAAACAGAGCCGGCAGAGGCCTTAAGGAGCGACTGGGTTTTTCTTCTTCCATTCATGCCGCTACATGTCAAGACACCACAAAATCTGCATTCTTGCCAGCCATACGAAATATCTCCTGGTTTAACGACACAGTATCTTCGTTTGGCATTGAGGCATCAGGTGTGCTATATCTTCCGGATATTGGGAAATACTGTGTAATCAGTGATGAATCTTCAAATCTCTTTCTAATGGATTCCAATGGAGTATTAAGCCGGGAAATACAAATTGAAGGTTTAGGAAAAATCAGTGACCTGGAAGCGATTACAGCAGGAGATGAAGGTTACATCTACATAGTCAGTTCTCAAAATCCTACAAAAAAAGGAAAACTTCCAGATAAAAGAAAAAGACTGGTGCGTCTGAAAAGAAGTGGGGAGGAGTTTTCCCTCGCAGGTGAAATTAAACTCATTGATGCATTAGCTGAAGCTGCAAAAAAAGCCGACCATAAAGCAAACTGGACAGATCTCATAAAGGTTGATTTGGTTAAGCGTACCCCTGATATAGAAGGAGTCGCCTTTAAAGACAGCAGTCTCCTTTTCAGCTTTAAAGAGCCGCTGGTTAATGACAGCTCTGCAATTTTACGGATTAGAAATGTTAAATCAATCTTTGAAAAAGGTACTATCAATGCCGCAGATGTCAGTCTGTGGAAACTTCTGCACCTCAAAGACGACAGTTCTGGTCTTATCTATCAGATTTCAGATATTCAGTTTGATAACAACAATCTCTACATTTTATCTACTGCCACTATTTTCAGTAATGATATAGAAGTAGCTTCAGGACGTCTGTGGGTTTTAACAGAGGGTAATCAACTTAAGGTTCTTGAAAATTATCATTCATTAAAACCTGAAGGCATCACTTTCAATAATCAAACTTTCCTTATCACCTTTGATAACGGCTCGGATAAGCTCTCACAATTTACTACTTTGAAGAGGTCATTATGAAGAAAGCAATCCGGTTTATTGTAGTACTTTTGACATTATCGACTGCTTCAGTGGCTTCTGAGCTGGTAACTATTAAACAGTTTATTTTATCTGCACATGTTGATCCTGTAGTCAAGTCTCAGGATGATAAAAATGCCGCAGTCAAGAAATCATATCCGGGAATTCCTGGCATAGATGATATAGAGTTTGAAATAAGAAACACCGGATTTAATGATGTCGATTTCAGATATTCAGTAAAAATCTCTCCCAGAGGTATTCAGGAAACAAGAACCGGAAACCGGTACAATGATGCTTTGATATGCAATAAAAAGGCAAAAAGACAGTATCTGCTCAATTTTGCCATTTATAACAGATATCTCAACATTATCGATTTGCTGGAACAGAAGGCACTCAAGGTTCTTTATAAGGATCTTCTTACTTTGTATGATGACCGCATCAAAGTAATGGAAAAGTTGTCATACAGTGAAGACTTTCAGCTTGAGAAGCTTATTAAAGAAGAAAAAGACATGTCAAAAGAGGCGGTTTTCAGTTTTGAAATAGACAAATACATCACAGTTCTTGAACAGAGAGCAAGCATTTACCTTAACGACACCTCCTTTATCGGATTTGATACTTCTGATCTGGTCTGTATCAAGACTATCATGAACCGCATAGAAACCACCAGATTTTCCCTTGATACTAATAATGCAGCAATCAAACTATATCGCACCAGAACTGATCTGGCAAAGTCCCGGTTCAAAATGGAGAAAGCTGAATCACACAAGGTTTTTGACGCTTTAAGTTTCCTTTATGATAATGGGGACAGAGTAGATGAATATGATCGAAAATATCAGGGTAAAGACTACAATCTGAATAATGCTTTTGCTGTAGAGCTTAACTTTCGAATCCCCAATCTGACTCTGGCCAGTCATCAACTTAATAAATTCAAGGCTGATCTTCTTTCTGAAGCTGAAAACTATGAACAGGTTAAGGAAGAATTAGGCGAAAAGGTTCGAAAAGATCTGGCTGATCTGCAACAGCTTATTGCTCAATACAGGTATTTATCTGCAAGAGTTAATGAGGTGGATGCCGAAGCGTCACTGAAAAAATTCCTGCAGATAGAGGGAATCGATCCTCTTATCCTGCTGGATATCAAAGAAAACATTCTTAAAAACCAGATCGATATGACTTGGATTAAACATGGTATAATGCGCAATTACCTGTTTGTTATTGATAATGCAGGATTACTTTCCGCCTCACCAATGCGCAACTACCTCTCAGAAGACATGGAGATTATTGAATGACAAATGTTGAGCTGGAAACCAGAATCAGGAAAAGTCCTGCTGTTTCGACTGTAACAACACCCGCTCTGCTTGATAGATTTGAATCCAAGTATACCATCCCGATCCAGTTGGTCGAGCCTATAATCCAATTCATACTTCCCTATTGCTCATACGACAAATATTCTGCTCTTTCACCTGATAAATACTACAAAATCAACAGTCTGTATTTTGATACACCGGACTTTCTTTTTCTGCGTAAACGAATGCTGAAAGCGGAGAAACGCTTTAACATGCGCATTAGATGCTATGGTGACAACCCCACCTTGCCCTATTTTTTCGAGATAAAGCAGCGCATAGGTGATATTGTAAGGAAGACCCGTGCGAGAATCGATGATCCCGAATTCGAGAGATACTTTTATGCCTCAAAAGATCAACTACCACCACTTGAAGATCCTAAAAATACCAAACACAGAGATCTTTTCTATCACACTGCATTCAAGTATAATGCTCAGCCCGTTGTACTGGTACAATACCGACGCCAGGCATTCTTCTCCAATTACGATGAATACGCACGGGTAACCTTTGATATCAACTTACGCTATAAAGCACAAAGTGACTATTCGCCTTTACCGGTTGAAGATGCTATGATTCCCTGTGATTTAGCAATGGGTAATGACAACTGCAGTTATGCGATCCTCGAATTGAAGTGCTACACCTCATTTGTACCACTATGGATGATCGATCTGGTCAGGGCTTTTAATTTACAGAGGACAGGATTTTCCAAGTTCTCCACCTGCTTAAGAGGTGTTTTCTCACGTTATTCGACAGATGGACTGTTTAACAGAAGTAAATCCACTGTCTTTGAGGACTTCTTTCCGGAGGATGAATGAGAATAAATTTATCTATAATGAAGCTTTCCTTTCTTATTGCCTCCTCGGGTCTGCTGATTGGGTGTGCCCTGATTAATCCTCCAGAGGATACTCCAGCAAGGGCTTCTTTATCTAATCTGATTATCACAGAAATTCATTATAACCCGACTTCAGATTCCCTGTCAGATGCATTAGAGTTTATTGAGCTGTATAATCGGGGGAAAGAGCAAATCTCTCTTTCCAATGTTTCTATCAGCGATGGAGTCAGTTATCGATTCAGCGATGATGCTTTCATCAACCCCGGTCAATTCCTGGTGCTTGCTTCGAATAAAGATGAATTCATCAAACATTATAAATTCGAACCCTATGGCCAGTACACCAGCAACCTTAAGAATTCTGGTGAACGGCTGGCTTTAAAGGACTTAAGTGTTAGTAGAGAATTTCTGGTCATTGAATATGATGATCAGAATCCATGGCCACCAGCAGCAGATGGCAGGGGTTATTCTTTAGTTCCAATCTCTACGGATGAAAACACCAACTTCTCTCTGCCTTCACAGTGGCGACTCTCCTTTAAAATAAATGGCTCTCCAGGAGTCATGGATCCCGGGCCTGTCTTCGTCAATGAAATCATGCCCCACACCGATCCTCCCTTTGAAGATGCTATAGAGTTATATAATCCAAACAACTTCCCAGTTGATATCAGTGGATGGTATCTGACAGATTCAAGAGACTCTCCGTACAAATACCGTATCCCTGATGCAACTAATATCAAAGCCGGTGAATATCTGGTATTTTATCAAACCCAGTTCAATAATCAGGATTTACCATCTCCTTTTGGCCTAAGTGAAAATGGAGAAGAAGTCTATCTATTTTCAAACCCCACAAATGCTTTAATAAAAGGATACTCTCATGGTTTTGCATTCGAGGCACTTGACAACTCTGTCACTTTTGGACGCTTTATTAATAGTGCTGGCGAAGAGCGTTTTACTACATTTAGTTCTCACACTCTTGGAGCTGCCAACTCTCAACCTGCTATAGGTAAAGTCGTGATTACTGAAATCATGTACAATGCACAGAACGGGCGCGATGAGTATATTGAAATTAAAAATATCAGCAACCAGCCTGTACCCTTGTTTGATCCTAGACATCCGGTCAATACCTGGAAAATAAAGGGCTTTAGCTTTTCATTTCCCGAGGGAGTTACTATTGAAAGTGGTGAATTGATGGTTATCAGCTCAGACACTATCTCAGTGGAGGGATTCAGAACTTACTATAGTGTGCCGGCAGGGGTCAGAATTTTTAATACTGCGAAGGGAGTACTAAGAAATAGCAGCGATACTATTAAGCTGTTGGAACCATTAAAGCCCAACACAGACAATGCAGAAGTAAAGGTACCATATCAAGCTGTTGACGTGGTAGCATATGAAGACGGCAAATTGTGGCCCGATGAAGCAGATGGAATCGGCATGGCTTTGTTACGCAAAAAATTGAATCAGTTCTCTGATGATCCAAACAACTGGATTGTTGCTCCACCAACACCTGGCAGAGAATAGTAGGGTTAGGAAGTGTAATGCGTTCAAAAATGGCTGTTTCTCTTTTTACAGTCAGAGCCCTGTTACTGACATTTTCTACTGCAGTTTCTGTTTACACCCAGAATTACCGGATATTCTTTGGAGATCTGCATTCACATACCTCTTTTTCAGATGGGCAAGGGACTCCTTCAGAAGCTTATATTCAGGCCCGCGAACACGGAGCTGATTTTTTAGCAGTTACCGATCACTCCTATAATAGTACCAGATTTTTTTTTGACAGCACCATAACCATAGCAGACCAGCACACCACAGAAGATTTTGTAGCCATAGCCGGTTTTGAAATGACTAAATCCTGGGGACACATAAATGTTCTTAATTCTAAATGGTATGAGTGGAAGAATATAGATCGTGACTCTTTCTATACCCTTCTTGTCAATGACAGCACGTGCATAGCCCAATGGAATCATCCTACTGAGAGGTATGATGAGTTCAATAAATTTCGGGACTATTCCCTTGAACTGGACAGAGTTATTAATCTAATTGAAATAATAAATATGAGACGTAACCTAAGTTATGAATCCAGCTACATAAAAGCTCTTGACCAGGGATGGCATGTGGCTCCGACAGCAAATTCTGACAGCCACAACAAAGAATGGATAAAGGCTTACAGAACCAGAACTGCGATCCTTGCCACAGATCTGACTCGTGAGAAACTTTTTGAGGCTTTAAAGAAATGCCGGGTTTATTCCACAGAGAATAATAACCTTCAGATTCACTATTCAATCAATGATTCCATAATGGGTTCAATATTACACCGGCCTTCACAGTGTCTGGTAAAGGTGAATATATTCGATCCGGATACTTTCGATATATATGACAAAATTACTTCGGTACAGATTATTGCTAACGGAGGAGAAATAGTTGCATCTATTCCCTGTATGGATCACAAGGTCCAATGGACTCATTCGTTTGATAAGAAAAGCCGCAGTTTTACTTACTACTATGTAAAGGTTAAAAATTTCAGAGGTGAATATGCCTTCACTGCACCCATTTGGATTGAAGGACATGCAGAATTAGAAAAACCTGCTACACTTGAACCTAACAGGAAGATGGCAGTGTATGATATTTCAGGCAGATTGATCTACAACAGACAGCTTCAGGATCTTTGCAAACTACCACAGAGGTTGCCAAGTGGTGTCTACATTATCCAGCGATCAGGTAGCACAAAAGGTGGCAGCGAAAAATTTATGACTTTGCTGCAGTAAGCAGCTTCAATTTAATTCCAAACCACAAATCTTAATTCCTAAACAAATTCCAGAATTTTAATTTCTAAACGGAGTTAAGAGCTCTTCAGGTAACTAAAGTTTAGAAAGTGAGTTCCTTTCTTTTTCCATTTCCTGATCTTATTTCGAATTCCGTTTATCGAATTTCGTGCTTATCCTTTTTTTTGAATTCTAAACAGAAATAAGGGCGTTTTCAACATAGCTAAAGTATTTCAATTTGGACATGTTTGCCTTTTTTCTGCTCTTGTTTAGAAATTTGATAATCAGGTATTGGGAATTGCTTAGGATTTAGTGTTTGAGTTTTAAGATTTTCTTCCTAAATTAGCCGATATGGCCAAAGTTTTGGTTTTTCCTATAATGATAATGATAGCTGAAATTTTAACTAAATCTTCAGTAGATTAGCCCGGATAACATATATTCTATTAAGCAAGTAGTCATTTTTTAAGTTCCTGGTTTTATCACCAGCCGCAAAACTTTCAAGGTATTTTGCAGATATTTCATCTGTTTGAAAGGATCGATTTCACACATGTCCATATTCAATACCTGTATCATAACCACCTTTTCTGAGACACAGGCGGAGAGCTACCGGGCTCTTATCAAAAACCGTATCGATCATGGTCTTTATCCACCTATGATCAATTTCCTTGTTTATGCTGATCCACAAGATGGCAATATTGGGAGCGGTGGAGCCACGATACTGGGGTTAAAAAGATATCTGCAAAGTCGCAAACCAGGAATCGATGATGAAACAATTCTGATTATCCATGCAGGGAAAAAGCATTCCCAGATTCCTTTTTATGCGCCAGAAGGAGTCCTTTTTACTCCTCTTCCTTTTCCATCCAGCAGTATCATCCCTCCGGTAGTTCTGGATTTGCATTTAAGTCTGTTTTTAAGATACCCCTGGAATAGTGGAGAAGTTGTTACAATTTCTGCGGATGTAATTGCTGATTTTGACACTTTTGAGCTGGAAGAAAACCGGGGTGATATCTGTGGGTTCGCCACCAGGGCACCTATACTCAAAGCTTTAAATCATGGCGTTTTTAAGTTTGATTCCTACAGATCCAACATAATTAACTATTTCCAGAAGGCAGATCTGGAATTTCTTCAGAAAAATGCCCTTCTGGAAGGTACTGGCGAATGCGCAGTAGACATGGGGATAATATCATTCAGTAAAAACTTCATTTCTGCCTTAAATAAGACATCTTTAATAAAAACCGCAGATGGGAAAGAGTTTCCTGATCTTTTGGAAACCGGTTCGGTTTCTTTCAGTTTGTACCTTGAACTTATTACCGCCACTCTTCTGGACATGGATTTCACCTCTTTTTGCGCGCAGGTATCTCGTAGATCAAAAATTCCCCAGGAACTGCTTTCACAGTTTTTTGATATTTTCAGTAAATTTAATCTCAGGGCTCATATTGCCCGCACAGCCACATTTCTGCCTCTATCCAGTGTGCCCGACTTTTTCCAGTCCTGTGCAGAGCTTCGCGAAAAGGAATTGCAACTGTTTTATGCACGTGATTTTCAGGAGCTGCAGATTCCTGGTACACCAGATCTGATTATCTATAACTCAAACCAATTTACTCTCCCAGTAGGGCATCACAAACTGATAATCGGCGAATCTGTTCAGAATTGTACTCTGGAAAATGTATTGGGTAATAATCTTTTTATAGGAATCAGTAACTGGAGCAGTGATTTTACAATTCCGGAGGGAATTTGCATCGATCAGCGCACTATCGACAATGACAATGTAAAGATTGTCACCGGAATTGAAGACACCTTCGATTTTGACATACAAGACGATCAGATAATTTTCAGCGGGAAACCTTTTTACCAGTGGCTTGATGATCACAATCTGACAATTGAAGACATCTGGGAAGATGGTGAACCCCGGAATCTTTTACATGCAAGACTTTTTGTTAAGAATTGTTCTGATGATTTTCTTTCAGGGTACTGGACTAAAGTTCCCGGTAAACAGTGGAGCGAAGCTTTCCGCTCTTCCAAACGCTACTCTATAGAACAAATAAACAGTCAAACCGATCCTGTCAAACGGGATCAGTTGCGCAATAAGATTCGCTGCATTCTTCTCAGGAAACAGATCCTTGAAGGTAAGGGGTGGAATACAACCAGCATAAATGATTTTACTGCCGCATTCTCCGATAATTCTGCTATCGAAATATTAAACTCATACTACCATTCCACAGATAACTATCTGCTTAAACTCTACCGCAACCGGCTGCTTGAAGAGCTTTCTCCTGATCTATCGGAGGAGATCAAACCGTGCTTCCGCGTCTCTGAAACGTCTACAGATCCTTTTAGGTTCATAAATCAGGGACCTGGGAAGGAAAAAACAGTTCTGGCACAATGCCCTGTAAGAATCGATCTTGCAGGCGGTTGGACAGATATGCCCCCATTTACCCTGAAACACGGTGGGGCTGTTGTTAATTTTTCAGCAAACCTCTATAATAAAACACCGGTTCAGGTTTTTTGCCGAAAAACCTCTTTTCCTGAAATTATTCTGTTTTCTATAGATAAAGGATGCCGTGAGGTCATAACCGATTTCCAGAATCTGGATACTTCGAATGAATCATCGGTCTTTTCTCTTCAAAAATCAGTCATTTCGGAGACTGGATTCTCAAAGAGATTCCATCCAGACAGCCCATCTCTGCATGATCTTCTTGAAAAAATCGGATTTGGAATAGAATTAACCACCTTTTGTCCAATTGCCCAAGGTTCGGGACTGGGAACTTCATCAATACTGGCATCGACCATTCTGGCAGCCCTTTGCCAGCTCTTAGGCCGAAATTCTGATCTTATAGGTCAGATCCATACCATAATAGGTCTTGAACAGCGTCTGAAAGCCGGAGGCGGATGGCAGGATCAAATTGGGGGAATCACCGGGGGATTAAAACTAATTGAGAGCAAACCAGGATTAATCCCAGATCCTCTTGTCTACCATCTTGATCCCTCTTTTCTATCATCTAACCTTGATCTTTTTACCCTTTACAACACTGGAACTTCCACGCCTTCAGATCAAATCATGACTGAGGCGAGCCGGAAGATGAGCGCTAACATCCCCTCAATCGATTTCACTCTTCACTATCTGAAACAGTTGGCAAAAGATGCCCGAATAGTTATAGAAACTAACAATTTACACAGTCTTGCAAACATCATTGACTCTGGACGCAGGGCAGGAAGTCTAATATTTAGTGCAAATAAGAACCCTGTTCTCGATGATCTGCTAAGAGATGCTCTTCTTTTTGAGAGTGCTGTTAAATTTACAGGAGCCGGTGGTGGCGGACACGCCCTTTTTCTTTCTCCTAATCTTCATAGAGCAAATGCTTTAAGGGAATTTTTAAGCAAACCCAAAGAGAGTAAGGCATCGGTGGTCCCTTTCTCAATTAACGAACGGGGGCTGGAAATTACAATAATGTAGTCGAAAAACGTCCGATTCAGGTGTAATATGGCTGACTACGGGCTTTTTAGATAATGTATATTAAATGATTGAATATCCTGTTTTCGATAAACAGGCAGTTTTTATATAAACCAGCGGGAGGACGTATGAACCGTTTTTTTAAGAGTGTGCTTGCTCTTATAGTCATTTCTATAGCTACCATTTCCATCACAGGATGTAAAGGTGGCCCTAAGGCCGAGGAAGTAGAAGCCAGGATTAATGCTCTGATGGAAAAGGGTGTCCCTGACAGTGTCGTTGCAGATGCTAAAATCGCTTTATACAACGTTAGCACCGGCCTGAAAACCAACAACTCCACTTTAATCAGAAAATATTCTGATTCCATGGCAATCGGTATCGAAAAGGCAGAAAAATGGTACACCGACGCAATGACATCCTATAAACCCTATCTGGAAAACCTTAAGAAAAGTATAGAGGAAAAAAAATCCAGCCTTAGCGGACTTCATCTGAAAACTGCTGATAGTATTCTGGCTGTCAGTGACTCTTTTATAAATATTAACTGGCTGGTTCAGGCCAAAGTAAAAATGGACAAACTCGATTCTCTCATGCCAGTACTGCTGGATAACGAGAAAAAAGCCTCAGAAATCAGGAAATCAGTTGTCGGTAACTGGCTCGACGCCCATATCCTTCAAGCTGAAGACCAACCATACAAAGCTAAAAGCATTAAAACTTTCAGCTTTGGAAAAGATGGTAAGTTCGAGTCTTCTGATGAACTGGTGGGACAGACAACTCCATTTATGAAAGAGGACTGGAAATTTATCTCCTGGGGCAACTATGACTTCAAAGGTGACACTATCATTTTGTTCATAAACAGAGAAAAATGTCCCAAGCAGATCTTTACTCAGCTTTGGGTTAAAGAAAATAAATGGAAAAAGGATGTCAAACCAACCTATGACACCACCTTTACCGAGCCTAAGATTGAATCTATCACTTATAAAACATTAAAAGAAGAGTTCAAAAAACGATAAAGTCAAAAGAAACCTCCTATCTTTGAAAAAAAAGGCTGCAATTGTATAGTTGTAGCCTTTTTTTTCTATCCCCACCCTATCCATAATAGTAAAATCAGGACTTCTGAATCTTTATTTGCCTGATACTGAAATTAAACTTGGAAAAAGAACAAGGAAAAGTTTTTCCCTTGATCAATCGGGTGAGAATTATGAAGTACATTGAAGCAGAAAACCTTCTTAAAAAGTCCTATTCTGAAATAAAGAGATACCATGACCCAAAGGGTCATCAGTACATAAAGGTGCACTGGAATCGCTACGTTAATCTTTTAAGCCTCATGCCTCCTGTTGACAGCTCTACCCGTGTTCTTGAGATAGGTGCCTCGATTATGTCCTCTCACCTGCATCACACTTACAACTGTCCGGCTACTGTTATTTATCATCCATTGGAACCCGAGTGGAAAAAACGTTTTGATAGTACAAGAATAGATTCTTTTGCTGTAGAACTGATGAAAGAGCCAATACCCGTTGCGAACAATTCCTTTGATCTGATTTTATTCAATGAAGTGATGGAACACTTCCCGCTTCATCCAGCGTTCTTTCTCCTTCAGCTTTTTCAAAAACTCAGTGAAAAAGGTTTACTATTATTTACAGTTCCAAACTTCGCCACATCCGAAAAGAGGCTTCAGTTGCTTTTTGGTCGCAACCCTCAGGACATGATGGATCAGAAGTATATCTATTATGCTCATCATCGTGAACCGGTGATGGAAGAGTGCTGCTCGCTTGTTAAACAATGTGGTGGAATAATAAAACTCAGAAAATGGCTGGATATGGATGAGAATCCAGGACTCTTACCTTCACTTAAACTATTGCTTTTCCATCTTTACCGTCTAAGAATTCATCCGCTCTTGCATTTCCTTTTCCCTTCGATGCGCAAATACCTACTGATTATCGCAGGAAAAGATCCCGGCTTTAAACCTGATGAGAGTGATTGTGTGCCACCACTATCGAGAAGTATAGAGTATCAATAGCGCAGGAATAAATAGCGTGTGGCATGTGTCCAGTGGGAGACCCAAACATTTTATCCCTTGTGATATAAGTCAAAAAACTTCAAGGCGATTAGCAAAGGGATCTTACGAGGCACTCGAATCTTCGTTTAGAAATTTCATGTCTGTCCAGCATACTTAGGCACTAAGGAAGGCAGCCGTAGTTACATACAACCCAACAGGCTGGTTCCTTTTTAGGATTTTTAAGAAAAATAAACACGAAATTCGATACCGTTTATGAGGTGCTATCACTGAATTGAGAAAAAATCCTTTGAGGGAATCTCCTTCGTTTCAGCCGGCACTTTTTCGCTTCACCCGGATAAATTTCTGTTCAGCACTCTCAAACCCAACAGATTTTTTATAAGTCAAATGTCGCTATTAGTGCGATTTTCTATTCGAGAAATGTATTCTACTTAATCACAGCAGCTCGAAACGTGGCAGTTTCTCTGGACCCTTGAAGTCTGAGTAGATATACACTTTTAGTAAGGTTGGGAAACGACAGTCGCCTTACACCGGCTCCAATCTGCCCACTTCCAACATTTCTTCCATTACAGTCAAAAAGAGCGTATGAAGAATACTCATGTTTCGATGGAAGCGATGCAACAAAGCCGCCCTTTTGTGAAACTACTCTCAGATTCTGCATAGCAGATGGCTTACGGTGTTTAAAAACCGAATTAGATTTTTCCAGAACAAACATTATCCAGTCAACATTAATCGCATTTCCAAAATTCAGTTGTACGGTATGAGAGCCTTTTTCCAGGGCAACCGTGCTATCGAGTGTTTCATCATGAAAATCTTCCCAATTATCCACAGTACCATCAAATTCGATCGCACCAGCATTTTTACCATTTATAGCGATGTCGAAATTTGAACTTTCCAGCCCTGAACCCACCCGGCATATCACTTTGTAAGTTCCGGCTAAATCGACATCTAACTTGTAGGTAGTAGAGTAGCCGCTTTCAATATATCCGATACTGGTGACCCCATTTTTTGTTTCGGTAACCAGGTTATCTCCATTTTTTTGCTCGAAAGCCTCTGCTTCGATCTTTAAGGTATCGATTCTGAGAGTATCTTTGAAAGTTGCGGTTATTACAATATCAGTGCTTTCCACCGTTATAGTAGCTGTAGTATTGTTACCGGAAAGTCCCCCTCCGCTCCATCCTTCAAAAACACTTACACCACTAACCGGTTTGGCAGTTAAAGTAACCTTTGAACCGGATGAATAATATGCTTCCACAGGAGATATGGTAACACTGCCTGATCCTCCGGTAGCATTCACCGTAACAGTACGCATGTTTTCAGGAATAGATTCAAACTGCGCAGAAACCGTTTTTGATGCATCCATGGTTATTTTTACAGAAAGATCAGAACCACTGGCCGCACCTGACCATCCTTTAAAGCTGCAACGGCTATTAGGAGTCGCAGTGAGCCTGACGGTATCCCCTTTAGAAAAAATTGATTTGTCAGGATTCTTAGAAACAGTTCCACCGGTTCCCGCATTCACAGTTAAGGTGCACTGAACTCCAACACTTCCACATGATTTGATGCTGGCACCGGCCAGTTGGCTACGAAGCGATTGAATTCCCCAGCTTCCATTGGGATTTTTCTGAGTGATTGCAACTACACCATCGCTAATGCGTGCATTAAGGTTGCTTATGTTATCCCACTGAGCATTATGGCCAGTTGAACCACCCCCAGCTCCATACCCGCAGTCTGCAATAATTGCTTTCTTAGTAACATTATATATACCACTCCAGGTCAATTTGTTTTCTGCTTTAATGTTTGAACTGCCTGCCTGGCTTATCCCACCAGAGGTGAACAGAAAATCTGCTTTATTCATGGGCATGGCACCATAATAATTGTTTGTGTTTCCATGATCTTCAACCCAGGGAGAAATATCGATTGCGATCATGGCATCAGGTAAGTGGGTTCTAATGATATCGATAAGCTGGCCCATATAGTCTCCAGCCTGCTGAAAAGACAAAGGACTGGTCTGGCCACCCGAAACATACTGATAATAGTCAGGTTCTATGAGCCAGATGGGGGCAAGATCACTTCCAGCAAGTTTCGATGCAATGCTTTGGGCAAAACCGTTATAGTAGTTTTTCACGTTATTAAAATTATTCTTGATCCATTCAGCTCCGTGAGTCCCCAGTTTACCGCCAACATCTGCATCACCTAAAGCTGCAGCTTTGGCAATTATATAGGCATAGAATACCGGAGTTTTATTTTTCTGAACACAGAAATCAAGCATCTTATCATATACATTATTCTCGTTATAGCTGGCATTTACAATCCATTTGGTTACATAGTTAATTTCATTTGCGATACTGGAAGACTGGTTGTTCATAAGATAATCCCAGTCGGTGCCAAAATTAAACTTGCAAGGATCGAATTGTGCGAAAAGATTTAGATTTATGTTAAAAAGTAATAATGAAATAGTAAAAACAATGATCCTTCTGGTCATAGGGTCACTCCTCAATTTTTTAAATCATTTTAAATCATAATATTTTGGTTAATTTTTCTGAACCGAATCACAATGAAGATTTCAATTCATAGTCCTAATTCATCATACTTAGTACAATTTTAAAGTGAAATGTTCATTCTGGTTGCTAAAAAAAGGGGAAATTAGCCCAAATCTTCCGATTTCCAGGATATTAAAATATTTGGAAAACAAAAAGAATCAATCTGTTTTCAGGAGATCGTCCAATAAAAATCGGGGGTTCCAGTAATTTGATTTGTGTTATTTTTCAGGGCTGCAAACATTTAATCTCTGTAGGGATAAGGGCAAAAACACACAGATTTGTAAGTCCGCAGACATCCCACTATGGACAAGGTCGCAGATCTCTGGCACTTATCCCTATTCCCCCAGCCCCCAGGGACGACATCATGCAGAATTATAGGCAAGCAAAACGTCAGCAGCCAGACTGACCACAGGCTACAAACTTCAGGGTTCAGCTTTTTCCTGATGTTTAAAAATATTGCTGATTTTCTGAACAGCTATCTGCTCATCTTCTCCGTCGGCAAAAATCTCAAGCTGAGGACATTTTTCTGTTCCCAGTAATAAAACCTCTAGAATCGAGCGACAATCAGCTACATGATTATTTCTCTTTAATGTGATTCTTGACTGTAGGTTTTTACCGGTTTGAAGTATATCATTTATCAGAGAATCAGAGAATTCCAGTTGATCATTCACATTAACAACTTGGTTAGTCATGGAGTGTTCCTTCAGATGGAGTGTAATGATTAATAATGGTACCGGTATTAGAGTATTTTAATACTAAAACTTCGCTGCGGCAATAGTTTTATTAAACGCTCTGCGATTTTTTTGTTTTATCCATTGTTTTTAAAACAGACATTCGTCTTTTTTCTGGTTTGAAATTCAGCTCTATTCATGCTGATAGTATACAGATCTTATATACCTGAAGGATTTGAGCTCAGGACATAAATCACCGATTGATTCGGTTGCTCCGATTATCAGGTATCCATCCTTGGCCAGTATATCAGCTAAACGGTTATACAGTTTTTTTTTATCCTCTTCGGTGAAATAGATGGTTACATTACGACAAAAAATAATGTCAAATTTATATGGGAAGTAAATTGGCTCAAGTAAATTCATCATTTTAAATGTTGCCATAGCCCTTATTTCATCGCGGATTTTCCATAAGTTGTCATCCTTAACAAAAAACTTATCCAGTCTGCCCTGTGTCATTCCCCGCTCGATTTCCAGTTTATTGTATTTTCCGTAGCTGGCTTTGGCAATTACATTATCTGATATATCTGTACCCAGCAATCTTACATCAAATTGCCTTTTCCCTTCCAGTAACTCACTGATTACGATAGCAGTACTGTATAATTCCTGACCTGTAGAACATGCGGCACTCCAGATTCTTATTGGGATTTTCTGGTTGTGGTATTCTTTCTGACGGATATCAAACAAATCGGGCAAAATTTTATGCTGTAGAAGCTCAAAAGGAGATGTGTCTCTAAAAAAGGATGTTTCATTTGTGGTAATTGCATTGATAACTTTTCTTTTTAGAGAACCAGTTATATCAGCTTTTACTTTTATATATAAATCAATCCATGAAACGCTTTTAGTCTCCTGAAGTATTGGAAAAAGTCTGTTTTCAATAAGATATGCCTTATTACTGTCAATTTGAGTACCACAGATATTTTTTATATAATTACTCCAGATCTTGAAATCCTGAGTCAAAATCGGTAACACAAAATACCTTTCCGGACCACACTAAAGGTCATTCCATACAATTTTTCTGGCTTTCTTCGATATGCAGAATTTTATTGAAATCAAGTAAACCCGCTACAACTCCGTCCCGATTTTTAAAAACCCCGATAATAAATTCTGCCTGAATACCATTTACATTTCTGGGAGCTGGTTTTATGGTGTCCTTTTCCACCTGAAATACCTCGTTTACACCTTCGACCAGGATTCCAATATATTCCTGTTTCCACTCTACTATCAACACTCTGTTTTCATCGTTTTCTGACACAGGCTTCAGATCCAGTTTTTCACCCAGATCAATCACCGTTACAACCCTTCCTCTTAAATTCATTACCCCTTTTACATATAGAGGTGCATTATAAACCAGAGTTAATTTTTTAAGTTGAACGACTTCCTGTATCTGATTTGCATCGATACCGAAAAGTGCGTTATCTAGAAGAAAAGTAGCAATCAGTGTACCGGAATCAGAAGTATCTAAATTATTTTCCATACCATCTCCTGCTTTTCTCACACCTTGAATTTTTTGACGATCTTCTCTAAATTTTCTGCTGTCTCATATAGTTCCTGTGAGTTAGATTTCACCTGATCAGTAGCCCGGACAACATCGTTGACAGTAAGTTTTACCGACTCTATATCCTCGGTTATAGTTCTTGACGCTTTTGCAGTTTGATTCATCTTTTCATTAGCATCTTTGACACCATCGGTAGCCTGAGAGATATTGGAAGCAATATCTCTGGTGACCGTTGCCTGCTCTTCGATAGCAGTAGCAATGGAAGTAACGATCTCACCTACATTTCTAATTATTTTGGTTATGCGCTCAATATCTGTAATTGCACTTTCTGTAGCTGTCTGTATCCCTGATATTTTACCTTTGATTTCCCCTGTTGCAGACGCAGTCTGTTCTGCAAGAGTCTTGATTTCATTGGCTACAACAGCAAAACCTTTACCAGCAGCACCTGCTCTTGCAGCTTCTATTGTAGCATTAAGGGCCAAAAGATTTGTTTGAGCAGAAATTTTGTTTATTGTTTCTGTAAATGTACTTATGTCCTGCGCAGCTATTCCCAGATTCTTCACCACCTCAACAATATTCTCCCCTTGCTGTATAGCCTCACCACTGACATCCCGGGCCTTTTCTGCGTTTGAAGCGATGTCGGAAATGGTAGCACTCATCTCTTCTGTAGCTATCGCAACAGAGGAAAGGTTGCTGTTTGCATTTCCCATTTTTAAAGCTACCGAATCGGTGTTGGCACTCATCTGTTGGGAAGCAGTTGCAACAGTCGCTGCCTTGCTGTTCATGTCATTTACATCTGTATTTACCTTTTGAAATATAGTTGCGAGTTCTGTTGATGATGTAGCCAAGGTCTGAGTTCCTTTAGACAGTTCTGACATCATGTTTCTAAGACTGATAACAACGGTCTGTAAAGCTACAGCCAATACTCCGACTTCATCTTTACGGCTAACAAGATCCTGGGAAACATTGCTGGAGATTTTTCCATCAGATACCTCTTTCAGATGTGACTCTACATTTGAAATTGGAATCACGATACTTTGGATGGCAGAAACGGCAAAAAAGACCGATAAAATTAAAGAAATCAAAATAGCTGCCAATAAAAGCTGGTTTCCTCTGGAAAATGCAGATTTTCTGTTACTTTCATCTTTTATCAGTTTCTGATTTTGATGATTTACGTATTCCTTGGTTGCCTTAATTAACTTTTCGCCTGCCGGAACAGCCTTCAGAAGATAAATATTGACAGCCTCCTCCTGGTTTCCAGCATATAAAGTTCCTATTGCTTTTTCAAGAAGCGCTCTGGCTCCAACCATCTCTTCATTAATCACACCCAGTAATTGCTTTTCATCTTTGTCGGCTGCCGAGGATAGTTTTTCCATTATTGATTTATAATTATTCCGGTATTCTTCGATTGTTTCCTTATACTTTGCCTTTTCACTATCCTCTTTAGAAATTAACAATGAAGTCATTTTTTCACTGATACTTTGAACTGTCTCAGAGAGCTCCATAGCATCATTCAACTTGCTTCCAGATACCAGAGTCCTGTTTGCAGTTTTCTGAATGTTGTATGACGTTGAAACAGCAATAACAACAGAGAGCATCATTAAAACAGAGACAGCACCGAATCCAATTGCCAAACGCTTACCGATTTTCATATCATTTATAAAATTCATACTAATATTCTCCACTTATAAATATTATTGATTTGTAGTTTCCACTTCTGTGAGAAGATTGCTTATACTGTTCAGAAGCCGATCGCGATCCAGTTTTACCTGATAATCGGTAATTCCTGTTTGCAGTCCTTTCATCTTGTCTTCTTCACCAGCAAGAGACGTTAGTGCTATCACTGGTATGGTTTTATTATAAAATTCACAGCGTATTTTGCTGCATAATTCAAATCCGTTCATACGGGGCATTTCAATATCAGTTACAACAATGCTTATTTTGTCTTTATTAGCAAGCAATTTTTCCCAGCCATCAATCCCATCTATGGCTGTAATTACACTATGTCCTCCATCCTCAAGGTATTTTGCCACCTGGCTGCGGAAAAATTCGGAATCTTCAACCAGAAGAAGAGTTGCAGAATTCCCCATATGCTCTTTTCTGGATTCAATTTCCCAATCCGGGTGAAGATTGTCTATCAGTTCAAAGATATCCACCATAAGCACTGTTTTATCATTTATGATTACCGAGCCACTAATCCCATGCTGTCTGTGAGTGCTGATATCAACCGTAAATTCTTTTTCAACCACAGATACCGGCATTAATCCCAATAATCCAATATTATGATTGGAAACAGAAGTCACCACCACTGCCAGTTCACCACTTAAGGGAACAGGTTCTACTTTTGCCAAATCTGCCAGTTGAACTAGCTGCAAAGAAGCACCTCTATACAGCATTGTACGGATACCCCCTTTAAATTCAATCTGCTCAGCTTTGATTTTTTCCACCCTTTGGACCAGATCAAGAGGGACTGCACATGTCTCATTTTCCTGGTTATTAAATAACAATAGAGAGTGTGTACTGTCTCTGGAAACAGAACTCTCATCAGAGCGTTTCTTTTTTTCATTTACTGCTGAAACGGAAGTTATCCCGGCTTTAAGCGCTATTCCATTTATATCAAGAATCAATGCGACCTCTCCATCTCCCATAATGGTAGCGCCTGCATACTCCTGTATCCCTTTCAGATGTGATCCAAGCGGCTTCACCACAATCTCCTCGGTATCCCGTAATTCATCCACTACAAGCCCGTACTCAAGTAACCCACTTGATATAATTACTATGTTAAGATCACTAGATCGTTCTGTCCTGCGATCCATTCCTGTTCTGAGGTTTACCCGCTCTGGGTTTTCATTTTTGATATATTCACCATTGAAATTTATTTCCTTGCTACGCCGATCGGCAATCTTTTCCCTTCTGTCGATCTGCCCACTATTTGTATTCGGATCTGTATATGTTTTAATGATTCCAAGGATGTCTGCAAATCTTACCACCGGAATGAGTTCTCCCCGAACGACCACTACTTCTGCATCCCCTACCACCTGGATTCTTTCCTTTACCTGAGAAGCCCGTATTCTCAACAATTCCACTACGTTTACCTGAGGTATTGCGAAGCGCTCCTTTTCCTCCACTACTATCAGAGATGGTATAATAGCTAGAGTCAATGGAAGTTTTATGGTGAAAATTGTGCCTTTTCCCTTTATGGAATGTATAGAAACCTTCCCGCCAAGCCGGTCTAGGTTGTTTTTAACCACATCCATTCCCACGCCCCTGCCTGAAGTTTCAGTAATTTTTTCTGCAGTCGATAGACCAGGCAGAAAAATGAGGGCGTTTTTATCATGATCGGTTAAACCTTTAATTTTTTCTTCATTAATTAGGCCCAGCGACAATGCTTTGTTGATGATTTTTCCGGCATCTATTCCCCCGCCATCATCTTCAACTTCCACTACCACATGGCCGGCTTCATGAAATGCCCTTAAATTAATAGTACCTTCAGAGGGTTTACCAGACTGCAATCTTTGCTGTAAAGACTCGATGCCGTGATCTGCGGCATTTCTGACCATATGGGTAAGCGGATCGCTTAGCCCTTCTATTATTGTCTTATCCATTTCAACGTCTTTACCATCAATTACCAGATTCAGCTTCTTGTTCAAGATTTGGGACATGTCCCTGATCATTCTTGGAAACTTGTTGAAAATATTTCCTATCGGCTGCAGTCTGGTTTGCATTACGGCTTCCTGAAGCTCAGAGATCACAAAACTCAATCTCTGAGCAGAGGTGGAGACAGCTCGTTTGTCATTACGGGAAATTGCATCGACCAATTGATTTCTGCTCAAGACCAGTTCACCAGCCTGAGACATTAAGGTGTCCAGTGACTGAACATTAATTCTTACCGTTTCAAATACATTTTTTAAATTCAAGCTTTTTTCTTCTGCACTTTTAAGACTCTGGTCATGATTATCAGTACTGACAGGTGTAATAGTTTTCATACTTTTACCCTTCTGGTTCTGATTATCGGTATTTGCAGTGGTAAGAGTTTTAACATTTTCATTTCGCTTTTTGGTCTGGGTGTTTTTTTTACCCCCTTCTGCCTTCTTGGCAGTTGATTTGATTTCACTGTCCAAGCTCTCTGGTTTATTGTCGTTTGGTTTAAGCAGGAGGTGAATTTTGCGTTTTTGGGCCTCAACAGCATGATCAATTAAACCTGGTTCCAGCACTGTTCTGTAAACAACTCTTACCGGTATGCAGTTACCTGGATAATCTTCCAGTGTTCCTATCGATTCAATAAGCAAAAACGTATCGATTATGACACCCATCTTTGAAAGCGAATTTAGAAGCACTAAGAAAGATTTGCCCTTGCGTTCAATATCATGTAAAAGATCATATTCTATCAGGTAGATATATTGAGAGTTCTTACGTGCCGCCTGAAGATCTACTTCAGGTATTGCTACTTTTTCGCTACGATCAGCAGAGCTGAGATTCGTTTTGCGTTTAAGAATACCTTTTGTCTTCTTGCCAAAACTTTGGTCAACCAGATTTTGAAGCGCCTGATCAACAGAAGAAATATCGTGAGGGACTGATTCTTCAGGATCATTTATCAGATTGCGCAGAGCATCGAATGCATTAAATAGAACATTTACAGTCTCGGCATTAATTTTCATTTTTCGTGATCGGATCATATCAAGAGCGGTTTCAGTCCGGTGCGCCAGTGTTTTGATTTTCTCCAGGTTAAAAAATGCCGATCCGCCTTTTATTGAATGTGCAGCACGAAACACCTTGTTGACAAGTTCTATATCGGCATCATCACCTTCCTGCTCTATTGCCAGAAGATCGGATTCGATGTCCTGGAGGTGTTCACGACATTCTGCGAAAAATTCTATTAGCAGGTTATCACTCATGATTATTATATCCTGTACTTAAAGGCACTAATGTTAGATATTATTGACGTTTCTCAATTTTAAAGTAAGAATTCAATCGCAAACTGGTGAAAAAGCTATACATTTCTTCTGAAAGGCCGATGATTCTAAGAGATCCTCCGTTTTTTGACAGAGAATTGTAGGTAGCAGCCAGAAAACCGATTCCTGTCGAATCTATTAAGTCGACATTATTCATATCTAAAGTTATAGAATTATGACCATTTTTAATCATTTCTTTCATTTTTTCCCTAAAATCATCTAGCTTTCCGGCAACCAGCTTTCCATCCAGTGTTGCTTTAATACTGTTTTCATTTTCCATTTCTGCCAAAATATGCATCACACCTCCCATAGCTATTGTAATAGCACACCCTGTATCATCTTAAAAATCTGCAATCATTTACAAGCACTATGCCGAAGCATCTCCATTGAAGGATTATATAATCAAGGTTTAAAAAGGGGCCATAGTTTTATTTATCTGAGACAGGGGCTTCAGAGTGGATTGGTATTTGCTCCCTTATTTTCAGAGTAATAAGGAGTTAAGCGAGGTAAATAAAGATGAATGCAAAAGCACACTATTATTATGAAGTACCTGAAGAGAGTAATCCTCAGGTAATTCTTTCTGATATCTGTATTTACGGGGCTACTTCGGCAGGTATTTGTGCGGCTGTTCAGGCTGCCACTATGGGCAAGAGGGTAACAATTTTAGCATTCAACCGACATATCGGGGGAATGACCACATCAGGACTTGGGGCAACAGATGTTGGGAATAAGCATGTCATAGGTGGTCTGGCCCAAAAATTTTACAAAGAAATCGGTGCCTGGTATGGAACTGATAAAGAACAGTGGTTTTTTGAACCCCATGCGGCTTTAAAAATTTACTCCAACTGGCTTCAAAACAAAAACATCTCTCTCTTTACAGAATGTAGACTTAAAGGAGTCGAAAAAGCTGCAAACAGGATTATCTCCCTTCAGGTAGAGAAAGGTATAGAATTTAAGGCTTCGATTTTTATCGATGCCAGTTATGAAGGTGATCTGATGGCTAAAGCTGGAGTTAGTTATGCCACCGGAAGAGAGAGTAATGAGGTTTACTGTGAGCTCTATAATGGCATCCAGTATTCCACCCATCATAACTTTAAAATGTTTGTAGATCCTTATCTTAAAGAAGGCGATCCTTCAAGCGGGCTACTTCCCTTTATCGAAAATGCTCCTATAGGGGTACAGGGGCAAGCCGATAATAGAATCCAGGCATACAATTTTCGCTTATGTCTCTGTAGCAACTCTAAAAACAAAATCGAGTTCAGTAAACCAGGCAATTATGATCCGCATACTTACGAAATCCTCTACCGTTACATACGTAGCGGTATCTTTGATCTGTTTGGTCTCACCAGAGCTATTCCTAACCAGAAAGCAGATCATAATAACTGGGGTGCCTTCAATTCCGATTTCATTGGTGGAAACTACGGCTGGCCAGAGGGAGATTACATAACCAGAGAACAAATTTTCCAAAATCACTATGATTATCAGATGGGAATCTTTTTTTTCTGTGCCAACGACCCACGCCTCCCATCTATTGTTCGAGAAGAAGCCCAACATTGGGGGCTGGCTGCAGATGAGTTTACAGACAGTGGTAACTGGCCACAGCAGCTTTATATCAGAGAAGCTCGCAGAATGATCTCCGATTATGTGCTGACCGAAAACGATGCTATCGGAAGGGGATTAGTAGAAGATTCCATCGCAATGGGTTCTTACCGGATGGATTCCCATAACTGTAAACGAGTCGTACACGCCTATAGAACTATAAATGAAGGCGACATAGAATTGTCCCCCTTGTCCCCTTTCCCAGTCCCATATCGGACCATTACTCCCAAAAGAACTCAGTGCACCAACCTGCTTGTCCCTGTATGCATTTCTGCATCACATGTTGCTTATGGGGCAATCCGTATGGAACCGGTTTTCATGATTCTGGGACAATCTGCGGGTATTGCCGCTTCCCTGGCGTTGCAAAAAGATGGTATTGTTCAGGATGTATCCTATAGTGATCTTGAATACCGGCTGCGCCAGGAAAATCAATTTACCTTTGAACCGGCAGAAACAAAAAAATACCGTACCAGTTCAGAACCAGGTTCATATAGGATCTCTTCGGAAGCAAAGATATAAGATCTGGCTTTCTATGATCAATTTAACTTCAATTCTTATTATCTTATCCATTGCCTCATTTCTAGACTGTGCAGAAAAATGGGGATTGCAGAGTGACACTATGATCGTCAATCTTAACATCGCAGATCGTGGCTGGGATCCTAAAAGACCCGACAAGGGTGTTGGGTGGTGTGCCGAAACTAGCATTCAGATGGCATTGGCTTTCTATGGAGTTGAGATATCTCAGAAAAGTATAAACCGAGCCGGTTCTCCCAGCCACTCAGACATTTATATGGATGAAATTGATGTGGCTTTAAAAGAGCTTTCCATCAAATATCTCCCCTGGAAAGGTAAAGACAAGGATTTGGATGACTTTTTTATCTGGATAAGGAAAATGTTGGACTCCCATTATCCGGTGCTCTGCGGAGTCAAAATATATCCTGATGAGAAACCGAATTGGTTTCTCGATCATTTTTTCCTTATAGTTGGTTATAACAAAAAAGGACTGCTTGTTAATACAAATATGAAGGGGCAGAGGCTGATAAGCTACAAACAGCTTTCTTCTTTACACCATGGTTTTTCCTTCAGAAATCGGAAGAATCGCTATTTTGCCAGAGCAATTACCGGGCTGAAAAATCCGGTTCCCACCTTTAAGATTAACTAAACCTAATTCGAACTATTAATTGACTATGCTACGCACAGCAAACCTTGGAATCCTGTGGCTTTCGAAAGGAAGGGCATATCCAAAGGTGATATGTGAAAGCTTTCGAAAGCCACAGGATTCCAAGGCTGTTAAGCAGATTGCGGCAAGATAAGCGGTTTACCACTGAGGCTTTACAGCGGATGCCATACGCCTAAAGAACTACAGTGTCAATCGTCCGATTTTTTAAATCAAATATTGCCCAGGTTAGGAAACCATTGGCTAGGATTGTCCTTATTCCAATGTGCCCCACCATCCTGTCAGCCCAAGGCTACTAGCCTGGGAATCTCATCTTATCCTAAAGTATAAATAAGAGTGATCTATTGGCCTAAAAGATCTATTTATTAAATAGGAAAGAGAAAATCTAATCAGATAAAAACAAACAGAGAAGATCAGAAAAAAATATCTAATCAGAAAAGCCAGAGATAAAAATCAGTAACTAAAATTCCGGTTCCTGGTTTAGATATTTCTTTCTGGTTACTTCTGATTGTCTTATTGTTATGATATTAATTCTTGCTTTTCTTATTAGATATTATTGTGTGTTTTTTTGCCATCAGATAGCATTGTAGTTACTTTATATAAGTCATTCGGCTGGCCTTGATCCAGTTTCCATTGAGTACTCCTGATCTGGTCCAGATATAATTGACTCTGCTTATGGTTTTACCTTCAGAATCGAGTCGCACTACAAAAAGGGAATCCTTTTTCCATTCGTTATTTCGCAAATCAAGAAGTTCAGTAGTTATTACAGTACTGTCAGGCTCTTTATTGATACTATATCTGAGGGTAGGAATCCATTTCTTCATTTCTTCATCGTAGTAAAATTCTCCATTGAGAAACACTCCTCCAATAGTAAGTGTATCGAAGTATTTCTCATACTGCCAGACATTGGAAATGTCTTCAAGTTGTCCCCACTCAATAATATCTCCTGAAGATGGTACTTTATAGGTTTTATTTTCGTAGCTTACTAAATTCCATTTTTCTCCGCTGTTGTCAGCTACAAATAGAGATTCTGCTACGGTATAACTTTTAGTACTTGAATTATAGTTACGTTCCCATTTCCAATATTTGCCGTCCCATTTTTTTGTTTGCTCATCCAGACTTTTTTGCCAAAACCGATGCATCAGCAGATTGCCATTTGTATCGTGTATTTGCGAAGAGGTGTATACCGGAACAAATTCATCATCAATATACTCTTCCAGACTATCAGTTTTTATCTGGTTTCCTTCTACATTTCGAAAAAGCTTTGCAGTGTTGGCAATCCATCTGTTCATTGTATTATCCCAGTAATCTATTGCAAATTCCTGAGGAGCTGAATTACCTACCTTTCGGTATCTGTATCTCTCCGATTCAGCTTTTTTCGTATCAGAGCGCCATTTTTTATTGGTCTCCACCCAGGAGTTGTTGTTAAGATAATTATTTGTTACTGTATTTACGATGTGAAAGGAATCGTTTTTTTCATTAGAATAGAACTTTTCAATATTAACAGTTTTTATCACTCTTCCTTTTTTATCATAGAAGATACTGTCGGGAGCGAACCATTGTTTCTTTGCAGCATCCCATTGTGCATCGTAAAGAACTACTCTTTCTGACTTTCCTTTAATGGTATCGATCAGCATGCGGTAACCTTCCATGAGCTCCCAACCGGTTGAACTGCTGTTTCTTTTATGTACCATTAGACAGACTTTATAATGCAAATCATCATAGGAGGATTGAATCAGAGATTCTTTTTCCCATTTTGAACCATTCCATTTCTCCGTCATTTCACTGATGCAGTTTCCTGTAAAATCGTAAGTCAAAGTCCGCCGTTTATTGCTAGACCAGCTATATCCTTTCCAAACCTCCTCTATGATAACATCTTCTCTATTTTTATCTTTTAATGAAGTTGGGTTTTGGGCGAATAGAACTGAAGTCCCAAAAGCCATCAATAAAAGTGCAGTTTTTAATATTATCAATTTCCTGCAGATAATTCTCATACTCATTCTCCTTATAGGGTGAATATCGGCTTTTTAGTTAAGAAAAGCAGTTACCATTTAACCAGGCCAACCCTGAACCCGTACCGGTTTTTTTCTCTTTCCATCGGTATCTGATATTCGAACTCTGTTTGAATCTGGAAACCATCAGACATCATCATGTTATATCCCAGCCTGAGTGCATCAATTTCATACTTGCGTTCACCAAAAGCAGGATTATGTCTGAAGCGTTGATCAAAGCGTATATGCAGTTGCTGCCCTTCGATAAAGCTTATATAATAACCCATATTAAGCTCGGTTTCTGGAGTAAATCTGTAAACGCCACTCGAATCATCGATATCTGCTCCTGTAATATTTTCAATTACATCCATATAAAACCCCATAAACTGCTGATCGGGGGCCAGATCAAAATTGAGCTCTATTCCGGGAGCAGCATAAAACAGATAGCTAAACAGCCCGGCTTCCAGGGTCAGATCAAAAGAGAAATGATTATGTGAATACAATTTGCTTATTGCACCCATAAACAGCCCGCTCCAGCCATAGCTCAAGTATTGGATTCCCTGCAATTGCACTCCCATATAAGCGCTAATGAAGGGGTTAAGCCCTTTGCCCAGTATTGCCTTGGATTTTACTTTCGAGGTATTTAGCCCCGATTGCATTTCAGTGACTCCAAAGTCAATGGAAAAATATCCGCTTTGGGGATTGAATGTCTCCACAGTATTTACTGGAAATGCTTTTTGAGAAATAAATAGCAGAAAGACAATGGCGAATAATCCTGCGAGTTCCTTTTTGTTTGACAACACGCTCACCTCCTTAAGTGTGTGAAAATTACTACAAGATTTTTTCCATAAGGATTTCCCCCTGGAAACCCTGCTTTTTAAAGCAGGGTCAAATCAATAGAATCGCAATTCAGCTACCAATATTAGCCTGTGAACGGGCGGGAATACCAAACCATGCGGATGAGGAGGGCAACGTTTCACCTTTCATAAGCAAAGATAGCCCATCCAATACCGCTCCGTTTTTCATAGAGGAATCATAGAGAACTACAGACATAGGCCCTATGGTAGTATTTTTACCTATATACAAATTGGACATCTTCATTACCCTGTCTTCAAAAAGATGTGTCTGAATCGTGCAGCCGTAATTCAACGATGCATTATCATCTATATGTACCAGGTCAAATTCGGTTATTTCGGTAGTTTCCATAAAAACGTTTTTACCTATCCGGCAGCCCAACAGGCGAAAAAAAGCAGGCAAAAATGGAGTCCCCTGTATCATTTGCAATAACAAAGGAAATGCCATATTCTCACAGAGGGAATTTATAAACTCGTTTTTCCAGATAAAAAGACTCCACAGAGGTTTTTGCAATTGACGATACCTACCAACCAGCAACCACTTTAAAATTACAGTAACCATTGTAACAGTTATTGAAGAGCCAAATATTACTACCGGACAAAACAAAATATAAGCACCCAGTGAAGCTACTGGTCCAAGTATTTCGGACATAAACCAGTAAGAGAAAATAAAGCAGCAACTGGTCAATGCAGGCGGAACAGTAATTTTAAAAAACTCCACTATTCCCCGAAGTATTACCATATAACAAGGAGGGTCGAATGTTTTTTTCAATTCAAACTGCTGACTTTCCTGCCGTTTAGGCAGTATCATGGGTGGAGATCCTAGCCAGTTGGTGTCATTAATTGTCTGGTATGCACATTCCTGGGGGGGTTTTGAAAGAACACCTATCAGGCAGTTATTCCCAATGCTTGTCCCAATAGGAATCAAGGCACTGTTTCCAACAAAGGATCTCTTTCCTACCACCGTTTTTCCCACATGCACAGTTCCATTTCTAACCACAGCGGGGCCTACACTGGCTGAATCTGCTACAAAACTGCCCTCCTCCACACTAAGCAGGTCAGCAGTTATGTGATCAACTGTAGAGATTTCAGCTCTTTTTCCGATTTTCGCTCCCAACATCCTTAGCCACAAGGGAAGAAAAATGGTCGCGTAAAGCGGTTGCACTGTCATAAGACTCAACTGCACAAGAGTATCAACTACCCATTTCCTTATGTACTCTTTGCTGTAAACTGGATAGCTGGTTGCGCCATCCTTTGGCGATAATATTTTTTTCACTATAGCTACTGAAATACAAAAAGATATTGTATACAATGCTGCTAAAGGTATTGTGGAGGCAAATGTATGAAGGAGACCATAGTTTACATACAGGTTAAAAGCCACAATTGTCCATGGAATTAACAACAAAACCGGAAGAATAAGTACCAGTAAAAAAGCCATTGAAAAAGATATCTTATATGATACTGTGGGTCTAAGTGAAGCTGCGTACTTTTCAAACTCTCTGTTTTGTTTTTTTGAATTATCCATTCTGGCTGCAGGTGAACCTTCCCACTGTTCTCCAGTTTTTATAGTTGCACCTGTGGGAAGCAGTGATAATTCTGCCAATTCCGAGAAATCTTCCATTTTGGAGTTTTCAGTCAATACTGAACGAGTCCCCACCATACAGTTTTTACCAATACTTATCGGTCCTATATGAACCTTTCCATTTGATACTTTATAGGCCATAAGATGCGCATCAGCATTGATACTGGTATTGTTTCCAATGGAAACCATATCACACACCCTGAATCTGTCAGAACCCATATGAACATTTCTACCTATTTTCGCTCCCAACAACCGGTAATACCAGGTCAGAAATGGTGTACCTCTCATAATGCGGGTAGGAACCAGATCCATTAATCGACTTACAAACCAGAATCTGAGATAGAAAAAACTCCACAGAGGGTAGCTTCCAGATTTAAATCTTCCGACAATTAACCATTTTCCTATAATTGACATAATTATCACCGCTGGTAAAAGCAGCACCATCGAAACAAATGAAACTATCACCCATTCTGTAACTTCTACTTCAGGATTAAAAAAATCTATGATAAAGGGAATAATCAATGGTGTAGAGAACAGCATGAATATCGGGTAAAGCGCCACTGTCTGCATAAGGCCACAAGCTGCGCGTTTCCACAGTTTCACAGGAGCATTATTTATACTCTGAGTTTCATTTTCTCCAGCTACAGCTTTTGAGGACCTGACTTCTGTTTCCTTTTGAAGAACCAATGCCAATGCTTCAATCGTTTTGTACTGATAAATATATTGCAAAGGCAAATCTTTCATTCCATCATTGTTTCTTAACTCAGACACGATAGTGGCAGCAAGCAGAGAATGACCTCCAATGTCAAAGAAATCATCTGTAACAGAAATGTCTTTTCGATCAAAGTATTTTTGCCAAATTTCATGGATCCTATTTTCGAAAGCATTTCGCGGCTCAATAATCATCCTGTTTACCTTAGTTTCTGTAGTATTTAATGTGGGTAATTTTTTACGGTCAATTTTACCACTGGGCAGCACTGGTAATGCATCAAAGAACAGAAACTGCCCTGGGATCATATAGGAGGGAAGGAAATTTTTAAGAGAGTTACGCAGTTCTTTTTCATCTATTTTTTTATCTTCCTCTGGAACAATGTAAGCGACAAGAGATTGTATATCCTGTGCATTAGTGCACAGAGCAACGGCCACTTGACGTGCCTGAGTCGCTTTTACGATAGTTTCTTCAATCTCTCCCAGCTCTATTCTCTGACCTCTGAGCTTTACCTGATCATCTATGCGCCCTGCAAACAATATACTGCCATCTGAAGCAAAACGTGCCCTATCACCTGTTCTGTATAGCTTTTGAGGAAAGTCATTACTCAGCTCAAATGAGGGCTTGATAAATTTTTGAGCTGTGAGTTCCTCTCTGTTAAGATATCCCTTTGCAAGACAATGTCCGCCTATACAAAGCTCACCAGTCATTCCAGGCGCAACAGGTTCAAGATTTGAGTCGAGGATAAAAACAGCATAGTTTGGGGCAGGTCTTCCAATGGATGGCTTTATTCCCTTTCTGCATTCGCCACTTGTAGCGATAACAGTAGCTTCAGTTGGGCCATAAGTATTAAATACCTTTCGCTTGCCGTCAAGCCAGGGGTTAATTGCTTTAAGATGACACTCTTCACCTCCCAGAATAAGTATTCTCACTGATTCTACAGGAGTCTGCATCATTGATATCTGGGTAGGCACAGTAGAGAAAACAGTCACTTTCTGTTTATCGAGAAATTTTACCAGGTCCGGTCCCGACAGAGCCTCTGATTTGGTAGCAGCCACCAGAAGAGCCCCGCTATACCATGCCAGCCACATCTCTTCCACCGAGGCATCGAAAGAAACCGAAAAGCCCTGAAAAACTCTATCACTTTGATTTACATTAAACAGATAGCTTTCACCACGTATCAAATTGCACACGGTCCGATGTAGAAGAACCACTCCCTTTGGTTTACCGGTAGTCCCTGAAGTGTAAATAACATAAGCCGGGTCATCGGCAGTTAATTTTCTCTCATTAGAATTTAGATTCTCAGTACTGTATCTTTGAAGTTTTTCGGAAAGATTTTCTATGGTTATACATTCACAGCTCAGATCATTCTGTTTCTTAAGCATCGAATCAGTGATGACCATTTTTACCTCAGCATCCTGAAGGATATAGCTGATACGGTCTGAGGGGGATCTGGGATCTATTGGCACATAGGCTGCACCTGCCTTTAGTACACCCATTATTGCAATAAATACATTTTCTGAGCGTGGAAGCAAAATAGCTACAAATGAGCCCCTCTTAACACCTCTGGATTGTAATAGCCTGGCCAAAGCATTAGATCGGGTATTAAACTCTCTATAGTTTATTTGTACTCCTCTGCATTGCAGTGCAGCTCTATGCCCAAATGTCTTTACCGTGGTTTCAAATAATTGAGGCAAAGTTGAAGCAATGGATATCTGTTTATCTACAAATGATACGCTCCAGCTTTTAATCTTTTCCAACTCCCGATCAGAGAGCATTTTCAGCAATGAAATTCTTGTTGCAGGGTTAGTAGTGAAATCCTTAATCAACACAGTAAAATGATCATACCAGTATGCTGGAATACATTTCTGATCATATCCGGCATTGTTAATAATTATGCTGTTACTCATCGATGATTCGAAAAAAGCAGACATGGCAACTGCCTGCTCTGCTTCTTCTGAAGCAATACTACAGAAAAAAGGGATAAACTCATTTGAATGATTTATCAGCTCTCTCCATCTCCGGTTTTTTTTGACAGTTGCACATACATCAGCAATAAGCTCACAGATCGAAAGATCACTTCTGAGCTTAAAGCTAAAAAAGTCGGACTTTCTTTGTAAAGAGTCCTTTCCCAGTTGAATCCTGACTAAATATTGTTCCTCATTCTGATAACGAAACATCAGTGTGGCAAAAGCTGCAATCAGCACCACGCTGCCGGAAACATTGTTATATTCAGCAAAGCCCTGAAATATTTTCAGATCATCTCCCGATATTACCGAGAATTCACTCTCCAGATCAAAAAGAGTGCATAAATCCTCAGACAGGGACTTTTTTTCGCTTACTTGTGATTCCATCTACCCTTTTCCTTTACTTTAGGTTGCACAATTACTGATACGAGAATCGCAATGCAAAATGACAATATCCGGACAACATTGCCGTTACAATGGGGAATTCAATTCATAGCAGCCATACGGTTCCCCGTTGCAAACACTGAATCAGCTTTGTTCTTTTTAACATCCAAAAATCAGGCCAAGAAGTAAATTAATCTGACTTCTTATCTGCTTGTAATATCATGAGTTATGCGGTTATACTGAATTTAATCGATAAATCAGCAGGCAATCTTGTGTAAAGCTTTGCTTTTTCTTCTTAGTTTAATCAGTCAGCTTTATTTTGATACCTTACTTTGCTATTGATCTGCAGGACAGAACCTCTAAAGTTTACTCCAGCCAATTAGTCCTTGCCGATCTTTAAAGTAATAAAACTCACCAGAGTTTTTTCTTTATATGCTTTCTTGGATGAATCGATTTTCATCGTTACAGTCTTGAGCCATTGACATTTAATTCAAAGGAGAGATGATATGTTGAAGTATTTAAGAGATAAAAACCAGCACTGCTTATGAGCTCAATAAACCCGGACAAAAACAAGAGATCCCACTTATAAACGCACTAAATCTGAGAGCTTCCAGTCGCGATTGGACAAAGAATGATTAGGATAAGCAGGACCTCTCTGATCTTTTGTGGGCAGCAAATAGGATAAACCGCACAGAAAAAAGCTTACTGACTGCACTATCCAGTTGGTTATTTAAATGAGAACCTAACAACCGTTTTGGAATCGCATTTGCAGTCTCTACCTGTAATGTGGCCTTTATTCTAAATTATTGACACCGAATGAAGCAGGAGGCTGCTTTGGAACATTGCGACAAAAAACGGGAACAATTGATCTCTTTTCTATTTGTTGATCGATACCGTCCACTGTTCCGGGATATAAAAAGAAACACCGAAAACGAAAAAAGACGGTTTACTGAAAACTATCCCACCGCCGAAGATTTCAAGCACAATTATTTCCGTGGTCAGAATTCCAGAACCAACAGGGTACTGGGGCTTCTGCAGCTTCCTCAATTTAAAGAAAATTCTTCGAGTTATACCGAAAACTCGGAGTGTAGCTTTAACCTGGCTACGACACCAGGTAATTCATACCAACTGAAAGGAAAGATAGTCCGATAGAAAATCTGGTAGAATTTGCAAGGAGTCCTTTAAAATGTATACATAGGTTTTCCCAATGATCGAGCAAAGTGAAATAGTTACCCTTTTTCTGGCTATAGGCTGCGTGATTCTGGTTATTATTAAAAGAAAACAAGTGAGAAGATTTCCATTCTCCTCTCTTCTATTGATCTCATTTTTCTGTCTTTTCCTTGGTTTGACTATAACTGTTTTAGAAGCATTTTTCTTGCAAAATCTGCTTAATCTACTGGAACATTTCAGCTATACTCTTAGTACTATCTTTCTGTCATCATGGTGCTGGAATATCGCCTTTAAAAATAAAGATGCATTATGAACTTTATCACCATATTGATAATGATCAGTATCATTTCTATCCTTTTTTCCATTATTCTTCTTATTAAAGAATGGAAAAAAAACATCTGGTTAAACTTTTCTTTTTTGCTGCTTTTAATTTTTACGCTGTTCTTTTTGATAAGTAATCTGCTGGAAAGAGTAGACTGGTTACAATTCTTTGATCCCTACGAAAGTTTTTTTCTCCCAGTTATATGGAGCTTTTTCTTTTTTTCAAACATCATTAATCTGAAAGTAATTGACCTGCATAAAATCCAAAATGAATTGAGAATCTCCAACCAAAATTTCAGCCTGGTAACCAACACCATTCAGGATATGTTCTGGCTGGATTCCGCAGAAAACAACAGATCAATATTTGTCAGCTCAGGATTCAAATCAGTGTTTGGTGAAAGCTTTAATGAGGATTTAAATACACTCACTATAGCTCATTTTTGGCTTAAAGCAATTAAAGAGCAGGATCGGGAATTTTATCTTCAACAAATAAATGAAAACATAGCAGAGGGTCAACCATACACTATAGAATATGAAATCCACACTAAAAGCGGTAATACAAACTGGATACTGGAAAAAGGATATCCCATAGAAAATGAAAAGGGGCATATTGAGGTTGTCGCAGGTGTCTGCTCTAATATTACCGACCATAAACTCACCGAACTGGCTCTCCAAAAAAATGAGGAGAAACTACGAATAATTTTATCATCGATTGGGGATGCTGTGATCACTGCCGACACAGAAGGTAAAGTTGAATGGTTAAATAAAACTGCAGAAAAACTAACTGGTTGGTCCTCCATTGATGCACAGGGTAGACTTCTGTCGGAAATATTTAATATTATTGTCAACAACAACCATTCTGCTACGGTAGACCTTGTAAAAGAAGTCTTGAAAGCTGGAGATATTTTGGAACTTGCCCCTGAGGCCATCCTGGTAGATCGTAATGGTAAAGAGTATCATATATCCAATTCTGCTGCTTCCATAAAAGATGATCAGGGCAACACCCATGGAATAGTAATAGTATTTACGGATGTTACTACCAATTATAATCTCCAGCAGCAGTTAATCGATAGTAAAGATCGACTTGAGCTTGCAGTCTCCGGAGGACAGCTTGGAACATGGGATTGGGATTTTCAAACTGGATCTGTCATTTATAACAACTGGTGGTCTTCAAAACTTGGCTATTCTATAAATGAAATCGAACCACATTTCTCTTTCTGGGAAAATCTGATCCACCCTGACGATCTTTCCAGAGTTTTAAACAGCCTTAATGATCATATTCAAAGGAATGTCCAGTCCTTCGAAAATGAGTTCCGGCTTCGCACCAAATCGGGTGACTGGATCTGGGTACTGGCCAGAGGAAAAGTAATAATGAGGGATATGGATGGGCAACCGTTGCGGGCATGCGGAACGAATCTGGATATTACCAACAGAGTAAAATCCCAAATGCAACTGGAGCATCAAAAAGAACGACTGAGTTTAATGAACGAACGGCTAATAAAAGCAAATGAAAGCCTAGATAATGCCAACAATCGTCTGAAGGAGCTCGATCTACTGAAAAATGATTTCATCTCCCAGGCTTCTCACGAATTGCGCACTCCGGTCACAACGGTTCTTGGATTTGCTCAAACCCTGCTGACCGCTGGACTTATCATCAATGATACCAAGCGCAACGAGTATTTGAAGATAATCGAAAAAGAAGCCATCCGACTTGGAAAGTTGATTAACGATCTTCTAAATATCTCGACTATTGAAAAAGAACGCAATGTAATGACTATGAAATGTGAACCTCTAAACCGCATAGCACAGGAAGCTATTGACAGTATGAATCCCTCTGCAAATAAAACTATCCATTTTGTAAACGAACAGAATAACTTGCAGGTGTTTTGTAATAAAATCCAAATCATTCAGGTATTCATAATTATAATCGAAAATGCACTCCGATATGGTAATGATGTTCTTGTAAATATAGAAGAAATTGGTTCTCATAGCCGGGTATCCATCCATGACAATGGGCCTGGAATAGCCTCCCACCATTTGAAAATCATCTTTGAAAAATTCTACCGTGTCCAGGGAGAACTGAAACCGGGAAAAGGAAGCGGCTTAGGATTGGCAATCGCTAAAGATATCATTACCGCTCATGGCGGTCAGATATGGGCTGAATCATCTCCACATAAAGGAACCACTTTCCATTTTACTTTAAAAAAATGTCAGGTTTGATAATACGATATACCACAGTTGTCTAATCGGGAAAATCAAACCAAATCACAGAATCCGGAATTCTAATCGGGTAATAAGAGTTTTTAAGCTAGCTGAAGTTTATTAGTCAGTCCTTGTTCCCACTTCCTGTCCATCTCTTGTTCTTTTCCGTTACTGTTCCAATTTCGAATTTCGGATATAGTGCTTATTCTTATAGTCGTTATGTAATTTATTCGTAATGAAGAGATTCCACCAGATCCATCGAAGCAGCACGACTGGCTGGGTACCATCCGAAAAATATCCCCACCAGCACAGAAAACCCAAAACCCAAAAGTATCGACCACCAAGTGATTGCTGCAGGAAGATTTACTACCTGAGAAATAAACCAGGCCAGCACAAATCCTAAAAACATTCCAATTACCCCTCCCACACAAGAAAGCACAACTGCCTCAATTAAAAATTGTCTCATAATATCGATACGTTTCGCCCCTATTGCTCTTCTGATGCCAATTTCACGGGTTCTTTCCGAAACAGAAACCAACATTATATTCATTATTCCTATTCCGCCAACAACCAGTGACAGCACAGTCACCCCGATCATTAATCCAAACACTCCCGATGTTATGTTGCGATAAGTATCGAGAAGCTGCTCAGCAGTGTTTATGCTAAAGTCATTTTCATCGGATGGTCTTACATTTCTCCTTCTTCTTAGAAGTGAAACTATTTCCTGGCTTGTCTTTTCGATAAGTTGTGGACTTTCTGGTTCAACAATAATGGTTACTGATTCTCTTCCACGAATGCTGACCGGACCGGAGAACAACTTGACGTATGCAGATATCGGAATGATTATGATATTATCCTGATCATTACCAAACAATTCTCCCTTTGCTTGTAGAACTGCTATGATTTCAAACCTGTTTTGCCCTATCAGAATGGAATTGCCTAATGGATCAGTAGAACCAAAGAGCTCTTCAGCCACAGTTTTTCCAATAACACAGACCTGACGGGTCTGGTCTATATCGACAGAAGTTAACTGCCTGCCATTTTCAATTTTGAATTCAGTTATATATTGATAATCTGGAGTAGTACCCACTAGTTCAACACCATCAAGCACCTCACCTCCATAACGCACCGTAGCCGTACCAGTGAGCATTGGTGCAACTCTTTGAGCGGAGTGCACTTGCTCAGAGACCGCCTCAGCATCTTCCAGAGTCAGATTTTTTCTTCCCCTGGCTGCTTGCATCTCCTCTCTGCTTAAAATCCAGCCTCGTTTTTGGACGTAAAAAGTGTTTGTACCAATCGATGAAAGCTGACTGGCAATTCTTCTGTTTAATCCATCAATTAAAGCCAGCATCCCTATTACAGTCATTACACCTATCATTACTCCGATAGTGGTTAGAATTGAGCGCAGTTTATGTGAACTAATTGCTTTCAGGGCGAGTCTGACAGATTCCCAGATATTCATCAAGCAACCTTTTCATCGCTTTCAATCAAACCGTCTTTGATATGAATAATTCGTTGCGCATGCAAAGCTACTTGCGGATCGTGAGTAACCAGTATAATGGTCTTTCCGTTAAGGGAAAGGTCCTCAAAGATATTTAATATTTCGATGCCGGTTTTGCTGTCAAGGTTTCCGGTTGGTTCATCCGCCAGAATTATCGTGGGATTATTCACCAGGGCACGAGCAATGGCTACTCTCTGACGTTCTCCACCTGACATCTCGGAAGGCCGGTGCTCCATTCGATGAGACAAGTTTACGGCCTCAAGAGCCTTTCTGGCGATTTCAGAGCGAATGTCAGGCTTGACCCCTGCATAAATCATCGGAAGTTCCACATTCTGCAATGCAGTTTCGGAGGTCAATAAATTAAATGTCTGGAAAACAAAACCAATGCTCCGATTACGCACCTCGGCCAGTCGATCATCATTAAGCTCTGATACAGAAATCCCATTGAGAAGATAATCACCCTGTGTAGGTTTGTCCAGACATCCGATGATATTCATCAGGGTGGATTTTCCGGAACCTGACGGCCCCATGATTGAAGTGTACTCTCCTTTATTTATACAAAGAGAGATATTCTTAAGTGCTAACACTTCCACTGAGCCCATCTTATAGCAACGGGCAACACTTTGCATTTGAATGATATTTTTCTTTTCATTCACTTTCAACTCGCTCGCCATTACTAAGCTCTCTCAGAGAATTAAACGGACCGGTTATTACCTGCTGCCCAGGTTGTAAACCGGATCTGATCTGGATATATTCCTCTCCAGCAACACCTGTAATTACCGGCACCAGTGAGGCGATTCCATTCTGAACCACAAACACCGCTTCAGATTGCTCTTTCCCTTTGAGCTCGATATTGTCATTGCCGCTCTGGAATTCTGAAGAGAGCTGATCGACTGGACGAATAACTACCGATTGTATGGGAATCATTATTACATCTTCAAGCTGAGCTGTGATTATTTCGCTGGTAGCAGTCATTCCGGGTTTAAGCTCCGAAATGGAATCCTCGATCAGTATACTGATATTATAATTGACAGTAGCATCCTGCTCGATGCCCTGGTCTTCTGCTGCATAGCCAACCTCTTGCACTGATCCATTAAACCTTTTCTCTGGTATGGCCTCAACTTCGACAATTGCCCTTTGTCCCATATCCACTTTAGCAATATCGGCCTCATCAATCTGACTCTCCACCTCCATTCTCGACAGATCAGCTACTATCATCAGTTTTGTTCCAGGGTTGTCTAAGGTACCGGTAATCACGTTTTCACCAAGTTCAATATTGACCTGAATTACTGTACCCTCTAGGGGAGAAGTTATTCTGGTCTTCTGAAGTTGCTCCTGTGTCTGTTCAAGACTAGCTCTTGACTCCTTGAGCTGAGCCTGGCTTAAGAGATAATTGGTTCTAGCAGATTCATATTCCTGTTCTGAAATCAAATTTGATTTGTATAGTTGTTCTGCCCGTTTCCACTGAGAACGGGCCTGTTCGAGGTTTGCCTGAGCGACCTCCAGACCAGCCTGTGCCCTGCGTACCTGGGCCCGAAATTCTGATGGATCGATCTGTAGCAATAGCTCTCCCTTTTTCACCTCCTGACCCTCTTTTACCATCAATTGTTGAACTACACCATTTATTGAGGAAGAGATCTGGACCTCTGTAAGCGGTCGTATGATCCCTGGGGCAGATACAGTGGAAGTCAAATCACCCTGAACGACCTCAGAAACAGTCACTTTGACAGCAGAAGGAGCTCTCAAAAAGAGCAAATATACCAATAGTAGAATTGTTAAAAAGATCAACACCGGAATCGCTTTTTTTTTATCGGGTTTCACTGTTTACCACTCTCCCAGTAACTGAAGAACCCTGCCCCAGGCCAAGTGATAAGCAACAAGGATCTGTACTGCCTGTTGCTGAGCTTCAATGAAAGTAACTTGACTAGTAAGCAACTCTTCCGATGAAGCTGCCCCGAGCCGGTACTGCTCCTGTCTCAGGCGGAATTGTTCTGTGGCCTGCTCAATTAGCAGTTTTACCATTGAAAGAGCATCTCTGTTTGTTTTCAGATCGCTGTACGATTGATGCATCAGTTCTACTGCAGTGTTATTGGAGATTTCCATATCGGCAGAAGACGTTCTAATCTGTAACGATGATTCCCTGAACTGTCCATACCAACTTAAGCCTTCAAATATTAGCCATCTAAGCTGTATTCCCAGGCTCCAGAAATTTCTAAGGTTATTAAAGAATTGCGGTCCGGAATATCCATAGGTAAAGAAGCCACTGACTGTAGGGACTTTCTGCAGCTTAATTGAAAGCTGATTCTGCTTCTGAGCCTCTAAAGAGAGTTTTGCAGATTCAGTAGATGGGTTCTTTTGGAAGAGCAATTTTATCAAAGAGTCTTCTGAAGGCAGTGCTGAGTTGGTGTCCGGAAATTTTAAGGTTGTATCGATATGAAAAGGAAAGGAGATGCCTAAAAGGTTGGCAAGATTTCTTTTCCTGTTTTCTATGGCTCCAGTTGCCTCTATCAACTCCACTCTCAGTTGCGATAAGCCGACCTGAATTCTTAAAAGTTCGGGCCTGCTGATCCCACCCAGCCTGAACCGCTCAGTTGCAACATTCACCTGCTCTGTACCCTGCACTACAGATGCTGCGATAACCGTAACATTTCGGTTAAGCTGAATAATCTCATAGAAGGCTTGTTTCACATTGTAGACCAGTTCGGCTCTGGCAGCTACAAAGCTGTATTCTGCTGCCCTGGAAACTGTTCTGTTCTGCTTTAATCGAACCCATGAAGAAGCATCCACAATGCTTTGACTTACAATCAGACTGAATTCGAAATTATCATTGGTTACTATATCGGTCATCTGAGGTTCCAGGGAAGGATTAATCAGGAATTGCTCATCGGAGGGCACTCTGGAATATTCGGTAGAGAGCTGGACCTGAGGGAGTAAAGGACTCAAAGCGTTATATATGCCGCTAAGACTCTGAAGCCGCTCACTGGTTGCTCTTTTAGAATAGGGACTTTTATCCAGAGCAATTTTTATGCATCCCTCAAGATCTAGCTCCTTTTCATTACTTTGCCCATAGATTGAGTTAGCCACCATAAATGTCTGGGAAAAAATCAAACCAATGATGACAAGTGACTGTGTGTTTCTGCAGTTATTCCACATATACCGGGTAGGTGCAATGGTTATGCCAGAGGGGAAAAAAGGGCTATAGTGGTCTTCATAACTACTCAGGTATCTGAGTAGCAAAAAATACCATAAAAATATCTAATAAAAAAAAATAGACATTTGTTTCAAGAGCTGAGTAGTTACGGTTTTTTCTTTGTTATGGGCGTGGTATTTGAAGTAAAAATTTTTATTATTCACAATAGAGTCCGGTTTCAACCAAAATCAGAATAATCTATGAATTTTCTGGAAACGTTAACTCAGATTTCAGGGGTATTTCTTGAAACAAGTGGTATACTTGTCATTCTCGGTGCTGCATTGTATTCGTTTGGTTTTGCTATTTATAGTTTTTTAACAAGGGCCAATAAAAGTGATGCTTTCATAACTTTTAAGCGGACATTGGGAAGGGGGATTCTTTTAGGGCTGGAATTTCTGGTAGCCGGAGATATTATTCGAACCGTGGCAGTTGAACCGACTTTTGCAAGTGTAGCGGTTTTGGGATCGATCGTTTTGATACGAACTTTTCTTAGTTTCACCCTTCAAATGGAAATGAGCGGCAGGTGGCCTTGGCAGAAGTAGGCCCTTAAATCTCTTTCTGACTTATTATTAACACGAATTTCGTGCTTTAACGGTTTGGATCAAGTGCATCCCTTAACCCATCACCCACAAAATTAAATGCCATCACCGCCAGAAAGATGAATATTCCCGGAATCAAAATCCACGGATGATACCTAATGTCCGATATATGCATCGCATCACTGAGCATATTGCCCCAACTGGCATAAGGATCCTGAATTCCAAGTCCAATCAGGCTCAATGAAGATTCCCCCAATATGTATGCGGGGATAGAAAGTGTCATCGATACTATTGCATAAGAGAAGGTCTGAGGAAGAATGTGGCGGAAAATTATTCTCATATCCGATGCCCCTAAAGCCCTGGCTGCGGTTACAAAATCACGTTTGCCAATCGAAAGGGCCATCCCCCGGATAACTCTCGCAAAGCTTGCCCAGCCAATAAGGCTCATTATCACCACTATAAGTAGATAAATCTGTGTTGACGAAAGGTTTAACGGGAATGCACTTCGTAATGCCAGCATCAGAAAAAAGGATGGTACCAGCATAAAACACTCTGCAAAACGCATGAGAAGCCAGTCGATTCTGCCCCCATAATAACCGGCAAGCCCACCAATAAAAAATCCCAGAATCGTTGTAAGCGCAACCCCCACAAAACCAATGGTCAAAGAAACTCTGGAACCATAGATTATACGACTGAAGACATCTCTCCCAACCGCATCTGCGCCCATCAGATAAACTCTGGACTTGCTATCTGAATTTCTGATCCCAAAAAGATGAATATCACAGGGGATTAAATTCCATAGCTTTACTTTATCACCTCTGACAAAGAAACTCAGGTACTGCGGCCGTGTACGATCCTCAACCCACTGCCTTTCAAAATACTGGTTAAATCCATAGGAGTATTGGTACACAAAAGGGGTGAGTGAAAATTTGCCATCATGAACAAAACGGATACGGCTGGGAGGCTGGTAGGAATTGGCCCGCTCACCGCTGTCAAAATGATAAGGTGCAATAAACTCTGCAAACGTCATTAGAAAGTAAAGCACGCCTAAGATTATCAGGCCGGGGATGACCAGGGGGTGGCTGAAAAATTTGTAAGCAGCTCTATTGTCTCTGAAAAGCTTCATCCTCTACGCACCCTAGGATCTGCAACCACCAGTAAAATGTCTGCAATAAGATTTCCCAAAATCAGCATCACACCACCCATAAGCATACTGCCCATCACCAGAAAGGTATCCTGCGCTCTGACTGCAGCCAAAAGCAGACTTCCAAGTCCGGGCCAGTTGATAATTATCTCCAAAAGAGCAGCACCACTGAGCAGCGACGAAAACTCAAAACCAAACAATGTAATCAAAGGATTAACCGCATTTCGCAGAGCATGGCTGTATATGATACGGTTCTCAGGAAGCCCCTTTGCACGGGCTGTGGTTACATACTGTTTACGTAATTCCTCGAGCATATTTCCCCGACTTATTCTCTGAAGACCTGCTAGGGAGGTGATGGTTAAAATGAGCACCGGTAAAATCATATGCAAGACTCTGTCGGAGATTTTTCCTAAAAAACTCATACTCTCATAATCAGCAGAGATCATTCCCTCGATGGGAATCATGGAAAGAATCGGGAGGCCTCGCCCTTCATGAACCAGAAACATTAATAACAGCGCCAGAAAAAAGCCTGGAAGTGACATTCCAAAATAGGATATGGTCGATAGTATTCGATCACCCCAGGAGTACTGTTTCACCGCAGCATAGATTCCCAAAGGTATTGCAATAAGCCAGGTAAAAAAGATGGAAACTACCGAAATCAGAAGCGTATTGAAAAGCCGCTCGGTTATCACGCTGGTCACATTTGCTTCACGGGAAAATGAATAACCCAGATCAAAATGAAATATTCGCCATAACCAGTGACCATACTGAACCAGAACCGGCTTGTCAAAGTGGTATTTAGACTCGATCTCCTTTATAATCTGCGCATTGACCCTGGGGTCGAAGCGATATTTCGCAAGGACATCCCCAGGTGCAAGCTCAATAAACAGAAATGTTATGAAAGACATTAACAGCAACTGGGGAATAGATACCAGCGCCCTTCGCAGAATTTCGTCCCGCATATTCCCCTTACTTTTTGAATATATACTCTACATTATGAAGCATGCCGCCTTTAAGAGTAGGATTGAGGTTTTCATAACCATTTGACATGCAAAGAATCACTTCAGGAATAACTGTATAGATAAAAGGCAGCTCTTCTGCGACAATTTTCTGCCATTCCCCATAGATCTTTTTGCGCTGCTGCTCATCCATAATTTTGACTCCAGCCTCAAACAAACTATCTATGCGCGCTTCCCAGGGAGTAGCTGGTTTTTTCTGCATCGGGTTCCAAAGATGAGTAGCTCCGGTGGAATGCCACACATTCATTCCGAAATGAGGATCGATTACCCCGGTGAAACCCATCAGAATGGCATCCCAATCGTAGGGGGGATTATCAATTTTTTGAACCATACTGTTAAATTCAACCATTTGAAAATGCACCTTTACTCCAATGGTTTCCAGGTCCTTTCGGATGATCTCCCCGATTTTAGCCCGGACATTATTTTCGCTATTGGTGATAAGAGAAAACTCTACCCTGTTACCATCTTTATCCTCGATAATACCATCTCCATCTCTATCAACAAACCCTTCGCTTTCAAGCAGTTCCTTTGACTTCTTAAGATCGTAGGGATATTGTGGGACATCCGGATTATAGAAAATCCCCTCAGATGGAGTCAGAGGTGACCATTGTGGATACCCCAATCCATTCATTACGATGCGAATCATATTGTCTTTATCAAGGGCATGGGCAACAGCCTTACGAAAATTCTTATTGTTGAACCAGGAGTATTTGGTTTTGTCTACGTAAGGCTTTCCCTTGGAATCAGTCGAAGAGTTCTGGTTAAAGAAGATAAAATTACTGGTTGTGTTTGGGCCCATACGGTATACGGTGTAATTTCCCTTGGCTTCATTTTTTTTCAGATCCGGAAAGTCACTCCCTTTTGCATCCAGAAACTCAACCTTTCCTTGAAGAAACAATAACAGCGCAGCATTCTGATCTGCTACGATTTTATAGATAATCCGATCAAGATATGGAAGCTGGTTACCTTCTTTGTCTCTTTTCCAATAACAGGGATTGCGCTTAAGAACCACTCTCTGAGATGAAATATAGGATTCCAGAAGAAAAGGTCCACTTCCCACAATCTTATCAGGCGGTGTCTGAATACTTAACTCTGTTGAAAAGGAGCCATTTTGAACACTTTTTTGATATCTGTGCCGTGGTAAAATCTCTGTCATCAGAGAGTAGGCAAAGGGTGCGTAAGGGTATGGTAATGTGAAGCGCACTGTGGAGCTGTCCAGAGCTTCCACTTTGATTTTTTTACCTCCCATTATAAAATTCCCCCTGACCGGGCAGGGATTAATGGAGTTGTTGTAAATAATATCGTTAAATGTGAAAGTAACATCATAGGCACTTATCGGAGTACTATCAGACCAGATGATCCCCTCTCTCATATGGGCAGTCCAAACCAGTCCATCATCAGAAACTTCCAGTGACTCTGCAAGATTGGGTTCGGGGCGCAAAGTAGCTCCATTTACTTTTACCAGCCCTTCAAAAATATACTGGGTAAATTCAGAAGTAGATGATTCCCCGGAGGTAATTGGATTAAAGGATTTTGGATCCGATATAGATGAAATAATCATTTCACCACCATTTTTGCCGATTTTTGGCACAAACTCTATCGCTTTTTTCTGAATAGCTTCATAATCCACTCCAGATATCTGATCAGTTACCGTTTTAGAACTATCTGCCCCTCCCCCGCATCCTGCAAGTAGCATCAAGGAGGCAATCAGCAATATGGTAATATCTGGTAGTTTTGTGGATTTCATCAACTTCTCCTGATCTAAAGAAAAATCGTTACTTTGGATGATTTATTCTGCAAAAATACCAATTCGGCCTGCCTGTATACAACTTGAATCGGCCCATGCTTCGGAATAATCCTGTTGAAGCTGAAACAGACTTAGCTTTTTAATCACGTATCACTGAACGGCAAAGGGTATTGTTGCTTTATACGCTGCAATTTTAAAAAAAACTCACAGGGGTCCCTGGTCACAACGTCGCAAAAAACAACAATACACGGTTACCCGTTGTTGTAAAAGACCTGCTGCAGTCTTTTGTCCATGAGGACTTTGTTAAGGAACTCAATTTCGCATCCCTGAAAAAGCTTAACCCCGATTTTGTTGCTGTATCTGAAAAATCGCGCCATGCTGATGTTATCTACGAGATTACCTCTCATGGCCAAACCGCTTATATCTATCTTTTTATCGAGTTTCAATGATCAATGAGTTGCGCACCCGTATCCAAAAAGAAAAGCTGTAATAAAGAAAGTGTATTAAAGTTAAGAATTCCTGTTTTTTATCGAGACCCCACGATAACATGACCTACACTCTCCCCCTAAGAAAGCCACCAAATACATCGACACACAATACCACTCATCCCGTAATCTTATCTTCCAAAGGCTTCAAACATAAGCAATTCTACCCTAGCCCAACCACTGACTAACAAACTCCTCTGATTTTGCCCTCTCATCGATTTTACTTTTCTCATCATCGGTCCAGTCCAATCTGGTCCAGGGGAAGCCCAGTCTGGCTATAAAACCCCTCTGAAGTTCTTTTATGAGTGTTTCAACATCGATGCTGCTGTTTATCTCCTGCAAACCAACGCTCTTTGAGCATAAAAGAATCTGATGCCTTTCCCGCTCCTTTTCACCTACATTCAAATATAGCGGCAATCTTCGATAATGGTCTGAGAATGGGATGGACCCATGCTGAAGCACTCCTTTTGTTGATCGTCTCTGGGCAGAACCCACCAGTTTTTTCCCATTAACCATGATTTCATCTCTATTTGGGGCAAGAAAGCAGGGAAGCTTTACCTCGCGTTTTAGATAAAGGTAATCTTCATAGGAATCATGCGCCTGGCAGGGAACCCCCAGCGAAAGAAAACCCTTTAGCAGACATTCGGTGATAATTCGGTAACTTTGTTTTACCGTTGATCCCATTGCCTCCAAATTGTTGGGGAAAATACAGCTATAGGTGAGATCTTTATAATGAAGTACAGCTCTTCCGCCAGTGGGCCTTTTAATCCAACTGATCTGATCTGCATCAACCTTCCTCAAATCAAGAACCTCAGCAGGCTTTTGCATATAACCCATAGTTATTGTAGGGTTTGCCCAGAGATAAAACCGCACATAAACAGTGCCGGAATTTACGCACTGATCCAGAAGAAATTGATCGGCAGCCATGTTGAAAGCCGCACTTTGAGGGGTATCGATTATGAATCTGATCATAGCTTTGACTTATTTGAAATTAAATCGGATGGGTCTGTATGGAACAGCAGGCCCGCGAATCAAAGGGAGAGGCCAGCAAAGTCGCTCCTAAAGAAACGTTGGGTTCAGGTTAAAATACCACAGGAATCATGGCGCACAAACTAATTTGTTTTAAACAAATTTATATTGTTCGTTTCGGGCGCCAATACCTGCCTTTGATAAAAAAAGGTTTGCTGATCCGATAGGATTATTTTTGGACTTAGACCACCAATAAGAGTGATCGTTATGGCAGGACGGGTCTTCCCCAGAGGTAATTTCTCACTTTATTAACCCGTTATCTCTGGGGAAAATAATTTCAGGCGATACCACCAGGTTTGTCTTTTGCAGTCTACACCCGCTTCAGCCAAGCCACTGTCCCTGGAAACTGTAGTTAGTTGACTTTGTTAATTCGGTTCAATTGAGAAACTTTTCAAGAGAGGAATTATGGAGAAACTTGCGATCGGAATTGATCTTGGTGGCACAAACCTCAAAGGGATCATTCTAAATGAAAAAGGAGAAGGAAGACATCTCACACGAACCCCAACAGAAGCCCAAAAAGGGGGGGCTCATGTTTTAAACAATATCCTCAACCTTATAGAAATATTGATCTCAAAAGAGGGATCTGCCAAAAATATTATCGGTGTGGGAATAGGAACTCCTGGTTTTGTTGATGAAGATGGAACGGTATCAGGAGCAGAAAACCTCCCTGGCTGGAAAGGTACACGGCTCTACGATCGCATTTCTGAAAAATTCGACTTTAAAGTAACCGCAGCAAACGACGTGACAGTTGCAACGATGGCTGAAGCTAAATATGGAGCCGGTCAGGGAGTACGAAACCTGGTTTTTTTCGCCCTGGGAACTGGTATCGGAGGTGGAATAGTCATCGACCATCATTTATATAAGGGAACTCATGGAATGGCTGGCGAACTGGGACACATTGTCGTAGAAACCAATGGGATCCCCTGCAACTGCGGTCTCAATGGATGTGTAGAGCGTTACGCTTCGGCCACTGGAATAGTTAACCTGGCACACAAGCTTTGTGCAGAAACCAATGACACTACTCCCTTTGTGCTTGAAGTAAAAAAAGATCCATCTGCTGTAAGCTCAAAAATGGTTTATGACTTTGTTAAACAGAACGACCCAGTGGCAAATCAGGTTAATGAAATTGCCTGTGAGATGTTAGCCCGAGCTATCGGGATAACTCTTAATACTCTCTCTCCGGATCGGGTTGTTCTTGGTGGTGGGGTGATGATGGCAGGGCAGGTGATTATTGACACTGTATCTAAATATGTGCCCAAACACTGCTGGCCGATTATCTGGGAAAAGTGCGATCTGGTTATTGCAAAACTGGGAGAAGATGCCGGGGTATTGGGAGCTGCCGGGATGGTCTTTGATGAGTTTGGAAGTTGAGGAGGAGGTTTCTTTCGTTTTTGGGGTTTAAGTCGCCCCAGAGTTAAAATGGTTACAGATCAACCAATCATCTCTGGGGTAATTAATCTAACCTGAACTCGACTTACAGACCTGAGATTTGTGGACAGCAATAAACCAACTATCAAAATATCAGTTCGAAACCTTGTAGAATTTATCCTTCGAAGTGGTGATATCGACTCGGGTTTCAGCAGCCCTAACAGGGCCGTTGAAGGAACCAGAATCCACCGCAGCATACAAAAAAGCCGTAAAGGTAACTACAAATCTGAGGTTTCTGTTAAACATAACGTCGATCTGGATTGCTTTACTCTTATTGTTGAAGGAAGAATCGACGGCGTTCTTGAAACTGATGGCCAGTACTGTATCGAAGAGATAAAATCGGTTACCGACCCGGTTTACTCAATCAATGAAAATCACAATCCCGTTCACTGGGCACAGCTAACCTGCTATGCTTACATATTTTCTATAAAAGAAAATTTATTCTCAGTGGACCTGAGGCTGATCTATTGTGAAGTTGAAACTGAAAAAACCAAAGAGTTTACAAGACACTACACCCTTGAAGATTTGGAAAATTTTTTCACCGATCTTATAACAAAATATGAGCCCTGGGCCAGATTCAGTTTTAACTGGATTTCACAAAGAAATGCTTCTCTCAAAACTCTTGTATTCCCCTTTCAGGATTATCGTGCAGGGCAACGAGAACTTGCAGTTTCAGTATATAAAACCATAAAAAACAAACAAAAACTTTTTGCAAAAGCGCCTACTGGTATTGGCAAGACGATTTCAAGTCTGTTTCCGGCACTTAAAGCGATGGGTGAAGAGCACACTTCCAGAATTTTCTATTTGACAGCCAGAACAACCAACAGAAGTGTAGCTGAAGATACTCTCACTTTATTAAAAAAGCAGAACCTGCATCTCAAATACATTACCCTGACTGCAAAAGATAAAATCTGCTTCATGGAAAAACGTTCCTGTACACCACAAGACTGCCAGTATGCTAAAGGGCACTATACAAGAGTAAATAATGCTATCTGGGATGTAATTCAGAGTAATGATGAATTGAAAAGAGCTGTTGTCGAAGAGTTCGCACTTAAGCACCAGGTATGTCCTTTCGAACTGTCACTTGATCTTTCCTTATGGTGTGATTGTATTATCGGTGATTATAACTACGTGTTCGATCCGCAGGTTTATTTGAAAAGGTTTTTCTATGACAATGGAGGTGATTTCACTTTCCTTATTGATGAAGCTCATAATCTGGTTGATCGGTCAAGAGAGATGTTTTCGGCTCAAATACAAAGATCAGCGTTTAAACAGGTCAGAAGCTTTTTTAAAACATCACATGCAGGTGTTTACAAGCAATCAGGACGGGTTAATTACCGGATTAATGCTCTGATGAAAATGGCTGGAGATAAAGCAGAGTATACAACTAAAGAAATTGACTCAAAACTCTGTATGGTTCTTAAAGAATTTATCGAGGAATGTGAACAGTTTCTAAAAATCAACAGAGGTTTTGATAATGACGATATCCTGAAATTGTATTTTGATGCACTTGCATTTATTAAAACCTCCGAGCTTTTTAATTCCCGCTATCTGTTTATTGTGCAGAGATTGGAAAAAGATATTATCGTAAAGCTTTTCTGTGTGGACCCCTCCTTTATCATGAGTGAAACATTAAAAAGAGGAAAGTCAGCCATATTTTTTTCAGCAACTCTCACCCCTCTCCCCTACTACCGTGAGATTCTGGGCGGAAGTCCCGAAGATTCTCTTGTCAGTTTACCATCTCCCTTCGATGTTAAAAACCGATGCATTCTTGTGGCCACAGATGTTTCTACCAAATACCAGAACCGGGAGAAAAGTCATTCCATACTGGCAGATTATTTGGGGCATGTAGTCAATTCAAAAAAGGGAAATTATCTGGCCTACTTTTCTTCTTACAAGTATATGCTTGATGTATATGATATTTTTAAAGAACAGAATCCGGGCATTAAAACAGTTATACAAACTTCAGCGATGTCAGAACCTCAAAGAGATCAGTTTCTGGAGAATTTCCAATCAGAGCCGCAAGAGACTTTGCTGGGGTTTTGTGTTCTGGGCGGAGTGTTTTCTGAAGGAATAGATCTTAAGAGTGATCGCTTGATTGGCACAATAATAGTTGGAGTCGGTTTGCCACAAATCTGTTTTGAAAGAGATATTATAAGAAATTACTTTCAGGTGAATAAAAACAGTGGTTATGAATATGCTTACCTTTATCCCGGAATGAACAAAGTGATGCAGGCGGCAGGCAGGGTTATCCGTTCAGAGCAAGACAGGGGAGTAATTCTACTCATTGATCAAAGATACAATAATCGGCAATACAGAAATCTTTTCCCTGCTGAATGGTTTCCACACAACAGTGTTATTATTAATTCCCTGGGTGATTGTCTGAATAATTTCTGGAAATGAGACGAGAAAAATATGAAAAAAGCAGAAGATTGTAAAAGCATTGAAGAGATCAGGGAATGCATAGATGAACTGGATAAGAACATAATCCTTGATTTGAGAATTCGAAGTACTTTTGTAAAAAATGCCGCAAAATTCAAGAAGTCAGAGGAAGATGTTAGAGCTGAAAACCGTGTTGAATCAATGATTGAAAAAAGAAAAGATTGGGCTTCGGTATATGGATTAAACCCGCAATTTGTTGAAACACTATACAGGAATATTGTTGCATACTTTATTGGTAAAGAGATAGATCATTGGGGCAAAGCAGATGATAGTTCAGAAGAGATACAAATCTCTTTTGCCGATTTAAATGATGCCAGTGCAATTCTGTCGATGCAAAAGCGCGCATATGTTCAAGAAGCCGAATTGAATGATAATAACTTTAATATCCCTCCGATGCTTCAAGACATTGAAAGCATGAAAAATGATTTTTCAAGTAACACTATTTTGAAAGCAAAAATCAAAAATCAGATTGTTGGGTCTGTGCGGGCAAAACTGATTGATACTACCTGCCTTATTGGCAGATTAATAGTTGAACCAATTTATCAGAGAAAAGGAATTGGAAAAAAATTGCTCCATGCAATTGAAAACAACTTTTCTACTGCTTCTTCCTTCGAGTTATTCACAGGACTAAAGAGTTTGCGAAATAGAGAGTTCTACAAAAAGGCCGGATATATCGAAACTGAAGAATATAATGCTCCAGATGGGACAAGGATGATAAAACTTAGAAAGTGTGAAACATGACTAGCAATATGCCCCATTTGCTTATGAGTCATCCACGAATGAAAAACTCTTTGTCTGTTTTGAAATATTTCTCTTTAAACTATGTAAAAAGCCACTGTCTGCGTTCATCACCAGTTAAAACATTTCCCTACGACTGCACCAAACAATAAAAAAATCAGCAAACAGCATATTTATGTTGCTCAACAAGGTAAACACAACTATTTTAAACAACATAAAGTTAACCCATTTTTTATTGAGCCAGTAATCTAAAGTGGCTTTCAGATATCTCTTAAGTTCCTGTTTCTGTTTCTATTAGTTTCTGTCCTTTTTTTATTTGTGTTTCTGTTCCTGGTATTTTTTTTCCGAAAAAACAATTCTCATTATAATAACGGCAGCCCATTTAATGGCTTTGCTTTTCATTCCATTTTTTTCCAGGAGGTACTCCAATGCGACTAGACAAAATCAGTACGGAACTCAATGAAGAGACTTTCGCCAGAGTTAATGCATCTATCGATCAGATATTAACCGATCTTCCATTTCTTCTGGATCTAACGATAAAAGAGAGAAAGGCATTGCCGAAATTTGGCGATAAAAGTGTCGCTTTCGTTAATAAAGCACTGGAATTTGCCACCGAGCATTCTGAAGTTTTGCCCCAAAAGCTGTCTTTGGAAGAGTTTGGTATAGATGTCAAACTTTACAATCAGCTCTTCTCTATTTACCAAAAAATTATTATCCTTTCAGACAAGGTTAATGATACCTATCTGCAGGTGGGCGCAGAAGCCTACTCGACTGCTCTTATCGTATATTCTAATCTAAAGGCTAACAAAGATCTTTTCGATGGATCAGAACAGGTTCTGGATGAGTTAAGCAAAAGGTTTGTAAGAAAATCAAGAGCCGAAACCATCACAACAGAGCCAATCTAAAAAGCAGGGCGCTTTCTCATTGATATTTATTTTTCAGTCAAGTGCTATTGCCACAAGCTGTAGCTTGATTAAGCGGCAAAGCGCGAAAGCAAGAAGCACGACAGTGCCTTTACGAGACATCTGGCTCCACTGGCTTAGCAGTGGTTTCCTGAAAGCCAGAAATGAGAGAGCGTCACTCCTTCCTTCTTTTCCATTATTTTAATTTAAACCAACCTCAAAAATTGTTTTTACAGGAATGTGTGGTTTTATTATAGAGCGAAACCTTTATGCGCAATAATCGATAAATGTTTGTTGAACAAACAATTTCCAGTTCTCAACAAAGATGAATCAAATTTCAATAAATATCATTCTGTTTTGAACAAATAACAATCAACTTTCAACAAGCATCATTTTGTTTTCAACAAACATCAATGCTAGAACAACAAACATCAACGCTAGTTCAAATAGGACCATTCTATATTTTTATAGGTTCTTTTAGCGATTTTTATCAAATGTCGGCTATATATTATTGAATATCTATTGTTTTTCAGTGAAAACACATCCTTTTGCAAAGCATTTTTATTCATTAGCAAACAATTTTTCCAATTTTTTGCGCATAAATCAAATATCAGATATGAATGATGTTTATTCAACAAGGAATTTTCCTATTTTTTATAAAGAAAAAATACGATTTGCAAAGTTTTTTTGCAGTTTTGTTAAGCAAAATGTGCCTAATGCAAAGAAATCACGTGTTTTCGTATGATTTTCATTACAAAATGCCTGCAATTCATCCACCATCCGTTGAAAAACCCAAAATTTAACGCATTCCAAGGAATCATTATTTCATCCGCCTGAATTAGCACAATTGTTGCTTCAGCTCCAGAGAACGTTTCCCTCTACCAGAGTGAACGCTCTACAAAAAACAGGTATTCGTCACAAAAGATGCCTGTAGGGCATACATGCCTGCAGATACGGATATTTAAAATGGAAATTCATCACAAAAATAAAATGCAATAACATCCATCCATCATCATGATAGATAAAAAAAAATCCACATTAAATGGAGGCAAACATTTCATGAAACCAGGTGTTTTCACACAATTATATGTCCAGATAGTCTTTGCAGTAGAAAAAAGGCAGTGTTTTTTAATCAATAAAGAATTAAATGAGATGATTTTCAGGTATATCAGTGGAACAATCAACAGCTACAAAAATAAAACAATAATCGTTAATGGAGTAGAGGACCATATTCATATTTTTTTAGGTTTGCATCATACAATGAGTATCTCAGAGTTGGTCTCAACCATCAAAAAAAGTTCTTCATCATTTATTAATGATAAGCGGTTATTTAATCGAAAATTCTCCTAGCAATCTGGATATGGTGCATTTACCTATAGCCGGTCGCATGTTGAAAAAGTGTATAAATATATCAAGAACCAGGAAGAGCATCATAAAAAAGCGACATTCAAGCGAGAATACATCGCTTTATTAAAAAAATTTGGTATTGAATATAATGAAAAATATCTGTTTTCTTTTTTTTCATAACCGTGGCCATTAGGAATGTTTCCATCCCATAAGGCTGAATAGCTCCACAATCTTTATATACTGGTATAATCGACGTTTAAGATAGATATTCATTCCCAAAGATGCCTATAGGGCATCCCTGCTTGCAGATAACGGGAATTTAAAATGGAATTCATTGCAAAAGATGCCCGTAGGGCATCCCTGCTTGTAGATAATTGCAATGATTAAAATGCGGATTCGTCACAAAAATGTGGAAAAGCAAAATAGAACGTATTCCCGAAGGGAAATTCATAATAATCCAGGGTGGTTTTGCACAAACGTTACACCATAAGAATGTTCAAACATGCCCGTAGGGCATCATTGCTTGTAGCCGGTATGGGGCGATGCCGGTCGAAAATCAATCATGAGAGAAAATCATCTCCTTTACCTCCACACCCTCGATTTTCAGCAGAGCAGATGTAAAATTCGTCAAATTATTATCATCACCAATCAACTCCACCAAAATGAGACCGTTAGGTGAACAGGTATTATCGGACATCTCATGAAGACCTATCCTGGTCTTTATGCTGCAGCCGAATTCGGTGAGCACATTCTGCACAGATGGGACATGTTTTACCCGGTTGGTGACATGAATGCCCACAATGTAATGTTTTGCTTTGTTATTCATTCATTTCCCTCCTGTTTTTATTTTGTCCCTACGGGACAAAGACGTTTTTGGTAGCTTGTTTGTCTATAAATATGTTGTCCCTAAAGGAACAAGGATGCCCTTATTGACTCATATACATGAATATTTAGCCCTAAAGAATCAAAAATGATTATACTCGCAGTTATACAAAATTGAAAGAAAAATTAACGATTTACCAGGTTATCACTTGACGCTTTTTGCTTCAGGGCGCGTTCGAGATTCTCAGATATCAGCGCTCGCTGTTTTTTGCCGGAAAGCACAGGGCTTTGAAGAGCTTCTTTGAAAAGAGCAATTGCTTCATCATATCGTTTTTGCTGAAGATATATGACACCCACCCGGTTTTTCAGTTCTACAATCCTGGGATGTTGTGGGAAAAGCTGGAAAAATTTTTCATAATAACGGGTTGCATTTTCGGGCCTGCTGCCAAACTCCAGTTCAGCCAGACGCAACCAGCTCTCTCCTGCAAATGAGCCCTGCGGAAAAAGTGCAAGATAGGTAAGAAACACCTGTGATGCTTCGGTTAGATTATGAACATTATCCACCTTTAGCCTCCCGATAGAAAAGAGCGCATCTTCACGGATCAGCCTGGGTGAGTTTTTATTGTCAAACACCAACTGATAAAGATCTATGGCTGCTTCCCAGTTTCCGGCCAGCTCCTCTTTCTGTGCCTTTGTATAAAGCTCTTCACTTTCCTTAGATGATGAATCTTCCTCTTCAAGAAATTTACTGCTAATCATTTCAGGTGTAATGGCTGCCACTTCAGGCTGTGAAATGGAATCGATTTTCTCTGGCGTATCGATCTTCTCTACTACCGGTTTCTGAGGCTGAACTTTTTTGGCCACAAGTGGCCTTTTCTCTTTATTAAGAGTAAAAGTAAAAACATTACCCTGGTCATTATCAAAAATAGTAACCACCGTATCAAGTGACATATATCCTTCACTGGACAAGCTTATACTGTAGCTACCCAAATGTGATCGTATAGCAACCGGGGCAGTTCCATAGAGCTTGCCATTAACATAGACATTTGCCCCTTCGACAGAACTTCTTATCTGCACCATTCTGTATCCGGTCATCGAATCAATCTCAGGGATCTTTTCAATATTCTGACGCAATACTATCTGCCCACCATCCTTAACCACATAGCGCTTTTTAGTCGGATCATACTGAAAACTCTGGCCCGCACCAAGCTCTACCTGGTCAAAATGCTGCGAAGAGACACTGACCACGCCCTCAAGAACTCTGGTAGTAACTGTCCCTGCGAAACCCGGCTCCAGCTTAAAGTAGGTTCCTTTTACTGCAATCTGATAATCGGATGTATGGACGAGAAACTCTTCATCCACTTGATGCCGCTTCACCAGAAACGCAACCTGCGGAGCGAACCGGTTATCTTTCTTATCACTGCCAGGCAGATTCACCCGGTAATGAGCAGTTTTTTCAGTAACTTTCAGCATTTTAATTTTTGAATCATTTCGTAGTTCAATACTGCCATGTTTGTTAAGCAGCTTGACTATTCCACCCGATACCGAAGCAAATTCGTTGTCAATTTTGTCGCTTATCCCAGGAATTTCCATGGCACTACCATACACCTGGTATGCAAATGTATTCACTGGAGATTCTGGCTTATTATAATACCTCGGATAGAGAGTCACTCCCCCGATAAGTAACAATATCAGGGCAGAAACCAGACCTGCTGTCTTAAATATTATCAGGTAATGATCGATAAATGCCCAGAAAGGCTGTTTTTCTAGCTTTATCTGCTCATTATTTTTTTCTATACGGCTAAAGAGAGAATCCTCAATCTTTTCTATCTGGCTTAAAGAAAGAACTATATCTCTTTTAAGCTCCAGTTCAAAAGATTTCATGGACTGGTTTTCACTGAGTCTTTCCTCTAAAAGCTGCTCCTCGTTCTCGATTTCTGCCGGAGCACATACCTCTTCATTTTTAGTACAAAGAATCCAGGATTCTTGCTTTTCCGATTGAGAGATTGTTTCAAAAATATTGTCTTCTATCCGATCCCAATCACCAGATAAAGGCTCAGACTGTGAATTCATAATAAACTGCTCCCAGAGCGGGACTTCAGCATAATTCTTGATTTTAGAGGATAATTTGGCTTCGAGTCGCTCCCATTGTGCATGAGTGAGATCATTTTCGATCCTGATACACTCATTTATAGGTTCTTCATATTCTTTATACTGACCGATTTGGGCAAAAAGCTCTTTTTCCACTCTCTGTAACATTTCCGCTGATACGATATTTTCCAGTTTCATTAGTGAAAACACACCCATCTCTTCAGCTCTGTTGATACGATCTAGAATGCAAGCCTCAACTGCATCAAAATTGATTGCAGCGCAGCTACAGTTCGCTCGCAGAGTATCTTCAAACCAGGTGTCTTTATAGTTCTCAGCGTTCATCATTTATCCAGAGTGTCCAGAAATTCTCTCATTTGTTTTCGTGCTGTAAAAAGACGCGATTTAACTGTTCCCTCAGGAATCCCCATAATTGTGGCGATCTCTGCGAGATCCATTTCACTATAAATGTTGAGCACTAAAGGAATACGCAACTTATAATCCAACTCTTCCAAAGACTGTTCCACCAGATCTTTGAGCTCCAACTGCTTTAAGGTATTTTGTTCAGTAGACGGCACCGTGTTTTCCACAGCATCTATATTCACTGTGTTTTTCGAGGAGATCCGCTTCTCTGCTTTCTGATATCTCCATCTTCGGGTACAAACATGGATCACGACCCGATGAAACCAGGTTTTAAAGGAAGAATCCCCCTGAAAAGTCTTCAAAGAGAGGTAGATCTGAAAGAAGACCTCCTGAAGCAAGTCTTCGTGATCTCCATAAGGTCCTGTAATTTTATAGATCAGATTATAGGCATAAGAACGATACATGTGGAAGATTTCTTTGAATGCAACCTGATTACCAGACTTACATTCTTCAAGAAGCTCTTTTGTGGGCTCCAGAAGCGTTTTATTCATAAGAGTCCGCTCTATTTACAATTGAACAATGTGTATTTCCACTCTCAAATTAGTAGTATGTTTTTGGAAAACGGTTCGTTTACGAAATAAATGTCATCTTAGAAATCGGACAAAATCGGAAACAATCAGAAATAAACAGTTCAGAGAATCAGAATCCGATTCTCAGTTTAGATATTTTTTTCCAATTTTTTCTGATTAACTGTTGTTTTAATATTAGTTCCTATTCTTTTCGATTAGATATTAATCTGGATATTATACTCAGATTTTTGAGCAGTAATAAAAGATCATTTCCCTTTTATTACTGCTTCCACTATTTCCTTAATTATATCATCTGTGCCGACATTATCCACCTCAGCATGAAATGAACGTATCAGCCGATGACGAAGCACAGGATAAGCAGCCCTGCGAATATCGGAAAGATCAGGTGTAGGACGATTATCTAGAAGAGCAAATGCTTTTGCAGCAATAATCAGATACTGTGAAGCACGGGGACCTGCTCCCCAACTGATCAGTTGCTTTAAGGATTGAGGACATTCGGGGGTCAAAGGACGGGTGGAACGGACCAGCTTTACCGCAGCGGTAATCACCGATTCCGCAACAGGAACCCGGCTCACCAGTTCACGATACTCCTTTATCTGAGAATCGGTTATCACCGGATTAATTGTAACTGATTCTGCCATCGTGGTCTGACGCACAATCTGCAGTTCAGTCTCCAGATCAGGATAGTCTACCTGAATTGAAAACATGAAGCGATCCTGCTGTGCCTCTGGAAGAGGGTATGTCCCCTCCTGCTCGATAGGATTCTGAGTGGCCAGCACCCAGAAAGGATCGGGAAGTTTATAGGTTTGACCAGATGAGGTCACCTCTTGCTCCTGCATCGCCTGAAGCAGTGCAGATTGGGTCTTGGGAGGAGTCCGGTTAATCTCATCGGCTAAAACGATATTGCTGAAAACCGGTCCTTGAACAAATCGAAATTCTCTTACCCCACTCTTTCGATCATCAAAAAGGATCTCAGAGCCGGTAATATCGGATGGCATCAGGTCAGGAGTAAACTGAATCCGGTTAAATCCCAAATCCAGACTTCGGGCCAGGCTCTGTATCAGCATAGTTTTAGCTAACCCCGGAACTCCCACCAGAAGGCAATGCCCACCACTGAGAAAGCACGCCAGCAGATCATTGATTACCTCCTGCTGGCCAATTATCTTTTTAGCCAGCTCCTTTTTCAGATCAGCTATCGATTGTGTCAGCTTTTCAACTACCCTCATCTCATCAACTGAAGTCTGCTGCTTTGTCATTCTCTTTTTCGCCTTTATTTTTTTTCAATTCCTCGTTAGCTTTCCTAATTTCTTTAAAGGAAACTTTCATACTCATCAGAAACATTAAACCCAGTGCGGTAATAGTGATATAACCTATTCCATGATAAAGCACAGCCATCGCTCCTGCCTTGTTTCCCACTACACCGACCATTCCAAGCCCCTGCAGCAGTGATGAGTGCAGTGTTCCGATATAGCCAGGTGATAATGGAATCGCCGCACCGATTGCAGCCATTGAAACTCCAAACATACTATCCAGTATATTGAAAGTGTTCAATCCCCAGGCCAGAAAGCACATCATAACGACATAACAGGACATCATCAATACTGAATATAACAACACCCGCATAGCTCTGTGCCAGGAAAAAGTCCATTCAAGATTGGATATCAGCTCTTTACTGAGCTTTTCTACCGGTTTTTTTAATCTGTCGGGTACAAGGATCAACATCTTTGAAGCAATCTTTATTGTTCCAGCTTTAAATCGGGAGTAAATTACCAGAAATAAAACCGATAACGCAAAAACTGCCATCATCATAGCAGCATAGGGTTGCAGTGATGCAAGGCTGCTGTTTCCAAACACTGGTATGGAAAAGAAAGCGGAATAAAGCAACGTATCAAGTGTCCTTTCCACAAACAGTGATCCGGCACTTTCCATCACAGTAAAACCGTTGCGCTTCCACAATAGAACTGCCCTGGCAGCTTCACCTATCCGCGCAGGGAAAATATTATTTATCATAAAGCCAATCATGGTGATGGAGAAGAGGCCGCTTTTACTATTTTGCTGCCTGTTATCTGGAAGCATTACTTTCCATCGGAGCGATCTTAACCAGATTGTCAGTGGATTCAAAGCTACAACAGCAGCGATTATCCACTTTTCTGTTGTACGGATCTCTGTCCATAGCACAGTTGTATCGACACTTTTAAAGAAGATATATAATCCCAGGGCGGAAATCAGTATTCCGCCCGCACCTTGTAAAAGGTGAGTTTTTCTCATACATCGCTCAACCTGTTAAATACCAGGCCAGAGAAAAGCTTTGGGAAAAAGTTGGTTGATTTTTGAGGCATTCTCTCGTCCCCATCAACGATACTCTGGATCGAATCTATAGTTTCAGGACGGATAAAAAAGCCACCATGAAAACTACTGCTGTCTTTAAGCTTCTGGAGTCCCACGCGAATATCATTCACATAATCCACTACATCATGAAGCACTTTGCCATCCAGAGGAAGATCCAGAATGTTGTTAATCACTATCATATTGATTTCTGAAACACTCAACTGTTTCCAGTTCATGCTCCTCTCGGGCATGGAAGTCTCCAGAAACACTTTTCCCTCATCAGAAATAGTGAGCCCGGTTGCACTCTGGTCTTCACTGTCGATATAGATCATGCCTGCATCCAGTTTACCTGACATAAACTCAATAACAGTGTCTTCAGTTGCTTTCCCATATTCTGTCATCCGGAAAAAACGGCTCAGTTGTTCTTTCATGACCAGTTGACGCTCAGTCTTGCGGATAAGCCTGTGAAAGGAACGAATCACCAGGCCCGGATCAGCCATCGAAACCAGCGCCATCATCACATGAGAATAATTACCGGTCTTTTTTTCTTTATAGTAGTTAAGTGCAGTTTCGTACCGGTGATGTCCATCGGCAATCAATATAGTACTGTCTTTTGCCGATTTTACAAAACTATTTATCAGAGACTCATCGGAACATACATACAAACGGTGCTCAACTTCGTTCTCATCAACCGCAACGCCAACCGGTTCATCATTAATCAAAGCCCGAATTGAATCGTATGTGTCTCCTTTGTCGCTAAGGAGCCCGAAAATAAGTCCCATATCCACCTGGCTTACATCCATAAGCTCAAAGCGATCGATCTTTGGTCCAGAAAGAGTATACTCGTGCGGAAGCACCACTTTCTTTTCAAAATCAACCAATTCCACAAGCGCTATCACCCCGGTTCGCACAAATGTAACCATCTCTTTTCCGACAGGACTTTTAAATGTCTGCTGGTAAACATAAACCGACTCTTTCTTGTCCTGATCCAATATCCCTTCGTTTACCCATTTTTTAAATATGCCTGCAGCTCTGACATGACGATCTTTATTGCAGGTGTCCTGTGGTTCTGCCTTGTTCTGTATAAGCCGCACGGCGTTGCAGGGATCTTTCTGATATAAAACATCAATCATCGCACCGTCAATCATATCATAAGGAGGCGCAATTACTTTTGTTAGATCCTGGGGGGTTTCAACCTGATAACGATAACCTTTAAAGGGCTTTACTCCGGCCATTTTTCCCATGCTCCTTTCAAAGCGGCAGTCTTGTCTGAGTGGCAATAACTTCACAAAACGTTCTGCGGTGAATTCTGCACATCCCGTGCTCTTCTATACATTTACGATGATGTAGAGTTCCATAGCCTTTGTTATTGTGAAATTCGTAAAGAGGAAATTTTTCATTGTAATCGTTCATTATGTGATCCCGGGTCACTTTGGCAATGATAGAAGCAGCAGCTATCGATGCACTCAAGGCATCTCCACCTACTACTGTACGCTGTTTGTCATTGTCTATTTGTGGAATGAGTTTATTACCATCCACAATCGCTACTTTCCAATCGCAGTCCATTTTTTCGACCGCCCGATGCATTGCCAAAAGAGAAGCCTGAAGGATGTTTAATTTGTCGATCTCCTCGGGTGATGCTTCCCCGACAGCCCACAGTATCGCCTCATTTGTAATTTTCTGATAAAGGCTTTCCCGTTTCTGAGCGGTTAACTTCTTGGAATCATTGATACCATCGAGCAGGTTTTTCAGATCTAGCACAACCGCAGCAGCCACAACCGGTCCGGCCAGAGAACCCCGCCCGACCTCGTCAGTGCCAACAACAAGACCACCACATTCATCATAGATGGTCTGATCAAACCGGTAAAGAGTCTTTGTGACCTTTGAGTTTGGAGAGCCCTTCTCAGACATAGCCGATCACCCGACGGCCTTCAACCCGGATCGCTCCTTTAGCGATAGCCTCAATAGCCCGCCAGTAAGTAGAATGCTCAGCTTCAAGCACCCGCTGTGCCAGCGTGTGGCAATCATCAGTATCGTTGACAGCCACAGGCACCTGACAAATCACAGGGCCCTCATCGTACTCTTCGTTAACAAAATGAACTGTGACACCGGTCACTTTCGCCCCATAATCCAGCACAGCCTGATGAACCCTGCTTCCATACATCCCTTTACCCCCAAAAGCCGGCAGTAAACCTGGATGGATGTTGACAATGCGGTTATGGTAGCGGCAAACAACCTCTGGTGGCAGCATCCGCATGTACCCGGCCAGAACAATCAGCTCCACCCGGTGCTCTTCCAGAACCGCAAGAAGCTTGCTCTGGTAATCATCGGGTGAGCTAAAATGAGATGGCGCAAGATGTATGGAAGGAATGTTATGCTTAGTAGCCTTTTCAAAAGCCCCGGCAGTACTGTTATTTCCCACCATCAACACAAAATCCACCTGAAGATCTCCGGCCTCTTTCCTGTTAATCAAAGCCTGGAAATTACTTCCACCACCAGATGCAAAAACTGCACAACGCAATGCCACAGAACCCACCTTTTATCTATTCATCAAAATCAGGTCGCTTTATACTCACAACCTCACCATGAAAATTGACATTGTATTTAATTCCGGCCCAGGTAATTGTACTGGTTAAAAACGTCCTAAAATAGCTTATCCCCTGAGCCAGCCGTAACAATGGCTGCAATAGTAAAAACTTGGGAAAACGGTGCATCGTACCTAACAGCACATAAAGCAAAGCAGTGATAAGCTCTCCCACATAAAAAACCGCCGCAGCTCCTCCGCCCATATCGAAAAAAGAGCGGTTCTCCGAAAAAGAAGCCACTATTGAGAAAGGAAGTAACATCACCAAACCTACTCCAGTCAAAGCAATAGGAAGAGCGATCAACCACAACAAGGGTTGATAAGCTTTTAAGTACATTATCTGACGCTCAAACCACGAGACAGTAGATCTCACAGTATCGATAAGATCATCGGTATGCACAATACAGGGTGGCACTACTACCGCTTTTTTACGGTTTTTCATCACGATTTGAGAAAGGCTCATGTCATCCACCGCAGCACTGGACCATTTTTCCCTTACCCCAAGATCATCAAAATCTTTTCTACGAATCGCCATAGACCCACCCCATAACCCCACTCCACCAAAAAAACAGGCTACACTGAACAATACATACATAAAAACATTCACATAAGAATGCGTGAGCTCTCCGGTGGTTCCCTTTTTAGCATGCAACCAACGAAAACCGCTGGTAGCAGTTATCTTTGGTGATGCCAGAGGCAGAGTCAGCTCCTTTAACCAATGGGGTGAAGGCCTGATGTCTGAATCGGCAAAAACCAGTATATCAGGATTGTCGATCAGCTCCAATGCTGCAAGAAGATTGTGATTTTTCTGGGCACAGCTTTTGGCTAATCCTGCAATGGCCAGTTTAGCATTGTCCTTACCAGCCATTATGGATCGAATAACAGAGACTGCCAGATCAGTTTCACTTTCAGTAACAAAGATCACCTCGTAATTGGAGTGATCCAGCTCGAAAAAGCCTAATAGATTGTTTTCGAGATCTTTTGATAAACCTTTGCAGGGAATGATGATAGAACATCGTTGATTGGAATTGTCACCATATCTGGGACGCATAAACCGATCATACCAGAAACGCTGATAGATCACGGTAAAAAGTGTAGCTAAAAGGTCTCCTACCGCAAACACTGCTGCAATAATAAAGAGCGTTTTGGTAAAAACCGACGTTCCTAAAAACTGTTCAAAAAACATTACCCCCCCTTTATTCAGGCTGAGAAAAATACTACCATCCTTTATTTGTTGCAATAGATGAGTGAGGACCATAGGATACAGATAATGAGGGGAAAAACCAATGCTTGGGATTGGCAAATGGATTTCTATTGCAAGGTATTATTGGAATATTGTGAATAAGCCCTTCTCTTTTGCATGAGGTTAGCCATTTTCATTTATTTCCGCCCCTGCAGCAGTAATTATTTGGCTTCCATTTACCCGGAACCCTCCCGCTTTTTACCTGATTTCTTCCTCCATGCTTTGCTCTATATAGTGCCTTGTCCGCAGCACCGATTACATCCATTACGGTTTGATTCGGATTTTCACGCTGAGAAATTCCAACAGAGATAGTAACAGAGATCGACTTTTTACCAGAAGGAACTTTAATTTTCTCAACATCCCCCCTGACTTCCTCCATCAGTTTGCTCACCTCCGAACAGGTTTTGTGGGGAAAGAAAGCCGCCAGTTCTTCGCCTCCATATCTACATACGATTCCTTCTGAAATCAGTGAGTTATTCACGGTCTGGGCAACTGCGTAAAGTACCGCATCACCTGCCTGATGCCCATAGGTGTCGTTTACATTTTTAAAATGGTCGATATCTACCATAGCTACCGAGAGTGGTGGGCTGGTGTCAAACTTTGACTGTTCTGAGATGATTTTTGAGCAGAAATCGCGGTTATAGATCTTTAAAAGAGGATCATAGGAAACCCGGTTCTCCATACGGCAAAAACCATGAACCAGTATGCCAATCGATAAGTAAAGTGGCAAGATATTTAAAAGAACCATTTGAACCGGTTCCAGACGGTTTATATCTATTCCCAAAACCCAGATTTCAGCAAAAAACAGTGCACTTCCTGATAATATTCCTCCTAAAAAAAACTCATCACTGACTTTCCACAGTGAAAGCGCTCCCACTACCAGAAATACTGCCGGGCCAATCCAGAAATTTATGCTCATCGAGCTGTCAAACCACAAATAACTTATCCAGGTTGTTGCTGAAGGAGCAAAGCGCATGGTTATCAGGAAGGCAGTTTCTATAATAATCATGGTCAACATGGTGCTTCTAGCAAAGCGATATTTAACATAGGATGATAACATAGGAAATATCAACAAGTTAATAAGCTGAACCATTAGAACCACTGCAAAGAATCCTTGTGGGGGATTTTTTAACCGGGGCAGAAAAGGAAAACCATGAAATAAAAAAAAGAGTATTCCAATAAAACCAGTGGTGTAGGCAGCTACGTAAATTTTTCGGTTATGTGCTCTGGGATAAGAAAAGTGACCGGTGATCATAAGAATCAGCGAAGCTGCCAGACCACTGAGGGGCAAGAAAAAAGAATAGAGAGTTGAGAAACTATTTGGGGGATAAGAAACTGAAAACAGCAAAGATGCGGCGATGATGGCTACTGCGGCCAGAAAAGGGATCAACCCCCAGTGATGGCTATTTTTGGTCATACAGCATGGACTGCAAAAAAAAGTGAGATACTGAAATTAATGGCAATGAAGTTAAACTACTTCAGGGAAACGAAAGGAGAAACAGATTTGAGATCTCTGATTTGAGATTTCGGGTTTCGGATTATAATTTATAAGTTGTGATTTTTCGATCTAGCGTCCTAAGTTATGCCACATTCAGCAAGAATGGCCTGTGTATCCACCGACACAGTCCCAAGTTCTGCAACTGTTAGACCTGCGGCATGATTAGCCAGAAATGCAGCTTCCAAAGGAGTAGCTCCACAGGTAAAAGCAGCCGAAAATACACTTATAACCGTATCACCGGCTCCTGTTACATCAAAAACCTTGCGGGCAACAGTTGGCAGGTGGGTAAAGAGACGATTCTGTTTTTCAAAAAGTGCTAATCCTCTTTCACTGAGAGTAATAAGCAGATATGGAAGATCAAGATTGTCCATTAACTTCCATCCAAGCTGCTCCACCTCTTCATCGGAGCAGTTTCGATATGTAAGCCCAGCCATCACATGAGCCTCCCTGAGGTTGGGAGTAATAATCGAGACTTTCTTATAAGCATCGAAATGACGCTCTTTAGGATCTATGGCTACAAACTTCTGGTTCGTTATACATTTTTCAAGAACATTCTTAACCAAGGGCTGAGAAACCACCCCTTTCCCATAATCAGAGATAATCACTCCTTGAGATCTGCCAAATAAATCCTCGAACGAACCCCAGATATATTCTCTTTCCTGTTCATTCAGATCTTCGACCAGCTCACGATCAGCACGGACAACCTGCTGATTTCTGGCAATGATTCTGGTTTTGATGGTTGTAGGCCGATAAGCAGATGCATATACACCCTGCGAGCAACACTGCTGCTCTTCAAGAATAGAGATCAGATTTTTTCCGTTTTCATCGTTGCCGCACACCGATACAAGAAGCGGCCTTATACCCAGCTTTTGAAGGTTTTGAACGACATTTGCTGCTCCTCCCAACCGTCTGCTCACCGATTCCACATGAACTACCGGTACTGGTGCCTCAGGAGAAATTCTTCTTACATCTCCCCACAGATATTCATCAATCATTATATCACCGACAACGATAATCGATGTATCACTGAACTTTTTTACTATATTTTTGATTTTTTCAGGTACTATTGTTAACTGACCCATCAGAAAAGCTTTCCATAGATAAGGTGCATCCAGAATGCCTGGTACGGTTCGAAAAACATAAAAAGGTATTTTGAAAAAACCGGTTTATTAGCTATCCAGTCAAATACTAATAATGCTATAAAAATTAAAGGTACGTGTTTAGTTTTTTCCAGATATACAGGAATCCATTTATCTGGAAGCATACCTAGAAGAATTTTAGATCCATCCAGGGGTGGTATGGGCAAAAGGTTGAAAAATGAGATACCTAAATTGAGCAGTATGGTTAAAAACAAAAACTGCTGAAGGTAAGGAACTGAATTAATAAGTTCTGGTGAAAAAACCAGAAGTATTCTGTGAAGTGAACCAAGAACAAAAGCAAGCAAAATATTGGATATCGGTCCTGCAGCACTAACCAGTAAAATGTCTCTTTTAGGCTTTTTAAAGTAATACCCGTTGACCGGAACTGGTTTAGCCCATCCAAATGGCCCCCAGAGAAGCATCAGCGCTCCAACGACATCCAAATGTGCAACAGGATTAAGTGTCAAGCGTCCTGCGTCTCTGGCTGTGGGATCTCCCAGCTTCATCGCCATCCATCCATGAGCAAACTCATGGATAGTCAGGGCAAGAAGAATCGCAGGGATTCTTAATATAAATAACTCTGCATCCATTTTACTCTCTTTACTCTTATATAAGTCTTCACTTCAAAGTACTGAAAAACATTATGCACAATATTATTACCTGTTATATTTGCGGCAATCTATTGCGGTTCTCTGCTTTTAAAAAATTACCCTTGGAATATGACTTTTTGCGATGATCTTTGCAAGTTAAACCATAGCTGAAATCTTTATAGAATAGAATGAGTACGCCTGTCTATCATAACCGTTCAGGCAAACACTTGTCTCCTGCACAAAATTCAGTCTTTGGCAATACTATTTACTTCAAACTATAAAGTACGGATTAGCAGAGGTAAAATTTTAAACTGAAAACCACCCTTCAGCGAGTGTGCTCTCCCTTTCACAGGGTTAAAAGTCTTAATAATTCAAACAGATAGATAAATAATATTCGTGCATGTGCAAAATATAATAAATTAGTCGAAAGGTGCTTAAGTGCGAATTAACCTTACAAGAAACTCCGAAATACAAAATCACTCAATTCGAAACAGGAATTAAATCACAGAGTTTTAACCATAATGAAATTGCGGCTATGTAGGGTGCTTCGGATTTTAGTGCCTAATTTTCAGCAATTAGTGCAAATACTTATGAATAAAAACGATATCTCAAAACGAATAATCATGTTTTAGTTATTCCTTTTCGTGGCTATTCGCGTTTCCCAATTCATGTGATTAGTGCTTATCTTACCTGCGGAAACAGGCTCTATTTATATTAAAACCATGCGACAAAAACACCATAACTGGTTCGTGCGCATTTTTAGTTACCCCGCGGTTGTTGAGGATCTTCTCAGATCCTTCGTTTATGAGGATTTTGTCAAAGAGCTGGATTTCAAATCATTAAAGAAGCTTGACCTAATTTTATTCCTACCTCAGAAAAATCACGCCACGCTGATGTAATCTATGAAATAAATTTCCATGGCCGCCCCTCTTACATCTACCTTTTTATCGAGTTTCAGTCTACGGTCGACCGGTTCATGGCTTTGAGGATGGCCAGATATATGCTGGAGTTCTATGATGAGTTGCGCAGGAGCCGCAAGCTGAAGTTTTTTTATCCATCATTTGCAATTCTCATTACTAATGTCGATAAGAAATGGGATGCGCCGGAGAGATTAAGCGAGCTATTCTATGATTCGCTGGTACCAAAAGAGTATATGGTTGAGTTTAAATATTATAAAATAGTAATAAATGAAGTACCCAAACGTGATCTGGTAGAGCTGCGTAATACTGCTTCTGCAGTTTTCTACATTGAAAACAATAACCCTGTGCAGTTATGTGAAAACTGGGATGAGCTGGCTGGTATTTTGAAAGAGGTAATAAAAAAGACCTGTGGGGCAGAAATAATTCAAGGCATAATCAATCGAATTTTCCGAATCTATGATATAGATGAGAACTCGAAGCTGATTAAAGGCATAGATGACTTAGTGGAGGTTAAAAATATGCTTGAGACAAGAGCAAAAAAATGGGAAAAGGAAGTTTGGGAGAAGGGCAAAATTGAAGGCAGAGTTGAAGGGATTGAAAAAACAGCACTAAATATGATAATAAATCATGAACCAGACGAAAAAATCACCCTTTATACCGGCCTGTCAATTGAACAGATAAATAAGATTCGCGAAAGTGTAAAAAAGAATAAATGAGGCGAAAGCGGCTTAATATGAATTGACCTCATGAGATTGAAGGAAAATTCGAATCACGAAATTCAAAACAGGAAAAAGAATACCATGAGTTGAACCATACTTAAAATTTGAGGCTTATGTGGGGGACTTCGGATTTTCCTGGTTTTCAGGAATTAACATGAATACTAACGATTAAGAATGAGACCTCAAGACAAATATGCACGATTCAGAAACAAAAGCCCAGACTGAGTTATTCCTTTTCGTGGCCATTCGTGATTATTCGTTTTACTTTTGCCTGCTGGAACAGGCCTAAAAAAACAGGCCCCATTTCCACATTACATGGAAACAGGACCTGCTTGTACGGAGGCATGGGTTTCTATCGTTTCACACCTATATTAAATTTGGAAACTGTTCTTTGTCCATCATCTCTATATACCCGCAGTATTGCATGATAAGTTCCATTTGCCACATACTTTCCATTACTGCTGATTCCATTCCACAGAAAGTAGATATTAGATGAATTATTACGTGATTTTTCTGAGTCACTTTTAAAGACCTTATTTCCCAAAGCATCGTATATATCGACAGTACCATGCATATTTACCCTGGTAACTACTTTTGCCACAGCTTTCACCCTGATAACTATTCCCGGTTTTCCGTCAAATGGGTTATGTTTGTCACCCTTGAAAAACGACTCGTTTATAACCAGTGGATTAGGTCCCTTATCTACTATAATGGTAAAGTCGGCCTGTTTAACCTTCATTGGCGCGTGACGATTATCGGATGTAGTGACTTTGTTTTTATATTCATCTGAAACACCTGCATCGCCATTTATCCAGATAGAGTCCATATCTCCGGGAATTTCGATACCATTTATCGATTTAACCATGAATTTATGAGTACTACCCATGTTGCTGCCGGGAATAGTGACAGTAAACGTGTACTGTTTTGCGCTTTCAATGTTATATAGTATAAATGGCTCGTCATCTTCGATATCCGCGACATCTTCAGAAAAATTAACCACTAATGTATCCGGTTTATTACTGGTGGTATCATCAGCAGAAGCAAACTGAGCGGAGATAATAACCGGTGCAGCACTATCTGTGACATCAATATTTATTCTATTATCCGGGAAGTCTGCATGTTTTGCACTCAACCGCATCACTCCTGATGTGATTTCGTCTTTGACCATGTCGGAAATGTCGATTGATACTTTCTTCTTCGACTCGTCGGTATAAGACAACAGATCAGGGTCAGCACTTTTTTCCGAATGGTCTCTCCAGGTGAATTTAAAATTAAAATCCTCTTTGCGTATCACTTTCAGAAATTCCACTACTATCAAATCAACTACTCCATCCCGGTCCGTATCCTTATAACAGGAGTATTTGACTTGTGGTACAGCCTCCTTTACAGTCACAGGTACTCTGGGATTTTTAGAGTGAGGTTGATTAGCAGCATAATCGGTCAAAACCCCTTCTGGATTTAACCAGATTGAATCCCCATCAGATATTTCTTCATCTCCCTTAACTGTCACAGTAAAGATAAGGGAATCCGGTACCGCCCTGAGAATTCTCTGAATTTCTAGCGGATAGTCTTTTCCGCCTTTTCGTAAAAGGAGATTATTTCCCTCTATACTCGTGTTTGGTACCGACTCAGATAGCCGTATAACAAGTGTATCAACATCACTTTTTTTATCGATCTTTTCAAAAAGCACTGCATCATTAATAAGCACTGGCCCGGCACTGTCTGCAACAATAAAGGTGGATACTTTGACTGAATTCTGATGAGTTAAATAGGATTTCCCCTGCTTTTGAGCTACAGATCTGAAGCCAGTAATCCCGGCTAAAAGCTCTGGTTTCAAATTGATAGTCAGGTGGGTGGAATCAGACAATTTAAATTCATCACCTGAGGGCTTTATAGATCGAATATTAGATGCAACAGGAAATCCCAGGCTTAACGAGTCCGGAAGATCTTTCACTTTGATTGAATATTCCACAATCAGTTGATCAATCGATCCGTTTCCATCCGTATCCTTTATCCACCCTCTTTTAGCCACCGGAAAGTCAGCTTTACTTATTATGTAAGCTTCTGAACTGTCTGTGGAGTCTGTAGGATCGATATATTTGATCCATACCATATCCCCGCCTGCCATAGAAATCTGATTTTTCCCGCTCTGTGAAGCAGGCAGACCAACCACAGCAATTGTACTTACGGTCTGAAATGTATTGGTGGAATCTCCAGTTTCCAGAAGCATGACATCGATATGGTCACCTAACTCAGGATTTTTAACACTGACATAAAGAGTATCTTTCTTCTTCGCATTTTTGTTCCCGTTGCGGTCTGTTACAATAATATGGAAAACCGAGGTGTCGATTTTAACGGTATCACCCAGCGGTTGCATCTTATCATTTCTAAGGCTCAACTGAGAGGGATACTGCTGAATAAAAGGCGCTTCAATAAAAAAGCTGTGATTTGAAACAGCACAACCAAAGCACTCTTCACAATCTGTTGATGGTCCGGCAAATATAGTAACATCTGCCAGATTCCGCCCATTTCGCACAGCAACAGGAATATCGAAGTCATAATTCTGTTTTGTATCGTTCCATTTTACATAAGAAGATGGATCTTTCGGCAAACGAACTCCATTAACCCAGATATCATTTATCATCCCATCAACAGGAGTAACATTTGCATGCCCTTTTACCGATATTGTCTTTGCGGTTCCTTCATACAGATAATAATCGGCAGTCGGGTTATTTATTGGTGAAGTAATCTGTGTGACAAGCTTGAAATGAGTTTTCTTATTTTGCAGCTCTTTTTGAGATGGAGAATATCCCCATACGTATTCACCCTTACGATAAACAGTAATGTAATGATTAATTGGTGTTCTGAAATTATCGGCATCCACAGACTCCTTGGGCATTACAGGTACACCACTAAAGTCGTAAGGTTCACCATCGTCCTTGCTGTGAGGTCCAAAACTCCAGTCATCATCAGTTATCTCTTTAAGAGAAGGACTAGTCCACGCATCCAGATAAGGGTAATAAGGACTTCTGGCTAAAATCGAGACATCAATCCTGAATCGTGCTCCTGACTCCATTACTGCAGGACCCATTGGCAGAGGTATATAATACCCCCATGTATTTGACTCGGAATCATAGGTGTCCTCAATACGTACAGGTCTGGCGCTTTGCACATATTTATCTAGATCGGTTTTAAAATGCTTATCCTGATAACCATCACTGCGGTATTTTATTCCAATGTCAACTCTGAACATTACATGGTCTTCAAATTTTACCACAGTGTCAGTAGTTCTTCCAAAGGTCCCTGTTTTAAGGGTATAAGTTTCCGGACCACGTACATATATTCTTAATTCCAGCGAATCATAGCTTTTAATATCCTGATTCATAATATTAAGACCAAGCGTGGGCATACCTTCCCAGACATATCGCACTGCCCTTACGTCAAATTCTACATGCTCAACCGATGTGGTAAATGTGTAATACTGACCTTTATTGTCATCCCTTGATTCACCAGATTCCACATAAAAGTAGTACTTTGTCTTTTCCTTCAGTCCGCCGATTTTTACATAATGAAACTTGGCCGGATGTCCGGAAACATCACCATCCTGCACATTAACAGGCGGGACCTGCTCGCCAAAAACCACTTTACTGTCAAACTCACCGTTAGGGGTGTACCAGAAAATCTCGGCACTGTCATGGGTAACTCTGCAAACTTTTACATTCTGAATATCGGCATTAGTAGGACAGTTCTGAGCTGTAGTAAAGGTAAAGTTTACCTTCTGACGCTCCTCATTGATATTTTTAAGTGTCGATTGTCTTCCAAACTTATCTTTGACAATTACATAGAAACTGTACGAAGTCCCTTCATCCAGCCCATTGAGAGCAATGCGGTGTAAAACTCCCGAAGAATCAGATGTAACTGTTTTGTCAGTAGCGTCACCTTTCCCGTACTTCACGACAGCATCACCCAGACGAGTCTGCCTTATATCGATAATAGCATTATCACACCCGACATACATTATTCTGACAGAGCCATCAGGTGGACCAACTGTGTCTTGCTTTGCCAATCCAATAACCGGCATTAGGATGTTTGTGGTGCCATCGATACCGGTCTCTGATTTATGGTAATTATCGAAATGCTCTTCATACAAGTTTGGTCCTGAAGCTGTAGGTTTGTACCCTCCCTGCAATGCACCAACCGGTGGAATATATGGATAGAAAGCGCCAGGAACGTTTTTCCCTTCAGGATTTGCAGCCCTGTGATGAGGGTGGTTGAAGTTTTTTGCCCCTACTCCATAAATCATACTGATATCCCAGGGATTGACACCAAGCATATAATCGAGCATACGAACCAGAATTGTCTTTACCTCTTCTGCTTTCCAGTCTGTAGAAGCCGGAGTAGTAGGAAGTTCAAGCCCCTGGATTCTGGATGCAATATCATAGTAATAGTACATTTCAGTAATGTTTCCAGCCTGGTAACGATTCCAGACCCACTCCATCTGAGTATGCATAGTGAACCAGGGAAGTTCATATTTTATAATTGGGGGAACCCAGATACCATTATCCGGAAGTTGGATCATTTGATCACCCAATCCAACAGATCCAAGATTTGAAATAAGATTGTAAACCGTTTTCTCGATTAGTTTAAGCCGCTCATTTTCTAAAATATTAAGGTTCTCACAAAGTGTATCATCACTGAGAATTAGTCTGAAAAATCCCCAAAGTACATGTGCATGAGCAGATGCCCAGTCTGTATTTGCAGAGGCATGATAGAATACCGGATCATAATTGGTTAACAATCCGCCATTGAAAAGTTTCGGACTTTCTGTCTCTGTTTTAGCCAATTTGCCGATGGTTTTATCGTAGCAAAGATCTTCAAGATATTTCCTGTCTCCTGTAGCCCAAAGAAGAGCGAGACATCCAAAGCCCGCATCATCAGTGACATTAGTTGCCCCATTGTATGCAGCGGTATTTGTTAAATCCAATCTCGGCGTTGTAAACTCATAGATATCTGTTGCGGCTTCGAGGCATCGATCTGCATAGTTTTCATCGTAGGGGCGCATTAGTTTTGAGACAAAAGCCAGATTCGCACAATATTTTCCCAGATAATCGGTTGTAGGCTCGCTTCGTGCGCATCTTGGCGGGCCACCCCGATCTTCAGGCATCTTATCCTGAAATTCAGGACGTCCCCACCAGCTATGATCATCTCCACATCCCGGATTTCCAAATCCACCCATAGATGTAATCATGCTGCCAACCTTCCCACCAGCCTTATCATAAGACTGCAGAACAAAATCGGCTCCATGTTTTGCTTCGTAAAGAATATCCGGAATTCCATCCGTAATCTGTGTAATTCCTTGATTAGCACTGTAAACATCGGCATCACGATCAGAGAATGCAGCAGCAGCCAAACCAAGGACTGCCGCAGTATAGCTCATCGTTGCCCCCTCTTTGAGGTGATCACCACAATCATGCCATCCACCGGTAACCTCATCCTTAATATGGCAGGGTGGATGAAACCAGGATTGAGAATCTCCGCAACGATTTATACCATAAAACTTGAGAAGCGCATCCCGAACCCAGCTATACACTTTTTCATCAACAACAAAAGGATAAGAGGTATCGCTTTTTACTACAACCCGGTATTTTCCAGGCGCAAGATCATCAGGCAGCTCACCCTCCTGAATAGTTCCTGAAAACTTCTCACTCGACATCTCATAACGAGTGTCTCCTCCGGAAACCAGCGTAGCATTGTTAGATGCCCTGATCTTCAACTGTGCAGAAGTCGTCTGCCCTGTGGAACGCAGCGAGCCACTGCCTACGCTTTTGCCGTTTTCATCAATAACAGTAAAACTTGATTGAGCACTTCCTATGTAATAGAAAAATTTTTTATCCTGAGGACGAAATCCGGCCTGGTTTATGCGAATAGGAGAAAACTTAAGATTTATAGAATCTCTGTAGAGCTGATCCATCGTATCGGGCAAAGGGACTGCAATTGGGGCATAAGGAAGTGGGTCTGTGACCAATTGTGCAGAGAGTGAGGATGCAAAAATTGCCAGCAGACAGAACACATTCAATAATTTCATAATCTCTACATTCCTATAATTAATATTTTACACTTTATGCTCGTTGTGATTTAGTATTCATTTAAACATAAATCGTTCAAATGATAACTTATTTTATTAAACTGATTCAATTGAATAGTTAATTCTTATAAATCTAAGATTCAGGAAGAAGAAAAATCGAAATAAGAGCTGGAATATGGAAAATCCGAAACGGGACAAAGGACCGGGAATAAAAATTTTACAATAGTGTGACAGTCATGATGCCTTATTGCAGGAATACACCACAAGGTAACACCTCTGTTCTTCAAGGTCAGTTTGTAACCTGGATTATAGCTCTTTGCATGGTCAGCTCTTTCGGTCTTATCACCTGTAGATATAACATAACAGAGCTTCAACCATTTCTGCATCAATCCCGAAATTTATTCGCGTTGCCATCAGGTTTAAATGAATAATATATTGATATTTATGGGGATGCAGTACATAATTGGGACGGATACCACCCTTTATGGCAGTTCATAACCCCTCCGTTTGATTATGCCGGTTTGTAAATTTTAAATACATCTTCTTGCCAGCATTAAAACTTGATTTCCATTCATTAAACCTGACGGCTATGTGATATTTCTTCGGGATTATCCAGCCACCACCGTCAGCAGGTTTAATAACGTAGTCAATTAACTGGAAAATGCACTAAAAGACCCTGTAGTTCAGATTCGGATGTCGGTAATAGAACTGTTTCCTGGTGGCAGCGCAGGCAGCGACGTCGGAAATCACACCATTCGATGGTGATAGTGCAAGGAGGGACATCGGGAGTCCACACTGGTCGGTGCTGACTGTGTAAGGTGGGACGTCGGGAGTCACACTGGTCGGTGCTGATTGTGTAGGAAAGGACATCGGGAGTCACACTGGTCGGTGCTGACTGTATAGGAAAGGACATCGGGAGTCACACTGATCGGTGCTGATTGTGTAGGAAGGGACGTCGGGAGTCACACTGATCGGTGCTGACTGTATAGGAAGGGACGTCGGGAGTCGTGTTGTTTGATGGTGGCAGTGCCATATTGGACGTTACTGGTCTCATTATAGCGTGTGATAAGAGGGTGCAGAAAGATTTGTGTAATCCATGTCTCTCTTATAGCGGAAACCGGCTCAATTTTATTAAACCTGAAAACCGCAGTAGCCTGACGCGGATAACCCGTAATCTGCTGCCCGTCCTCCGTAGCTGTTAGCTAACTGCGGAGGATGGACGCATAAAGGGGTTCAGCTCTTTCGGTCTTATCACCTGTAGATAAAACATAACAAGACCTTCACCCTTTCTGCATCAACATCTTAGGGTTCTCCATCGCTACCTGCTGCTGTTTTTAGGATTATACAATTTTCTTATCTCTTCGAGAACCCCCATTGACAAACCTGTTGTTTTTTGAATCTCCTTGATTTCCATGCCTTGAAAAAAATGCTTTCGCGCTAAATCAATCTTTTCTCTTATTTCCATTAATTTTCTCATTTGCAGACTGGTTATTTCCTGAATTAACTTTATGTCTATTCCTCTTAAAATCATTCTCTGCGCATCATCTAATTTGCCCGTCACTTCACCTATTTTTTTCCCTTTCTCTATACCTTTCTCTATACCTTTCTCTATACCCATCTTAATACCCTTCTCCACCCCTTTTTCCATTCCCTGTCTTTGCAATATTTCCAATATTTTAGACACTTTTCGTTCCCCCTGATTAAACCAGTTAATAATTTTGCTGACCACTTGGTGGCGCACTTGCGGATGTGCGGCATTTTCTATGTATCTTCCTACAATATCCAGATTAACCTGTATCTGATCACCCGGCAGCTCTTTAAAGATTTCGAGTATATCGTCGATTTTGGTCAGTAGTTCCTCTCTCTGAATGTATTTAAGCACGTAAAGACCAATTCTTAACAGAGCTATCCCTTTAATCTGGTCATCAGGAATAGTAGAAATGTTAAGAACTTCGAAATGAAAAGTCTGCACATATCGATAGTCATTGTTAATCGGGTCGTAAATTGAAGCAGTGTTCTGAGGGATCTCTCGCTCATCTAATCCGTGATATACCACTATCGGGATTACCCTAATCTCTTTTTTGTGCTCAGGGTGCATCTTCGCATAACGTTGTCTTAGAATATGCATGTAATCATCAAGCATTTTACCTACTTCAGGGTCTCTGGTGCTTTTATGCTCAAGAAGAATTAGAATGTGATACTGGGAGCCTTCCAACTGGGCAATTAAAACCAGATCGGAAAGCCGCTCCTCAAACTGCTCATTTACCGAATCGTTCTGGAAAAGCTCCATCGTATCGATATTGATTCGATAATTAATCAGATTCATAAGGTATTCGATATAAAGACTGCGCAGAATGGGTTTTCTGCTAAAAAATTCCTTGAAGAATCGATCATGCGGGTTTTTGATCTTTGTCTTCATACCTCTATGCCGATCTAAAATAATTTTTCAGGAAGAGAACTGCTAATAAGCAAAAACAAAGCCGGTTGGATTAAGCACGAAATTGGAACCAAGAACAAGACAGGAAAAGGAAACTACAAATTGAAAACTTAAGCTACCTTGAAATACTCTTTACTCCCTGTTTAGAACTTAGAGTTTTGTGATTTGGAACTTATTTAGGATTTAAGAATTGTGGTTTGGGATTTTGTTCAGTGATTTGACCTATGAACAGCCAGCATAGTAATATCATCAGACTGAGCCTTACCCTCGCAATGCTGCTTAACAGCGCATTCTACCTGAGAAACCGTAGCCGATGCAGACACTGGAGGATTGTCCAGTATTGAAGAGAGCCTTTTTTTGGTAAACAGCTCACCATCAGGACTCCTGGCTTCGGTTACTCCATCGGTATAGATAAAAAGCAGTTCGCCGGGAGCGATATCAAGTTGATTACAGTTAAACTGCCCATCAGGAATAATTCCAACAGCAGGCCCGGTAGTCTCGATCCACTTTCTTACTCCACCTGTGGCCAGAACGATTGCCGGAGGGTTATGCCCTGCATTCACATAGGCGAAAGTACTCTGAACCGGATCCAGTACTGCCATAAAGAGTGTGGCGTACATATAACGTCCATTATTGCCATAATGATGATTTATCAGGTATTTGTTAGTTAATTTTACAGCTTCCAGAGGATCTGAACCATCTGAAACCGCCTGCTCAGAAAGAGCTCTTATCAACGTCCGTATCATGCCCATATAAAGTGCAGCACTAACATCCTTTCCGGAGACATCCGAAAGGACCAGCACCACTTTGCCATCAGGCAGAGTAAATGCATCGTAGAAATCACCGCTGACCTCACGGGCAGGCTGAAACGCCGGGCAAATCTCCCATCCACTGACCTGAGGAATTTCCCTGGGAAGAAAACTTGACTGTATTTCACGGCCAAGCTCTAGCTCATGTTTTACCGCTTCCAGATAGGCATGTTCAGCATCTCTTAGTTTTTGAAGCTGAATATTGGCCAGCTCCAGAGCCAGAGCCTGTTCCTGAACTTTTTTCATCAGAATGGCTCCTTTGAGTGAACTGCTAATATGCTGACGTAAGATTTCATAAGTCAGGCCATCTCTGCACCACTCAACATTGAAAACCATGATGCCAATCTGGTTATCTTTAAAAAATAGCGGTTCAATTAATAATGAACGGGGGTTTTCCATCGACATTACACCGTTAGGAACAAGTGCCGGTGCCTTGAAATCTACTGCAATTTCATTAAGATTTAAATGTTTGCCATTACTCATCCCTGAGTGAAGTTTAAGGTACTTTATCCCTGGCTCAAAAACGGTATATAATGAGACCCAAAACTCATTGATTGTTAATTTGACCAGTTCAGAATTGATAACTGAAAGCAGTGTTTCAAAATCGAAGGCTGAAGCGATTGCCTGTCCTGCATTTCGCAGTAAAGATGCCTGGCGGTCTGCATTTAACCGGCGATGAGCCTGCGCCCGGGCAGCAGCATCTGCTATAGCAAGAGTTGCATTCTGAAAAAGTTCTTCAATCTTTACAGGTATCTCTCCGCCGTAAAAGGCTATGGCTAACTGACGCATAACATTGATGGATTTAAGTAACCCCGGAGTATCACCACCTGCCAAAGCCAACATCCAGGCTACCTTACTGACCACAGGAATAAAGCCACCCGGATTAACATTGGTAATTTCATCAAAAAATGAATCCGAAAACTGCTGTATCAGCTCTGGATTGATCACTCCTGTAACGCTCATCCTAGACTGCTCCATAATAGAAGCAATCTCCTCATAAAAGAGCTTGCGCTGCACATCGGATATTAGATGAGATGGAATATCGAATCGAATGTCAGTAGCGCTGCCCAGCCTGAAACATCCACAAGACTGGCGGGTAGTGACAGTTGCCGGGACAGTTATTATTGAAGGCAATTCTGCACCTTCAATGGAGTTAAGCAGAACTTCAATCGCCTTGGCCCCCATCTCGTAAAAGGGCTGACGCACTGTAGTCAGTGGAGGCGCAGAAAATCCACTCTCTTCGATATCATCAAAACCCACAACCAGTACCTCATCGGGTACCCTTATATGACGTTCCTGGAAAGCTTTCAATGCACCCAGTGCAATATCATCATTGGCACCAACCAATGCATCGAATGATAATCCATATTTGTCGATAAGATGGTGTACCGCCCTGGCTCCCGAATCTCTGCTGAAATCCCCCGGAATAATAAGATTGTTGTCGGGAGTAATTCCATATTCTAAAAGAACTTCCCGGAAAATTTCCAGCCTCTGTTCAGCTTCCTGGTTACCTTCAGGCCCTCGCACAAATGCGATCCTTCGGCAACCATGCGACTTTACAAGATGGGTAATAAGTTCATGAATGCCGTGGTAATTATCAACCAGAATACTGGTAACTGATTGCATCCCTGGCCCAAGACACACCATAGGAATAGAGTTGAAACGGCTATAGAAGCTTTCGAAATCGGAAGGTGAGATGAAATTTCCGATGGAGCCGGTTATAACCAGCCCCTTTAAACGGTTTAGATCGACGAAATTGTAGATAGCGTTACGTTGGGGCTCGTATGGATCCCATGAGGATTTGCTCAGTGAACCGCCTGCATAACAAATTAAAGAATACCCCCTTTTAACAGCTTCATCCGAAGCACCTATCCAGCAACTTGACTGATATATACTGCTCAGGCTTTCTGTGAGAAAGCCAATTACCGGACACTCTTTGGATGCAGTCCTGGAACCGGGAACCGATGTAACTTCTGCAGACATGGATCAACCTTTTGAGAGATGAGGCAAGGGCCGCAAAACACCTTAATTTCATCAAGCTGTTTCATTAAAAGCCCTTGTATAAATTATATAACCGGTGAGACCTTGAAGTCAAATTCAGGGGTTCCAAAGCCAGAGAAAACTGTGGATCTACCTGAAGTTAGTTACTGGCAAAAAAATTTCAACCCTGGGACTTATCTGCTCTCGGAGCTCAAAGCCCCAACATTCTGTAAAGTAGCTCCGATTGTGATGCTCCAAATACCAAGTGCCAGGGCCGGAAAACGCCAATGTGAAGAACAGGAGGACACCGGGGCATCGCAATAGCCCCGGAAAAAGTTACCTATCAACCCATCAGAACTTCAACGGTTACCAACTCACCATCCTTAAATAATGGAACCAGATTTCCCTGGATCTCTTTTCCATTTACTTTGACTGTTTTCACACCTTTACTTACATGTGAAGGATTTTTTACGGTAACTTTATAATCGGCACCCCTGAATTTTCTTTGAACCGAAAAGCCATCCCAGGATTTTGGAATACAGGGATCAACCACAAATCCATTGTATTTGGGCATTATGCCCAGAATGTATTTAGTAGAAGCCTGGTATGTCCATGAAGAAGTCCCGGAGAGCCAGCTATTACGTGCCAGTCCGAACTGAGGATGCTCATCACCCAGGATATTCTGAGGATAAACATAGGGTTCACACTCATATTCATCAATAATATCGTTTTTCTTGGCCGGATTGATCTGATCGTAATACTCGAAAGCACGATCACCATTTCCTAAAATCGTTTCAGCAATCATCACCCAGGGATTGGTATGAAGGAAAATGCCACCATTTTCTTTTGCTCCCGGAGGATAAGTGGTAATTCCTCCCTTTGTAGGATCATACCCATTAAACCCAGGAGTACTAAGCTTTATCCCCTTACTGGTGTTTAGCATAGCTCTGGCCGAATCCATTGCCTTTTTTCCACGCTCTTCTGTGGCAAATCCGCTCATGACCGCCCATGACTGGCCATTGAGGTAGATTTTTCCATGAGAGTTACTATCAGAGCCCAGAGGGGTACCATCTGCATCGAAGTAGCGTACATACCACTCTCCATCCCAGGCTGATTCATTTACATTGGATTTCATAGCCTCATAATCGGCACTATACTGCTCTTGCCACTTTTTCTCACCCAGGGATTCTGAAAGCTCGATCATCTCCTGTAAGGCTTTTCCGTAAAGATGGGCATTAAAAAGTGATTCCGCACCGGTGGGCAGATTTACACAATCATTCCAGTCGGCAAAACCAAGAAGCGGCAGTTTGTGTTTTCCCGAGTTTTCTTTAGTGAATTTCATTGCACGGATTAAATGTTCAAGAACCGGGGCGCTTTCAACCGGTTTATTATCCTTGTTTTTCTGATAAAAAGGGATCTTTTCCTGAAGGAAAGCCATATCACCTGTCTCTTTGAGGTAAGCGGTAACGGCCAAGACAATCCATAGATGGTCATCGCCGTAAAACTGGGGACGATCCGGCATTTCGTGTGCATCACCATTGGTAGCTTCCATACTCAGGGGATTGAACTGATGCATTGCAGATCCATTCTGGTTTTGCACCGAGAGAAGCTTTACTATAAGTTTTTTTGCCTCCTGAGGCATCCTGTCCACCACACCCATTACATCCTGAGAACTGTCACGGAAACCAAGACCCCGGGTTCCCATCCCTAACTGATAATATGAGAGATATCTTGACCAGTTATAAGTGATAAAACATTGGCGGGTATTGTGCACATTGATCATGCTGTTCATTCCGGCATCAGGAGTATTGACCTGCATCAGTGAAAGATAGTCATCCCAGAATGATTTGAGTTTACCAAATACAGCATCAATCTTGCTGGTATCCCGCAGTCTCTCAATCTCCGGCATCGCAGCTTCTATACTTTCCTTCTGCCCCAACTGGGTAACGATTCTTTTTTGCTCACCCGGCTTGAGGCTTCCCAGTTTATGAAGCAGCGCCGCGATGTTATCCCCACGGTATGCCTGATAATTATCAAGCTGATCCTTCTGAAGAGAAACAGGTGATGCCCATGTTCCATACTCATTGTCCCCCAGAAATCTCTTTCGGTCGGTTTCAAAGGAATCTACCGGATAATTGGAGGTAAAGTAATTTATACGGGTGTCTCTTAACATGAATGCATACTGACTCAAAACCCTCAGACCCTTGCCATCGGTATGGCACTTTGAAGTCATTGTCTGGGGAACCCAGTCGGCATTTGTGAATTGTTTCACTGCATCGAAATGGGTATACTCGATGACCGGAATGACATCTATCTGTTTTTCCTCCCCAGATATATTAGTAACTCTGATATCCCTGATCTCAACCTGCTCATCGATGGGGACGAAAATGGTACATTCGGTCCTGATGCCATAAAATTCGGATACTATACGGATATAACCCATGCCCACGTGACATTCATACTTGTCATACTTATCGAGAGTAGGAACGTAGAAAGGGGAAAAAACCTTATACTTGCCATCCTGTTTGAAGCGAATATAAAGGGTCTCTCCTTTAAAGTCGAAATTAGGCATCTGCTGAATATATTTGACGATTCTGTTCAGTGAGGGATCACCTTTACATATTAGAGCCCCTCCCGTATGATCGACAAATCCTCCAAAACCCAGAGTGCCGATATAATTGATCCATTTGACAGGTGTTTTCGGATTGGTGATGACATATTCCCTTGCAGCGTCATCAAAATAACCGTATTGCATGAATATATCCTTTCATTTATCTGTTAATTGTTACCTTTTATTTTACCTAAATCGTTCAAATCAGGTTTAACTGTACTTTCAACAAACGGTTTTCCATATTCCTGAGTTCTCATAATGAAGTTCAACCCATTATTGCTTCAATCTCATGAACTTTTCCATCAGAAAATGCCGGAATGCACTTTTCCTGCACTGTAATCCCATCAATTATCAGGGTCTTAACACCCTTACAGACATGAGAGGGATTTTTCACGGTAATCTTATATACACTGCCTCTGAATTTTTTGGTAACAGTAAACCCATTCCAGTCAGATGGTATGCAGGGATCTATAATCAAACCGTTAAAATCAGGGCGGATACCAAGGATCCATTGGGATATAGTAATAAAAACCCATGCAGCGGTTCCACCACACCAGGAATTCTTCGCTTCACCGGGATGTTTTGAAACTTTTCCTGTTATCGCTTGAGAGTACACATAAGGCTCCATCTTATAAAGATCACTTGCCTCTTCAAAGTAGGCCGGAGTGATTTTCTTTAAATGTTCAAATGCACTGTCTCCCTGCCCCAGAAGCGTCTCTGCGATTATTACCCATGCATTGTTATGGCATAGGATACCTCCATTTTTTCCATAACCTGGGGGTAACGAGGTAATCTCATCAAGATTGGTGCAATAATCGGAAAATGGTGGATCAATCGTTAGCAGACCGTGAGCAGTATCCAAATATTTACGCACAGAATCTAAGGCTTTCTGGCTTTTAGCCTCCTCAGCAACACCGATCCCAGCCATAATACAACATCCCTGTGGTTCAATAAATATTTTTCCTTCTTCACATTCGCTGCTTCCTGCTCTCTTCCCAGAATCATCATAAGAATAAATAAACCACTCACCATCCCATCCATGTGCCCCGATAGCCTGAGCCATCTGTTCAACATGGCTGCGCGCAGTATCTGCCTCCTTCATTTTTCCCTTAAACTGCAGAATTTTCACATAATCATTTCCTACATTTACAAATAGCCCTGCTGTAAAAACCGATTCTGATTTCTTATCCCGTCTGCTCATAGGCAAACCATGAGGACCTCTATTGTTCACCACAAGATAAAAAGATCTGTTCAGATGGTCCAAAAGCGGTTTTACGGCAAGGGGATCATTTTCAAAAGGAACATTTTCATCTAGAATGGCCCAATCAGCAGTTTCTTTTATGTATGCAGCAACTGTGTATATCAGCCACAAAGATTCATCTACAGATTCTTCCCTGTCTTTTTCATAATTTTTTTTTGCAGACAGATGAGATCTTTGATTTATTTCTCCGTTTTCTGATTGAATGGAAGCCTGACTGATTATCCTTGCTCTGGCCTGTTCAGCCAGAAGATGCACAATACTAACCATATTCCAATTAAAATCACTATGCTTGATTCTATTATCTGGTGAATCAAAACAGGAAGGTCTTTGCGACAAGTTGAAGTTAACTACACACTGGTATTGATTCCAAACATTTACCACCCGGTTCAATTTCTCATCAACACTTACGACACTGAATCCTGAAAGCAGATCTTCCCAATAAGCCATTAGTTCATCAAATGCTTTATCCACATTGGTGATAGTGAAATAATTATTGATAATCGATCTGGCATTTTTCTTATTGATAACACCCCCAGACTCCCACTTGTCATCAGGATCGTTCTGCACATATCCCAACACAAATATCAACTCGGTTGATTCTTTGGGGCCTATAGAGATGTTAAGACTGTGTGAGGCAATTGGTGAACTGCTATCGACAATTGAATTCTTAGATCTGCCTTCAGCGATGACATCCGGGTTATCCAGACCATTATATCTGCCAATAAAGCTTTCTCTGTCGGTGTCGAAACCTGCCACCTGTCTGTTAACAGAATAGAACGCGATGTGGTTGTTGTGCTCTCGGTATCCTGATTTGTGGTATATTACTGAGCCATCGACTTCTGCTTCTGCGACATTGAGGTCAGGAATATAGCCATCCACTTCATCCAAATTGCTGCACAGGGAGAACTCCAAGTAAGAAAAGAGTGTGATTTTTTTCGCTTTTTCTGTATTATTTGTTATTGTTAACCTATGAATTTCACAATTGTTATTAAGAGGAACAAAATAGAGAGTCTCTACAGCAAGACCATTTCTGACTCCCTTAATGATAGTATAGCCCATTCCGTGTCTGCACTGATATTCGGTCAAACCACGCTTAACCGGCTTCCAGCCGGGAGACCAAAAATCATCGTTTTCTCTTATGAAGAAATATCTTCCACTGTTATCAAGCGGGATACATTCATTGCTATGTTTAAGTATTCTTCTTAAGGAAGAATCCTTAAGAAAGCAGTATCCACCCGAAGTATTTGAAATAACAGAATAAAATTCCCTGTTTCCCAGGTAGTTAGTCCATGGGTTTGGAGTTTGAGCATTGGTTACTACATATTCCTTTTTGGAATCATCAAAATACCCAAACTTCATGAAAGCCTCCCTTTATGGACACCTATTTTTTCATAAACTATGTAAAATAGGTTACGCCAAAATACTGTAAACCATCAATTTAACTTAATCCGACAACTCTTTGGAGATGAAAGCTATAGCACCGTTGATTTCAGCGGATAGGAAGTATCTCATAGGTGATATAGTATAAAGAGCTTTAAAGGCCGATAAACAAAGGGAGCAATAAAATCGCTCCACAGGAATCATGGTGTCGAGGTCAACACAATGTTGTTATTATTATGAAAAACAGGCACAGGAAAAAGGTCCCGGTAAATACCGGGAACCCTTTTACTTTTTCAGATTATTAATTCAAGGTTATTGTTGTAATAGAATAGGCGGGAAGAGTAATATTCATACCATTTGTAACCTCTATAGGATCTTTTACATAACCCTCTTTCATATTATCACCCCGCAATTGCATTATTGTTCCACTTCCCTTAAATTCCGGGATAGAAATTGTGGTATTTGCTTTGGTTTTAGGCAATTTGTTAACAATCATCAAGGAGAGCTTCCCATTGTTTTCAGTTAAATAGGAAGTAATATTCTCATTGCCTGTGCTGGAATGAACCAGCTTACCACGTAAGCTTTTACTGGCCATTTTAAAAGCCCAGTAAGATGGTCTTGGCACATTGTCACCATCAGGGGCACCAGTTCTGGACAGATATCCATAGTCGCCACCCTGCTCAGTAACATCATTGTGTATATCCCAGTACGATGCCTGTTCGATGTTGTGTTTTGCAAGAGATCCCAGATAATCTGCAACAAACAACCCGTTTACAATGCTAAGAGTCTGAGGACCAGGTTTAAAATCTACAGAGTTCCACTCTGTAAGCCATACTTCGTATTTCTTACCAGGAACACCATACTCTTCGGCCTGTTTTCTTACCTTTGGCAAAATCTCATCGAGACTCTGTGGAGCTACGAGTAAAGCTGCATCGTTTTCTTCACCTGTATGCTGCGGGTAATGGTGAACATTTACTCCATCAGCCAGCTCTTTTGTGTAATCAAAGACAATTTTATTCCATTCACCTTCGAGTACCCATACCACGGTTACAATTATTGAAGGGTCGACGGCTTTCATTTCTTTGATAAATTCGGCCGCACGTTTACCATACTCCTCTGCAGTGCAGTAGTTGGCGTGCCAGTTACCGTATAGTTCATTTCCAATCTCGAAGTATTTAACATTTGCTTTTCTGGTTATATTCAGATGTCTTACCCAGTCTGCAGCCTCCTGCGGTGTACCTGTGCCAAAATTCACTGTAATCATGGGAGTAGTACCAGTTGTTTTACAGAATTCCAGAAACTCATCGGTGTCCACCATGAAATCCTTTTTATCAAGGACTTCTTTCCAGTGATCCTCATCAGCTCTCAAACCACCTGGATAGCGCAGCACAGAATGATTTACAGCCTTAACGTACTCTTCAGTCTCCGGTTTGAGTAAGTCGCCATCCCACAAAGCTGCGTTTATTCCAAAAATACCAGGATTAATGGAAGGAGTAATTACATTTTTCATATCTGCTGTGACAGTTATATCCTCTACTTCCTTAACCGGAACAGACCTTACCTCCCGTTCGTTGGTTAACCTGATGTTGTCAATCATAAATTTACCTGCAGTACCCTCTCCTGATGCCTTGAAATCTATTGTAATAACCCCATCAAGATCAAGTTTTCCGTTCTGCTCAGCCTCAGGTGGCTGCCAGTAGGGAAATTTGTAGAATGTTTTGAAAGGGACCAATACTTCATGCCATCCTTTCAGACATCCAGCACTGGCAAGCCATACTTCACCACCAGCATCGTTAATCTGGACATTTATGCCCTGGAAAGGCTTTTCCGAATACATTTCAAACTTCAGGCCCCAATGCTTACTCCAGTCCCTGTGATTATCCGGGCGGTTGTTATTTTTAAAATTGTAAATAACATCGCACCAGTCATTCAATTTGAAGGTTATGCTCAAAGCATTATTACCACCATTTCTGGCACCACTGGGAACTACATCATATCTTACCTCAGACTTTGGTCCTACAGAAGTTTCCCATCTGCTATTGTCCTCGTTATCCTCAAAATCACAGAGCAACACATCAGCTTCTTCAGATTGGAAAGCATTCCAATAGTCCTCAGGATCGACATAACCTGGAATCTCTTCTATTATTGAGATATGGTCTGCATAAAAGATGACCGGTTCTCCTTCTGGAACTTTATTTTCAGCCTTATTATTAGAAAATCTAACTTCGCTGACTTTATCCCATTTTACATTGGCAATGACTTCGGATTTCTTGGTGTCATCCCAGTACCGGCCCGCATCCTGAAATTTGCGGAGCGGAATCATGAAATAATTCCAGTTTGTATCGATTTTTCCAAAGTCACCAAGAGCCAGTTTTGTCTGAGTTTTAAATCCATCAGACTCATCATCTATCAGTCCGATATAAATTGCACTCACACCGGGTGCGCCCTTACCCCAGAAAGCCAGACCAGCCGATTTTGCTTTTCTTGCATTTTCCAGATTAAATGTGGCTCCAGTACCAAGAGCAATGGTAACTCCTGAATAATCGTTATTATCCAAATAGCAGGCTAATATACCTTCATTGCCTTTAGTTTTTGCGGGCAGGATTTTTTGAGCAGTTTTTCCACCGTATACATATGGGAATCCGTTTTGACCGATCATATCATCAAAAAAGACATGGTTATCCTTTACAGCCGGTCTTTGAGCCAGAGGAGGTCCATCAATCTCATCTTCCATCTCATCCCATGGAACTTCATCAGTTTCAGGTTTAGCTTCATAAACATCTCTGAGAACAAAGATATCATCCACCCATACTGTAAATTTGGGGTTCTCATTTTTCTTACACTCGATTCTGAATTCACATACTGTTGCCCAGTCGAATTTCTCGGGAACCTCTACTCTTTTTTTTGCATCCCAGAAAACACCACGTTTGCCAAAATCCGATAATGGAACAGAAATCTGTTTCCACTCATTTGAGATTCCTCCATATTTTTGCAGTGGCAGTCTGACTGCAGTTTTCTTTCCATCTGCATTTTCATCATCGCAAAGCGCGACCCATGCTATCTCATTACCAGCATTGCCTTTGATCCAGAATTGAATCGCCCCTTTGTCATAAATATCTCTCATGTCATAGAGCAGATTATACAGACATACTGAACCACCGGAGTAATCGTTGGCATCCAGGTCAAACTGAATTGATACTTCACCGTTTTTACCCGATTCTTCAGGAATAAAAACATTTGAATTTTCAGGATACCAGTATGCATACCCCCCAGAGACAAAATCCTCATCAAAAAAACGATACACCAGACGCGGGTCAACTGTTTCTTTTGCAATTTCAGATTGCTGAGATTGTTTTTTCAGAGGTTTAAACTTCAGCCACCCAGGAAAAACAGAGTTTGCAGCACCGAAGATGCAAACTGCTGCGAGCATGATCAATCGTATATTTTTATTCATAAAATATCCGTTTCCTGTTTAAAATTAGAATTTCACCCGTAAGAAAAGATTCATTAATAACTGATCGTAATCTCCAACGCTTGGTGCAGCTCCATCTAAGCCCCATTCGTGTTCATCTGTATCAACTATAATTTTTCCGATGGTCCCGATTACACTGGCTCCGTCAGATACTTTCCATTCAAGACCTGCAGACCACTGTTTCATTTTCTGGGAGACTTCCATTTTCTTAATCTTCAGCTCATCTTCATCTAACACTTCTATATCATATAGAGCTTTATTTTTAATAAGCTGGAACCCACCCAGAAGGCTCATTCTTTTCCAGAATTGATAGTGAAGTCCAAGGTTAGTAAAATTTGAGGTTATTTCAAATGATTCTTTATCAGTAGCATTTGAAGCCTTAGACATGACCATGCTTCCTGAGAATTCCAGCGGATACTCAATGGCTTCAATCATTCTGCTAAAATCAACTTTAGCTCCTCCGCCAAACTGAGAGTACTCAGTTTTTGCAAATGTTATGCTATCAAACTCTTGTGCGGTCTTTTCACTCAATACCGACATTAAACCTTTTAATTCGATACCATTATTTAACAAGGAAATCTTTCCATCAGCCGAGAACCCTACCCGGTTTGGTGTGGCAGGACCAAAGGGCATGACTAACTGAACGGATGGATCAGCGAGCATCAGAAAATTACTCAGGCTGTCAGGGAAAAATATGGAATGAGAATAAGATGTTTTCATGTGTGGTGCTTTTACCCATCCATTGGATCCTTTGGTTGGGGTGAATTTGAACACCTGGTGATACAAAGCATCAAATGGTGAATAGTAATTCTCGTAGTCATCTGCTTCAACATTCATGATGCGATTGCCTACAAATGTAGGTGACTGTGCCATAATATTTCTAAAATCTTCATCAGTTGCGATAATTGAAGCATTTAACTTAAAGCCAAAAGCATCTCCAGACTTAATACCCAAAGTTCCAGTTATGTTGATCGCCTTCCCAACAACAGGTTCCGGATAAAGAAAATCCTTAACAACCTTATTAGCGGTGTCCAGTCCGACAGAATCGAAAGCAACAGTATCATCAATTGAAAATGCGAGCTCTGCAGAGAGCCCTAAAGTTAATAATTCAGGTAATCCGAATGATTTACCGATATCCAAGCCCGGTCTAACCGATAAAACAGCGGTATTCTGAGCCATCGTGTCAGCGGTGGTATCGCTTTTTCCTTTGTAACTTTTTTTGCTGTCAAATATCTGTAACCAGGTTCCACCAAGATTTATTCCCTTTAAAAAGGTCATATCCAGATTGGCAGATGTCACATATTTGGCCATGGAAGCACTTTGTATAGTAGTGGTAGGAAAGCTGCCTGAAGTGGTGTTGGTTTCAGTGTTCACTAACCTTGCACCCACAAACGCAAAATGGAACTCGTTGAATAAGGGATCCACTTCTGCATCAAAACCAAAATTAAGACCCTGTAAAACGCGATTATTATCCCCTAAAAACATCTCATCCATTGCAAATTGACGCTGTCTGGCAAAGATATTCGGTTCATACATAATATCAATTTCCGGAGCCCAAAGAGTGAGCGGGCTGAATTTCTCTTTGAAGTCTCCAACACTGAATCGAAACATATCGAGCGGGTTACCATCGATACTAATCCATCTGGTAAAGATAGGGTTAGAAACATCAGAGAAGAAATTCTGCCAGTTTTGATGCATTCTAAACATGACTCTTGCACTAACAGCTTCATTTGGTCTTGCTTTGATGTCAAAATCTACCGATGTATACTCATTTGTCTCAGTTTTGCGGTCTGAGCTTTTTATACTGTCACCATTGATTTCAGAAGAAAAATATTGTGATCTGAATTCACCACCGATAGAGATACCAGCCTTAGCCATTATATTATCGAGGGTTTTCTGAATCTTATCCAGCTTCTTTTCATCAGCATTGACAATAACTACAAGGCCAACGCTTACTAATGTTAAAATTTTTCTGAGCATTTATACTCCTTTTATAAACAGTTTCAATTTTTTAGTTCAGAACCACATTTTAATTTCTGTTGAAATAACTGGTGTTTTGTAGTTATTCTCAGGACAATTGATATCATCATGCTGCATATACTTGACTCTTCCATGCAAACCGACTCTGGAAAGCATATCCCAGTCAAATCCAATTCCTATTGCATAGTCTCTGTAATCTATTGGATTGTAATATGCCATTTTACTTTTAGCATCTTGAGAATATGCCTTTTCAGAGGCCCACCGCTCAAAACCGGCTAAGCCTAAAAGGTAAAACTTACTGGAGAACGCAATGGCCGGCTCGAACCTGATATAAGTACCCCATAGTAGCATATCATCATTTTTCTCATTGAAAGCAAGAGGTTTGAATCCAGTAGAAACTCCATTGAGAGCACCATATACACTGAAAAAGAAATCACGTGGATATCCGAATATTTTGCTTACATCATAAGCATAATCAACTTCTAGATTAAAAGTAAATTTTTTGTGAACAGGAACAAATGCGTTGTCGCTTTTAAGCGTAACTGTTTCCTCTTCTCCATTCTTAGTTTCAGTATATGAATACACATAGGCTCCATCCTGGTCACCCTCTCCATATGTGTTACTCTTTCTATATGTGTCACTCTTTCCTGTATAAGAAAGGTTTGCATTTGCCTGGTGTTCATTCTCATAGGGAACAAATGCTTCGTACATGGATAAATAATCGGAATGAAGTGCCCCACCCTCAAAGCCAACAGGGGAACCGTAAGCTCCAGTGGTATAAGATTCATCCCCGATTCTTTTTGAGTATTTACCACTCAATGAATGATCTACCGGGTCATTTCCCCAGCGATTATAGGAGGAGTGAAGAAAGGAAAAGAGATCCTGACCGTTTAACCGGTAAGGGAAATAAAGAATATCCTTGGCAGCTTCGAGCTGAAAATGCTGACCATAGGCAATTCTGAGGTGCCCATAGCCTGAGAGTTTGGGAACAAATGTCAAATTGACACCAGCCATATTCTGATTATAAGGCGATGCCTCACCTCTACCCATAAACTTCCCGGCACCAACCAGATTTGAGCCGAATGCGTAGAACCCGTCAACTCCAGTAACAAATGAAGTAGGCGAATAGAAACCCTTACTTATAATAGCAAGGTCAACATTCAACGGAATAAGGTATTTGTTTTCTATATGAGCATAGAAGGCAGGACGTATTGAAGAGCTGGCATTAGATTTATCCAAATAATAATCAATTGTTGAATCTGGAGAAACCCTTTGCCTGGCCTCAAACTTTGTTGAATCGATACGGGTCAGTGCAAAATCTGTATGAATAGCAAGTTTTTCGTTAATCGGGCCTCGCAAATCCACAGTTGCAACCCATGGTTCTTTATAAAAGGCTTTTGTGCCCACATTTTTTACATCAAATTTTGTTCGCTTATATCTATTTGTATTTGTATCAAGTACGTTTGTAAAAAAATTCTCTTTAAAAACGCCTACGTTTATAATATCCTCATTATAATTATAACGCAGAAAATTTATTCCAGGTGTCAGTTTATTGAGAACTTCTTTTGCAGCAAACCTGGCATGAAAAACTTTACGGAATGCATCGCCTATCCCCTTACTCTTGGCTGGAAGACCATCTCCTGCATAGCTTTGATCAGAAGCTAAATCAGAATACTCTCTCTCAGCGTTGTCGTAACGCTCATAGGATCCATAGAGCAGATTGAAATAAAGGTTTGCAGGAAGATTAATGCTTTCGAAGTTAATACCCTGAAAAGCTTTCTTATTCCATGCAGCTCTTCCAGCTCTTTCTCCCAATGCCATATTATACTCGTAGTAACGAGCAATGGGTTGCTCTACCTCAAAAGGCAGATACTCCCAGGCAAAAAGCCGTGCCTGTGATTTCCAGATAGAAAGAGGAGATGCCTCGGTCCAATGAATAGCCCCCAGCTTGAGCCAGAAAGAAGCCGGAACAGTTCTGATAGCCAATCCCGCACTCATGTCTTCATGAATTATTGCTGATTCATTGCTTTTGTCATGATGATTTGGTATTTCGTCTCCAGCCTTTTTCTTATTAATAAAGGTACCTGGCAAAGTATGCTGGAAACCGATTTTTGACCAGAGCACCGTATTACGGCCGGCCCGTGCCACCATTCCAATTCTTACAAACGACTCATTTCCTTCCCAGTTTGACTGCAGATAAGACCGGTCCTCTCTGAGATATTTGGCATGTCCATCTTTGAAACCATGATACTGCATCTTCAAACGGCCTTCACCGGAAAAAGACACAGGAGATGAACCTCCAAACATCAGTGTAGAACGAACCTTACTCTCCAGATCGTTTTTACTAAGTCCCAGAGAATCAAGCATCTGCTGAAAAGCGGATGAATCAGCCGCCGTAGATTCATCAGCAGCACTCGCTGTCATAGAAATCCCAGCCGTACAAAGTACGAAAAGAAACCTGCGCAGTGTTGTTTTTTTTCTTAACAACCAACCCTCCTTGAGAGTCGTAAATTTATACTGAATAGTCCTGTTAGCAATTTAAATCGGCATTGTTTTGGTGGCTTACACTGGTTTAAAGGATTAAACTGCCACTTAATAGAAGTCCTGCCTGCTTTATAAAAAGTAACTGAAAAACAATAACTATGATGTTTTTCAGATAAAATTTTCAACAATATAATTAATTTCCATGCATTCTACACAATTACCTCTTATTACTTTTTGTCTGCCACTCTTATAACTTTTATCTCATTTTAATACAAACTGTTTCTGATTTTATCAAATTAGCTATTTTTTTGCTCTATAGCCAGCATTTTCTACATTTTCATTTGTCTTATTTTTTATCTAAGTTTTTGATGTATTTAAAAGGTTTTTCACATAGGTCTTTTATTAGTTTTTTACTTTTTCAAAGTTTTCACTTAGAAGAGCCTGCAGATGATTATATTTTGTTTTTTATAAGCATTTAAACACTGTTTAAGCCTTTCTTTAACTCTAAATTTGTTTGATAACCTCTCCTGCATGAAATATTTTCATCTGGTATAATTTTTTTCTCAAATAAAAACGCTTGTTTTGATAAAAAAATCAATAAACCTGAAAAACAGGAAAACTCTTGTCCGTATTACTCAATTTATAATCTGAGATCATAAACGCTGACAAATTCCTTAAACTTGAACCAGGAAAAGGTGGAGAATGAACATTAAAGAATATTTTCGACCGAAAACGTTGCTTGCAGGCGCCTTGTTATGCGGCCTTATTTCATGTAAATCTGATACTTCCAAGTCTACAAGTGGCGAAGTCTCTTTTCCACGCAATAAAACTCTCTATATGGCGGGTTTTCAATGGGGAGAACCCAATACTTTTAATCCACTGTGTGACTGGCCGGCATTTCCGGTAGGTGGAAATTATAATCTTATGTACGAGCCTTTAATGAATTTCAACTCTTTAAACGGTCAAATGGAACCTCTGATAGCTAAATCCTACCAGCAAAATAACAACGTCATCTCGGTGATTCTGGATTCAAGAGCAAAATGGAGCGATGGAACCCCTCTGACAGCGGCAGACATAATCTTTACCTACGAGACCGGCAAAAAATATCCGGCTGCCCCTATCGCTTATGTCTGGACCCATATCTCTTCTGTCACTGCAGACACCATTGCAGACAGCACTTCAGAGAGCGGTAAAGCTGAACGGGTTAATTTTACTCTTAATAAAGACAGAAACAACCCTCTGGCAGTGCTTGATTATTTTCAGGCTGTTCGCATTATCCCCAAACACTATATACAGAAGCAGCTTGACGATCTCAATGGAGATCTGACAGCTTTCCAGAGAGTTAAACTCGATAAAGACCCAGTTGTTTCGGGCCCTTATACTCTTCAGAGCTACTCCGGAGAAAAAATTGTCTTAAAAAGAAGAGACGACTATTGGGGAACCGTTCTTTATGAGAACCGATTGCCAAAACCTCAGTATGTCATTCACCCGATCTACAAAGCCAATGACCATTTCAGCATTGCTCTTCAACAGGGAAATCTTGACATCTCTTCAACATTTATTCCCCGTATCTGGCAGAAAGAAAAACAGGGCGTAAGAACATGGTATTCCAAAGAACCTTATTTTGTACCTGCTGCCATGACCATGCTGTTTGTTAATGTTACCAAGACTCCCCTTAACGATCGCAATTTCCGCAGAGCCATGGCCCATGCCATCAATTACGCAGATGTAAAAGAGCTGGCCTTCTCTCAATACAGCCCCAATCTCGAACCTGGTCTGATTCTGCCCTTCGGAACAGAAAAACATTTCTACTCTGATGAAGATGTAAAAAAATATGGTGCCAAATACGACCTTGAACTCGCAAAAAAGCTCCTCAAGGATGCCGGTTACAAATCAGTTTTCAATGCCAATGGCGAGTTGGAACATATGCTTGACAAAAATGGCCAGAAGGTTCCCACCCTCTCAATTAAATCACCGGCAGGATGGACTGACTGGGAAGCCATGGTACAGATTGCAGTCAAAGGCATGAGAGAAGCAGGTATCGACATTAGAGAAGGTTTTGTGGATGCATCCATTTACTTTAACAGTCTGCCAACTGCTGACTGGGACCTTATACTTCATGCTCCTTCTGTAAATGCCACACCATCTCAACCTTGGTCACGCTTCGAATCGGTTCTCTCATCCAGAGAGTGGAAACCGGTTGGTGAGAAGATGAATGAGAACCAGGGGCGCTTCAACAATCCAAACGACAAAAGTTACAATTCCAAAGTAGATAGTCTGCTTAAAGTTATTCCCAGCCTTAGCGATGAGGAAAAGAAAAAGGAAGCTTACCGGGCACTAAATGTTATTTTCATGCAGGAACAGCCTACAATACCCCTTGTCTACAGGCCTGAACAATTTTATGAATTCAGTATTAAAAACTGGGATAATTTCCCCAATGAAAACAATACCTACACACCGCCTCAGATTCCCTGTTTTGGTGTAGGTATCAAGGCACTTTGGGAAATTAATTCAACAGCTAAATAGGAGCATTCATGCTGAAGAGGTATCCGACACTTTATTACATTTCATCCAGAGCAGTATGGTACTTTATTACTTTTCTGGCTGCAGTTACCATTAACTTTCTTCTACCAAGACTGGGTCCGGCAAACCCGGTCGATATAATCATGGCCAGAACAGCAAGCGGATTAGACACTAAAGCTGCGATGGAAAAAGAGGAGGCATACCTTAAAGGTTTTGGCCTGGTCGAGCTCAATAAAGACGGAAGCATCGTTCGTGATGCTTCCGGCAAACCGGTCCAGTCCTCCCTGATAAAACAGTTTTTAAACTACGTCAAGATGTGTCTTAAGGGTGATCTTGGTACTTCATTTCTAAATTATCCAAAAAAAGTTAACGAGATAATCGCAGGGGCTATCCCCTGGACCCTTGCTCTGCAAATTCCTACCATTATTTTGGGGTGGATAATTGGTAACATCCTGGGAGCTCTGGCTGCCTACAAACGAGGTGTTTTTGATGGAGTGATATTCCCTTCTGCTATGTTAGCTAATTCCGTACCATTTTTCGCCTTTGGTATGCTTCTGGTATATATCTTTGCTCTTCAGTTTAACTTTTTCCCTGCAATCGGGGGTTATGCGCAGGATATTATGCCTTCATTCAGTTGGGAATTTCTCTCCAGTGCGGCTTATTATTATGTATTACCGTTTTTCTCCATTTTCCTTATCCTTGCCGGTGGCCAGGCAACCGGAATGCGCTCCATGTGCATTTATGAGCTTGGTACCGATTATATCAAATACGCCAAATGGCTGGGTATGAAAGAATACAAGATCGTTTTCTACATGTTCCGCAATGCAATGCTGCCACAGCTAACAGGCCTGGCACTTTCAATAGGAATGATGGTCGGGGGTGCTCTTATTACAGAAATGATCTTCTCTTATCCGGGCTTGGGAATGTCTATGTTATCTGCAATTCAGGGAAACGATTATCCGCTGATTCAAGGCATAACTCTACTAATTACCGTCTGTGTGCTTATCGCCAATTTCAGTGTAGATATTCTGATTGGTTTCCTGGATCCACGAGTTAAAGCCGGAATGGGGAGCAAGTAAAATGAAGATACTTAAAAATCTGTTAAAATCTCCTTTCTTCGTAATTGGTATGGGATTACTTTTAATAACCATTATCCTGGCTCTTTTTGTACCTATTTTTTACAATATTGATATTCATACCAGAGTTGGCGCAGCTTTCATGAATCCTGGTGATAAGTGCGTACTAGGTACCAATCACATGGGTATCGATATGTTTTCGCTTCTGCTCAAGGGCCTGCAATCATCTCTTTATGTAGGACTTATGGCTGGAATCATAGCTACCGTTATTGGTACCTTTCTTGGAGTATATGCCGGTTTCAAGGGAGGATGGATAGATGATTTTATAACCATGGTAACTAACCTATTTATCGTGATCCCTCAATTTGTAATATTGATTCTGGTTTCGGCCAGCATGAAAGAGGGGCGATCGCTTTCGCTGATTGCACTTTTGATAGGATTAACCGGCTGGACCTGGAGTGCACGTGCAGTTCGTGCTCAAGCTGCCAGCTTAAAGAGCCGCGATCACATCTCTTTGGCTAAGGTCAATGGAGTGAAGACAGTAGGCATTGTGCTGATGCACATTCTACCCTATTTAATGTCTTATGTATTCATGGTTTTTATTATGCAGACCGCTTCGGGGATACTCTCAGAAGCTTCAATCAGTATGATCGGCTTGGGACCATTTGACACCGTTTCTCTGGGGACAATTCTTAACCAGGCCATGCGCTCTGAAGCTTTAACCGATGGTGCCTGGTGGGCTTTTATTCCTGCCATGATACTGGTTACGATCATCTCTTTTGCCCTGTATCTGATAAATACATCAATGGAGGGTGTTTTCAATCCGAGATTGCGTAAATAGGAGAAAATATGACTGTTGAAGTACAAAGCAGTGTTACTGAAAAAAATACTGACTCTAAAGATAAACCCAAGGTAATTTTCGAAGTTAAGGATCTGCACTTACACTACCTTACCCGCTTCGGCACAAAAATACCCGCTGTATCGGGAGTCACGTTTTCCATAAACAAAGGTGAAATTCTTGGAATTGCCGGTGAATCTGGATGTGGAAAATCTACCCTGGTCAATGGGTGTATGGGGCTTTTTATCCCCCCACTTCATCCTACATCGGGCGATGTCCTGGTAGCTGGCGAATCGATCATGAACCGCTCTCCCTCAGATGTACGCAAAAATGTTTTGGGAAGAAAAGTGGCCATGATCCCTCAGGGAGCATTCAACTCCTTAAATCCAACCCGCAAAATTAAAGACTTCGCTGCTGACATGATTTCCAGCCACGAAAGTGGTTCCAATAAGAAAGAGATCTACGAAAGACTTCGTACCCGCTTTAAAACCATTGGTATGAATGAAGATGTCCTCAATTCATATCCGATTCAGATCACCGCAGGAATGCGTCAGAGATCGGTCATCGCAATCTCCACTCTGCTTAATCCGCAGATGGTTATCGCCGATGAACCAACCTCAGCACTGGATGTAACCACTCAAAAAGCAGTTATAAAAATGATCTTCGAACTGCTGGAAAAAGACATCTTCAGCAGTATGATTTTTATCACTCACGAGCTTCCCCTGCTGCGACATGTGGCTGACCGCATCGCTGTTATGTACGCGGGAGAATTTGTAGAGGTGGGCACAACCGAACAGCTCATCTTTGACCCCAGACACCCATACACCAAAGCCCTTATGGGCTCGATGCTAAGTGCCGAACCAGGACAGAAACAGAAGAAACCCGTTTCAATAGAAGGTGCTCCCCCAAATCTGGCTAATCCTATCCAGGGATGTCGTTTTGCTGAGCGCTGTCCTGTTGCCAGAAAAGAATGCCATGTCAACAAGCAAGAGATACGTATTGTCGCCGAGCGACAGGTGAGGTGCGATTATGCCGAATGATAACAACATTTTCATAGCAAAAAATGCTTCCATAATTTTCGGAACAGGTAAGAAACAGGTTAAGGCAGTAGATAATGTAAGTTTCACTATTGCAGATGAAGAGATCGTCTCATTAGTTGGAAGCTCCGGGTGCGGCAAAAGCGTCCTGGCAAAAATGATGCTCGGTTTGTATCACCCCACGAACGGCGAGTTCCTCTATAAAGGTAATCCCATTACCGATCAGAGTGCCCACTGGCGGGAAGTCCAACCAGTATTCCAGGACCCTTTCAGTTGCTTTAATCAGTTTTTCACTATCCGTTCCCAACTGAAAGCATCTTTTGGAATTCTGAAAACTAAGCCATCCAATAAAGAAATGGAAGAACGGGTGGATCAGGCCTTATTAGCAGTTAATATTAAACCACCGGAAATCGAAGGTAAATACCCTTTTGAACTTTCCGGAGGCCAGATGCAGCGTATGTTGCTTGCTCGTATATTTATCCTGCGCCCACGGGTCCTGATCGCAGATGAGCCTACCAGTATGGTTGATGCCTGCGTTCGTGCTAATATCCTTGATTATCTGATGAAGCTTAAAGAAGAGCTTAAAATGACTATCGTTTTTATCACCCATGATATCGGTCTGGCTTATTATGTAAGTGACCGGATCTTTATCATGCATAAAGGTCAAATCGTGGAACATGGCAGTCCTGATGATGTCACTTTAAAACCTAAAAACCAGGTCACTCTTGATCTTCTTGACGATATTCCTGATATCAACAAAAAATGGATTAAATAAGACAGTTGATCTAAAATATCGAATTACCTGCTCTATAAAGGTTTTCAGGATTTTTTAATAAAACCGCCAAAGAGCTTTTGGCAAACAGATAGTTCTTTTGACAGTGACAATATTGGTGCTCTGAAACCAGATTACGGGAGCTCAGAATTTAGACAACGATGTTCTGAGCTCCGTTGCCTATCTTCTAAACCGTGCCATCAGTGTAATAACACTTTGATTAAAATCTCGATATCATGTATCGCGAGCTGCGATATCGGAGCCTCAACACCTTAACATAGCTGTTTCGAACCCTTTATCGATTAAGACAAAGCAATCGCAAACTGAATTTTCTCCTTTTCCCCTACCCTGAACGGAACTTTTTTAGGCAAACAATCTTACAAAAAAAGGAAAATCCCCTGGTGAAAAGAGGTTGAACCTATTCTGTTTCTTGCTTTTTGTTAAAAAAAAAAAGAGTTTTCTTTCCATATGATGAAAATTTCCTTTCAGGTGAAGGGATTTCCCTTAACAAACAAAAGGTGATCCTATAACAATCAAACGACATCCTTTTAAAAAGATAGAAATTTCCATTACAATCATAGGAAATTGCTTAACAAACAATGAATTTTCCTTGTTGAACAAAGGTTGGTGGTTTGTTGAGAATAGAATTTTATTTGTTCATTAAAGGATATCGTTTGATGATTAAGGAAATTTCCTTGATGATTAAGGGAATTTGTTTGATGGGCAAACGCCAGTGTTTAATGACTAATGAATTACTCTTGTTGGACAAAGATCACCGTTTATTAAAAAAGGACAGCCTTATATTAGGATAGGGCTTCCCTATAAATAGAGATGTTTTTGAGTGGTTTAATCAGTAGAATGGAATTAAGAGGCATAGCTGTCATTGAAATTTCAATGACCTGTAGAGCGGCTTATAGATTGGTTCTGCCATGATGTTTTCTTTTTTGATCTCTGTATGAATCATTTGGCAGAGAACAATCTGTGTTTAATATGAAACGGTTACAGAGGTTACCCAGGAACAAAGACGCGCTTGCAGCGTATTCAACACACAGGCCACATGATTTAGTGCCCTGTTGATAAGTTTTTGAGAAAATTCTCAAATCTAATACATCGGTGGCCTGGGAGGCTCCGGAATACCCGTATCCTCTGTTGTCTTATCCTCTTTTCCTATTGATTTGGCGAGCAAAAGCACCAACCCGCCAGTAACCAGGATTGCTCCGGTTATTAAAAGTATCCTCTTCTCAGTTTTTCCCACTCTGTATGGTTTAGCTACTAATGAGTCTGTTTGAGAGTTATCTGCTGTATCGGGTGGAATTATTGGAGGTGGCAGAAGCTTTCTTTTGGCAATAGTATCTATAGGTTGGGAGTATGTTTTAGAAACAGCAGAAACTCCCCTGTTTCCTATTGAAGGCTGTCTGTAAATCGGCTCATTTTTGGGGTTGTCACCTGCTCCCGACTCAATATTCTTTGGTAAACCTACTCCACGATCCGTCTCAACCGGAGATAATACTGTTGAGGAACTGTCTTCTGAAACACTGTCCTCAGCTTGTGACTGAATTTCCTGTCCCGCAGCAATCGTTACAAGATTTATTATCAAAACAATGGCAATTAGTTTTCTGCTTCCCAGTATAAATCCATTTTTGCTCACACCAGCATTTCTCCTTACAGACAATATTTTAGCGTAACAGGTGAACTCCGATACTTCCGGAATATTGATCAGTTAACAACCGGACCACATAAAAGCCATTTGCAGCAATACCACCAGAACTATTTTTCCCATCCCAACACACGGTATAGATCCCGGGTAGCTTTTTTCCATCTAAGATTCGTTTTACACACCTACCGTTTACATCAAAAACCTCGATGATAGTACGACAACCTTTTTCTTTAACAGTCGAGGGGATAGTGTATCTAAAGCTCATCAAAGATGACGATATTCCAGTCCTGTCTTGTGAAAAATCCCATTTTTTTAATTGTGTCTGACTTAGTGGCTGTTTCTGCGATATCCAGCTTATGATAAAATCCCTGCTATCTTCCTTACCTTCCGTTTTATAGCTATAAGACTGCTCAGAAGTAATATCTACTATGTCACCACTCTTGATATCCTTAAGATAAAGAAAGCCCTCATGATCACCTACCCTGTCCCATTTTAAAATGACCTGACCTGAAGCATTACTTTTCACACACAGATTCCACTTATGGTTTCCGGAACTGGACTTTATATCAGATACATACATTCCTTTGTATCTTTTCCATTCCGGATTCAAAAAGCCCATCTGTACTTCGTCTGAGATAGGAGGCGGCTCTGGAGAATCAAACTCATCGTATGAATCCGATGCATCAAGTGCAGCCCCGAAGACCGCTTCTTTCTTTGCACCACCGGATATAATCGCACTTACTCTGTAATACCAGTCTTTACTCTGTCGGTTCTGTCTCTTGGCCAGGCCATGTGTCAGATTTAATTGAGCAGAAGGATTCAATAACAACACCACAGAGTCTTTTTCTGCATATACCCAGCAGGCTTCCCAGGGCTTAAGCTGAATTGAATCATTGTATTTATGAGATATCAATTCCCGGTTAGAATAGTAGCTTCCGTCATTTTTGCTGTTTGAAGTACTATCTTTATATAGAAATATCTGATGACGTATAAACTGTCCTGCTACAGAATCAGATAAACCTATAAAAGTGCTGTCATGATATACAATTGAGTTACTCCAGTAAACAGGGAACGAGAATGGATTTCCCACACAATTATACCCTTCTCTGAGCACTAACGGAAAAAGAGTATCAGCCAGCAGATTCTTTCCCTTTATACTTATTTCTGACTCTTCTTTACAGAAAACCCATCCGCCTTTACCGCTTCTTAAAGTATCAAAGAGAGTATATGATTTGTTTAACGGATCATAACCGTAATATCTCCATTTGGCAGTATCACCAATAGAAGCAGATAATGCGGTGATTGAGGGAGCTGGAGTGAAAATCGAAGGGAAAGAGACCAGCTGGTAGGTATTTGGTAAAGAAATAACAGGAATTGTCAAATCAACTGAATCAGCTCCGGCAACCCATTTCTTTGTTTCTACAGATTCTTCATTCTTCTGCAGCAATAATGAATAAACGATTCCAGCCTCTGTCACCTTTGCTCCAGGAATTTTTGCGCTGTAATTACCGTTAGTTTCAGAGCAACTGAGAGTTTCCTGAACAGAAGAGCCTCCTTTTGCAAAAACAAGTCTGCTGTTTACCCCTTTCACATTCTTAAAGGTAATAGACAGATCTCTTCCGCAAACATAATCGCCTGTCACCGGTTTCAAGAGTTCATGGCTTACAATCCCGCTTGGTTCAGTTGTAAACGAAGCACCGGAAGATGACACATTACCTCTTCTGTCAACCCATGAAGTCCGGGTATAATACTTTGTATCCGGCATCAACCCTGATAAGTTTACCCGGTTGCTGTCAGAACCAGGGCAGAGTACTATTTCGTACTTTCTCATCAGAGAGTCTGTACTGTATTGCAGAGCAACGCTTACCTTTTCGGATGCACTCCAGGAAAGTGTCGCCCTATCTGCTCTGAGATCCACAACAGAGATTTCACCAGGTTCAGGCGGTCTGTTATCCTTGCCATACTTGTCAATCAATGGCTGGATGTTGAATTTATCAGAATTAAAGACCGCTTCGATTCCGCCAACCAGAAAAGCAGCCGGAGCATTCCAGTTTATCGCGATTTCGTTTGTTGAATAACTGCAGCTCTGATCAATCCATCTTTTTGCGCTTTCTTTAGGATAATTTGCAGAGGTGCATTCACCTTCAGTATATTGACTGTTTGGTCCACCCACAAGAAAGCCCGGCACAGGATCAACTATTCCATCGGCAATCGATGGCCGATGGTGAGGATTCATTGCAGGTTTTCTCCCAAATCCGGTCACAAAAGAGTAGCCAACACCATTTCTACCCAATAAATAATCAAGAGAATGGATCGCCCCTTCCAGATACCTGAAATCTTCAGATAGAAGAAACGCCGCCAGCATCGCCATCCCTTCATTAGCCACATTCCCGTTACTTCCCCAGTAAAAGCTTTTCGCACTGGTATTGAAAGGATGACTGCTTATTGTCTTGAGCAGCCCATCAGCTAAACCATAAACCTTGCTCACAGCAAAAGAATCATTTTTTACCAATGCCATCGAGTACATTCCGAGAGTGGCTACACTCTGCCATGAGGGGATACCATAACTGGTTTTCTTTGCTTTTGCTGAGTCCTGATAAACCGAACTGTCTGTGGCAATGAAAAGCTCCCATGATGCCCACTGATATTCATCAGTTGCATTACCATCATTGTAGGCTCCTGTAAGTATATCATCAGGATTACTTCTGAAAAGAGCTTTAGGATTATCCACAGCCCATTGATAGGCATATTTTGCTGCATTCAGACAGGAATCTGCAAAGGAGGGATAATAGCTTTTATATATGCGATAAGCAACCGCACAGACCGCAGCAAAGTCAAAACTAGCCGTAGTGCTTTTACCTATAAAATAACGATCCTCTTCTGCTACATGAGGCATCATGTCACCGATGAAGTTTTTCCCAGTCAACTTATGGTAAACCCCACCGTCGTAAGGATCTTGCATGGTTAGCATCCAGTCAAGTTCCCATTTGATTTCATCCAGTAGATCGGGCACCCGATTTTTAGATTCAGGAATATTAAGGTGTAAAGTATCGAAATATTCGGGAAACTGCTCGTATAACAAAAGTAACTGACAAATGGTAATCCCGGCATTTACTATATATTTACCATAATCTCCAGCATCGTACCATCCCTTGGGAGATGGTAGTACCTGACCTGCATCACGTCCGGCCGAAGCGGCCGACGGGTGGATAATTATCTTTGTGTCATAGTGTCCTGCACGCCTTGACCATTTGCCGGCATAGGTTGCCAAAAGATCGGTGGAAGCCCTCTGATAATAAAATGAACGGATCACCCCTTTGGACAACTCATAGTTCAGCTTTCCGGATATGGTAAACTGGTAAGATATTCCAATTCCGTTAACATATAGTACATAGGTTCCTTCTTTTGTGAAATCGGAGAAATCGGCAATTTTAACACTGTCACCCGAGGCTCTCCAATATTTGGTCTCAGACAATTCACCTCTATAATAAGTCTGACGTGAATCAGTACTCTTTATGGAAAAATACCAGGTTTGAGGTGATACAATAACCGCAGTTTTTGGCCCATAAGTATAAAAACCTACCTGGTTCAAACGAATATCATCCTTGCTATCGGCAAATAACAGGGAAGAGAACGCAAGCAGCAAAAAAATTGTAGTTAAACGATTAGATACCATGCTAAAATCCATTTGAATCAGGTTTTACAAATTCTTGGAATAAAGATACTAAAAATTTAATAAAACAGTACAATTATACATTTAATAGAAAAAAACAAGTCATATATACCTGTATTTTTCTGAAAAAGTGAGCTACTGAGCGGAAAGCGGTTCGTCCCTGACCCTTTAATTTTGAGGCTTAATCCCCCATAATGCCTCCATTCCCGCACCGACCATCAGGCATTGCGGTGAAGCATAGGGATTTTTTGCAGTTGGGAAATTTGTCCAAAACTTGCTGTTAAACTGATAAAACAACCACGGACGATACATTAAGGGAATAATAGGAACATCATCCATAAAAAGCCTGTTAATGGCATGGTAGGCTTCTTTGAGCTGTTGTGGGTCGCTTAATTTTGGTATCACTTCAAGAAGGCTGTCTGCACGAGGATTTTTGTACCTCCCCTCATTCTGATACATTACTTCACCAACAGGCCGCAAATCATTGGAGGACATCACTTTGTCAAACCGTGCCCAAGGAAGGGAGTAGGATTGCTCAGGATGAGGATTTTTCATAGTAAAATCAAATAAACCATTTTTAAGATCCCTGTCCCATTGTTCGTATGACAGAAACTTCTCCTGTATATCCACGCCAATAGCGCGCAAACCATCCACTACAATTTTTATAGTCGATTCCCAGTCAGTCCAGCCAGCCGGACATGTAGCAAAGAGAGTACGAATTTTTTTCCCCTTAGGATCTACCAGCATTCCATCCGATCCCCAGGAATAACCAGCCTTTTTTAAGATGAGTTTCGATTTTTGAGGATCATATAGTGTGCCAAACTCCTGGGCATCTTTCTCTGAAAAGAATACCTTTTCAGCACCAAATGGAAGTATTATTCCCGGTTTCAGCTCAGGCGTGTACCCATATACGGCGTTGTGACGAATACTTTCATAATCGATTGCGTGAATTATCGCTCTCCTGAAATTTACATCCTGAATTGGCGGTCTGCTTAACCCCATCATTAAAGCAGGAATTATCCCCGGTATATAATAAGGCTTATCATCATACCAGGTCCCCACACCTTTGGGGAACTGTTTCCAGATCTCAGGCAAAAACGTCTGAGATATATCAAGATTTCCGTTCTGCAATGCCATATTTACTTCATCATTGCCAGGATATGAAGAATGCACGATGAAAAGAGGTGCAGGTTGTTTATTCTGATGAAGCTGATTTCCCCAGTATGAGGGAATCCTTTTTAGCATAATTTCATGATCTGTATAAGAAAACAGCGTATAGGGTCCAGATCCCACTGGATTCTGGTCATTTTTAAACAATCGCACAGTGTTAAGGACATCGTTGTTTTCGGGAGTCGCACCGGTTTCAGCAGCGACCTGATCGAATGCCTCTTTCTCAAGCTGCTCGAAAATACCCTTGGGAAGTATCTGAACTGTTGAAATAATATCATAAGCAACAAGTGGATTATACTGTTTTTCAGACAAATATATAGTAACTGCGTGGAGACCATTGTCCTTTATCTCTTTAAAAAAATTATTGATTCCGAAACTGAAGTTGGTATTATACTTTTTGTGTAAATTGTATGAATACACCACATCTTCAGAAGTCAATGGTTCACCGTCTTGCCAGCGGGCCGATTCATGCAATTCGATTTGCAGAACCCTATCCTGCAGTTTGTAGGATTTTCCAATAATCGGCTTTATTTCTCCACTGAGAAGATCATAGCCAAAAAGCGCCTGGTAAACCAGGTTGATATTTCCGGTGATCGGCCAGGCAGGGGTTATTGCCAGAGGATTAAAACTTGAAGGTGCTCCCCATTGAAACCCACTTATATAAAGAGTTTTTTCGCGTGGAAGCTTTGCAGGATCATAGACTTCGCTGTCAGCTCCTTTTTTACAACCAGCCAGAACAACAATCGCCAACAGGAAAGCAGCAATTGGAAACAGGTTAGCTTTTGCACTCCAATTCATTGGATTCTCCCCAGCTAAGTAAGTCAGACCAGTATATCTACCTGCCCATTGCTTTTAAAACATCCGCAAGATCTTCGGCAGAGAGATGACCGACGTTTTCCTCTGAAGGAAAACTGCCATTTTCTATATCATTTTTGTAATCAGTTGCAGCTTTGAGCACCATTGAACGAAAATCCATGTACTTACGGGTATGCTTAAACACAGAAGGAGTTATCCCGATGATATCATTTATCACCAACACCTGGCCATCACACTTTCTGCCAGCCCCGATCCCCAGCACCGGTATCTTGAGAGTTTCCGATATTAAAGCAGTTATCTCCTGAGGAACTTTCTCCACAATAACCATTACTGCTCCGCTGTCTTCCAGAACTTTGGCACTATTAATTAGACTAAGTGCCTGTTCGGTTGTTTTTCCAAATGTCTTCCCCTTGCTACCATGAATCTGAGGATTGTAACCTATATGCGCACACACCGAAATACCCTGCCCAGATAAATAAGCAACCACATTCTTTTTCTCTTCCCATCCCTCAACTTTTACGCAGTCAGCCCCCTTTTCAATCATCATCCGGGCATTCTCACAGGCAGTAAATGGATCGCCAGCGCTGTTATAGGGCATGTCCACCATCACCCATGCTTTTTTTGTACCCCTGACAACTGCACCCAGATGATGCAGCATATCAGACATGGTAACCTCTAGCTCATCCTTGTATCCCAGCACATTGGTACCCACACTGTCACCAACCAGAAGAATATCAATCCCGGCCTCATCCAGAAGCTGCGCTGTGGGGAAATCATAAGCAGTAAGCAGGCTTATTGGGTTTTTTGTTCTTTTTTTATCGTTAAAATATTGAATATCTCTCTTCATAATGCTTTCCTTAAAAGAGGCAACTTAACCCGACTCCAAAATCAGAACTACACAGCAGATCCGATCTCTGAATTTAAAATAATAATTTTTTGAGCATTCAAGTTACTGCTACCTTAAAAAGAAACTAGTTAGCTGCCATTCTATTCATACAATATTTCTGAAGAATCGGGTCCCAGTATTGATTCTTTTATTTCTTGAGCATCAGCACTTTCCGCATCAAAACCGCCACCACAGTTTATAAGACATAAAAAAACAGTCAGTAGAATGAATCTAATAATTTGTTCATTTTTTTGGACCATTTTATCGGTTTTTCCAGTTTGATGGTACCAGTTTGAACTGAATACCTGTTTGCAAAGCCAGCCACCGGGTAACTCTTGATTTCCCAAATGGCAATTTCATTCTGGCATATACTGAAGGGACAACGAAACCATCAAAATTAAAATTTGCTTCCATCCCAATCTGGTGAAACCACCAGTCATTGTTCAGTACAATCCTCTCCAACCTGTCATCGGCAGCATTGTAGATCTGATCGAGGATTATATCCTCCCATTGATAGCCGATAGCATAGACCAGATTCACCCAGGACCAACTGTAATGCAATCCAACACACATGGCTGTACTTGGAATATACATGACCGGTTCAATAATGTTAATCGAATCATTGAATATCAGGTATTTTCTCTCTTTTGTGAGTATTTCCAGAGTATCATCTCTCTGATAACTCAGCCCGGCAATCCATTGACCAAGCTCCAGACCTGTATAAAGCCCTCTGTACTGGATATGATAATTATTTACCATTGTCAGTCCACGGTAGTTATTGATTCCACCGATTTTAACTCCTGAAAAACTGGAAAGAATTTTTCCAAAACGCTTGCTGGTAGGTACTCTGTTTATCCCTCCTATCAAAGAAGAACCTATAGTCAAGGGGTCCGTTTTTACAAAGTCTTTAATCTCCTCTCTTTTCGCCTTTAGTGCCTCACCAGGTTTCATCCTGGGACAGCCTCCAAAAAGCCCATACTTATCCGGACATCGATCAACACTGTCCAGAAAACCATCACCATCTCTGTCCGGCATCTGTGTAAGATCCATCTTGCATATACTAATAGTATCTGGAAGCACAACCACCGCTTTTTTCAAATTCCTGAATCCTGAATGAAATGCAGATATGGTGTATCGATCAGTTGGCAACTCCAGAAGCTGTTCGCCTATCTTACATGGCAACCCCTGGATACACACCTCTGCATCGGGAGGTGACGAAACGACCCGCAACACACCATAACGCCTTTTGAATACATGATCAAAATACGCCACAACCCCTTCTGATATGGTAACGATCGTATCGATCGACTCATACATCTCAGCACCATTCCAGGCTAAATGGTGTGTACCTGGACGCAATCTGGTTTTTAATGAAAAAACCTTAGTAGAATCGATATAGAAGAGTGAATCGGTGGGCGGCTGAGGCAGTAACAATAATCCATAGGGTGTTTTCCCGGAAATATAAATGGTATCCATGTCGGAGAGCAGCTCAAATGCTGCAGTTACCATGTTACCAGGATAAATCCTTACCGATTTCTGGAATATATTATATCCTGGTAAAGCCAGTTCAAAGTTATATACCCCGGCAAGCAATCCCTTAAAAGTATAGGGGGTAAGAAGGCCGGATTTTTTACCATCAATAATAATTTGAGCTCCGGGAGGGTCGGTAAAGATTTCTATTCCTCCAAGAGGCAATAATGGCGATCCAGCCAGTTTATTCCAACTGTGATCCTTGTAATAATAAATTTCTGAAAAGTGCTTAATATAAATATGTTCTGCATCAAAATAGATCTCATCCTCATCATTTCCATTCTTCTCGGTAGGACTTCTGAAAAACCGGTACTGGATGATATCAGATAAGCTGGCCCAGGAAGGGATATTGAATGTATAGAGTACCGGTCTTTTTCCAAAAGCAGAAGTGTCAAGAATACCTTTGAAAAAAGCAAACCGGTTAGCAACTCTGTATCTGTATATAACCTGCCCGGTTCTGAGCTGGGGCAGAGAATCGATCTCTCTGAGACTGTCGCCGGTTTCGCTGATTATAACATCTGTTCGTGGCAGGCTTATTATATTTTCACCGACTCTGAACACCGGGATAGAATAGTCGCCGTATCTCAGGTCTGCCTGAGGCACAAAGGCATTTACAAATATAGCGGCTGTTAAAAAACAGCAAGCCTTTAATTTTACCCACATTCTGATACACCGGAATCGTAGTTTATAGAAATTGCGCTTATGAATCGAAAATACCAGATAGTTGTGGAGTTATCAAAAGAAAGTTTTGTTTTTGCTCTGGCTCAGCTCCCCGGAGGTGATTTTTATCCTTTCAACTCTGGGAAAAAGAGTAAAGAGCAGTGCAGAATCATCATGCATCAACAAAATCAACCAGACTAAAACTGCAGCAATAAATGCTTCAGTTTTCGACTAAGCTCCCCTCAGCAAGAATGCTCTTTAAAATAGCAGTCAGCTCCAATGAAGGCTTCTTGGAGCCAAGCGTGCCTCTCAACTCACTAAATTTGCTTTTCATCTTCTCTGCAGTCTCCTTCTGAGTGATAAAAGCAGTGAGTTCATCAACCATCCTCGATGGATTCATATCATCTTGAATACATTCGGGTATAATCTTTTCTCCAGCAATAATGTTTGGAAGACTAATGTAAGGGGTTTTAAGGATGTTTTTAAAGATGGTATAGTTAAGCCAGGATGTCTTATATGCGCAGATCTGGGGCACACCAAGCAATGCAGCTTCCAGAGTCGCAGTACCAGAGGTAACCAGAGCAAAATCTGATCTGGATAGCAAAGCTCTAAGCGGCTCCTCAACTATAGCTAACCCGGTATCTCTGCTTAAATCCTCATAAAAAGAGAACGGAAGATTAGCACAATAAGAGATGGAACCTTTAATACCAGGAAACCGCTCTTTTAATAAACGAAATGCCTCAACCATGGGAAAAAGAGTTCTGTTAACCTCCTGCCACCTGCTACCAGGCACAATGGCCAGATGCAATTCTCCGCTGCTTTGAGCCTTGTTGTAATTCTCTTTCCGGATCGCCTCTATCAATGGGTTTCCCACAAAACTGACCCGTGAAGTAAATGGAGAGAAATACTGTACTTCAAAGGGGAAAATGCAGCCGATATGGGAACAGTACTTTGCCAGCACCTCTGCTCTTTTTTGCTTCCAAGCCCACACCATCGGTGCAATATACCAGATAACTGGAATGCCCAGTTTATGAGCATCTTTCATCAGTAACATATTAAAGCCAGGATAATCCACGCAAACCAGGCAGTCCGGTTTTTGTTTTTCCATCATTTGGCGCAGTTTATTTCTGGCATTTAAAAAGAAGTTAAGATTGCGGAATACCTCAACAAAGCCCATTTTATTGAAAGGTTCAAAAGGTATGACCGCATTGAAGCCCTCAGCCTTCATTGCAGGACCACCCACTCCCCAAATCCGGGCTCCAGGGAAATCGGAGATGAACTGCTTCACTACAGAAGCTGCGTGGTAATCGCCGGAAACATCACCAGCTATAAACATAATAGAAAGCGAAGAAGACACTTTTTTAAGATCCCTGAAAGGCTAAACAATCAGAAAAGATTAGACGGTAAAGCCCCGCCTTTCATCTCATTAAGATATTTCTTGAAATCAGGAAGTTTTGAACGATCTATCACCAGAACAGCATCATCAGTACAAACCACTACCGCATTTTTCAACCCTATTGCGGCAAGTGCCTTGGAAGATTTATTAACAATGATAGAATCGCTGCTTTCTTTTTGATATACCTTCAATCCTGCTATAGTGGAATTAAGTTTATCTTTTGGATGAACCCTGCTGACCGATTCCCAGGAACCGATATCATCCCATAAAAAATCCCCCACCACTGCAAACACCCGCCTGGAGTGCTCCATGATACCAAAATCAATCGATTCTTTAGGACAATTTTCATAGAAAGTGGAAATGGCATCTTTGCTGAACCCAAGTTTTGCTGCAGCACCTACCAGTTCATGAATCTGTGGCATAAAGGAGGCAAATTCCTCAAGAATAACCGACGTTTTCCAGACAAACATGCCACTATTCCACATATATTTATCCGATTGAAGAAGTTTCTGGGCCTTTTTGGGGGTTGGCTTCTCTATGAAGCGTTTAACTGAGAAACTGTTAATATTTTTGGAAGAGTCGATTTTTTTACCAAGTTGCAAATAACCATACCCGGTTTCGGCTCTGGATGGTTTTATACCAAAAACCACCAGCCCATTCTGATTTGTGGCCAGACTAACCGCAAACCTCGTAGCTTCAATGAATGCTTGCCTGGGCCTGATATCATGATCTGCCGAAAGTACAATCATCACCGAATCGCCGTATTTTGCCTCAACCCATGAAGCTGCAAGTGCTATAGCCGGTGCGGTGTTCTTGCCCACAGGCTCTGCAATCAGATCATATTTTAAATTTGAAGGCAAAAGGGATTTAAATTTAGAGGAGATCGCCTTTGAAGTAACAATAAGAGGTTTCACTTTTTTTGAACAAAACGGAGCTACCCTAAGTATCGTTTCCTCCAGCATTGTTTTATTGCTGATAATTTTTAAAAGCTGCTTTGGTTTGCTGCTGCGACTTAAAGGCCAGAACCTTTCACCTATACCCCCAGCCAAAATTACAGGAACTATGTTCATTTAAACCTCTCTAACGGAAATTCCCAGCTTCTCTTTCATGCTTGTTACCGCGCTGTAAGGCACGGATGGAGAACCAATTTCTGATTTATTATGATTGCTGTTATGAAAATCGGATCCGCCCGATACTGCCAGAGAGTGTTTTTTAGCGATACGCAGATAATAACGCTCTGCACTGGCCGGATGCTCGGTGTGATAAACCTCAATACCCATAAGACCCTCAGTTACAAAATTAGGAATTCGAACATCCACCTGTGTTACTCCCGGATGAGCCAGCACCGGAACACCCCCAGCGCCTCTAATCAGATCGAAAACCTCTTTAGGATCCATTTTCAGTTTTTCAACATAGGCAGGCAACCCATAGCCGATAAAACGATCGAATGCTTCACGAAAAGAATAAACCAGCTCTTCTCTAAGCATGGCGGCTGCAATATGGGGACGGCCGATTGCCCCAACTCCCGCTACTCCCAAAACGGTTTCAAATCGCAGATCAATACCTTGCTTGTTGAGATTATCCACTATTTTCTGCGCCCTGATGTACCTGGCGTCCTTCATCTCTTTCAGTTTCCTGGAAAGAGCCGAATTATCAGGATCAACAAAGTAGCCTAAAATATGAATATCATTGCCATCAATTTCACTCGATAGCTCAACTCCAGAGATGACCTCTATACCCAATTGTGAACCAATTTCCGCAGCCACAGGATAAGCATCGGTGCAATCGTGGTCAGTGATGGAAATCGCTTTTAAACCTTTTGTGTAAGCAATATCCAAAACTTCTCTTACCGTTAATATCCCGTCAGAGAAATTAGTATGAATATGGAGATCTACGTTATTTCGATTAAGTACCGATTCTTCAAGCATCCTTTTTTCTGTAATATCTTTTTATTGTTATAAATGTAATAAGTATGGTAAAATAACCAAAACATATTTGAAGGAGCAAGTTTTTCCCTGAAATTAATAAACTTAAACCACTTATCTAATGTTTACCAATCAATCAGACAGTTTAATCTCTAATTTTTCAGATCCTGAAAATAAGGAACAGCAAAAGGTGAACCGAATACAAAGCCAGGATGATTTCTTTGAAAATGGGCTGGCAGAGATTCTCAGCTCCACTTCGAGTTCAGTGCCAATTACAAAAGAAAGTGAAAACAAAGCGAAGCTTTCTCAAATTCAACCCCTAAAAAAGAATCATTACCCTCTTTCAGATATTATTGTGCGATTAATAGCAGCTTTTGTTGCATTATTTTTGTTATTTGGCTTTTCTGCCAAAATCTACCTCAGATAAGTAAGGCCAGTTGGGCCTAAACCCCAATAGTTTGTGGGGACAACTCGATTCCTGTTTCAAATGACTTATCGAGCTAAAAGGAAGCACTTCTTTGGGCCTTCAATCAAAAAGAATAGCCGATTCCGAATATAAAAACCAGAATCGGCAGACTTTCAAAAATCAGACAAGGATCAGTTAACGTTTCAGATTAGTCCAGGCTTGTGAATGCAGCTTGCTGCCATCGAAATACCTGATCAAATAAACGCCTTCCGAAAAATCCCTTCCCAAAAACACATTATGTGTTCCCGGTTGCTTGCTTTTAATTGTATTGCTCAGATTCTTTTTCAAACGTCCCTTTAGATCAAAAACCTCCAGTTTTGCCTTATAAGGGTGCAAAACCGATAACTGAAACGTCACCTGGTTACCATTCATTCTAAATTTAAAAGGTTTTAAAAACGTTCCTCTTTGAAACTTTTGGTCCAATACAGGTGATGGGTCAAAAATTTTAATGCTGACATTATCCAGAAACACCGATTTAGTGGATAAGCCACAGTTGAAGGTAATCCGGGCTCCCAAATCGCTGTCTTTTTTCATCGTGAATTTATATTCGAAGTGTTTCATGCTGGTGTCCAGTTTACAGCGCTTCGGGCCTCCGGTGTATGAACCATAGTCACCAGAAGATTTAGCCACATCAGCAATGATAGTACGAGAGCTGTCGGAGCGTGCATCAAACTGAAACACATAGACAGCTCCTTTTAGCAGTGGTATCCCATTTTTCACCAGTTGAATATCCCAGTCGTTAATACCCTCATCGGTGATAGTGATTTTGTACTCTTTATCGGCAATTGAGCCACTAGCTCCCCAAATGCTCCACCCGGTTCTCCCGTTTGAAAAATCTCCATTTTTCACTAACTCCTGGGGTTTGCCAAAATCAGCCACTATTCTCAAATCTTTATCAACAATGGTGATTATAACCGAATCCATCCCCGCGATGACACCTTTCCACCCTAAAAACATCTGCCCATCTTCCGGAACAGCCTTCAAAACGACAGTATCTCCGGTATTGTATTTAACTTTTAAAGGCGACACCTCGATTTGGCCAGGTCCATTTACAACCTGAATAAGAAAATGTCCACCGATATCTACAGTTGGCTCCATTTTCCCAAAGATCTTATTTATGGAGGCAAACAGAGCACTTGCCGGTGCATTCCAGTTGATAGCGATCTCATTGGTTTCGTAATCACCTGAAGCATCATTATAAGTGTCAGGAGAACCATTAGGCCCGCCTACCAAAAATCCAGGTATAGCATCTTTAATTGTATCGGCAACAATGATCCGGTGATGCGGGTTTTCGGACCTTTTGATTCCAAACCCAGTGACAAATGAGTTACTTAACGCATTTTTGCCTAATAGATAATCTGCGATCTCGGCTGCCGCTCTGGCATAAGTAGTATCTCCGGATACTTTAAATGCAGCTATCAATATAAGACCGGCATTGGAAAATACCCCGTTTGACCCCCAATAGTAGTAATTACCACTGGGAATTCGAAAAGCATGTTTTTCTATCTGAGCCACCAATTTATCTGCTGCATCGGTAAGTTTATTTCTGATAGCCTCAACACTATCACTCTCAAGCTCATTAGTGCTGGTTGCCAGAGAATATGTAGCTATACCTCCCGGTGACTTCCAGTCAACCGGTGTATAGCTAAGCCTTCCAACCCGAATGCTGTCCTTGTAAACTGAATCGCCTGTGGTAATGAAAAGTTCTGCTGCAGCCCACAGAAATTCATCGTTTCTTACTGAATTATCATTGTATTCCCCGGTACCTACTCCAGCAGGATTTTTAGTGAAATGCATTTCCGGGTTGATAACAGCCCAATCCCAGGCTCTTTTTGCACGACTGATACAGGTGTCTGCAAACTCTTTCTGATTTTCAATATTTCTGTAGATTCTACCGGCCATAGCCATTACCGCTGCAAAATCGAGTGTGGCAGCGGTAGATTTACCGATAAAATAACGTTTCCCTTTATCTGCATCGGGCATAACCATGGCAGCATGCTGTAAAGTAGTTAATTTATGGATTACACCACCATCTGTGTCCTGCATGGTTAATAGCCAATCCAGTTCATATTTGATTTCATCAAGCAGGTCATCCATACCGTTTTTTGATTCCGGAATATTCAGAGCTGAATCGCCAAAGTAATCTCCAAAATTTTCAAAGAAGAAAAACAGATTTCCCAGAGTGACTCCTGCATTGACCACATACTTTCCATAATCACCCGCATCATACCAGCCACCCGGAGAGCTGGCCTGTCCAGAATCTTTTCCTGTTGATTCGTGATAATAACACAAGGTATCAGGATGTCCTGACTTTCGCGCATAATTACCAGCAAATTCCTCCTGCAAAGCCATTGAAGCCCGCTGAAAATAGAAAGTTTTAAAAGCAGCCATAGACACATCATATAAAACATTGGACCTGATATGAACTGGCATCGAAACACCTTTGTCTTCTACTTTGAGCCAATAGGTACCTTCTTTCCGAAAATCGGAGAAATCCGCTCTTTTAACAGTGTCGCCAGTTGAAGACCATCTTATCTCTTCTGAAAGATCACCCTGGTAAACAGTATCTCCCGCAGTATCAACCAATGCAAACGCAGACTCCTGTGTAAAAAGAACCGGTACTACTTTATTACCCTGAGGGTAATATCCAAGTTGATTGATCCTGAAATCATCCGGTGATCCTTCTGCCATTCTGAATATTGCGCAAAAAAGGATAATTACTTGTAACATTTTAATTCGTTTCATAAACAGCAACCCCTTAAGCATAAAGTATACAAGCTCCTGAACAAATGTTTATACCAATGTCATTCCCTCCTGTCCTGCACAACAAGCTACTTCGGATAGTGGAAATAACAATCAAAGCTTTATTGCAATAGAACTATTACAGTTGCTCCCGGAAATGAAAATGTCAAAGCCGCCTATTCAAAGGGTAAACGTCTGAATAAGGTCCGGACATGTCAAATTATTCCGATTCGCAATCAGATTCTATTTTAGTGGGCTTGAAAAGAAATCCGTTTGACGATCTTCGGGCAATTGAATTCAACTGAACAAAAAAGTCTTTTCGATTTAATAATGCTTAGACTGTCAGCAGAGAGGATAAGTGACTGTGATTTATTTTATAACAATTTTGACAGAGAAAATGGTATCAAACAATTCTTATAATTTTTATTCGTACTCCCTGAAGTATCCTGATAAAAAAAGCTCACCCTTTTGAGTGCACAATCTATTTTGCTGACGTGTTAAAAATTAAAACCGCAATTTTACGACTCATGTCTTCTACACCTACCTTAGCTGAAGGCCAGTTAAAAACCACATCGATAGTATATAATTGCAAACATTTCTGTTAAACACCCCTGGAAAAAACTGATTAAATTATAAAGAAATGAGAATTGATGGAAAAATTTGCTTCTTTAGGATTAAGCTCCAAGACGCTTACTTCTCTAGTAACCAAAGGCTTTGAGGAACCAACAGAGATTCAGACTCTGACAATCCCCTTAATATTGAATACTGAACAGGACGTAATAGCACAAGCACAGACCGGAACCGGAAAAACAGCAGCATTTGGATTACCTTTAATCGAAATGCTAAATCCTTCTTCGAAACATCCACAAGCCCTGATTCTTGCACCAACCAGGGAACTGGTTATCCAGATTGCCGAGGAAATAAATTCCCTTAAAGGAAACAATCGCATTACAATTGCACCTATCTATGGAGGACAATCCTATGAGCTTCAGTTTGAAAGGCTCAAAAGAGGAGTGACAATTGTAGTAGGTACTCCAGGCAGAATTATTGATCATATTAACCGTAAAACACTGGTACTGGACAAAATCGAATATGCTATTCTTGATGAAGGCGATGAGATGCTCAATATGGGATTTATTGAAGATATAGAAACCATATTACAAAATACACCAGAAAAAAAGCGGGTATTTTTATTCTCAGCAACCATGCCTGCACGTATTAAAGAGATGGCATCCAGATATATGAAAAACAGTGCTCATATAAGGGCACAAAACACCCTTACCACCAACTTAACCAACCAGATTTATTTCGAGGTTATCCGCCAGGACAAATTTGAAGCCTTGTGCCGCATTATTGATATGGAGCCCGCTTTTTATGGAATCATTTTTTGCAGAACAAAAGTGGAGGTCGATGAAGTCGCCAATAAACTGCTGGACAGGGGTTACGGTGCCGATGGTCTTCACAGCGATATCTCTCAGGCTCAGAGAGAACAGATTCTTAAGAAATTCCGTAAGCAACAAATCTCCTTGCTGGTAGCCACCGATGTGGCAGCAAGAGGAATAGATGTCAATAATCTCAGTCATGTTATAAATTATTCCCTTCCCCAGAACCCGGAGGCTTATATACACCGGATCGGCCGCACTGGACGTGCAGGAAACCAGGGCACAGCCGTTACATTTGTGACTCCGGAGGAATTCAGTAAACTGGGTTTTATTAAAAAAATTGTCAAAGCCCCGATAAAGAAAAGCGAGATCCCACAGGTGGACCAGATCGTAGCTGCCAGAAAGACTCGCTTAACCGGAGAGATTAAGTCTCTGCTTTTAAATAACCTCAACGAACAATATCTTCAGTGGGCTGAAGAGTTGTTAAACGAAGCTGATAAAAAGAAGATCATTGCAGCTATCCTTGAGCACTCATACCATAAACTGCTGAATAAAAATGAGTACCATAAATTGACACCGGTAACCAGAAAATTTTCTTCAGGTCACAGAGATATGGAAGGAAAAACCCGGTTATTTATCGCCAAAGGTAAAAACGACGGACTCAATAAAAAAGAGCTGGCCGATTTCATAGTCGATCAGACAGGCATAGTTAAGAACGCAATTGAAGATATCGAAGTCCTGGAGTCTTACAGTTTTGTGACTGTTCCATTCGAACATGCCGAAAGAATTATTGCCCAATTGAAGAGTCTGCGTTTTGGCAAGAAGCATTTATTCGTAGAAAAAGCAAAAGCAGCTAAAACAAAAACTTCCAGCCCTGAAAAAAGAAACAGGAGTTTCAGAGCAAAACCCAGGAAAGAGAAAAAACCTCTAAAAGAAAAATCAAGGTAATTTCAGGCTGTTTTTTATCTCATCCTTTTCCGAAAGTGGGATTATTATTGCCAATTTATATCTGCTTTTCCTCTGAAACACACAAAACTGTTGACAATCAAACATTAATGTTTTATAATTACTTTTTCTTAGTTTTTGCTCACATTTTTTTCTCCACATACTGATTCTCAGAAAAACAATATTTTAGAAGCAACTTCCAGTAAGGAAGATGTTTCTGAAAGTATTATGCCTTGTTAAAGAAATGAACTTTGAAATTCATTAAAAGGGGGCGGCATGCATGAGAACAATGATCTACAGGAAACAATTGTACAGAAGCTGTTAAAAGAGATCAAGCTGCTGGAAGAGGAAGTCGAAACTCAGGCATACATTAACGGGCTATGGGTAAGATATAATCAGACTCTAAAGCAGGTGGCTGATTCTGAACATTGCGATACTCCCCTTGCAGAAGCAATCCGGGAATCTGTCAAGGAAGGGAAGAGCTGGGAAGATGTCAGAGAGTGGTTAATAGAGGCAAAGAAAGCTGAAAGTGAGTTTTTTGAGCGTATCAAACCTGATATAGATCAGCTCTCAGATCTTAAAGAGTTAAAAAGTGAAATCAATTTCCTTAGAGGTGTAATCCGTTCACTTCTTTCCACCAGAGAGATGAAGCTGGAGAGTATAATATGCGGCTACAGAAACTGGAATCAGGAAGTAAACAGTGAAATAGAGGAACTGCTCAAAGATAACGATTTTTATTGCAATGACACATAATCTGTAATCTGCAGTCCGGTAGCCTTTCATTGGCAGTTTTTTTTTCATGATGTCTCCTTGAAGAACCAAAGAAATCCCTATCCCGCAAAAAAGGGATGATAAATTATTATTCATCATGCATCATCTATCTATAATGGTAGTACAAAGTATCGAATAACGAATTTAAAGATTCGGAAAGAATTGGGCAAAAAGGTAGATCTCCCATCTGATCCAATTCTCCTTACTGCCCAGAGATGAATTTTTAATCGTAAACTTGTTAGCTCTGGGTCGCGCCCTCATGAAAAATTCAATCGTCGATAATTTCCTCCGCCGATTGACCAGAGTAATCCGTTATTTAGAAAGCCGGATCAACCTGGTCGGTGAGCATCTTAAAGCCCCGGCAGTAATTGCCATATTCTGCACCGTCATCAGAGCGGGTGGATAACAATACTATAGACTACATTATTTCATCATAACCTCATTTGCGTTCAGCACAACCCTGCTACTCCAGCGGAAACAGGGTATCAGGTGTAGTAATCGTTCTTGCCGCATACAGTTTGCCCAGATCCCATTTATACAAACAATGTCCATCTGCGGCTACAAAGGAGGTCGGATCTGTAGCCCAGGCTTGTTGTAGTGATATCGTTTTCCTTTATCAGGGTCCTTCCCATAAATATCGGCTCCCCAAAGAAAAAAGGCCTTTTATCATCTACAGGGAGAGCGACAAAGAATGGCTGATACTTCCCGCCAGGACCAAGATTGCCGTACTGGTCCTCTCCCATGTCCTCATGGCCAAAGACAAGCCATTCGCCATCGGGTGAAAAAGAAAAACGACCATACTGTTTTGCTGCAAATGGCGCAATAAGGGATAGCGTATCTGTATGAAGCGGGATGTATTGCTTGTTTGTATCAGGTGTGTCCCAACGGAGAAGATAGAGGGCGTGGATTTCCCGTATTTTTGCTAGTTTTGAGACCAAATCATCTTGGGCACTACTGGGTGGCAATTTTTCGACTTCTTTCCAATCGATATCTTTTCCAATCTCCACCACCAGTCCGAATGGCAAGGTAGGATGAATAATCATTTCCTTGAGCTTGCGGAACTTATCATTATTCCGGTTGAAAAT
>JAEYNR010000010.1 GCA_023412475.1 Fibrobacterota bacterium | reverse complement strand
ATTTTCAGCCCGTTTTTTTGTCGAGAACATGGCACATAAGCGGTATTTAAACTAGTGTGTGGTAAGATTTATATTTCATGTAAACATGTTTTTTAAAAACCGGCATATTTTGAACAGAAACTAAATAATAGATTAAATGGCAAATTCCGTAATAAATAGCCCAGAAGTACCACTGGTTGTTGATCTTGATGGCACTCTAATTAAAAGTGATCTTCTTTATGAAAGTGCACTGCTTTTACTCAAAAGAAATCCTCTTAATATTTTTCTTATTATCAGGTGGTTTTTTTCCGGCATATCTGTGCTAAAAACGAAGTTGGCAGAACGGGTTATTATCGATATTGAATTGCTTCCCTACAACGTTTCTTTTTTGGAATTTATAAAAATAGAGTTTGAAAAGGGACGCGAGCTTACTCTGGCAACAGCATCAGCACTGACTTATGCCCAAAGAGTAGCAGATCATCTCCGGATTTTTTCGATGGTTTTGGCCACAGATGAAAAAAACAATTTGAGAGGAAGCAAAAAGCTGGAAAGGCTTATCTCTCTTTACGGGGAGAAGGGATTTGATTATGCAGGAGACTCCAGTACAGATATTGTCATATTTTCGCACTGTAGAAATGCACATTTAATAAATGCATCAGTTAAGACCATTCAAAGAACTGGCCGATCTGCCAATCTTTCCTCTGTGTTTGAGAAACCGGCTGTGGGGTTGTCTCATCTCTTTAAAGCCGCGAGGGTATACCAGTGGACAAAGAATCTTCTTTTGTTTGTTCCATTAATTACCTCACACAATATTCTTAATTTGAAGCTTATTACCATTAACATCCTGGGTTTTATTGCCTTTAGTCTTTGTGCTTCAGCTACATATATCATGAATGATCTTTTTGATCTGGAATCAGACCGCAAGCACCCCCGGAAAAAAAGCCGTCCTTTTGCATCCGGGGAAATTTCCGTTTCAAAAGGCATACTAATAAGCGGTTTTCTTGGATTGTCAGGATTACTGCTTTCTTTCTTTTTACCATTGCACTTTCTACTCTACTTGTTAGCATATATTCTACTTACCGTTCTTTACTCTTTTTTTCTGAAAAAACATGTGTTGGTTGATGTTCTTACTCTTGCTGGACTATACACAATAAGAATTTTTGCAGGAGCCCGGCTTATTGGAGTTGAAGTATCCTTCTGGCTTTTTGCATTTTCGGTTTTCCTCTTTTTTGGCCTTGCCCTGGTCAAAAGGTGTACTGAATTGCAGCTTTTTCAAAAAAGCGGTAAACTGGGTCTAAGTGGAAGGGATTATTGCCCTGAGGATTTACAGACACTACGCAGTATGGGTATTACCAGCAGCTTCATTTCAGTGGTAGTTTTCGCACTTTACATTAACAGCACAGAGGTACTTTCACTTTATCCAAGACCTGAGTTACTTTGGGCTGTCTGCCCGGCACTGTTATTATGGATAAACCGTTTATGGATCAAAACCAGTCGTGGACAGATGCATGATGATCCATTGATTTTCACATTAAAGGATAATGTCTGCAGGTACGTTCTGCTATTTATGCTTTTAGTGGTAATTGTTGCGCAGATCAGATGAGTATTTTTATAAACAAAAAGAAACTTATAGCTATCTGTTCAGAAGATAAAAATGGAATAAGTTAGGTCAGAAAAAATAACAGGCACTAGCCAAGAGTAATATCTAATCAAAGGTCGTCGGAAAAAAACTAAACCAAGAATTGACAATAACTTAATTTTTTTCCAGCTTAATTTCTTAACAAATCCCGATGTTTTATAAAGATCATAAAACCAATTTGGTATAAACGAAAATAAAGCACACTGATAGTGTCAGGACACAAAGTGCCACAGAGTTCTGAAAACGATCAGAAGGTATCGCTATTGTTATATGTATAAGGTCATTCAAAACCACCCCGACTTCATCATCGTCAGCAAATCTAACGATGTTGATTTTCATAGCAATGCCACTTCGGTTGGTCTTGTTAAAGAAATCAGGGTGGATATGGATTTAAGAGAGCTGTATCCGGTTCACCGGCTTGATTCCATGACATCGGGGCTTATTGTTTTTGCTAAAAACAAAGAAAGTGCTCAGAAGCTGGCAGCCTCTTTCCAGGAGCATCGCATCGAAAAGTTTTACATTGCTCTTGGAGGCACTCATCCGCGTAAAAAACAGGGTACTATCATTGGCGATATGAAAAAGGTAAGGGACGGAAAATGGATTCTTTGCCATAGCAGGAATAATCCGGCCATAACCCAGTTTTACAGTTCAGGATTGGGAAATGGGCTACGGCTTTACCTTATAAAATTACTGACCGGGAAAACCCATCAGATCAGGGTTGCGCTCAAATCGCTGGGGGTACCGGTTCTGGGTGATCCGCTTTACTCTAAAAAAGCTTCCGCTGATCTGATGATAGACAGAGGATATCTTCATTCTTACGCCATGGGTTTTAAGCTTAATGGGATATACTACCGTTATAAGGACATTCCTGATAGCGGAGTTCATTTTTCTTCGGAAGAGTTTAAATACGCTCTCATAAAATATGAGGATCCCTGGAAACACTTCCAGATTTCAGAGCTTTGACTTGCCTCAGTGGGCTTTCACAAATTTGTAAATCCAGAAAAAGCGACAAATTGCCAATTCATCCAGTCATGGTTAAAAAAAACGCCCCTTTAAGGGACGTTCTAAATAGAATTCATAATAGAAAAACGGGTAATGTTAGAAGAAGAATTTTTCTGAAAGATGTTCAGCTTCTTCATAAACCAGTTTTGCAATTTTCCCTTTTGGTGCAGGGAAAGTAAGCTTGAGTTTTGCTTCATGTTCCTGATCAAGCAGTTCGGGAGTGAGCCGAGTATTGAGGGCTTTATATTTTTTTCCATTTTCATCTACAAGGCTGAAATTGCCTGATTTGAGCCGGAGTGGATTGTAGGAATAATTATAAATATCTACTAGTGTAGTGAGATTTTTTCCTCTTCTCTGCATCGTGGGCATAGCCATCAGTATATCATACTTATTCACTTTCCTAAACACGGTAGAATCCGGTATAGGATCAATTACTCTCAGATATGCGGAGTAGGTGCCGATATTTTCTTTTCTAACAACAGAGAGCAGCTTTTTAGCTTCTTCATGAGTGGAATCGAAATAAAGTGCAGACAGGGCATAAAATTCCGCTTTTACAAAAGCTTCTGCATCCTTGTTACTTTTGGCGATGCTGTATTCTCCATCAGCCAGTTCAAAATTTTCCTGAGCTACTTTCTTTATAACTTCCTGTTTTTTTGCATTGATAGCAGCGGGATCACTGGCAAACTTTGCCGCTCTGTCGATGGTTTCGATAGCTTCATCGTACTTTTCAGCAGAAACACTTGAGTCAGCCAACTGAACCAGAAGCAGTGCATATTGTTGTTTAAGGTTTGCAGGGATATCAGCAGATACGACATGTTTTTCGACATCATCCAACAGAAGCGGGATAGCTTCCATATGGGCAGCACCTTCATTGATGACCATTCCAGCGCGTACCAGAGTCATTTCCACATATCTGCTCCTCAGGACTGGAGAGACTTTATCGGGATTGCCCTTAATGGCCTTATCATACATTATGTAAGCGGTTTTGAGTTGCCGCCGTTTCTGGTCTCCCTGAAGTTTCTGAGAGGCTTTATAGGCAGCGTCTCCTTGTCTTTCGAAGGAAGATTTAGATGAGCAGGAGATCATCATGGCTAAAACGCTTAATCCTGCGATCACTTTAAACACCGTTTTCATTGGTATCCTCCAAATTCTATGTTTATAACACTAGTTTGCGGTGATAGAACCAGTTCTAAAGATGCTTTTCTCCATGAGGCAATGTCAATAACAATTATTGTTTGCTTGCAGACTGATGACTCTTCAGCTTATTTTTAACTATATGCTTACCTGCGAGCCTCAAGATAAACACACTGGTGCGATTCACATCATCAAGGAGCTTCTTAACCATGGATTCCAGGCATACTTTGCCGGTGGGATTGTCAGAGATATGGTGATGGGTAACGGAGTTGCGGGCGATATCGATATTGCCACCGACGCAACTCCACAAAGTATTGGGCAAATTTTTCCACAAACAATAAAAGTGGGAGAGCAGTTTGGAGTGATGATAGTTGTTGAAAAGGGAGTTCCCTTTGAAGTAGCTACATTTCGCTCTGATATAGGTATTTCCGATGGTCGTCATCCAGCCGCGATTGCTTATACTAATGCCAGAGAAGACGCATTGAGGCGTGATTTTACCATTAACGGGTTGTTTTTTAACCCGCTCTCCGATCAGTTGATTGATTATGTTGGAGGGGTTAATGATATTGAGCAGAAAATTATTCGCGCTATAGGAAATCCTGAGCTTCGTTTCAGGGAGGATTACCTCAGAATGCTTAGGGCGATAAGATTTTCGGCCAGGTTTTCTTTTAAAATCGAACAAAATACCTGGGAAGCCATTAAAAAATATCATTCTCAAATAATTAATATTTCTGCAGAACGAATTTTCTTAGAACTAGATAAGATTCTCCGCCAGGGCAATGCTGATACTGCCATTTTGTTACTGAGAGATTGCGGTCTTCTTACTGTTATTCTCCCTGAGGTTGCTGCTCTTAATGGAGTGGAGCAGCCTGAGAAATATCATCCGGAAGGGGATGTTTTCACCCACACGATTCTTGCTCTGAGTTTATTAAGGCCCGCTTGCTCGTCGGTGCTCGCCTGGAGTGTTCTTTTGCACGACATTGGCAAACCGTCCACAAAAAGCGTATCTGACCGCATAAGATTTAACAATCATGACCGGGTTGGGGCAGAGATGGCCAGAGAGACCTTAAAGAGGCTTCGTGCATCAAATTCTCTGATAAAAGGGGTGGAAGCTTGTATTGAGAACCACATGAACTTTAAGAATGTAAGAGAGATGAGGCTTGCCACACTTAAAAAGATGTTATCCAGGGAAACAATCGATGAAGAGTTAGAGCTTCATCGCATCGATTGCCTTGCCAGCCACGGGATTCTAGACAACTATAATTACCTGATCGAGAAACGGAAGATGATCGCCTCCGATCAACTCAAGCCACGGCCTTATATTAAAGGAAAGGATCTGATTGATATAGGGCTTAAGCCGGGTCCTGTTTTTGGGGAACTGCTCTCAGAGATCTATGAGCTACAACTTGAAGAGAAAATAAGCAACCGTGATGAAGCATTAAAAGTGATACGTCAGAAGCTTTCTTCCAGATAAGATCTGTTCTGAAGTTTCTGTCTTGGAATAGTGATTTACCGGGTTGTATATTAGTAGGAATTTTTCAGCTTGAGACTAAAGCGGGCGTTCAGCCCGTTTTTATTATGCTCCTGTTAATGAGAGTGCAATAAAAACCATGTCATCAATTGAGCAGATAAGACCTTTAATTGAGGTTAAGATTGAAGAATTGGGATATGAGCTATTCGATCTGCGTTTTTTTCACGCAGGCAGCCGCTCGATTCTTCGGGTTACTATTGACTCAGACAAAACAATAAATGTCGGCGATTGTGAAATCGTCAGCAAAAGTATTTCTGAGCTTCTTGATCAGGAAGATTTTTCCAGCAATCGCCAGTACAGTCTGGAAATTTCCTCCCCTGGGATAGACCGGCCTTTAAAAAGTGAGCGTGACTTTAAAAGAATTATCGGTCACCAGGTTACGGTTCATTTAAAAGAAGGTATTGAAGAAAAAAAGAAGATTATTGGAGAAGTGTTGAGTTGTGAAGGCAACAAATTGTGCCTGAAAACGAAACAAGACGTAGTAGAAGTATCCCTGTCAGATATTTTCAGTGGTAAGGAAGAGATCCGATTCAAGTAAATTCGGGAAGGATAGATAGATGAAAAGAAAGAGCAAAAGCGAAGCGCTGAAGGCATTGGATATTGTTGCTTCGATAGGTGCTGTTACCAAGGAGAAAAGCATCAGCATGGATCTGGTGCTGGAGACTTTAAAAGATGCGCTGGCTACAGCAGCACGCAAATATCTGGGGAAACCCATTAATGTGGAAGTAAAAGTTGACCGTGAAAAGGGATTGCTTGAAGTTTTTACCCGTCAGATGGTGGTGGAAGTGGTTGAGGATCCTGAGAAGCAGATTCTTATAGAGGATGCTCGTGAGATAGATGAGGATATTGAGATAGGTGATGAACTGATTCAGGATCTTGACATTGATCTTTTCGGCAGAATGGCTATTCAAACTGCCAAACAAGTGATTATCCAGAGGGTGCGGGAAGCAGAGCGGGAGAAAATATTTGCCGATTACAGCGAAAGAGTTGGAGAGCTGATAACCGGGACGGTTCAGCAGATTGAAAAAGGAAATATTCTTGTAAATCTGGGCCGCACTGAGGCATTGTTACCTTTTAGAGAGCAGATTCGTAAAGAGCATTATCGTCAGGGAGATAACATCCGGGCATGTATAGTGGAGGTTAAAAACAATCCCAAAGGGCCGCAGGTCATTATTTCAAGGACCGCTCCGGAGTTTCTGGCCCGTCTTTTTGAGCTGGAAGTGCCTGAAATATTTGATAAAACAGTTCGTATTGTAAAAGTTGTACGGGATCCTGGTCATCGCTCAAAAATTGCAGTTACTACCAGTGATAGCCGGGTGGATCCGGTGGGAGCCTGTGTGGGAATGCGGGGGAACCGTGTACAGGCTATAGTTCGTGAACTATCCAATGAGCGTATCGATATAATCAACTGGACCGATGAATTATCGCTTCTGGTGCGGAGGGTTTTTGCTCCTGCAGAGGTTAAACGAGTCATTCCGGTTGGCGACTCTAAGATGGTTGTAGTAATTCGCGAAGAGGACCTGGCACAGGCAATCGGGCGTGAAGGCCAAAACATCCGTCTGGCATCCAAAATGCTTGACAAGGAAATTGACGTTTTTGGAGATGAGGAATTTGCTAATATGAGCGAAGAGCAACGGGCTGCAGTACAATCGGAAGCTCCGGTGAGCCCGGTTGAAGATGCCGAAAAGATCGATCAAGAAGACATCGCTCCCGAAGCTTACTCTACCGAAACCGACCAACAGGATCAGACCTATGATGAAGCCTTTGACTCGATGCGTGAAGAAGCCCGCGGCGAGCGTTTTGAAGAAAATGACAATGAAGAAAGTCCGATAATGAGCGATATTGCTGCCAGTGCGATAGATAACCTGGCTCAATCAGAAGATGATACTAAAAAAGCAATAGATGAGGCTCACGAAAATAAGGAGAATGACTCCACCGGATCAGCTCTTTAGTTTGATAACTGTTTGCGGAAAAAGGTGCCGGATATTTTGACGAGTTCCGTTTTAATGACTTTACAGTACACACGCCGCAAGTAATACGAGAGGTAAGCAATGGCAAAAGAGAAAGTTTATAAATTAGCTCAGGAGTTTAAGGTTTCCAGCGAAGCCCTTGTGCAGATGCTCCGTGGCATGGGTATTCCTGTAAAGAGCCACATGAGTACGGTTGATGAAAGTCTTCGCGATGACATTAAAAAGAAATTCGAATCTGAACGGGCTGAAATTAAAAAAGAGTATGAACGCAAAAAACAGATGCTCGCTAAAGCCCGGGAGGACTTGATCGGTAAAGAAGAGGAAGCCCAGAAGTCAGAAAAGGTCACTCCTGTAGCCACCCAGGAATCTGTAAGGACTGAACAGGCTGCTTCCACAGCTAGAACCGAAAAAGAAACCACAAGAGCTGCTTATTCACAACAACCCCGCCGGACCTTTGATAAAGAGCAGCGCCAGTCACGGGATTTTGAGCGCACCTACACCCCTTCTGCCGGTACAGGGCAGAAGCCTGTAGCCGGTGTAGGGCAGAAGCCTGCAGCCGCACCTTCAGCAGAGAAGCCAGCTAAGCCTGCAACCGAATCTAAAGGATTTTCCAAAAAGGATAAAGGCAAAAAGAAAGGCAAAAAGAAAACGGATCGTCCGGAAATTGCCGAATTCGAATTGAAGGCTAACATTAAAAAGACCCTTGCCAAAATCGGGTCCGGTTTCTCAAAAAAGAAATACAGAAAAGACACTGTCCTTAAAGAGGAAGATACCGATCGCAAGATACTCAACGTTTCAGAGTTTGTAACCATCAACGAATTGTCCAACATGATGAACACCCCGGCATCGGATCTGATTGCCAAATGCCTGGAGCTGGGTCTTTTTGTTACCATCAATCAGCGACTGGATTTTCAGACTATTGAGCTTATAGTTGATGAATTTGGATATACCGCACAACTGATGACTGAATACGGAGCCGAGCTGGAAGAAGAAATTTCCGAGATGGAAGAAGCCGTTATGGTACCTCGTGCTCCAGTGGTAACAGTAATGGGACACGTTGATCATGGAAAAACATCTCTGCTTGATTATATTAGAAAAACCAATGTTATTGCTGATGAATCAGGCGGCATTACCCAGCATATTGCAGCATACGAGGTGCGCACCAAATACGGCCCTGTGACCTTCCTTGACACTCCGGGCCACGAAGCGTTTACTGCTATGCGGGCCAGAGGATCTCAAATCACCGATGTCATAGCGTTGGTTGTAGCTGCCGATTCAGGGGTCATGCCTCAGACCAGAGAAGCTATTGATCATGCTAAAGCCGCAAATGTTCCAATAGTTGTGGCCATCAACAAAACAGATCTGCCAACTGCCAATGTCGAGCGGGTTAAGGCAGAGCTTGCGCAGTACAATGTGCTGGTAGAAGATTTCGGTGGACAGGTTTCATGCGTGGAGATCTCTGCTAAAACCGGCAAGGGAGTCGATAAACTTCTGGAAACACTGGCCTTAGAAACTGAGATTCTTGAGCTCAAAGCCAGTGCTACAGGTAATGCACAGGGCGTTGTGGTTGAAGCAGAACTGGACAAGGGTAAAGGACCCATTGCCACTATTCTTATTGAAAAAGGGACTCTTAGAAAAGGAGATGCATTTGTAACCGGAATCCATTCCGGGCGGGTGCGTGATCTTTTCAATGAGCGTGGTGCAAGTGTTGGTGAAGCCGGACCATCCAAACCGGTTATTGTATTGGGGATGTCTGGAACACCCCAGGCTGGAGACTCTTTCAGAGTTGTCGAAGATGAAAAGGAGGCTCGTGATATCTCTGCCAGAAGACGTCTGGCTCAAAAGGAACGGGAACTTCGTAAGTTGGGTACTGTTTCTCTGGATCATCTTTACGAGCAAATACAGGCTGGAAATATCCAGACACTCAATCTTGTCATCAAAGGTGATGTTGACGGCTCGGTGGAAGCTCTGGCCAGTTCAATGGAGAAGCTTAGCACCGAAGAGATAAAGGTTGCGGTGATCCATAGAAGTGTCGGATCCGTAAAAGAAACCGACATTATGCTTGCAGCAGCTTCAGATGCTCTTATCATCGGTTTTCATCTTAGTCCAAACACTAAGATCAGAGAACTGGCAAAACGTGAAGGCGTGGAAATTAGGACTTATAAAATTATCTACGAGGCACTGGATGCGGTTCGAAGTGCCATGGAGGGAATGTTAAAGCCCGAAATTAAAGAAAATATTATTGCCTCTGTAGAAATTCGTCAGGTATTCAGGATTTCCAAAGTAGGTATAGTGGCTGGTTGTTATGTTCTGTCGGGTACTGTTACCCGTGGTTCCAAAGCAAGGCTAATTCGTGATGACATTATAATTGCTGATGGCCGTATCGGGTCATTGAGAAGGCTAACTGAAGATGTCAGGGAAGTAAATGCCGGGTACGAATGCGGGATTACACTTGATAATTATCATGATTATCAGGAAAATGACCGGCTTGATGTTTATGAAGAAATAGAAGTTGCCCGTAAGCTTTCAACCCATGCATAGAGGAGCTAAGATTTGGCATCAACCCATTTTCATATTGAGCGACTTAGAGAGCTTCTTCAGCGGGAAATCGGCACTGTGATTTCACAAGAGCTACGGGATCCCAGAATCCCGCATGTGGTTACAGTTACTCAGGTGAAACTTGCTCAGGATACTCGTAATGCAACTATTTATGTGAGTATTCTTGGTGATAATAATGAAAAAAACAATGCTGTTGCTGCCCTTAATAAGGCAGCCTCTTTTATCCAGAGAACTGTTGCTGGCCGTATAACCGTGAAGCACTTTCCGCACTTGTACTTTAAAATCGACAATACTCTTGAACACAGTCAGCATATTAACGAGATACTCAAAGAAATTCAAGATGATCTGGAATGACCTTCATTCACTTATAACTTCTCATAATAAATTTCTCATCTCCTCTCATATGAGCCTTGATGGAGATTCGATCGGCTCACAGTTAGCCTTTTACTGGTACCTTAATTTCTTAGGCAAAGAGGTCACCATATGCAATCATGATGCAGTTCCGGCAAAATTCACCTTTCTTCACAACAGTGACAAGATGACAGAGTTGCCACTCATTGGCCATTACGATGTAATTGTTATACTGGACTGCTCAAATCCCGGACGACTCGGTTGGGATATTGGCTCTGTTCAAGTTTCCGATATCATTAATATAGATCATCACAGGGACAACACCCGATTTGGCACATTAAACCTTGTAGATACTGCAGCAGCAGCGGTGGGTGAGATAATTTACGACCATTTTATTAACTGCAAAGTTCCTTTTCCTGCTCATGTAGCGGAATCTCTTTACACTGCCATAATAACTGATACCGGTGGTTTCAGATTTTCAAACACTAACAGCAAGATACTTAAAAAATGCGCTGACCTTGCCGACAAAGGCGCCGATTGTGCAAAGATATATGAAAAAGTATATGCATCACATTCTCAGAATGCTCTTTTGTTGCAGGCAAGGATCTGGTCTACATTGCACTTTCTTCTTGATGGCAGGGTTTGTATTATGGAGATGCCCTATTCGCTGGTTGATGAACTTGGGGCACAGTTTAGCGACAGCGAGGGGATGTCCGATCATACCAGCACCGTAGAAGGAGTTTATGTGGGAATGTTAATTAAACACAATGAGAATCAAACCCATTTCAGCTTGCGATCCAAGGGGAAAATTGATGTGGGTAAAATTGCTCAGAAGATTCCCGGAGGAGGAGGTCATTCCAATGCTGCAGGATGCACCATAAATCTTTCTTACACACAGGCTCTTGAGAAGATGCTCTCTATAATAGAAAAGGAGCTGCAGTAGGGGTTGGACGGATTTTTGTGTGTGAATAAGCCACAAGGGCCATCTTCATTTAAAATAGTCGCAGAGTTGCGAAAAGTTTTAAAAATTAAGAAGATCGGACATGCGGGTACACTGGATCCAGAGGCCAGCGGTTTACTTGTAATTGCGGTAGGCAGCGCTACCCGCCTGATTCAGTATCTGCCCAATGAACCCAAGATTTACAGATTCGGCTTACAATTTGGCTCCCAAACCGATACACTGGACAGCAAAGGGACCGTGATTGCAGATGGAGGGATTTTTCCACTGCTATCCCAGCTCAAAACAGCGCTTAACCGTTTCCATGGTGAGTATTTACAGATGCCACCTGCTTTTTCCGCGAAAAAGATCGATGGTATTAGGGCTTATGAAATGGCCAGAAAAGGTGATACTCCTCCTTTGAAACCCTGTAGGGTTAAGATTCATTCATTAGATCTGATTCAATACGATCAGGACAGGGGTTTAGCAGAACTTGAGCTGGGCTGCTCAGGAGGAACTTATGTAAGGGCTCTAACCAGAGATCTGGCATCAGAGCTTAACACCTACGGTTTTGCCAGTTTTATCAGACGTTGTCGTTCAGGTGATTTCAATCTGGAGCAGGCGATGGAGATTGATGATATCAACAATGCCGTTAACTATATTATGCCTGCCGCAGTTGTGCTGGGCAATGAATCCGGCATCCAACTTAGCGAACAACATTATAGAAAGCTCGTTCATGGAATGGATATTTCATTACCACAAATGACTTGTTCAACAGACAGGAAAGTTTTTGCTTATTGTGGTACACATTTGCTTGCTGTACTTCAATGGAAACAGGACTCTGAGTATCATCCTGTAGCTGTTTTTCCCTTATCAGGTGATAATCATGAAGCTTCTTTCAATCGATGATTTTCTTCCTGCCCAGGAAAGTACGGCTCTTTCGGTTGGAAATTTCGATGGGGTGCACAGGGGGCATCAACTGCTAATCAAACAAGTAATTGATAGAGCGCGGCAAAGAGGAGTTTCATCTGCATTAGTTACTTTTGAACCACACACCCGTGCATCCTTATATCCAGAATTGCCGCAGCATTTGCTTACTACATTTGAAGAGAAATGTACACTGATAGAGAAATCAGGAATTGATTATCTGTTTAAAATTCCTTTTGATAAATCTTTCAGTGAAACATCGCCAGAATCGTTTGTGGAAAATTACCTGATTTCCCGGTTTCATATGATCGAATGGATAATGGGAGAAGGGCATGCGATAGGCAAAAACCGATCTGGCGGCAAGAATTTTTTGCGCGACACTGTGAGCAAATATCATATTCCATTGTTTACTGCGGATCTGCTCCAGATGGATTCATTGGCTGTGTCATCAACCAGAATTCGCAAATTAATAACTGAAGGAAGTATTAGCGATGCGATGGAGATGTTAGGTCATCCTTACCTGATTTCAGTTGAAAGGATAGAAGGATTAAAAATAGGCTCAAAAATCGGCTATCCAACCCTCAACTTTAAAAGGCCGTCTTCGCAGAAAGTTCTTCCACCACCGGGGGTTTATGCCGCAGAGCTCGAATTTAATGATACAATGCTCACCGGAGCGCTTTATTTTGGTGCATGTCCCACTTTCAATGACAGAGATAGTCATTTTGAGTTTCATGCGCTTGATTTGAAGGGGGCTACTCCGCTTGTCGGACAAACTGCCCATATCTGGGTTCACCGTTTTATGCGTAGTGACCAGGCGTTTTCAAATACTGACGAACTGGTGAGGCACATTCAACAGGATATAAACCAAATAAGAATTTTTTTTCAGAGGAGAGACTCCAATGGCGTTAACCAAGGAACGCAAACAGGAATTAACCAGTACTTACGGTAAAACCGAGATGGACACTGGAAATACTGACGTGCAGATTGCGATTTTAACTGATCGGATTGTTTATTTGACCGAACATGTCAAGGCGAATCCCAAAGACCACCACACCCGTTACGGACTTCTCAAGCTGGTTGGAGAGCGTCGCGCCCTGCTTGATTATCTGATAAAAGTCGATATCGACAGATACCGTTCGTTAATCAAGAAACTCAATATTAGAAAATAGCGGCCCGAGGTGCTTCCCGCCGCTTTCTCCTTCTACGACCATGGAGCGCCCACCGACTTGTTGAATTCATGCTCATTTGGTGGTTATGCAAAATTGCACTCTCTATCTGGCCTGTACAAAATTCCCGCAGATGGCAACATTTTGCCGTCTCATTTTTTTTATGATCGCGTTAATGACTTATATAAAAAATCTAACATCAGGAGTTATAGATGACTCGTATCAATGTAGAAACCGAAATTTCTGATATCAAGGTTTCTCTGGAAACAGGCCGCATCGCAAAGCAGGCTGATGGTTCGGTGATTGCCCGGATTGGCGACACAATGGTTTTAGCTACAGTGTGTAGCGGTTCTGAAGCAGAATCTGATTTCTTCCCTCTCACTGTTGAATATGTAGAAAAGACTTATGCTGCAGGCAAGATTCCCGGTGGCTTTTTAAAAAGAGAAGGTAAACCCAGTGAAAAGGAAATCTTATCCGCAAGAATTGTGGATCGCCCAATACGACCTCTTTTCCCTAAAGGGTATAAAACAGAAGTTCAGATTGTGTGTACTGTCATTTCTGCTGATGACAATTATGACGCAGATGTGATTGCAGTTACTGCTGCTTCCAGTGCACTTTGTGTTTCGGATCTGCCTTTCAAAGAACCTGTGGCTTGTGTACGGGTTGGGATGGTGGATAGTCAGCTCAAAGTTTTTCCTTCGCTGGCCCAGACTGAAGCTGGAAATTTGGATCTGGTTGTAGCGGGCACAGAGGATTCGATCATGATGGTTGAAGGGGGTTGCTGTGAGCTTAGTGAAGACTTGCTTGTAGAAGCACTTCTTCTGGCACACAAGCATATCAAAGAACTCGTAGCGGTACAAAAGGAGCTTATCGCTAAAGTCGGCAAGCCAGCCAAAGAGGAGTATCCATCAAAGGAGATCAACGCTGAGATCCTCGAAGCGGTTACTGCGATGGTGAAAGATCGTATTCATGAGATCAGTTTCTCAGGGAACAAAAAAGAACGCTATCGTGGTCTCGATAAGCTTCGCGAGGAAGTACAGACGGCTCTGGCCGAGAAATTTCCTGAATCTGGTGCTGAGATCGACTCTGCATTCACCGAACTCGAACGGAAGGATATCAGACAGACTATCCTTGAACAGGGCGTCAGGATCGGTGGAAGAAAGCTTGATGAGATCCGCAACATTACCTGTGAAATAGACATCCTTCCCAGAGCTCATGGTTCTGCGCTGTTTACCCGTGGCGAAACGCAAGCATTGGTTGCCACCACTTTAGGAACCAAACTCGATGAGCAGCACATTGACAGCATCCAGTGTGAATATGACAAATCATATATGCTGCATTATAACTTCCCTCCCTACTCGGTCGGTGAAGTAAAAAGGATGGGTGGAGTTTCCAGACGCGAAGTCGGACATGGACATCTAGCCGAACGCTCTTTGGCACCTGTACTTCCAGATGAAAAAAGTTTTCCTTATACTATCAGAGTCGTTTCAGAGATTATGGAATCCAATGGCTCTTCATCGATGGCTACAGTTTGTGGCTCGTCATTGTCACTGATGGCAACTGGAGTGCCTATCAAGGGGCATGTGGCCGGAGTTGCAATGGGACTGGTAAAAGAGGATGAAAAAGTTGCAGTTCTTACCGATATTTTGGGAACCGAAGACCATGTTGGTGATATGGATTTCAAGGTAACTGGTACCCGTGAAGGCGTTACAGCAATTCAGATGGATATTAAAATTCATGGTATTACTCCTGAGCTGATGAAAGAGGCACTGGAGAAAGCTAGAGTTGCCCGCATGTTTATCCTCGATAAAATGGAACAGACAATCAGCTCTTCGCGTAAAGAGCTTTCTGCCTTCGCTCCCCGGATCAGCACCATCACCATCGAAAAAGACAAGATCAGGGAAGTTATTGGCCCTAGCGGCAAGGTGATCAGAGATATTCAGGAAACCACCGGCACCACGATTTTCATTGAGGATGATGGTACGATCAAGATTGCCGCCACCAATAAAGAACAACGTGATGCTGCTCTCAATAGAATAAAAGGCATAGTGGCAGAGCCAGAGTTGGGTGCAGTTTACGATGGTTTAGTGAAATCAGTGGTGGAGTTCGGTGCATTTGTCGAGTTTCTTCCAGGCAAGGAAGGGCTTGTCCATATTTCAGAACTTGACCTTCAAAGGGTTGCCAAAGTTGAGGATATCCTCAACGTGGGAGATAAGGTGAAAGTTAAGCTGATCGGATTCGACAGATTCGGTAAGGTTAAATTGAGCCGAAAAGCACTTCTTTAGTTTTTCAAGGGGAGGTTTTCCTCCCCATTTCGTTTTTTCTTTTCTGCTGCAAACACTTATCCCCAGTTAAAGATTACAATATGAATAATGATACGATTCTGGTAAAAAGGCTCGAACATGCTCAAGACCTGCCTCTTCCCAAGCGCATGACAAGGGGCTCCAGTGGTTGTGATGTTTGTGCTGCTATTAAAACTGAGCTGATTATTGCACCCGGAGAGCGGGCTCTTGTTCCTACTGGCTTATGCCTGGAGATTCCTGAAGGTTATGAGGTACAGGTTCGTCCCAGAAGCGGGCTGGCCTTTAAGTTCGGTGTTACGGTTTTAAATGCTCCGGGAACAATTGATTCGGACTATCGGGGTGAGGTAAAGATTATTCTGGCAAATTTTGGGGAACAGCCATTTGCTGTAAAGCGGGGAGAACGCATAGCGCAGCTTGTTCCTTCCCAGGTTGCAGCTTCTATAGATTTCACTGAAAACCAATCCATCGGAGAGACATTTAGAGGAGCAGGTGGTTTTGGTCACACTGGTGTTTAAGGGCTTGCTTTTTAACAGGGTGCTTTTGCTTTTTTCGAGGTATTGGGTCCTTATCCCGGCTTTTGCTGTTGGGGAAGGGGGAAAACGATAAAGATTGGAGTGTATAAGCCTTGATAGTGCTCGGGTATGCTTCATACACAACATTTGACATAAACTCGTCAAAAAACCAAAAATCCACAAATATAGCCAAAATTTGTGATCTAAACCCACTTCAGATATAAAACTCAAAAATGGTTTAATACTCAAATTTCAACTCTTATGTTTTTCTCGATCGCATTTTTGTATAATTGACCCAGTGCAAGATGAACATGCCTTCCTAATGGTTCAAAACTGGCTGCACTCACATTTGAAACAACCTGCTTTGATCTGGAAGCACCAGGAATCACCACACTGACTTCAGGATGATCAAGTATAAAGCGCAATGCGAACTGTGACATGGACATGGATGCGGGTACCAGAGGGCGAATCTGGTTTACCAGATCAAGTCCGTAATCAAAGTCCAGCCCGGAAAATGTTTCACCAGCATTAAATGCCTGACCATCTCTGTTATATGAGCGATGATCTGAAGGAGAAAATACTGTATCTGTGGTATATTTACCAGTTAACAGACCACTGGCCAATGGGAGCCGGATCACCAAAGCGACTTTTTTTTCTACAGCTTTTTTAAAAAGTGTTTGAAGAGGTTTCTGGCGGAAAATATTAAATACTATTTGTAATGAAGTTATACCATCCTGTTCCAGACATATTAGGGCCTGTTCCATTGTTTCCACACTCGCCCCGAAATGCCGGATTTTCCCTTCACTTCTCAGAACCCGTAGCCAGTCGAATATTTCGCCCTCTTTTAGCCATGATACGGGAACACAATGCAACTGTATCAGATCAATTGCTTCTCTGCCAAGCCGGCGAAGCGAATTCTCAGTGCATCTTTTTAAAAGTTCAAGAGAATAATCGTCAGGGTAGCCCTCCAGTCGCCCCAGTTTTGTGGCTACAAAGGTATTGACTGATTGATTTTGCAAAATTTTTCCTACCAGTGTCTCACTTCTTCCAGCACCATAAACATCTGCAGTGTCAAAGAAATTAACCCCGCTATCGAGGGCTGCTTTTAAGATTGAGTTGACCTGTTCGTCGGAAATTTCACCCCAGTCTCCTCCAAACTGCCAGGTACCCAAGCCGATTTCTGATGCCATAAACCCAGTATTTCCAAATTGCCTGTACTGCATTACTCCTCCTCCCGTGATATTAACAAGCTCTTATACATATCAGGTTGATTTGCATAGAACTGCTGAAAGAAGAAATTTAATCTCGATTCAGGTATATAAATATAGATGTATTTTCAAAAAAAGACTGGAATAAATTAAAAGCAAAAGAAGCCCGGGTTTTACCTTCATTAAAACTCTTTTGTAACTTTGATAAATCCGCAGTAAAAACTATGATCTAATAGTCCAAGGGAGTCTAATCAGAAGGGAATTCCAAATCACAATTCTTAAATCCTAAACCAAATTTCAAATCACAAAATCTAAACAAGAATGAAGCTTAAAGACAGCTTAAGTTTGTCAGTTATTGGTAAATACTGTTTCCTGTTCCTGTTTCGAATTTCGTATTTCCAATTTCGTGCTTATTCATCTTATATCCTAAATTCTAAACAGAACTGCTGCTTATTGGATTTTTTTCCTTCAATACTATCTTAAAGAGACTTCCCTTACCAACTTCACTCTCCACTGTCACTTTTGCCCCCAGAGAAAAACAGATGTTTTTCACTATGGACAGCCCCAGGCCCGTGCCCCCCATCCTTCGACTTCGGGCTTTATCCACTCTGTAAAACCGCTCGAAAATTCGTTGATGATGCTCCTTTGGAATACCTATTCCCTCATCTATTACCGAAATAATCAGCTCTTCTCCCCTTTTTTCTCCCATTATTGAAACCAACTTCCCTTCAGGACTGTATTTCACGGCATTATCAATGAGATTTGAAACCGCCTGTTCCAGAAGATCAGCATTGGTGACAGCTTCAATATCTTCTTTGCACTTAAGTTCAAGGGAGATATTCTTAGGCTCTGCCTTTGCAAAACATGTTCTGACAGCCCCCTCTAAAACTGCTCTAATAGCTGTGGGTGCCAATTGGATTTCCTGCTGCTCATATTCTCTTTCGATGGCAGATAATGTCAGAAGATCATCAACTATAGAGCAGAGCCTGTCGGTCTTTTTCGATATTATCTCCAGAAATTTCTGAACATCGGGCGGCAGGCAATAATCTCCATGGTAAATTGTTTCTACAAAACCTTTTATTGAGGTTAAGGGAGTTCTTAACTCATGCGACACATTGGCTACAAAATCCTTACGAACCTCTTCCAGCCGTTTTAATCTGGTCATATCATGCAATACCATTAAAACGCCATCAGGTGAAGCCCCCGAAAACCCCAATATCTTCCCTTTTGCATTGATATAACATTCACCTGCTCTGCTTGGCAGTGTGAAACTGGTTTCTAACATTGAGTCGCTTTTAAGAATATCATGAAGAAACCGCTGCAATGAACTGTTACGAATAATATCATGAATCCACTTTCCTTTTGCATTGTCAGCCGATATTGCCAGAAGCTTTGCGGCTGCCGGATTAATAGTGATGATTCTTTCGTGAACGTCAGTCGCCAGAACACCTTCAGACATTCCTGAGAGAATTGCATCAAGTTCACTTTTTTGACTGGTAATAGTCCTGATCCGATCACCCAGCGATTCTGCCATAGTATTGAGCGCCTGTGCAAGACCACGGATTTCCTCTATCTCAGGAATTCTTAACCGGAAATCCAGATCACCACCAGCAATCCTTTCTGCTCCGTTTTTCATTTCCAGAACTGGTTTGCTCAAGGTACGGGCAATTGACATACTTGCCAATGCAATCAGTAAAAGTGCCGTAACAGAGGCAAGCCCAACATTTATATGGAAAAGGTGTGTGTGTTTTTTAATCTGCTGCAAAGGTTCCGAGAGACGTAAAACCGCCTTGACCATCCCATCGTGCATCACAGGAACAGCCACATAGAGCATAGGGTACTCTAAGGTGGGGCTGAACCGTTGCTCCACTCCGGTTTCACCTTTAAAAGCCGCCTTAATCTCCGGGCGATGTGCATGGTTTTCCATCCGGTCCGGATCTGTTTCTGAATCCCCCAATACCAACCCCGAAGGTTCGATTACCGTTATCCTGGTTTTTATTGAGTGTCCAATCACCTTGCATAATGAATCCACAGAATAAGCACTCTGTGCAGTAGTTAAATATGACTCAAGCTGCTGTCTTATGAGTGTGGATTTGATAATTGAATCTGCGGTAAGGTTTCTATAATAAAATTTACGGTAGGTATGTGAAGCATACAAAGCAATACTGAACAGAGAGAGAAAGGTAACCGCAAGGCACACAAAAAAAATCTGCCAGGAAATTCTGGTAATTCTCATCGTTTCTCCAATATTATGACTGTCATCTGGTTTCGGCAAACCGGTATCCCACTCCTCGCACGGTCTCTATGGAAGAGCCGCTGTCACCCAGCTTTTTTCGAAGCCCCACGATCACCACATCTACCGACCTGTCAGTAACTGGGTAGTTGTCATTTCTAACATTGTCAATTATTTTGTTTCTGGTAAAAACCCATCCGGGATGACTGGCAAGAAGCTGAAGTACCTGGAATTCCATATATGTAAGATCAATTTTTCTTCCTTTGCAGAGCACCTCGTGGCGGCCCGGATTGATCTCAATATCTTTGGTGGAAACCAGTGATTGACTATCAAAGAAATCCTGATTAGTTCGCCGTAGAATCGACCTCACACGTGCTACCAGAACTTTTGGGCTGAATGGTTTTACCACATAATCATCTGCTCCCAGTTCCAGTCCCACAATTATATCGCTTTCTTCACCTTTTGCGGTAACCATAATTATTGGTATCTGCTGGGTTTTGGGATCTTTTTTCAGCCTCCTGCATATCTCCAGACCATCCATGCCCGGAAGCATCAAATCAAGAATTATACAATCGAATGTATCCTGGCGTATTTTATTTATTCCATCAGTTCCATTTCCTGAAATAGTAACTCTATATCCCTCCCGGGACAGATTATGGCTGATTAATGTCTGAATATCCTCATCATCCTCAATAACCAGAATTCGCTCAGATGACATAATACTCCTTTAGTTTAGTAGCAGTGAGTAATACAAAAATACATTTCTGAAAAGACTTTGCGAACCTGGTTTCATAAGGAGTGCTTCTCTCTCATGCGGGAACGCACTATAACCGCAGTAATATTGAATGAAAAAGTCAGCAGTAATAAAACCAGAGTAGTAGCATACTGAATACCCCTGGTAGCAGCTACATCCGGAGATTGAGTCGACATTATATAAATGTGATAACCTAGACTCATGAACTGATCAGAAAAAGCGGAGGGCAGATACGGAAGGAAATAAGCTACACCTGTAAATAAAATCGGCGCAACCTCGCCCGATCCCCTGCTCACAGCCAGAATAGTTCCGGTCATTATTCCCTGACTACATCCTGGCAACACAATCTTTACAATCGTTTCCCAGCGAGTTGCACCCAGTGCCAGACTGGCTTCCCGCAGCTCTCTTGGAACAGTCCTGATTGCTTCTTCCACCGACACAATCACCACTGGCAAAGTCAGCACCGCCATAGTCATGCTTGCCCATAAAATGTTAGGCTGTCCCCATTTCACCATTTCATTTCCATAGAGAACCTTATCAATACCCAAACCTACAAACTGCACAAAAAATCCAAGCCCGAAAAGCCCGTAAACAATAGATGGAATTCCGGCAAGCGTGTTTACCGCAAAGCGGATAATCTTAACCACTCTGGAGCCCTGATACACATACTCCGAAAGATACAAGGCAGTAATAGTCCCAATCGGCACTCCGACTATCGACATAATCAAAACAAGTAAAAATGTCCCGATTATGGCAGGAAGAATTCCACCGGCAGTCATACCCTGCTCAGGAGCACTGGTAAGAAATTCCCAGCTTAAATGAGGGACACCATTAATCAGTAACACCAGGATCAAAAACATCACAACAGCTATTATAGAAAAAGCGCATAATCCGCTAAATCCCGGTACCGCGAATTTAAGATACTTTTTTTTCATAATCATGAATAACGCCTCATCACCAGCTTTCGAACCACAGTTTCAGCCGTAAAATTCAGCAGAAAGGAGATGATAAACAGTAGTGCACCGATAAAAAACAAAACGCTATAGTGTACATCTCCAAAAACCACCTCTGCCATCTCAGCACCAATTGTAGCAGCCAATGTTCGAACCGGACTAAAAGGATTGAGCGTAGCAATGGCAGCATTTCCAGTAGCCATTAAAACAATCATTGTCTCCCCAATGGCCCTGCCCATTCCTAACAACAGAGCGGCAAAGATTCCCGGTATTGCTGAAGGCAAGACTACAAACAGAGCGGTCTCCCACTTTTGCGCACCCAATGCCAGAGAAGCTTCAATATACGAATGAGGTACTGCGTTTAATGCATCCTCCGAAATGGTAAAAATCACCGGAATTATCGCTAAGGATAAGGCTATTCCACCAACCAGTGCATTAAGCCGGTATTGAAGTCCAAAAGTTTTTTGAGCCAAAGATGCAATGATAATCAGGGCAAAAAATCCAATTACCACAGAAGGGAACCCGGCCAGTATTTCCACAACCGGTTTAACCAGTTCCTTTATCTTTTTTGGGGCAAAAATAGAGGTGTACAATGCTGCAAAGACAGAGATTGGTGCAGCAATCAAAAGCGCAATCAGTGCCACATTGATACTACCTAACAGTAAAGGTATCAGTCCATATTGCGGATTTAAGGAAACAGGAATCCATCTGGTTCCTAACAGATTTTTAAATCTTAAGTTTTCCTGTGATTCTTCCTGTAGCATGACTTCATCTTCCAGGATTTCTCCTCCCAGAGCCTCTTCACCGTAGGTCTGCGGATCATCTACCGATTCCTCTATCACTTTTTCTTTAACTACGAATATTGAGGATGCTTCCCGAAAAACAAAAATGAAGATCAGTATTATACTGGCCAGGGAGAAAAAAGCGGTTACCTGTATTAACCGCTCGACAACAAACTCTACAGGCCGGAACGTTTTTTTTCCTAACCTGACAGGCTCCGCTGTTTTATCTTCAATCAGTTCTTTTTTAGCCGATAACAGCGGGTAATCAATTCCCGAACTCTCAACAATCGACTCAGCCTGTAATTGGATTTTACTGTTCATAAGCTCACCATGTTAACGGATTGGGAAATATCCCACATTTGAAACTACCGCCTGCCCCTGGTCACTGAGAACCCAGTCGATAAACTTTTTCATTTCACCGGTCGGCTTGCTTCTCAAGTACAGATAAAGGTAACGAGTGATCGGATACTTTCCCTCCTGTATGTTTTCAAGTGTCGGATCATAACCAGGACTGTCATCATCTTTTTTTACTTTCAAATACTTTATGCCTTTTCCATATGCAGCCCCTCCAAATCCTATGCCGTTGACATCCTTTTCAACTGCATTCACCACAGCAGCAGTACCCGGCATACTCTGCATAGTGCCTGTAAAATCCTGTCCTTTGAGGATCACATCCCTGAAATACTCATAAGTACCAGAACTATTATCCCTTCCGTAAACGATTATAGAGGCATCAGGACCTCCCAGTTCTTTCCAGTTGGTGATCATACCGGTATAGATACCCTTGATCTGTTCCATTGATAGCTCTGTAACCGGACTTTTTTCATTTACATATAAGGTAACGCCGTCCTTTGCAACCTTGACTTCCACCCCGGTAGATGAATACCGCTGTTTGAGCTGGTTACATTCACTGCTTTTCATTGGACGCGATGCATTACAGATATCAGTAGTGCCATTAATCAGTGCTGAAATACCGGTTCCAGACCCGCCACCAGTTACCTGAATGGAAACACTGGAATTATTCTTCATGTATTCCTCAGCCCACCGCTGAGCCAGAATTACCATAGTGTCAGAGCCCTTGACAGTGATACTGGAGGATGCCGCAAGGGCTAATGCTGCAGCAGAAATCAAAGCTACTGATATTAAGGGAATTTTACGGATTTTCATTTTCTTCTCCTTGAGAATTGTTTAGAACTTGTACTGAAACCTAAGTGTAAATACATTATCCTTTAGATCTTTTCTGTATGGCTCAATAGAGGTCTTTTCGTTAGTCACCCAGTCATGGTAAGCCATGATTTTTACATTCTCATCCCACTGATACACCAGTCCCAATCCCAGAGTCTTGAACGATACATCTGCCTCACTTTTCACAGTGCTTTTTTCCAGATCAACATTGGGATCAAAATAATCATATTTTCCCACCAATTGACATTTAATTGGATCAATATTCAATACTGCCATACCGTAAAAACCGATAAAATCCCGTATATAAATGGCACTGGCATCCGGGGAAGATGATTTTGGTGATTGATTGCTTTTGGCCCGTCCAGGTTGCTGACCACCAATCACTTCAGCACGCAATGATAACTGGCCCAGAACCGGAATGCTGCCATAGTTGATTTGTAGGTCTCCACCTGAATACAGCCTTTTTATTTCTTTATTTCTCTGAGCATCTCTGTCTGTCCAGTCTGTACCTGATATGACTTTTATAGTGTCGTTCAAACTTTTAACCGCACCAGCGTATCCGGAAAAACCTGCATTTATAGCCAAATCAATATCCTTAAATGGAAAGGAAAGTCCGAATCGCCCTATCAGATCCCGCACATCATCAGATTCATTGTTTATTCCATTTCCGGCAAACACACCAAATTTAAGATTAAAGAGTTGTGCCCATGATGAATAATTGCTGGAAGGGACATACTCCACAGAAGCTCCCATGTCCCGTTCTCCCGGAAAAAGTGTCTGAAAAATGCGGGAGCGTTCGGGGGATTCTCTGGTGCTTGATGAGTAAGAGATTTCAAAGCCGAAAGGCCGATCAAACACTCCGGCTTTAAAACCAAAGCCATAAAGCCATGGTGCAGAGAATCGAAGATATGCATCCTTTATGCTCACACCCGATGGGACACAATCCAATTGAATCACTGCCTGAGAGTAAGAAGCCTGGTAAGCCACTTTGATTCGCCCACGGCGTATCTGAAACACTGACTGTGAATTAGCTGGCAGTTCTCCTCCCTGAAATTTACCTATCTTATAATTTTTTTCACCTGATTCCTCGGCATCAGTAGCGATTCGCATCTGTGCCTGTACATATCCGGATATCTTTAGTTTTTTCAATTTGTCTACTGTTTTTTTGGTTTCCAGAAAGGACTTTTCATCGATTTTTTTTTCGTCGTTGTCTCCTTTTTCAGCCAAGCTGTCTTGCAGGGCAAAACCACTGCTACAAAGCATCAAAGCCATCAAAAACATTTTTTTTGCTTTCAAATGGTAACTCCTTTAAAACGTTGTATTCTGTTCATTTTTACCAGATTAATATCACTATTAAATATGGCTTTCAGGTATTAGTCATCTGTTAGCCCATTATTTCAAGTACATTAACATTTGCCGTGCAGACGTAAAAACATACTTTACAGTTCTTTTTTCTACCAGCGAAACTGTTTTTTCCGGATTATACTCCTATGAATCAACATTTGGAATAAGCGCATAATGTTTAAGGCATAGGAGATTTGGATCAAGACAGGATCCAGAGCAGACGGTTTGAGGCAGAATTTCAGGCTCTGAAAGCATGACGGATTATCCTGGCCTCTGCCATGTAAATGACATCTTCGGCTATATTGGTTGCATGATCTCCGATTCTCTCCAGAGAGCGAGATATGACGATAAAGTTTAAGTACTGATCCAGATGTTCAGGGTTATTAAGTATTCCCTTTCTGGCCTTTGAATACATCTCCCGATTTAAGGCATCAAGCTCATCATCAGCCTTACCCACTTCATTAGCTATATTGACATCCAGATCAATCAGCGAATCGAGGCTTTTTTTCAACATCAAACTGGCACATTCATACATCCTGGTAAAGTCAGGATTGAGCCCGTGCTCATCGCAATCATTGACCAGGCAGATAGTGCGTTCGGCAATTTTGACGGCCAGATCTCCTATACGTTCAAGATCACTGTTTAATTTGAGAACAGATACAATAAAACGAAGATCAATAGCAACCGGTTGGTACAATGCCAGAATTTTGAGGCATTCCTCTTCCACATCAATTTCCATCTGATCTATGTGATTATCATTTTTGATCACTTGTTCTGCCAGGACTGTGTTCCCCTTCTCAACCGATTTTACGGCTTGAGCTACACTCTCTTCAACCAGCGTAGCCAGAATAAGGACTTTTTTTTTCAGAGCTTCTATTGCGCGGGAAAGATGTATTGACATAAAGCGGTCGTCTCCTTTACTTTCAGCCAAACCGTCCGGTTATATAGTCTTCAGTTTGTTTCATTTCTGGCTGAGTGAAAATTTTGCGGGTCTTATCAAACTCGACAAGCCTGCCTTCATAGAAAAATGCTGTATAATCAGAGACTCTGGAGGCCTGTTGCATGTTGTGAGTTACTATTACTATGGTATAGTTTTCCCTCAGATCCCCTATCAGGTCTTCGATACGGGAAGTTGAGCGGGGATCCAGTGCGCTTGCAGGTTCATCCATTAAAAGAATTTCGGGACCTACAGCCAAAGCGCGAGCAATACATAGTCTCTGTTGCTGGCCACCGGAAAGTCCTAAAGCACTCTTGTGAAGCCGGTCCTTTACCTCTGTCCACAAACCAGCCTGAAGAAGGCTATGCTCTACGATATGTTCCAGTTTTCTCTTATCTTTCTGGCCATGGATACGTGGACCAAATGCCACATTATCAAAGATGGATTTTGGAAATGGGTTGGATCTTTGAAAGACCATTCCCACTTTTTTTCGCAAAGAGACCACATCTATTCCACTTTTGTAGATATCCACGTTATCTATGAGGATTTTACCACTGATTCTGGTATTCTCTATTATGTCATTCATCCGGTTAAGCGTTCGCAGGAATGTCGATTTTCCACAACCGGATGGCCCGATAAAGGCAGTAACCTGCCTGGAAGAAATTTTAAGGGATATATCATGTAATGCCTGAGTTTGACCGTAAAAGAAATTAAGTCCTTCAACTTCAATTTTTACCTCTTCTGCCACAGTTTTCATTGTTCTCCTTTCGAAGTTCCTTTAATTAAAATCACTAAGTTTTGTTAGCAGATCGCTAGATTTGGGCTAGTGCTTTTTTTGAAGGATTCCTTTAGTGACTTGCTGCTTACTGGCTTTCCAGCAGTCAGGCTGCAATCGCCAAAAGCCGCGCTGATTGGAGTAATAGGATAGTTTCCGGAGCCGTCATTAACTGCCAGATTTCTCTGGGAATATGTCAAGAGGGAGGAAACAGATGATTTTTTCCATCAACGACAACGCTTTTTCTATCAGCCCCTTAGGAGAAAATTCGCTCTGCCCTCCAAACATGAGCACACCGAGATGAGCTTAAGACGCCTCAGAGACTCTGCTATATTACTGCCAGAGCACAACAAAATGTGATTGTGGTGGTAACAGGTGAGGAACTAAGCTCTCCTGTTTTGGCTGGAATAATTGCCGACTCTAAGCATATGAAAGGATATTCTTTGCAGTTCATTTTTATCCTAACAAAATGCCAAAGTCCGGCTTGCCGATGCGATAAGGGTCCATAATTGGGTCAAACTCATCAATATCAATTGATCTGTTTTAAAAAAGAATGTCCCAGAATATATTTTCCCTTTTTGCCTTTCTCTGCATCCCGGAGATTTTAAATGAAAAATGCTCTCTTTGCGGGGTGCTGATTTGTACCCATATAAAGTTGTAATAGTCTCTGCCAATAACTTGATCAGCCCCGATCCCGTCTATCCGATTGGTGCATCAATTGTAGCATCTGCATGTAAGAGAGCCGGTCACAGTGTGTATACTTTTGATTGCAATTTCAGACAGACTCCAGAAGCCGATTTGCAGGACTTTCTTAAGAAAATTAACCCTGATGTCATAGGTATTTCTTTACGAAATATTGATAACACACAGTTTCCGGGTACTACATCATTTATCCCTTGGTACCAAAGGGTTATGGATGTCTGTCGCAAATCATCCAATGCACTGATAGTGCTTGGCGGCTCTGGCTACTCACTTTTCCCATCTGAACTATTTGAGACACTGAAACCTGACTATGGTATTGTTGGCGATGGTGAACATGCTTTTCCTGATCTTTTAAAGAGTATTTCGAAGAAGGAGAGAACAGAAAAGCTGATTTATGCTCTAAAAACAGATCTTCTGAAGGTTGATACTGCACCAGAACGAGAATTTTTTGACATCCAGAACTACTACCATCGCGGTGGAATGATCAACATTCAGAGTAAAAGAGGGTGTGCATTCAACTGCTCCTACTGTACATATCCTTACCTTGAGGGGTATAGGCTAAGGCTGCGCAATGTGAATGATGTGGTTGATGAGATTGAGGCTATGTTAAGTGTTCATGGGATTAAATACTTCTTCTTTGTGGATAGTGTTTTCAATCACCCAGAAAAGCATGCTGCATCAATCGCAAGAGAGATTGTTAGACGTAAATTACCCATTCAGTGGTCAGGATATATCCGTCCTGAAATGAGTGACCCCGATATATTGAAGCTGTTTAAGGAGTCGGGCTGCAGAAGTATAGAGCTTGGTACAGATTCAATGGCTGATGAGACACTGAAATCAATGAAAAAGAACCTGACTCTTGATAACATTTTCAGTTTTTGTGAGGCTTGTCATGATGCTGATATCTCCTTTGCTCACAGTCTCATTTTCGGCGCACCAGGGGAGACACTACAAACTGCGCAAACAACTGTTAAAAATGTGCAGCAGACCTCTCCAACCGCTGCACTTGCCTTTTTAGGGATTCGAGTATTTCCCCATACGGAGATTGCCAGCTTCTGTATGAAAAGCGGTTACCTTCAAAATAGCTCAGATATCGGTTTGAACCCCCTCTTTTATCTACCAGAAGGGATGACTGAAACTCTTACCTCTTATCTAAATGAGATTATAAATGAGGATCCTCGATGGATAATTCCAGGTTTGGAAGACTATGACATGGAGATACTGAAAAAATACAGGTCAAAAAAGAGAAAAGGTATGGGGTGGGAGATTAAAAAATTCATTGATATAATTGGGTAAGTGAGCCCTTCTGTCAACAAACCAGCCCGAATAAGACTCTGCTCTATGATATGCTCAAGTTTCCCTTTTCTTTCAGACCATGAAGCCGCGGACCAAATGCCACATTGTCAAAGATAGTTTTTGGAAATGGATTGGGTTTTTAAAATACCATTCCCACCTTTTTTCGCAAAAGCAACTACATCTATTCCGTTATTATAGATATCTACATAATCGATAAAAACAGTACCACAGATTTTGATATTTTCTATTATGCATTCATCCGGTTAAGCGTTCACAAAAAAGTTGATCTTCCACAACCAGATGGCCCAATCAAGGCTGTAACCTGTTTTGGATAAGATTTTAAGGGATATATCATGTAATGCCTAAGTATCGCCATAATAGAAGCAGAGTCCTTCATTGACATTTTTTACCTCTTCTGACATAGTTTTCATAGCTCTCCTTTTAAATAGCGCCTTATTAAAATCAATAAGTTTTGTTAAATAGAGCTAGGCTTGCACCTAGTGCTTTTAAAAAAGTTTCTTTTCTGTGTTAAGGCACGTACTTTGCAGGGCTAACTTAAACAGCTCTATAATAAAACACCTAGTATCGAGTAGGTTTATCGTAGATAGGTTTAAATCGCCAAATAGTGCCCTGAAAGATTTTGGTCAGCTTTGCCTATCCTGGCAACCAGTGATCAGATTTTTACGAATTTAGACAAGCGGGAGGGAACAGATGTCTTTTTCCATAGACGAAAATGCCTTTTCTATCAGTCCTCTGGGAGAAAAATTCGCTCTGCCCTCTTTAAATGAATATACCGGTGAGTTGGAGCGACTCAGAGCTCTTACAGATAATGCCCGATCCCAACAAAAAGAGATTGTAGTGGTAACCGGTGAGGGACTCAGTACTCCTGTTCTGGCTGCTATAATCGCCGATTCTAAAAATAGCAGTGGTCAAAATTCAAAATTCGTTATTTGGTGCCAAAACCCCGTTTCGCAGAACTACTGGAAAATTCCCCTGCTTAACAGAGGTCTGTTCCCTGTAGGATCAGAAACCCCCCTGGTCTCCGAACTGATCTTTAACGCAGTAATCCGTACACAGAATCTTACTGCAACCTACAATGCTGACTCTCTCAGTCTTGCCGACTGCGTGATAGTAGATACGCAGGGTAATGATCCAGATAACCAGGCAGGCGAGCTTTTCAGCAGCGAAACCCAGGCTCAAGAGCTCAAAAACATCATGAAAATTGTGGGTGAGAGAATCTCGCCATATTGCCTTGTACTGATCGAATCAACTGCAGCTCCTGGGATAACAGAGTTTGTGGCTTATCCTGTTCTGAAAGATGAGTTTGAGATACGGGAAATAGAAAACGAGCCTCTTCTGGCACATAGCTTTTCAGGAATAGATTCGGTAAAAGAATATGTGACTAATACCAGAAGATCATGGAGAGTGTGTGCGGGATGTAATGACAATTCCCGCAGAAGAGTACGAGCATTTTTAAAAAGCATACACCCGGATAACCATCCACCCACTGTACTTGACAAACCAATAGAGTCCGAAACAACAATGATGGTAGAAAACTCCTACAAAAGTACACTTCTGGCGTTTTTCAACGAATGGAGCTTGTTTGCAAAACGAAATGGAGTAAATTTAGGGAAAGTAATGGAGCTAATTAAACAGGATACTGTTTCTAGCTATCTACCTGGCTCTGATCAACTATCTTAGGACATCTCAGGTGATAAGATTCTTGCTATTGCATATATGACAACTTCGAATTGGTTAATAAAGGCTTGTAGCAAATACCTTAATAGTATATAATTCAATCAATGCACCTTTCTGCAGATTAGTCAGGGTACTGCCTCGTAACCACTCTGGCCTGCCTATAAAGGTGTTACTGCTTATTAGTGAGTAACACCTTATAGGAGCGGAGGCGAAAGTCTGTGCGGACTGAGAAAACCAAAATATTTTTCGTATAGAAGAGCATCTCTCTTCATTGTCGTACAGAAGAAATAGAAAGGAAAGAAAGCATAATAATGCGCCTGGAAAGTCAGAAAATAGCCAAATTACTCGAAATCATAGAGCGAAACAAGTGGGAGATTCTTCGTAAGGAGACTGAAAACGAAGAACCCGAAAAAATCACTGTTGAAAAGCAGGCTGGAGATTTACAGCCCAAAGATGTAAAAATGGTACTCTATGCCGCTCCGACTCCCCTCACTGATTCTTTGGTAAATACCTTAAGCCATGAAACAGTGATCACGGCCTTTGATGATCCGGAGATGCTAATAAGTTTCTGCAGCAAATATCAGATTAAATTTGTACTGATGGACCTTGACCCACCGTCGAATTGCCACTTAGCCTTCGATATCTTCGCAGCTTTGAAGATCATTGACCATAATATAATGTTTTTTGCCTGTGCCAAAAGAATCAGCTCCAAAGAAAAACAATATCTGTTAAAAAATGATGTGACAATAATAGAGAAACCGATTTTGCGTAAGCACATAGAATGGATTGTTAAGCAGATCGATCTTCAAGACACTCTGGAAGACATGCCTCCTATTATATAATTACCACATTACAGGCCAACAAAAATCACTAAATTGTGAACCTTTTCAATAAGTTATTGCTGTAACTTTAAAGCCCTAACATTAATTCGTACCATTGCAGAATTGAGCGATTCAACAAAGCTCATTTTTGGGAATGGTCTATATGTTAATTTCAATGGCACGGATATCGGTGCACAAAAATTTTCTTGGCAGTGTTAAATCGCTTCCATCGGATGACAAACCAGATTTCTCTACAGATTGTATTGACTCTGATGGGACCGTGCGTATTAAGAGTGAAAAGTCAGGCTTTAACTCTTAAATGCCGTAATCTTATCTCGAGCACTTCCGCTCCAGTGGTTAATCCCGATGGAAACCTGGATTCTGGCAACTGAGCTACATTTTCTGTGTATAAAATATAAAAAAACCCTCAGTTTATTTCAAACTGAGGGTTTTAAACTGGCTGGTCAGGAGGGACTTGAACCCCCGACCCAGTGGTTAACAGCCACTTGCTCTGCCGACTGAGCTACTGACCAGTGAATTCGGCGTAGTATCTATTTTTAATAACGGATTCAAATATATAATTCTGCTAAAATGATGTCAAACAATTTCTAAGCATCTGCAACAAGAAAAATAAAGCGTGCTGTTTAAGCTGGTGTTGAAATTTACGGTTCTCCATCGCCACCTGCTGCGGTTTTTAGGATAATGATTGAAGAAAATAAACTTTAGAGACAATTCTGGAACGCTGCACTGCTTTTTTAATTAAACAAATAATAAGAAAAATCCTGCTGATTTCAATTTTTTGAATACTAAACAGGCGTTTTGCTTTACTGAATCGCAAAAAAACGAATTCTGAAACGTTTTTTTTGCCTTGCAGGAATTTGCTATACTGAATGGGAAAAATTGAACTTTGATGGCACCTTTTTTTATTGCCTCATAATAATTTTGCTGCCAAGTAAAGTCCAGGCCCTTTCAAGCCATCTTTTTTGTATGCTTGCTACAACTTTAAAAAAGAGCCACTGAAAAATGTATTTTTTACAAACTCAGGGCTTGAGGACTGATTTCATTAAACGGATCTATTAAAAGCATAATTCAATGCTCTCTTCTAATTGGATAACAATTCCGATTCTATTCAGAGATTTAACCGGGCACCCTGTAGCTTAATATCCTTATTTTTTAATTACACTCACAGAGACCATCCTCTCACAGCCATTAAATTCTTGATTTTTTCAGGGAATCGCAGTAATTTTGCAACTGCAATGCTTTTTTCTTACATTTCTTAGGCTTTAAAAAAAAAGAGGTTATAAGGTGATGAAAAAGTTTTTTTACCTATCAATGATTGCAACTGCCACAGTACTCTTATCATGCTCAGAAAAACAGGAAAGTGCATCAGATATCGTAAATTGCACAATTTTAAGCCGCCGCAGTATCCGTAAATACAAAAATCTCAAGGTACCAAAAGAGATGCTGGATGTAATCATGAAATCAGCAATCAATGCCCCGAGCGCAAAAAACAACCAGCCCTGGGAAATCCGTGTTGTTTCAACCCCCGGTCTGCTCGAAAAGATCAAAGCCACAGGAGCCAACTTTTACGATGCTCCTGTGGTTATACTTATTGCTAACGATACGGCTAACCCTTATGGCGAGTTTGACTGTGGACTTTTGTCCCAGAATGTTATGCTCAGCGCAGAATCCTTTAATCTGGGTACCTGTGCTTTAGGAAGTCTGGCACGTGCAGTCAATAATAATACCCCTGAAGCAGATTCTGTTCGGGCTGAACTTGCTTTTTCTCCGGAGTATAAGACTATTTTGGGCATCGCTCTGGGTTATAAAGGCGAATTCCCTGAAGCAAAATCACGCGATACCTCTAAAGTGAAATTCTTTGATTAGGATTTTATGGCCGCATCTATTTTTCCCCAGAGGTAAATTTTGTATCATGTCAAGAAGTCATCTCTGGGGAGCAGTAGAGACCAGAAGCCCGAAATAATTCCCGATTAATTCTTCATATCTTTCCACCAGCGGAAAATGTAGTATTTTAATGATCGGTTTGCTAAAAATTCATCAAAGCAATAAAAGGTTTAAACAGGTTTATGAATCGATTCTCCATTCGGTCTGATTTTAATCATAGCGGCAGCAAAAAATGCGCAGGGTGCGGTAAAGTCTTTAAATTCAGCGACATTCAATGGGATGGTAAAGATATTGAATATAACAGCGACACACTATGGATAGACTCTTTTTGTTCAAAACGGTGTGTGCTATATCTGAAAAAAAGAGCCGACTATGAAGCCAAACTGGCCAATATCGACAACATACTCTGGAAAAGCGGAGTCCCGGAAATATATCTGAAATGTTCTTTTGAGAATTACCGCCCGGAGACACAAAATCATCTCAGAGCAGTGGATTTTTTAAAAGCGATCAGTCTTCCTCTGAAAAAATCGATTTTGCTGTTTGGTCCATGCGGTACAGGGAAAACCCACCTGGCAGTAGCCACCATGCGAAAACTGCTTCTAAGCAACCCCGATGCTAACCCACTTTTTATCAATGCTCCTAAACTAATCGGAGAAATTAGAGCCGGTACAGTGGGCGAAAGTGAGTTCACCGAAGAAGAGGTAATAGCCAAATATACTACCGATCGATTTCTGGTGATAGATGACATTGGGGTAGAAAAACCCTCTGCATTTGTGGCACAGTGCTGGTATCGGATAGTAGATGCCCGTACAGCCAATGGTCTGCCCACCATGTTTACCTCAAACCTGGGCCGCGATGAGATCACGGAACAGATGGGCCCCAGAGTGGCATCCAGGCTCTTTGGATGCACTACGATTCCGATTGATGGAACAGATAAGAGGGGACAGAGACTTTAGAAAAGCATCGAGATGCCCGTATACAGTGTCACATATACAGTGTCACGCATCCCGTGTCACGCATCCCGTGTCCCGTCACGGCTGGTCACGTGTCATGAGCCCGTATCCGTATCACGTGTGCGCACTTCATCATCCGCACAGGGCATTGCCCTGTGTTAAGATAATGCGTCCCCTTCAGGGATAGGCAGCATTGTCTGGCATAAATATTGATTTATTAGTATTAGATCAGAAAGAGGATAACCAGAAATCACAAGGGGTGATCATGAAAACCGTTTTCGCACTATTTTGGGATCTTCAGACGGCTCGACAGGCAGTAGATAATCTCTTGCAGGACGGTTTCTCTGAAGAACAAATGAATGCTATCGCTCAGGAGTTAGTGGCAAAGGAGTTGGAGATAACTGATCCCAAAACCATGGTCCTTAAAACCGATCATTTGGGCAAAAAGAAAATCAGTGGTCTTCCATCCCTTTTTACAGGTAAAAAAGGAATAAGCATTTCCGATGTGGGTCGGGTGCTTGCCAGCGGCACTATCGCTGTAGAGCTTACCGGAAGTGCCGCTATTCAATCACATGGTGGACTCAAACTCATACTGCAGGAATTCAGTATCCCTGAAGATATTGCGGACACTTACATTAAGGGACTGATGGCAGGAAGTGTTCTTTTTTGTCTGAGAATAGAAGATATTATGCAGGGGAAGGCGATCCAGCTATTAAAAGAATATAAGGGAGACCAGGTGTACAGTGTTCAACCAAGTACACCAACTTTTTGAAATCCGCTTTTTCTTCAGATTCCGCGTTTATTTTTTTTTCGGAAAGATCGCCTGTAAGGTAATCTGCATTGTCCAGTCTGGTGAAAATTCACCCCGCAAGGCATTCCAAAAACCCTGTACTGTAGCTAGAAATGAAAATCCTGCAACTCGATATTTTCAAAAAACAGAAGCAATTTAGGAAAACAGAAAACCTTAACCGGAGGCGAAAAATCATGACCTCCCAGATTGTCAGATTCGGTTTATTGATCTTGATTGCCTTTCAGGGATTTGCCCAAAGCCCATTTATCGGCACCAATAGAATTATCGGTAGCAGTCGGAAATAAAAATGTGGGTCCAAAACCAGACCTTAACGAGCGGGTAGTATGAACATTGAAAAAAAAGTATGTCTGCAAATCCCCCATTACTATTGATAAGACCGGCATATACCAGTAAAACTTATTTTGAAGTGAATACTTTTTATTACTATATTTTTGCTGACATATTCACATCAAACGGAAAACACAACCTTATGAGACAATACAATTGGGGAATAATCGGAACCGGTTCCATTTCTCATCTTTTTGCACAAGGCCTCAAGGATGCTTCTGGTGCCAATCTGTACTGCATTGCCTCCCGATCAAAACAAAAAGCAGAAGCTTTTGCCAAAAGCTACAACATACCTGTGGCATACGGAAGTTATGAAGAGCTGGCAGAAGACCCCCATGTTCAGATTGTATATATTGGAACCCCAAACTCTCTTCATTGTGATAACTCATTGCTTTGTCTTCATAATAAAAAGGCAGTCCTTTGCGAAAAGCCCTTTGCCCTGAACGCCAGTCAGGTGGAAAAAATGATCCATCATGCCCGTAAATACGATTGTTTTCTTATGGAAGCATTGTGGAGCCGGTTTTTGCCATCTATTCAGAAAGTTCAATGGCTAATTGATAACAAAGTGGTTGGAGAGCCCATATGCATAAAAGCTGATTTTGGTTTTCTGGCCGATTACAACGAAGGAAGTCGTCTTTTCAACCCTCTTCTTGGGGGAGGGTCACTGCTGGATATTGGAATATATCCGGTTTTTCTCTCTTTTCTGCTTTTTGGTTATCCTGATGAGGTAAGCTCACATTCGGTGATAGCCCCCACGGGGGTTGATCTCTCCACTGGGATATTTCTCTCCTGGAAATCGGGTCAATTTGCGCAACTGGCATCTTCATTTGATGTGGATTTAGATACCGAAGCAGTGATCTATTGCACAAAAGGCAAAATTACCCTTCACCGCAGATTTCACATGCCCACCAGACTCTCAATCAGCACTGCCGATAAACACAAAGAAATACCTCTGACCTGGAAAGGCAACGGGTACAACTACGAAGCCGAAGAGGTCATGCATTGTTTATCAGAGGGCAGACTGGAAAGCCAGCTCCTGCCATTAAATTTTAGCCTCGAATTAATGAAACTACTTCAAACAATACTTAATGTGGCCAAAAAAATGCCCTCTGCTGAGAAAAAAAACATGTCTGCTGCCCACACTCATCAAACAGTCTAAAGAGTGTGGAGAATTCAGAGGGCTTTTAATAGGTGATCAACTTCAAGGCAAAGATTATTTTCTGAGGACTTGCGAAGCAACTGTGTTGAATCTGGGAACAATGCCGGTTCCTGAGTCAGTAGATTTTAACCGGGTTTCTGAAAAAATCAATCAATTCTTCAAAATAGAACAGAAATTATCATGAATAACACAAGTATCGAAAACATTGAAAACATCTTGTCTTCAGCATCGGTAATTGCACAGCTCTACTTCTCTAAAGACAAAGAAAAGGTGATTTTTGACAAGATCCGACGTTTTTACACTCTTAATGGCACCAGGATCAAAAAAATCTACGAAGATAACCGGATGGCGGTGCACAACCAGGGCCACTACCGTTCCGTAGCATCTCCCCAGGCAATCGCCAAAGAGGGAACTCTTACATTGTCACTGATTATTTCTCATCATGGTACAGTCACCGGGATCATTGATTCCGGTTCTCTGATTTTTCTAAATGATAACCCCTTGCGGATGGCCTCCATACCATTTGTCTGCATAAACAACAAGACTCCCGTAATGTTGACATCATATAAGACAGAGAACTTCACCGGTGCTGATGATTTTCCTTTGCCTCAGAACTATTATTATGAATTCACGGCACAAAAAGATATTTCCATATCACTTGCGACACCCCTGGCTCAACTGAATTACCGGGTTGGAAAGACAGAAATAACACGCAGAATCATTGCTCCCCTGCTCTCGTCTAATGATCAGTTTACTCCTGCCAGTGTGGAACAGTACATTCTTCACAATAAAAGCAACTCTTCACAACAGATCACGCTTGTGGTTCCCATGCCATCACTGGTTAATCTCCGCAGAAAAAACAGCCGTCCCTGCGAACAGGACTACACGTTTCTCGGTTACGCTTCTGCCAATGGCCAGATGCACAGTAAATTCAGCTACCAGGGCATTAGCGGTATAGAGATGTGCGGAGAGCAGAGTCATGACCGGATGGTGATTGCGGTGCCGGTTTCGGAAGGGATTAAAATTGATCTTCAGGAAGCATTCAAACTGCGCACCTACAAACAGGATCTTACCCTTAATTCCGATGGAAGTTTTCACCACCCCAATGCTATTGAAGCAGATAATGACTATGGTGCAGCTATCAGTATTACTGTCAGTGTGGGACCAGGCCAGGTGGTTTCTGTTCCTGTGGTGAAAGCTCTCGATTTTCCGTTCCAAAAGTATGCAGATGGCATATCCGTTGGAAGAAGATATGTCAAGGATTACCTCTGTGAAGAGAATCGCGCAAAGGATATGGCTGTCAATGCTCTCAATAATTATCCTGATTGGCTTGAGCGTACAATAGCTGTTCAGGAGCATATTTACAGCTCGCTTCAGAATCAACCCATGTATAAAAATGACACCGATGGGGCACTCAGGGCTGCAAGGCTTCTGTTTAACGAACTCAGTTATTTACTTTCAAATGCATCGGTTCTGGACCAGGATAATCGAGCTCGATTTCTGGAGTGTTTCGATTATCCTTTCAACAATTCAGCGGATGTAGATTTCTACTCCAAGCTGCTTCTGTCCATTTTTCCTCAGTTTGAGCTGGAGCTTTGTGAGCAATTCATCGCCTCCATCAACAAAAAGGATGAAAAACTCCGTTTTTACAATCAGTATTTTTATGATCCGGTCCTGCAAAGAAATTACCTTCAGCAGTTGGAACGTGAGAGCCGTCAGCCAGGAGCCGACATCCACATTTACGCATCAAAAAAAGAGGATGGCTCGGTATTTCATGATCTTGGATCTTTATCCTTTGGCAATCCTCTGCGGAATATGTCGGAATACACCTGGTTTAATACTTCATACTGGATCGACCTGTTTCCCAAGCTGGCACTTCGAACTCTTCGGAATGTAAAATACACAGGAAAATCGGATCTGGTGAACAACAACTGGGACACTCTTAAAAAGGGTTTTAACTATCTGATGAGTATGGATTATGATAACGATGGTATACCTGAAGGCAGGCCTGGAGAAGTAAGAAACACTTATGATAATATCCCCTTTGCCGGAGTTGGTGCTTATGATGCCAATCTATTCCTGACTTCTTTAAAGGCAATGGCCAGAATGGCCGATATGACAGGAGATATCAGCGAAAAAAACAGGTATATAGAACTATACCAGAAAGCATTTCCAGTATACGATTCGCTCTGGTACGAAACTACCAATGCACAAGGAAACGAGATGGCCTACTATATCACCTGCAGTGGTGTAAATGGCCAGGGGAAGTGCACCGATGTATTTACAGACCAGACTGTTGGATTATGGCAGTGGATTTCGATGGGAGAAAAACCTTTCCTGCCCGAAGGCCGAATGAAACGGCTGCTGAAAACCATATATATTAACAACCGCACCCCCATGGGGTGGGCTACAGCACGTAAAGAGGACGGTTCGGCGGTGGAATCGGATCAGGGAAAAGATGTCTGGATCGCTTCAAATTATGTTTTGGCACAGATGTTGGCATACTATGAGATGTATGTTGAAAGTAAAGATGTCTATAAAAAAATGGATGAGATAATTTTCGAGCACGGCAATTCTTTGAACACAGCAGAGAGCGTGCGTCCGGAATACGAAAAGCAACCTGGAGAAAAAAAGGCACAACCACATTATATCGTGGCAAGCTATCCACGTCCGGGGGCAGTTTATGACATTCTTTATCTTGAAGCAATAAAAAAAGAGTGGGAAAAAACTCCTGATGTTGAATTTATCGATTCGCAGAGATTACAATCGATACGGCAATCTATATTTCAGTCTTAAATATTATTTACAACAAGGCTCTTTGCAGGGAGAAGAACCTCCTGATCCTTCTCCAACAAGGCGCATACAGAAAAGAAACTTCAAAAGATTGCAGATAAACAATACGGTGGACCTGCAATAAAAAAGCTGTCTATGGTAATATTTGTACTCTTTGAAGTCATTGCCAGCCCTCAAGCTGGCTTTATGAATTATTCTCTTTTTTGGAACCACTCAACATTTGCTGTACATATTTTGAAACTATTTTAATGGAATCCGAAAACTCCTTTTGTTCATCAGCAGAAAGAGTAAAGACCATGGATCTGAAGTGTTCATTCCAGCCATTTTTAATCAATCTTACAGCTTTGAGTCCTTTTTCGGTAAAGGAAATGGTTATTTTGCGTCTGTCTTCACTTGAGTAGTTTTTCTTTAAAAACTTACTTTCCACAAGATAATCAACAGACCGTGTAAATGAGCTTTTCTCCAATCCGACCAGCTTACTCAATTCTGACATGGATTTATTTTTATTAGAGTCAATAAACATTAGAATATTAGTCTGAGTTAGGTTAATATCGAGATTAAGTTTTGATATGTCATTTTCATAAAATAGTTTTCTTACAAACTGAGGAAGGTCTTTGATACTCTCAATGAGATGCCTTTCTGACATAGATATACCTTTCTGTAAGTAATTTTTTAAAAATATTGAAAAGAATCAGAGAAACACTTCCACACAATTTTTTATCCTTATCAATTATCTTAAACACAGCCAGTTGTTTTAAAAAATGATACGTATACGCACACTGTTGTCAGATTCATTTTCTTCCAATTTTGCCCCATGCTGTAAGATAATCTCAGCTGTACGATGACTAAAATTTACAGACCTTCCGTACATATTCCGCTGTTCAGATTCTTTTATGTGGTAAGTAATACTTATTGTGCAATCATTTGCACCGTCGTATTTCATCGAGATAACTGCAGGTTTTTCCCCTTTATTTTTCTTGGCAGCACCTTTTATGATATCCGATAATGCTTCACTAAAAAGCTTCTTATCGAGCCATAGCCTGGGATTTTTCAATCCCAGTTTGTCCCAATCAACCATATCATCATTTTGGGTCAACAGGCCTTCCTTATGACTTTCATCAACCACTTTGGTTAGAATAGGAAGCACTAACGTTTTCTTGAGCACAACTGCTACCGAAGAGTTGTCTCTTTTGATGACTCTGGTCGTGTCATCTGCCTGAAATCTTTCTTTACTTGCATTCATGTCTCTTCAGCCTTTTCTATTTTTAAAAATTTAAATTGATTCTGCCTCTCTATATTCAGTTGTCAGATTCTTGGTTACAACTTTCGGATTCCGAATCTTCATTTTTATTTGTTTCTTCATTGCTTTTTTCACAGTTTTCGGAATCTACTGCAGTATCAGTCGATTCTTCGCATAATGCTTGCTCTGAATCACTTGTTTCTTCGTCTACATCAAGAGACAGGCCAGAAGTATCATTTAGCTCTTCTGACTTTACTCTTATAAAGCTGGCGACAGCAATGTCACTCTTAATTACGATTAATTTTATACCAGAAGTGTTTCGACGGAGAATGGAAATGTCACGTACCAACAAGCGAATAGTCATTCCTCCACTGGTAATAATGATTATTTCATTTTCCTCATCAACCGCCTTGACACCAACCAAGTTACCTGTTTTCTCCGTCAGCTTATAGCATTTTACCCCTTTACCCGCACGGTGCTGCACAGAGAATTCGCTCATTTCGGTTCGTTTTCCCAATCCCCTTTCCGATACAAACAGAAGGTGTGTGCCCTGAGTCTCAAGCTGCATTCCCACTACCTGATCATCGCCTGTAAGAGCCATTCCTCTCACTCCCATAGAGCTTCTTGATGTCGATCTTACATTTTTCTCATTGAACCTGATGCACATTCCTTTTTTAGTGGCAAGAAAAATGTCATTACTATTGTTGGTCAATTTGACTTCAATAAGGTCATCATTATCTCTAAGAATTATAGCCTGAATTCCGGACTTTCTGATATTCTGATAATCTTTGATAGGGGTTTTTTTGACAATACCATTTTTGGTGGCCATAAAGAGGAAGTTTTCATTTCCGAATTCTTTCAAAGCTATCATGGCAGTTATATGTTCTTCTGGCTGGAGCTCAAGTAAATTTACTATAGCAGTTCCTCTTGCAGTTCTTCCGCAGGCAGGTATCTGGTAAGCCTTGAGTTTATACACTCTTCCACGGTTGGTAAAGAACAGGATAAAATTATGGTTTCTGGTCATAAACAGCTCCTCGATGAAGTCCTCATCGATCATCTGTATTCCTTTGATACCTTTACCACCGCGATTCTGGCATTTGAAGTTATCAATGTCCATCCGTTTTATATAACCAAATCTTGTCATGGCTATAATCGTGTTCTCATCGGGTATCAAATCCTCAATCGAGAAATCAAACTCATCCATGCTGATTCTGGTCCTTCTCACATCACCATATTTGTTCCTGATAACGATGATCTCATCTTTGATCACCCCCAACAGCCTGTTTTTATCAGCCAGGATTTCCTTAAATCCAGCAATAATACGCATAAGCTCAGAATTTTCTGTTTCCAGTTTTTCCTTTTCCAGACCAGTCAAAGTACGTAGCCTCATATCAATAATCGCCTGTGCCTGAACATCAGTAAGAGTAAAGCGGAGAATGAGCTTCTGTTTTGCACTGTTACTGTTTTCTGAAGAACGGATAATAGCTATGACTTCTTCAATATTATCCAACGCTATCAGCAATCCTTGTAATATGTGAGCCCGTTCTTCAGCTTTGGCTAAATCATGTTGAGTACGTCTGGTAACAATTTCTTTCTGATGCTGTAAATAATTATCGAGCATCTGGTAGAGATTGAGTACTTTAGGCTCATTGTTTTCCAATGCTAGCATTATTATACCAAAAGTATCCTGCAACTGAGTATGCTTGTAGAGCTGGTTAAGCATGACATTTGCATTTATGTCCCTTCGAAGTTCAATGACAATCCTCATACCAGTTCTGTCAGATTCATCCCGAAGTTCTGTTATTCCATCGATCTTTTTATCTTTTACCAGTTCAGCAATTTTTTCGATCAATCGTGCCTTGTTTACCATATATGGAAGTTCTTTGACAACGATCCGGTTTTTTCCGTTTTGCATTGGCTCGATTTCTGTGATAGCCCGTACACAAATTTTTCCTCTGCCTGTGCGGTAAGCCTCCTTGATCCCGGCAGCGCCAACGATTTCTGCGCCTGTAGGAAAATCAGGCCCTGTAATTATTTCCATCAATTCTTCCAGAGCCGTTTCTCTGTTCTCTTCCATATAGTTATCAATCATTTTAATTACTGCATTGACAACTTCATTTAAGTTATGGGGTGGAATATTGGTAGCCATTCCAACAGCAATTCCAGATGTACCATTGACTAACAGGTTAGGGAATCTTGAGGGCATGACTACCGGTTCCTGCTCTGTTTCATCGAAATTTGGTACGAAATCAACGGTTTTTTTATTAATATCAGCAAGCATTTCCACCGACATTTTACTCAAACGGGCTTCAGTGTATCGCATTGCTGCAGCACTGTCGCCATCGACCGATCCGAAGTTTCCATGCCCATCGACCAAAGGATATCTGGTGGAGAAGTTTTGAGCCAATTTTACCATTGCCTCGTAAATTGAACTGTCGCCGTGTGGATGAAATTTTCCCATGGTATCACCCACGATACGCGCACACTTACGATGCGGTTTGTCCGGTCCATTATTCAATTCGCTCATAGCATACAGTATTCTTCTTTGAACCGGCTTTAATCCATCTCTGACATCTGGCAATGCCCTTGCAGCAATGACAGACATTGCATAATCAATGTACGATCTTTCCATCGTTTTTTTAAGATCAACATCATTTACTTTATCAAAAGCTATCTCTTCCATGTCATTATACTCCGTTCAGACTTCCCGATAAACTCTGTATTATTATTGTGTTTCAGCAACAATATTAAATATCCAAATTTTTAACATACTTTGCATTTGCTTCGATGAATTCTCTTCTTGGCTCTACTTTATCGCCCATCAGAGTGGTAAAGGTAAGATCAATTTCAGAAGATTCTTCCTCATCCATGGTGACCCGAAGGAGCACTCTTTTCTCAGGATCCATTGTGGTATCCCAGAGCTGTTCGGCATCCATTTCACCCAATCCCTTGTAACGCTGAATTTTGTTGTTATTGTCACGGCCTACTTCCACCAATATATTGTTAAGTTCCTCATCATTGTAGGCATAATGGATCATTTTTCCTTTTTCAACTTTGTATAGTGGTGGTTGTGCCATATAGACATATCCCTGCTTTATCAACTCGGGCATGAACCGGTAGAAAAAAGTTAAAAGCAGTGTGCTGATATGAGCACCGTCGACATCTGCGTCAGTCATAATAATAATTTTATGATAACGTAATTTATTGATTTCAAAGTCATCGGAAATTCCGGTCCCAAAGGCAGTTATCATGGCTCTTATTTCATTATTCACCAGAATCTTATCCAGTCTGGATTTTTCAACATTTAATATTTTTCCCCTTAACGGAAGAATTGCCTGTGTAGCTCTTGAACGGGCCGTTTTTGCAGATCCACCTGCGGAATCTCCTTCAACTATGTAAATCTCACATTTTGAAGGATCTTTATCCGAACAATCTGCCAGTTTTCCAGGCAGATTGATTCCTTCCAGTGCAGTTTTCCGTCTGGTCAGCTCACGGGCTTTTCGTGCTGCTTCTCTGGCTCTTTGAGCCAGAACCGCTCTTTCGCACATGGTTCTGGCAACCGCAGGGTTTAATTCAAGATAATGGGTTAAATGTTCGCTTATTACTCCATCAACTGCAGTTCTGGCTTCACTGTTACCTAACTTCTGTTTTGTCTGACCCTCGAACTGCGGCTCAGGGACTTTAATGCTGATTATCGCAGTTAAACCCTCCCTTATATCCTCTCCGGAAAGATTCATATCATTTTCTTTGAGATATTTCTGGTTTCGGGCATAATCATTGAAGGTTTTTGTTATTGCGTTTTTGAACCCAGCAAGGTGCGTTCCACCTTCAGGGGTAGTTATTGTATTGACAAAACTATAGATGCTTTCGGTATAGGTGCTGTTATGCTGAAAAGCCACCTCCACATAAATTCCATTTCGTTCACCTTCACAGTAAAAGATATCGCTGTAAATTGGATCTTTAAGTTTGTTCAAATATCCAACGAACTCTTTGATACCACCTTCATAATGAAATTCCTTTATCTTGTGCTCTTCTTCTCTGCAATCGCGAAGTATAATTTTGACATTTTTATTCAAAAAAGCCATCTCACGAAGCCGTTGTATTAGCACTTCGTAATCATAAACAGTTTCCTCGAAAATTTCTTTGTCGGGCAAAAAAGACACCTTTGTACCGCTGAACTCACATGTGCCTATCTCCTGAAGAGCAGACACTACTTTACCTCTTTCAAATCTCTGCCTGTACATCTTGCCATCTATGCAGATTTCTACTTCAAGCCATTCAGACAAACCATTTACTACCGAAGCTCCGACCCCATGAAGTCCACCGGATACCTTATAACCACTGCCACCGAACTTTCCACCTGAATGTAGTACTGTAAAGATCACCTCAACTGCAGGTACACCCGCTTTAGGGTGAATACCTATGGGAATGCCGCGACCATTATCTGTTACCGTAATTGAATTGTCCGAATTAATTGATATGTCGATCGTGTCACAGAATCCGGCCAATGCTTCATCAACAGCATTATCAACAATCTCATAAACTAAATGATGCAGTCCCTTTGAAGATGTTGATCCGATATACATTCCAGGACGTTTTCTTACAGCCTCCAATCCATCCAGAATCTGTATGTTATCAACGCTGTATTCATTACCCATTTGCTAACCTCCAATATTTGAACAGGAGAACTTTGTTTTTCGAAATTTCTTTGCCATGCAATCGTTTCAAGCAAATTCCAGTAACTAAACTTTAATTTATTTAAGAGCTTTCTAATGTGAAGTCTTTAGCTCATGCCAGAGGGGTATGTGAGCCAGCTAACAGCAGTACAACCAGGAAGAATGCATTCAACCATTTCTGTTTTTTCCTGCAAATCAATGGTTGAAAAAACAATTGTTGCAATCACAACTATATAAATATAATATAATTTATAATTAATAACAAGTTATATTTATCATCCCCTTTAATATAGCGGTTAAAAAGCTATATGCAGCAGTAAAAAAGAATCAACTTTCCAGATCATTAAAATGACTGGTTTTGGTTAGTTTCATGCTTTGCAAAATTCGCGATTAAAAATTACAGGCATTACTTTTGCCCCCCTACTTTTTAGCTCCTTTAATAAGGAAATATTAAATACCAAGCGGGTGGTTGTATGCAAAAATTGAATTATGATCTTTTTGTTATCGGGACTGGAGAGGCAGGCTCCACTGCAGCCATAATTTGTAGTGCTGCCGGATGGAAAGTGGCTATAGCCGACCAGCTTCCCTTCGGGGGCACTTGTTCGCTTCGGGGATGTAATCCCAAAAGAACTCTTGCCGGTGCAGCAGAGTTACTTTTTCGCTTAAAGGGAATGAAAGGGAAAGGTATCTTCGGATCGCCTAAGATAGACTGGAGTGATTTAATTAATTTCAAAGATGAACTGAACAGAGACCTCCCCTCCATGCATGAAGAGATGTTTTCCTCGGCTGGCATAGACACGTACCACGGAACAGTAACCTTTTCGGGTATAAACAAAGTGTCCTTGAATAGCAAGGTAATCAGTGCAAGAAAGATTCTGATAGCAACTGGTTCAAAACCCCGAACTCTTGGAATCCCTGGTGAGCACTACCTCCTTAACAGTGATCAGCTTCTAAAGGAAAAAAACTTTCCTTCAAAGGTTCTTTTTATCGGAGCTGGATATATATCGATGGAATTTTCTTATATTCTTTCGGCCCTTGGTACTTCAGTCACCATACTTGAGTATGCACCATATCCACTTGGCTTATTTGATCTGGATCTTGTTTCAATGCTGGAGAAGGAAATGCGTAGTGTTGGTATCAATATCAAAGTAAACAAAAAGGTCATGGCGGTAGAATCGGTCCGGAATCATTTTATGGTTTATTGCTCTGCAGACAAAGAAGATGCATTCGAAGCGGATATGGTAGTGCACGGGGCTGGCAGAGTGCCAAATGTTGATCATTTGAAACTTGAAGAGGCAGACGTAGCTCATGACAAATACAGGATCAGAGTCAATAAGTATTTGCAAAGTGAGTCCAACAGGAACGTTTACATAGCAGGAGATGCGCATGCTGAGGGAATTCAGCTTACTCCGGTTGCGGAAATCGAAGGGAAAATAGTCGCGCACAATATGCTTTATGGTAATTCGAGAATTCCTGATTACAGGGCAGTTCCTAGCGTCGTTTTCACTCATCCGGAGATTGCCATGGCCGGAGAGCCAGCAGTACACTCTTCAGATGTGACTATTATTTTCAAGGATACTTCCCGTAAACACATCAGCAAAAGATTAGGATTGTCATGCTCTGCCTTTAAAATAGTGATTGACAGGGGTTCTAACAAAATCCGTGGAGCTCATCTATTAGGATATAATGTTGATGAAGTGATTAACTTATTTGCAGAGGCTATTCGCTCTGGAAAAACAGTCAATGAATTAAAAGAAGTACTATGGACTTTTCCCAGCGTTACCTACGATACATTTTACAGATTATGATCCTGGATATTGAAATCGTTTTTTGAAATGAGAACAGAACAACATTTCTCGTCATAGTCAATCTTATTTTTTTTTGGTAAAGAATGCGCAATTATTGCCATTGCCAGAAATATCAGGCCAGTGGCAATAAAGGTAATTTTGTAGCTAAACAGCACTGCTAAGAGCGATCCTGCAATCGGGGCCACAGCCCTGCCAGCAGACATGATAGAATTGTCAAACCCATAAATGCTGCCCTCTGTACCCCGATCCGAACTCTGCGCTAATAGTGCACTCAACGATGGAGTCAGTGCCCCGGAGCAAAATCCTGTAAGCAAGCTAAGAGCAACAAACTGCCACATATTGCTCACCAATCCCTGAGGAATAAAAAATAGTGCAGTTGTTGCAGATGCCAAAATTACTACCCGTTTGTGTCCGATTTTGTCACTGGTTCGGGCCATCAGAAAGCCTCCCACAATGCCCGAAACCGATATCACACCTATTACCGATCCGGTCAAGGTTCCAAGGTTCTCATTAGGCCCCACCAGTACGGCTAAAAATAATGGTAAAACAGGATAGAGCATGGTATTGGCCATACTACTCAGAAAGCGCAGCACATAAACGATAAGAACCTTTTTTTGAGTAAATAATTTTTTCCAGTCAGACAAAAGATTGGATTTTTTCTTAGTCTTTTTCAGTTTCGCATCTGACTTTTCATGGACATAAAACAAGACCGATGCACCTGATAAAAATAAGAGTATACCAGTGATCACAAATGTGGGTCTGATCCCAGAAATATCCGCCAGAATCCCTCCGATAAACGGTCCCAGAGCTACCCCGGACCACACGGCCACCTGTAAAGACCCCATCACATAGCCGCTTTTTTCTCTGGGGGTAAAGGAAGCGGTCAGTGCACTGGTAGCCGAAATTACACCGCTAAGAAGTCCCTGACAAATTCTGAGGAAAATAAGCTGTTCGACAGTCTTCACAAATCCCATCAAAAATATTGTAACCGCCCCTCCTATCATCGCTCTGACCACCATCGGTTTCTTACCATACCGGTCTGCAATTGCACCCCACAGAGGAGAAACCAGTGCCATTGCCAGTGCCTGAGAAGAGAACACCAAGCCCGAAAGAATCTCGGTATCAAGCCCCAGAGCTGTATCCAATTCTTTAATGTAAAAAGGAAGAAAGGGGAATATCAGCGAAAAGCCCATAGATGTAAACATCTGAGCCACTAAAATGATGTAAAAACTGCGTTTCCAATTCATAAGCTAACCAATATTTTCTACCCGGGTATGAAGGCTTCAGCAACTACAGATAAGACCAATATCCAATATCGAGTAACGAAATTTGATTGTAGAGTCCGCAGAGAAGACAAAACGTCCAAAAAAGGGTCCCTCTAGGAAGCGCGCTATGAGCTTCGGGGAGAGCAGGTGAAGTTGCCGCTTCAAAGCATTTGACCAGATAATTGCTCGCTAATTAACTACTCATCAGTTCGCTTTTTATTTATTTAAAAACATCACTTCCAGAGAATCGAAATATGCTCTTATTGCTTCTCTGTAACTTTCGGGAAAATTGCCCATAAGAGCCTTTCGTCTGAGCATGTAAAAAGTGTCCGGATCATCGGAAACAGAATTCTTACCAATGCCTTTATCCGGAGTAAAAACCATCTCAGCAGTTTTAGACTTACGCTCCTCTTTCCCTTCATCGCGGCGATTCATAGAAAGGGTAGCCTGAAGCATTCTAGAGAGAAAGCGATCCTGGTGTCTGGAGATCTCAGGTTTTGGCTGCTCGAGCATTTTTGCCAGTCTTTGAGCTTCCTTTTCCAACTGCTCGACTCTCTCTTTCATTGCACCACCAGTTTCTTTGCCATACTTTTCAGCCAGCTTCTTTAATTCTTCTGCAATCGCCCTCTGAGCTTTCTGTGCAGCCTCACGTGCACTCTGGTTTCCCTGATTACCAGCTTGTTGCCCGCTTTCTCCCTTTGATCCACTCATAAGTGATTTAAGCAGATCCGCAGTGGCGGCATTTATAGAGGCCTGACGACCCGAGAGATTGCGCATGGCATCCATAAAGCCACTGTTGCAACTGCTCTGGCTTTGACACTGCTGTTTCATACTCTGCAATGTTTTGACCAAAGTACTGGCCAGAGAGTTGAGGGCGAACTTATTCTCCCGCATCGCCCACATGGCATTGTTTTCTCCCAGCGCCAGCACAGCCTCCCGGGAATTATCGAGTGCAAAAGAAAACTGCTGGCTTATTTTGTTTTTTACCATTGGGGGAATCATTTTGAGACTATCGGTTTTAAAGGATGATTTGGTTAATGCATCTCTTAACGCCTGTTGTGAAACCGCCACATTTTTGCGTTCTTTGCTGTCAAATTCTGTAATTATCTTCTCCTGCCATTCGATCAGGTCTAAGGCATCATGAGTCATCTCCATAATCATTTTCTTCTCAGCCAGCATCTGTTTCATCTTGCTGGCACTCATCATGTCCCTAAGCTGTTGAGATGCAGAAAGCAGAGCCGCACTCATTTGGTTCATCTGATTTGCCGAGGGGCTTCGCTTTTCTGAGAGTCCAGACTGCATCCGATCATGCAAAGAATCCATCTGCTCTGAAGCAAATGAAAGGTTTTTCTCACCCGGATGATTCTTCTTCAAATCATGGTTGAAATTCTCAATCCTATTTAGAAGATCCTTCTGCTGACCCATCGTACGTGGAGATTGTTTCTGATCAGCAATGGTCTTTTGTTCCTGAGCCAGTTTTTCTGCACGCATAGCCATAGAAGCCAATTCGCGATCCTTGCGCAACATCTGCAGAAACTGCAGTGTATTGTCTAATCGCTCATCCAGTTCAGGGAGCATTTTCTGGAGATTCTCCACTGCTTCCTGCATATCATCAAAAGAGATCTGATGACCATCTTCAAATTTTGGAAACAGACTGTCGCCAAATTGTTTTATCAATTCTTTGAGCTCATTTTGCACCTGTTCCATTTTTTCACCGATCTCTTCACCAATGTTACCCTGCTCTTTAAGCTTTTCGATGTTTTCCTGCAACGAATTGAGAGCGTTCTGTAAAGAATCAGTTTGAGCCTGAATCGATTTTTGAACATCCTGCAGAATCTGTTTCTGATCCCAGGAAAGCTCCTCAGAGCCGGTAGTAGACTTGACTAATTGCTCCAGCATGTCCTGGAGATTTTCCTGTTCTTTGCGCACTCCTTCGATTTTCTGATCTGCATAGTTTTCCTTCTCCATGATTGCCTGGTGAATCTCTTCAAAAGAGGGTACTCTGAACCAGAAAGTATCGCTGGTAGTGATTCCTGGAGGAGAGAATGGTCGATTATCGCGTATTTTAGCCCAGTAAAAGAGTGTGTCTCCAGGATAAAGAGTGTATTGACGCAGGTTCCAGATAACCTGCTTTCTGATAGTTTGAGGGTTTCCTTTAGGGGAAATATTCCAGGAGGAAACACTTTCCTGACATTCACCATTTCGGCAGCTTAAAATCTCTAAGGATCTTATTCCGATGTCATCAATCCCCTGAACCCACAATGTCTCCACCATCTCGGGTTGAAGCTCAATATTATAACCAGGCTTAAGAAAATGAACCATAGGCAGTTCATCTGGAATAATATCTATGCGAAATTGCGGAAGGGAGTCGCTCTTCTGTCCACGCAGATCCATTAGTCCAAAAGTATATTCAATCGGTTTCTTCACAGTAATTTCACCATTGGCACTGTTTTTATCCACTCTGAAGCTTGTGGAATCATTGCCACTTATCAGATACGCTCTGGATAGTTCTTCTGATTCGATGGTGAAATTCACTTTTGTCCCGGCATAAGCTCTGAAATCACCCTGTCCTTCGGGCAAGACTCTTACCGAATCACCAGTATAGGAAGGTGGAGTTAGCCGTATTTGCATGCTGTAGAGAGCTGGTGGTGGAACGACAGTGATTGTTTCGGGTGCAAACTGCTGCCCCCCATAAAAAAACTGATAGACAAAAGATTGTTTTACGCTATCCATGCTGTAGCTGAACAGATCCAAACTGTCAGATCGCAGGTGAATCTTTTCAGATCTTTTTTCAATAAATCTATTTATATCTATCCTGCATGAGGGCAATCTGGTCTGAAGCGGTTGAAATTTCAATGTCACTGAATCGTTGAGCCCTATCTTTACAGTCCCCGGACTGATAGTTGCACCCGATGAACTGATTGAGAGAAACGGCGCATTCCAGAATCGTAACAGCGGAGGATCAAAAAGATTTACACTGAGAATCCAGGCAGGAACCAGAATGAGGTTAAACCACAAAGTAAGTGGTAGCTTCTGAGAAATCGGAACCAATCCGTTAATCTGCTGTGCCGCCAGATGGAAAGTGCGTTCAATAAATGGACTACTTTGCTTTGCCTTATGAAATTCAAGTGCGATGGCAATCAGCGGATGAACACATTTTGAGCTCTGTTCAATTTTTAAAGCCACTTTGTGATAATCGGGAGCATGGAAAAAAACAGAATCAAAAAACCACCCGAAAAGAAATATCAACAGAAGACAAGCAAGCGTGTCCCACAAAAGCGGTAGAAAAATCCATGGATACAGGGCAAAACTGAGATTGAGTGCCACTGAGATCAATGAGAAAACGAAGATGGCAGGAGCAAATCCCTGGATAATTCTTAACCAGATAATCTTCCTTCGAACCCCAGCGACATATCTTTTTACACTTAAGAGGTCTTTATTCATTGATTCAGAAACCAGTGGATAACATTTACGCCCATCTGAAGTGCCAGCTCATGACGTCTCTCACCAACACTATGAACATGCAAATCTTCCATACCATCACCGATATCGGTGCTATAGGTGTAAAATATCACCATTCTACCTTCAAAAAACACCCCAAGACCCTGGGCGGGCAACCCGTCATGCTCATGAATCTTTGGTAATCCCGGCAATTTGTAAAAACTGCTGTAAATGGGGTGATCGGAAGGGATAACGGTCAGGGGGTTTTCCGGAAAGAGCTGTGCGATCCGCTGACGCAACGTACGATCCAGCCCATAATTATCATCGGCCCAGAGAAACCCACCCCCTATCAGGTATTTTCGCAATCTCAACTTCTCGGCATCGGTTAATTTAAAATCCCCATGTCCGGTCATGTAAAGAAAAGGGAAGAGGAAAAGCTCCCTATCCATTATCTGAACGGTTTTTATGGTATCACAGATCTGGATAGATGTACGCTGCTTAAGAGCTTTTGTCAGATTTGGCAAAGAAGAGGGGTTGGCATACCAGTCTCCGCCGCCACCGTATTTGAGCCGGGCTATTGTCAACTGACAGTCATCTGCTGAAACAGTGGAGAATATCGCTGCGAGCAAAACCATAAAAAGTCTCATGTACGTCCTCCCTTCACCTGATGCATAGCATGAAAAATAACTCCAGCTATCTCTGAAAGAAAAAAAAAGGCGGGTTCAGTGCAAACCCGCCTTTCTTTTAAAGATAGTGAAACTTCTTTATTTTACGATCGCTCTTTTATTATGCCAGGCAATCAGTATCGAAGTAGCGATAAAGATAGTGGAATAAGTACCCACCACAACACCGACAGTCAGAGCCAGTGCGAAATCTTTAATAGCATCGCTTCCCAAAAGATAAAGCGCAAAGGAGACAAGCAGTGTGGTCAGCGAAGTGATAAATGTGCGGGAAAGGGTCTGATTTATGCTGACGTTCACCACATCGGTAAACTTCCTCCCCCGTAAGCCACTTTTTAAATTCTCTCTGATACGGTCGAAGATCACGATGGTATCATTTAACGAATAACCCACGATAGTAAGCAATGCTGCGATAAAGGTTAATGATAGCTCAAGATTGAGTAACGAGAAAACAGTAAGCGTAACCAGCACATCATGAAACAGGGGTATCACCGAAGCAACCCCGAAGGGCAGGTTAAAGCGAAATCCAACATAAATAAGGATAGCAATCAGTGAGAGTAATATAGCAACGATAGCATCCCTTTTGAGCTCGCCTCCGATTTTAGGACCAACGGTTTCCACTCTTCGAACTTCAAAGGAATTTTCCGAATATTTCTCAGTCAGGGCACTCTTAATAGCCTTGGAAACCTCATCCCCCTCTCCCTGTTTGCCCACGGTCACCTGCAATTCGTTATTTGCAATCTGTCCGATTGTTTTCACTTCAGGTGAACCGAAACCCAGCTCAGAGATTATATCTCTTATCTTTCCAAGATCGTCATGGAAAGGTTCCTGGAATTTCATCTGCATGGTGGTTCCTCCGATAAAATCCACAGAGAGGTTGAATCCCCGGTGCATTATTATTGATGCAACGCCGATAAGCATAACCAGAATTGAAACGCTGTAAGCAATTTTCTGGTAACGGATAAAATCGTATTTTGTGTTTTTAAAAGCCTGCAACATAGTGATTAATTCCCCATTAAAATAAGTTAGATGCTCAATGTGTTTTTGTTTTTCTGGAAAATCAGATCCATCAGTACTTTAGATACAAACAGAGCTGTAAACAGCGACGTTACAATGCCCAGGATCATGGTGACCGCGAAACCTCTGATTGGACCAGTGCCTTTCCACAACAGAATGAAAGCAGTGATCAGAGTGGTAAGGTTGGAGTCCATAACGGTGACAAAAGCAGTCTCATAACCCGATTTGATGGCATTGGTAGCAGTCTTACCCAGCCTCAATTCTTCTCTGATTCTTTCAAAAATGATCACATTGGCATCTACGTTCATGCCGATCAGAAGTATTATCGCAGCAATACCTGGCAAAGTAAGAGTAGCATGTATCCCTGCCATAACAGCGAGCACCAGCATAATATTAATAGCCAGTGCGGTAAGCGCAATAACGCCACTCATTCTATAGTATATCAGCATGAAAAGTATGACCAAAACAGCTCCTATTAAGCCAGCAAACAGTCCCTTTTCTATTGAATCCTGCCCCAGTGATGGTCCTACTACCTGTTCCTGAATGATTTTTACCGGAGCAGGGAGTGCACCAGCCCGTAAAACGATAGCCAGATTCTTAGCTTCTTCCATGGTGAAATTTCCAGTAATTTCAGCCTTTCCAAAAGGGATCTTCTGAATAATTCTGGGTGCAGAATAAACTGTGCTGTCTAAGACTATTGCCAGAAACTTGTCTCGGTTTGCAGCGGTAACCGAAGAGAATGCCCGGGAACCTTTTGCATTCATCTCTATATCCACCTTCGCAGCGCTTCCCCGCATGTCACTCTGGCCAATTGAAGCCTGTGCGTTTTTGATAACATCACCGCGCATCTCCGGAGTACCTTTAACATAGTAGAGGACCCGATAACCGCTGTTACTCAGGCTTGTAGTGTCATGATCCCAAAGAAATGAATTATTTCCCAGACCAGCTCTTTTAAGTGCCTGCTGCACATCATCTCTGACCAGAATTGAGTTAACCCTCCCTACATGATCCATCCGGGCAGCCACCTGGTCTCCAACCTGAACCAACAAATCTTTAAGTTTTGCAGCACTAACAGTTTCAGCATCGCTACTGTCTGAAGCAGAATCCTTTGACTGTTGACTTTTAAAGAGCCTGCTTGCGATCTCTTCCTGTTCTTTTTTATCCAGGCTGTCTGCTTTTTCGCTGCTATCAACAGGAGCGAAGCCATCTTTACCGGTAAGCACGTTATCAATAACGCTGAGTGCACGTCTTAGCTGATCGGGCTCTCTCACCAGGTTAAACTCTAGCTGAGCAGTTTTTCCGATAACACTTTTTGCAGCCGCCTCATCTTTAAGCCCGGGCAGCTCAACAATAATCCTGTCATTTCCCTGTTTTTGAATGATGGGTTCGGCAACACCCAAAGCATTTATTCGGTTCTCAATGATAGTATAAGCGCGATCCAGAACATCCTTATCATTGGGGTCCTCCAGTTTAGACCGATCTATCTCCAAAACCAGACGCATTCCCCCCTGAAGATCAAGACCTAGGTTGAGGATCTTTTTGAGGATGTTAGGTTGATTCTGACGGATCAGATCACGCTGTTCTGGAGTTTTGGAATAGTAGGTTACTGAAGGAATCAGGAAATAAATGGCAAGAATAACAGTTGCCACAACAAGTAGAATCCTTATCGTAGTATTTTTTTTCATGTGACCGGAAATATCCTTTCTGAATTTCTAAGAATAGCCGCTAGCAGAAAACAGCCGGCCTAAAGCTGACATTTTTCGTGGTTTGGTTGCTCATCAAATTTTGATTGTAAAAACTCGTTTACTTTTTCTACGATATCTTTAGGGTTTTGCGGTTTTGTAAGATAAAGATCACAGCCCACCCGCTGACCTTCACGATAATCATGCTCCTGATTCAAAGCAGTAAAAAGAAAAATTATTACGTCTTTAGTCTCAGGATTATTTTTGACCCATTCACATACATCAAAGCCAGTCTGTCCACAAAGGATCACATCCAGAATGGCCAGGTGAGGTTTTTCTTTCTGGATTACAGATATCGCCTGCGTAGCATTAATGGCTTCGAAAACAGTAAAGCCCTCCAGCTCAAGAAAAAGCCGTAATATTTTGCGAATTCCAGGTTCATCATCGACCAGCAATATCCTGTAAGGTTTGTTCTTCATTACTATGTGCTATCCATGGAAAAAGTAGCAGACACTGCATCGGCCGGCACTAAAGTAAGGAGAAAAGATACATTTTTTTTGAAACTAAAAGCAACGATCTTGTATAATGTTACTCTTTTATTTACAAAATTTCAGCCTTTCGATGGGCTGCACCAGGTCTTGTTATAGGTAAAACGTATCAATATTTCGATTTAGTACCAAAAATCTTGATCAATTTAAGCCTGAATTATGTATTGGCAAATATCTTTCTATAAAAGGAAAGTAAAAAGGTAAAATAACCCCTCCGGGACAAGTTTTTTTTCAGCGCTGCGGCTGTTGCGCATATCCGGAATCCGGAAAAGTCAGGGATTGTCTCTTAAAACATGGTTCAAACTCTGGCACTTGGGCAGATGCCGGGGACACAGGGAGAAATTCTGTGAACTACACTCGGGCTGTTAGCTGTTACCGATAACAAGCAGAGGGAATTGATTGTCTGCGCCTCATGCGTTTTAATTCTCTTGTAGGGCTAAAAAAAGAAAAGTGCACTGGAATTCAAGGAGGAAAGTGAGTGTTTCTGTATGGGACTCCACATTAAGGGCTTCCTTCTTTTTAGCAGAGGAAAAGAGCTTTCACTCTTCTGCATCAATTTTTGCTTATAGCACAAATAGGCTATGAGCCAAAGCAGTAATAAGTTATTGCTCTTATTGAGCATATGTAATATTATTAAAATAAAATTGAAGTACTTTATGTATTTAAATGAGCGTTTTTTATAAAATTGTGTTACAAGAGGCTAAAAGAATCTGGCGAGAAACAGTAGAAAGAAAACGGACATAATGGCTACAGCGAATCCTGCTGTTTCGGACTCCGAAGACCCCTTTGTTGAATTTCACCCTGTTTTGTGGACTCCTCAGCGAAACAATTCCGAGGATACCATCTATTCCATTAAGAGAAATCATGGAGTCCAAAGCTCTTTTATACTCCATAACCCCAATGACCCTATCAACACTTTTCTGCCAAAGTTTGAAAAGATCCTTGTGGAATATAAAATTAATGATTACAGCTATCCCATTATCACTATCTCCGATCTGCTCAACTCTACTTTTGTTTACGACACCCAGGCGGAAGGTAATATTCTGGGAGATCTTGCAGAAAGAATCTCCAGACGTATAACCAAATACTTTTTAAAACACTGGGATAAAAACGGAAAAACCGGAGGCATATTCGAGCCAGGCTTTGATGTGAGAAACTGCAGAGATTTTATAGTAGCACACAGCAGCGACTACATTTTGAAAATAAAACAATATCCCAACCTGATCATCTTGAAGAAAAGCGGCAAAGGAAAATACGGATACGAAAATATAAAAGAGATCGATGGTTTTTTTGATTACCGGTATAAAGGGAAACGCCACATCCTTGTCCTTGAAAGCAAACTGGAGCGAATAAATGTAGATTGCGACTTTCTAATTGGTAATCTTTTCAACCCCCTGCGCATTCTTTTCCCCGATGCCAGCTTTCATTACATCCTTTTCACCGATAAACATTCCATTTTTTCTGCAAACAGTTATGAACGCCTCCGACAGATAAAACCTTTTCCAGCAAAAATCTATGAAAGGCTGTCTACAGAACAGATTGGCACACTTTTTTTCACCTTCAACGAAAGCAGACAGGAATTTGAACGCATTAAAGACTTCCTTATGCTACAGTACAGAGCCCTCAACAATAAGGCCCTCACAATAATCGGGAAAACTGTTCTGTCTGAAAAAGAAATAACCGTGTATGATGGTGGTGAATCTCCTCATATAAAACTGGTTAAAGATAAAAAAAGTGGTCTGTGGCACGAAGTGAAAATTCAGAACTTTTAATGATTGTAGTTTGCCATAAGCCACTGATCCGATCAGAAACAATCCAACACTTTCAGCAAAAAATGTTTATATTTATAGCTGATCAGTTTTAAATAACAAATTTCTTTATTATTGGCTGATCTGTAACTTATTAAAGAATTTACTATTTCCTTAGCTATATCAAATTTAATTCCCGAGGAGGTTTCATGATAAATAGGAAACGGATTCTTTTTGTTCTCTCAATCATCGCTTTTTCTGTCACTGCCTGCTTCGCTCGTAATATTCTGCAAAAAAAGATGTTCTACCTGAGCAGCGACAACAAGCAGGGACAAGCTCTTTACTGGGTCGTATATCTGGGAAATTTTGATTGCAAACTGACCAGAAAGTTTCCCGGTGAGCCAGCACAGCCAATCGATGCCAGCATGAATTTTCAATACATCTCCAGTGGTTACGTCGAAGGAAACGGCTACTCCGCAAAAGGGAAAGTGGACTGCCTGCCCACAATGGTAATCAACAACAATAATGGAGAACGCCAGATTACCTCCGACAGTATCGACTTTATCTATGACTACGGCCAAAAGGTTCAGCTTTTAAACGGAGAAACTGGTGAATTGATAATCAATGCAGAAGGTGACAAAAAGCTGGCCAAGAGATTTCTGATGAGAGAATATAAGCTCACTATGTACTATGGAGAAGAAATCCTTAAAGAAGGTTCAACCGAGACTCCGCTGGCGGCCTTTGCCTACTCAAAAGAAGGATTGGCGCGTGCAGTTAAAGCACAAGCGGCTCTGGGAAAAAATCAATAACACAAGAATATACTGGCTTGCGTATGGAGAGACACTTTCGGTTTTCTCCATGCCAGCCATGTTAATTAAATGTTTTTTTGCAAAACACTGACCATCTCCCCTTCCGAAAAGATATTTCCCTGTTACACCGATTCGAAATCCTCTAACGTGCGCGCCCCGTTCTCCGCAACCAACTGCTCCAAAGATGACCGGATTCTTACCATTTATACACAAAGGAAGATAGGAAGCATACAATGGATTTTTTTTAACTTAAAAAGAAAATTGGAGGAAAATTGTGCCCAGAACAGCGTGGGTTTTTTTAAATTGCAGCATAAAAACAGCCCCCCTCTCTTTGTTGAGGGAGAAAATTATCGTTTCCTGGTATAAATATTTTCTTTCCTATTATCTCTGAGTTAGATATTGCTTTGATATTAACTGTGATTTTTCCAGATTAGATGTTACTCCATAATTGTATCTAATCTGATGAGCCATAGATAGTCCCAAATTTGGCTACCATGGTGAGGGATTGAAATAACGTTACTCCTCCTCCAGTTCTTTTAAAAAAGCCTTTCTGCGGTTTCTGGAAACAACAACCAGAGTTACCAGAGCACCTCCGGCAACAACTACGATAATAGTGATAATTAATACTCCTGCCGAATTCCCTTTTTTATCCTTTGGAGCACTTGTTGCGATTTCTTTCGCGGTATCACTTTTTTGAATCACCGGTGTCTTCTGAGTATCTGTGTCAGCAGATACAGGCTTTGAAGAGTCCTTGATTGCAACAGAAAAGCCTTTTTTTTCAGGAATATAACGGACTGAAATCCTGTTTATTCCTGGAATAGTTAAACGTTCCTCTTTGTAGCTGAAATCATTATTCCATTTATGAGAAAAAAGGCTGAGACTGTTGAGGCGAACCAGAAAGGGATAATAAACCGAATTGGAAAACTCATAGAAACTATCCCAGAGGTCAATTTTTGCAGTAAGCGTGCCGACAAAATTATTGTTTTTAATAATTGGTTTACTCCAGATAAGATAATAGCGGCCTCGGTCATCATCTCTGATAATTGAGTAATGAGGTTCTTTGTTTTTTTTAACATTTTGAAACCATTTTTCTCGTTCCACGTCAGTATTTGGACGTTCGACTTTTTTCCCTCTGACCGCTTCAGAGATGATTTTTCCCTTTGAGTTTGTGCGAATCAGAGAGTAATATGCCCGGTTTTTTTTCATTTCTCTCACGAAAAGTTTTTCTGCACCAGAGAGACTGGTACTTTTCAGCGCAGTGGATCTGGCAAGACGGGAGAAGGATTCATCCATTTTCTCATAATAATTATTCATGTCTACATGTATTGACAATGAATCAGCATTAGTCAATACGCAGAAACCGATGATTAACAAAACTGATATTCTTAAAGGGATATTGAAAGTCAAAATACGTTCCTCCTCAACAGGATGCTTTAGATCAGCTATTCAGTTATGATTATATTATGATTATTCATATAATATATCCCGAGAAATCAGCAAATTCCAGTTTTTTTTATCCACGCAAAATATCAAGGGCAAATCCTATGGCCTGCCTGGAGTCGAAAGCCTCTTTAAAAAGAGCGCTATCGACTTTACCGATTTTTTTAAGATCCCAAGCCCCAGGAAGATAAATCACTGTTTTTCCACTGGCTAAAGCCAGAGCTATTTCACTGAGGGTGCCATAGGAACCAGGAAAAGCGATAAGAACATCGGCAGTCTGCACCACCATCACGTTTCTAGAGATACCCATTGCAGTTGGTATAGCAATAGAAACATAGGGATTTGCATCGGCTTTATTTTCTCCAGGAAGTATGCCAATCACCAAGCCGCCATTTTCCGCAGCCCCTTTACTGCAAGCTTCCATAATTCCACCCAGTCCACCACAGACCAGAATCGCTCCCCGCTTGGCGATATGGCCACCAAGTTCGAAGGCAAGCTCACACTGTTCTTCAGTGGCAACAGATGCACCTATCACTCCGATTACCGGCTTTCTGTTTTGCAAAACACCTCCCGGATTGAAAAGCAGTTTTTCAATCTCCAATAATTTTAATCAGTACTTTTTTAGGCCGCCGTCCATCAAATTCACCATAAAAGATCTGTTCCCAGGGGCCAAAATCCAATCTTGCATTAGTGACCGCCACCACCACTTCTCTTCCCATAACTTGACGTTTAAGATGCGCATCTCCATTATCTTCGGCTCCATTATGCCGATATCTGGAGATTGGTCCATGAGGAGCAAGCTCTTCGAGCCAGTCATCAAAATCCCTGATTAATCCCTGCTCATTGTCATTTATAAAAACGCTGGCAGTGATATGCATCGCGTTTACCAGACAGATTCCTTCGGTGATACCGCTGTCCTTTAGTGCAGATTCCACCTCTGCCGTGATATTTACATAATCACGGCGGTGAGGAGTATTAAAAGTTAAAACATTTCTGAATGATTTCATAGTTGCATGTCTTTGGTTTGTGAAGACAGTTCATCGCGCCGTTTCTCAAAGCCTTTCTTCCCCAGGAGTGCGAACATATTTTTCTTGTACTCTTCCACTCCAGGCTGATCGAAAGGATTGACTCTTAAAATGTACCCTGAAAGGGCGATTGCTTTTTCAAAAAAGTAGAAGAGCTGGCCCAGTGTTCTTTCAGACCGATCCTTTAGAAGCAGTGTGCTGCATGGCACCCCGCCATCAAAATGAGCCAGAAGAGTACCTTTGTAGGCATTCTGATTGATTTCTTCAAAAGTCCTGCCGGCCAGGTAGTTGAGTTCATCACTATCATCCTGAAATTGCGGCACGGTCACACTTTTCAGAGTATTTTTAACAATAATAAAGGTTTCAAAAATATTACGCAACCCATCCTGCATGTACTGACCAAGAGAGTGCAGATCTGTAGTATAATCAAGAGCTGAAGGAAAAATTCCTGTTCCGTTTTTACCTTCACTTTCTCCGGCAAGCTGTTTCCACCATTCACTGATAAAGTGAAGCTGAGGTTGAAATGATGCGAGTACTTCGGTTGTATAGCCTTTTCTGAAAAGGATATTACGGGCAGCAGCATAATGTCCAGCCAGGTTTTTATCCCAGGTATTGCCACTGCAAAAATCAAAAGCTTCGGCTGCACCTTCAATCAGTTCTGCAATATCAAGACCTGCAACCGCAATCGGAAAAAGGCCCACAGGTGTGAGCACCGAAAATCTTCCTCCCACATCTGAAGGGATGTCAAATGTGGCATAACCTTCTTCTGTGGCAAGCTTACGCATAGCTCCTTTGGTGGGGTCTGTTGTGGCAATGATTCTGGAGGCAGCTTCTTTTCTTCCATATCTGGCTTCCATCCATTGTCTTATCACTCTGAAAGCGATTCCGGGTTCAGTCGTTGTACCACTTTTGGAAATTACATTAACAGCAACATTTTTCTCCTTAACTAACTCAAGTAAATCGGAGAGATAATCGGAATTTATGGAATGTCCTGCAAAGATAACCCTTGGCTTTCTCATATCTTCAAAAGAAACCGACGAGTATTCGATTGCAGCACGTGCACCCAGATAAGATCCTCCGATGCCTACGCATATCAGTACATCCGCTTTTTCGCGTATCTGTGCAGCCTTTTCCTGAATATACTCTATGATCGATTTGTTCATCATTTTCGGAAGATCAAGCCAGCCAAGGAAATCATTGCCTGGGCCATTACGATCGGAAAGCAACTTTTCTGCTGAAGCAATAGATTGGTTGTATGACTCCATTTCATGAGCAGTAACTGCATTCTTTAAAAAAGAATCTTTGTAGCTGATTCTGGCGTTCATGTGCCATTCCCTTCTTTATAATTAATACATTGCTGTAAACCTGGCTTCTACACCTGAATCAGAAGATCAGTGGCCCGCCAGGAAATCTGACAGCACCTTAAAAAGCTGAATACCTATAACTGACAGCTTCCTACTCAAGTGCAAATACTATTTAAAAAAAGTAGAAGTGATAAAATAATATGTTTGCAGAAAGTTTCTGAGTAAAATTTGGCCGCAGAAGAAACACTGTAAAAAGAAAAAAAATCAGATTTTACAGATACCGCTGCACCAGAGTTTTTTCCCTGACCACCGGTCTGGCTATGGACATCATTACCACACCATTTTTGAAGATGGTTACTGTGCCGGTAGACTCTGAGATAGTGATGGCTAAAGCGTTTGTACAAGCGGTGATCCCAGCAGCGGCGGCATGGCGTGCACCAAATCCCCCGGGTAATGCCGGTAACTCCTCAGTGAGTTGGGGCCGCAGATAACTTCCGGCAGACAGGACAATCCCATCACCGGTAATAACAAATGCCCCATCGATACTGGCAAATTCCTTGATGGTCTCCACCAGCCCTGGATCCAATATATTTCTCTCCGCTTCACTATAGCCTCTGAAGGGATTAATAATTAGCTGCCTGACCGAGGCATTGACAGAATTGGTATCACCCAGAACAAATATTGTACCTACAGGCTTACCCTCCCTGCCCTCAACTGCAATTTCCTGAGCCAATCCTATTATTCTTTCCAAGACTTCCGGCTTAACATCCGGGGGCACTATCGCCTGTGCAGAGGTAAAGAAAAACTCGTACTCCATCACTACATCAATAGCAACGATTGTATCAAAGATACCGTTAGAGGAATTTCCCGAGAGGCAGATCACTTTGGATTCTCTGTCTATAAGATTGCGGGATAGAGCCAGAAGGATACCGATTTTTATCTGCCCAGTGCGAGATGCCGGAATGGAAGGAACCTGGATAATGGCTGCAATTTTTCGGTTTCGAGCAAGCTCAAAGCGAGCTTTATTACTTGTGACAACAATTATTTTGGGTTTCATTCTAAACTGATCTATAAAATCGTTCTCCCGCACAGTGTCTGCAAAGATCATTATAGCATTGGCTTTGGTTTCCCTGGCCAAAGTAACAGCAGCAGAGATGATCGGAGTGGCAATTTTCTTGGCAGCACTTTTAATAGTCTTGTCTTCAGCAGGGGGGCGCTTTAGCGATTCAATTATCTTTTTCAGGTCTACCGGAGACTCAAAAGCCAGTATCTGCTCTCTTACAGCATCAGTCTTAAAAAAAGTGGCCAGTTCAGATAAAATCTGAATCTGCGTATTGTTATCAGCCTCTTCTTGAGCAATCAGCAGTACAATAACATGCGCCAGGGCACCACGTGCAGCATCATATTTAATACCACCCAGACTTCTTCCTACTGCTATTACAAACTCCTCCTTTATTGGTCCATGAGCCTGTGGCATAGCAAGTCCCTGTCCGATAAAAGTCGATGAGGCCTCCTCCCTTTTCAAAATTTCCTCTATTATTGACTTCTGCTTGCGGACATCGAGTGCCTTGAAAAGTACAAGCGATAATTCTTTTAAAGCTTCTACTTTATCCTCCGATTTAAGGTCTACTACCGTAGGAATAGTAAGATACTGCTCGAATGTCACACTCACCCCCAGTTATACAGCAGCACTGTAGTAATCGATAATAAATTGTTTTCTGATAACAATTTCAGTTTTGACAGAAACAGCTTTCTGCTTTATTAATGTATCAATCCCCTGTTTCACGATTTCTGCCGGCTCAAGTGTACTCACCAGTTCTGTGTTGCGACTATTTTCTTTGAGTTTTTCAATCAAAGACTCTATCTGAATTTCAATTTTTTCCGCCGTGTCATTGCCGCTCTTAAGTAAGAAGGAAACCAGATGTACAGGTAAAATTCGATACAGACTGAGAAACTCCTTCTGCAGGTATGAACTGACCTGCTGCATGGAAACCCGGTGAGCAGAGAAATCATCCCTGGCTTTTTCATTTCGGTTTTTCTCGACGTCTACAATCGATCGAACCGAAATCGGAGCCTTATAATCAATATAAGCATTTCCGAATTTCTTATTAAATAGCTTATCCAAAAAAAGAGGGAGATAGGCAAATATATCAGCACCGAAGTAAAACAGAGAACCTATTATCCGCTTAAAAAAAGGATTGCTTTTCTTCTTAAACTGCTTTCCTTTCAGAAGAAGATCAAAATAAGGAAGATCAGGAATCAACTCATATGAAACCGCAATCGGCACCAGAAACACATCCTGGTCTGGATTTTTGGCTTGAGCAAGCACAGCAGCACCCAAGATTCCATTCTTCAACTCGAGCATGGCTCCTGAGTAACTTCTGCCTCCTTCGGGAAAGACAATTATCGGCTCACCTTTATCCAGCATTGAGATAACACCATCACAAAGCTTTCGAACATAATTTCTTTCAAAGCCATTATCCCTGGAAACGGCAAAGGCACCAAACGAAGTGAATCTGGGCCCCACGTAAGGGAGTCTGGTAAGGTTATCTCCTGCGGCGAAACGCATATCCTTAAAACCTTTTTTGTGCAGTTCGTAACCAACCAATATGTAGTCGATGTGACTGCGGTGAGTGCAGGCAAACATCAATGGATACTGTTGATACTGAGCAGCATTTAGTTCTGGACCGCAAAGGTTTATCGAGGAATAGTGTTTTTCAAAAAAAAGATCTAACTTACCGCTAACATCGCAAATGGCTTGGTGGAATGAACTCATGTAACGATCCTGATATGACAAGTAATAAGGTAGACTATAAAAAAATAGGATTTGAGGCAAGGAAAGCCAAGTCAATTATGATTGTCCAAAAAAAAGAGGAAGAGAGCAGATCTCCTCCTCAAACAAAAAGGACGGTGTAACTCCTTAAGCTACATCATCAATTACATCAACATCGGCACTTTCTTCTTCCACACCGTCTGTGCTGTGATCCAGCTCGAAACTCTCCCCTTCATTTTTCATCTGCTCGATAAGATCCTCTCTTCCGATCAACTGAAGATGGCGAATCCGCTTATACTCGTTTCGGTGCTCCGGACAATATTTGGGATAAATAAACTGCCTGGGGTAGATTTTTACTTCGAACTGATGAGTACAACCCTCGAGAGCACAATCCATAACCATAGTAACGACTTCTGTATAGGTATGCTTGAAAGTCTGGTTCTTTATATTCACATCTTCCGGCTTAGTTCGCTTTCTTATACGATATCTGTCCTGACGATGTTCGGGACAATATTTGGAAATATGAATGCCAAAGAAAATCTTGCCACACCCCGGATATTGACATTTTTTCTCCCGGAGCTTCTGACGTCGCCGTGATTTAGGTAACTGCATAAAGAAAAACCTCCACCTTGGAAAGGGGAATTAAAGAAGATGTGAATTTCAAATCTGAAAAAGCTCTTGCTCAAAGAGTGACTATAATATATAGATAATTGGCGCAAAAAGCAAACTTTTTATAGGTTATCCTAAAAACTGATTTACATACCTTGGCAGCCTAATTGCTTTAACCATTTGTTTTTAAAGCTGTTATAAACACTATTGACACCAGCCTACCACAAACGTATTTTCCTTGCAAATCCTTTACAAAGAAATAGAGATCAAACACAGTGCTGACCTTGGCTATACCAGGCTTATAAGTTGATAATCCAGTGAATTACTTGTGTATTACACCAACCCAGATACCATATTTGTAATATGCTTGCTGGTGAAGAGAGTAATAATACGCTTTCCCTTTCTTTTTATTGGTATTTAGATCTTCAGGTTTTTTCATGAACAACCGACCCAAAAGCTCCTGTCCCCCCAATAACACAATAACCTTCCCGGAAACCCTGGATCGGCTCTGGATAGAAAAAACCGATCTGCTCAATCAAAAACCAGATAAAACTCTTATTATTGATCTTTTAAAGACTACACGTATAGATTCTGCAGGTTACTGCTTTATACGCCTTCTGCACACAACCTATGAAGAAGGCGGCGGGAAACTGATAATAAGAAATCTTGACCCTGAGTTTGAACAAACCCTCAAGAGCTGGTCGTTATCAGGCAATGAACCGGATAGCCAACCGCGAAAAGGATCTTTTTTTGAGCGTTGCGGCAACACACTACTTGCCTTTAAGGAAAACTCTCTAAGTGCCTTGTCTGTGCTTACAGAGATGCTTTATTGGGGAACTCTGGGATTATTAAAAAAAAGAGATTTTAAAAGAGGCGTTCTTGGAGAACAGATGTTTCTCCTGGGTTATAAAGCTTTCTGGATAATTAGCCTGCTCTCATTTTTAGTCGGAATAATCCTGGCCCTGCAAACTGCAATGCAGTTACAAAACTTCGGAGCAGGAATTTTTCTGGCACCTCTCATCGGAATTACTATGGTAAGGGAGTTTGGCCCGCTGTTAACCGCTATTATACTAGCAGGAAGAACAGGGAGTGCAACGACTGCCGAAATTGCTACTATGGTGGTGGGAGAGGAGCTTGAAGCCCTTCAGACAATGGGAATAAATCCCGTACAGTATGTAGTGGTTCCCAAATTCTGGGCCATAACTTTGACCATGCCAGTTCTTTCAATAATGTCGACTACTGCAGGTATACTTGGTGGATATTTCGTTGCTATTGGCTACCTTGACCTTTCGTCTACACTCTTTTGGAATGAGTTGGCAAAAAGCATTCATTTCAGAGATTTCTGGGCCGGTTTTGTAAAATCGGTGATCTTCTCCTGGCTTATTATATGGATAGGTTCCTATTATGGATTCAGAGTCCGGGGCGGCGCTGAGGCAGTTGGAAAAGAGACTACTGCCAGTGTTGTAACCGGAATATTTATAATTATATTGGCCGATGCTCTCTTTTCCTTTATACTGTAGGTAATTTGTGTTAAAAAACTCTCAACCAGTTGTGGAAATTGAAAATCTGATAGTTAAATACGGCGAGCGCACTGTGTTGAACAATATCTCAAGCCGGGTTTGTCCCTCTGAGATAAGAGTGATACTAGGGACCTCGGGATGCGGCAAAACTACTCTATTAAAATCAACTATCGGCCTGCTAAAACGCGCATCAGGAAATATAAGGATTTTTGGCACCCCTATCAATGATCAGGATGAACCTCAAACAGTGGAAGTGTTAAAAAAGGTGGGCGTTTTGTTCCAGAACGGTGCACTTCTGGGCTCTCTTACCGTTTTGGAAAACGTAGCCCTGCCCCTTCAGATGCATACCAGTCTGCCAGAGAAAATCATCAGAGAAATAGTGCAACTAAAACTGGTACAGGTAGATCTTCCACATGCAGCAAATCTTTATCCTGGAGAACTTTCCGGTGGCATGAGAAAGCGAGCAGCATTGGCAAGGGCCCTGACCCTTGATCCACCTCTACTATTTTGTGATGAACCATCTGCAGGCCTTGATCCGGTCACCTCTTCAGGTCTGGATGATCTTCTGCTGAAACTTCGCTCTATGCTGGGAATAACTGTTGTAGTTGTTACGCACGAACTGTATTCTATTGAAAAGATCGCAGATAGTATCACTTTCTTACATAAGGGATCTCTTCTTTTTGAAGGCTCCTATGAAGAAGCAGTAAAAATTGATCAGGGTCCAATTAATGATTTTTTCAGGCGACACGAGCCAGATCGTAACCTAAAAAACTCCTACAGAATCAATTTCAATCTGGAGAGCAAAAAATGAGTATTTCAAAGGCTCAGAGCGCCCGGCTGGGTGCATTTCTTGTAATGGGAGCTTTTCTGCTGTTTCTTTTTGCAGCAGTCCCTCTGGGACTTAAACTCAGCGACAAATATAACGAATACTTGGCCTATTTTCAGGGTGAATCACTCAGTGGTCTCGAACAAGGTGCTGTGGTGAAATATAGCGGTGTACCTGTAGGGAAAGTGGAAAAAATCACCTACCTTCCCCATGATTTAAGCAAAGTACGGGTTATTATGAGGCTTCAGGCAGATTTCCCCATAAAAGTGGATATGGTAGCGACCACCGGAGCAATGGGAATTACAGGACTCAAATACATCGAGATTACAGGTGGGACTAATGAATCGGAACTTCTTAAACCCGGTTCCGAAATCCCCACCAAACAATCCATGATCTCAACAATTACCGGAAAAGCAGAGGTTATCGTAGCTAAAGTAGAACTTCTGCTTAACCACCTGACCCAGGTTACTAACCCCGACAGTCTTTCTTCAATTAAAAAGATACTGGACAACGTGGCAATTATTACCGAAGACGTTAAAGGTTTTGTCAGTGAATCCCGTCCAAAGATCGATTCAATAACATTGGTTACTAACAGCATAATATCCAGAATCGATGAGATCGCCATGGATGTAAAAGTGTTTACCGGTAATTTCAAAAATGCAGTTAAAGGAGAGCAGGTCGCTTCCACATTTTCCACTATCGATTCAACCGCACTGGCTCTCAAGGATCTGACCGAGAATCTTTCTCTGATGGTTCGTCAAAGCAGGGAAGATTTCACTATAGGTATGCAAAACATCCGGGAAGCCTCTGAGAATGCCAATCAACTGACCAAGGTTCTTTCCGAAAATCCATCCCTGTTATTGAGAAGTGAAACACAGAGAGAAAGGGATATCCGATGAAAAAGCGGATAATTAACCTGATGCTGATTGCAGTTTCGTGTGCAGGACTTAGCGGATGCGGCAAAGTGCCTGTAAAACAGTTTTATATTCTGAACTATCTGCCATCCTCAAATCGGGATCAGCTCCACCCAAGTCCCTATCCCTATACCATTCGGCTTCGGGAGCTGGATATTGAAGAAGCTTACAACCGGCCACAGATCGTTTATCGGCAGAGCCCATTTCAGCTTCGATATTATGTCTACCAGGTCTGGGCAGTAAAACCTACCCGTATGATCACCGATCTTCTGAATAAACATCTGGTAACATCCAATCTGGTCAGCAGTGTTATAAGAAGGTACGATGAGGGACCCAAACCCGATTACGAACTTAATGGAACCATCGAAGCTCTTGAAGAATATGACAGTGAAGAACTCTGGTTTGCTCATTTGTGTATCAGGTTCAACCTTGTTCGTTTAAAAGACGGAAAAACCATTTACACCCGCCGCTTTGATAACAGAAAGAAAGTTTTCCAGCGTGAACCAGAGTATGTCATTCGGGAAATGTCGGCACTTATGGAGTATATAATCAACCAGGCCATTCATGACATAGACGTTAAATTGGCACAGGAGATGGGCCTAAATGTATCTCCAAAAGCCACCGATAACTCCACTGCTACTACTTCAGGAGATTCCACCATTACCGGAGAGTAAACAATGGTTCAAAAAATAATGGTTCTAACTCTGCTGGTAATAAATGTCCCTTGGGGAGCACTTCCGCCTGATTTACCTGGTGAAGAGATCTCCAACGAATACCTGAATTATTCGATTAAAAAAGATAGCATTCTGGATAAATCAGTGCCAATTGTAGAACGTGACAGCTCTACTTGGTTTGAAACTGTGCAAAAAACCTGGGATGCCCCCCCATTAGCGGAGCAAATGGCTTCGGTTAAATCAAATGTACCGATGGGTAAAGGGGGGATTTTCATACCACGATTAACCATCAGAGGTAATGAACCAGATTTTGAAATAGTAGATGCAGAAGGGCAGATGCATGCGTCCGGCGAGTCTGGAGAGATCCAAACGGTTGAACCTGGTGTTTATTTTGTAATCCTTGGAAGCGGTTCACAGCACCAGAAACTTGTGAATAAAGTTAAGATAGAGGAATCAAAAACTATTCCTTTAATACCCACCTGGTCTGGTCTGGTAATTGAAACGGTTGACACAAATTCCATCCCATTCAGAGGGGAATATGAACTGGTAAACATCTCTGAGTTTGATCCCTATGGAAGAGGTTTTGGTGCAGATCCCGACAGAGGAGACATGGTTAATACCTGGATTCTTAAACCGGGTACCTACAAGATTCTTGGCAGAGGCGAAAGTTTCAACACACTGGTCAATTTCATTACCGTTCGCCTGCTTCCAGGAGAGCTTACCAAAGTTCTTCTGATCCAGAACCCCGATAATATGAAAATCATGAGTGGTGGAACAGTGGATGTTGCACCCGGAAAAGCTATTACCTCAAACTGGAAATACGGAGCCAATATCGGCATGACCCTTCAATTCAATGGGGAAACCAACCGATTGGAGACTCATAAAAACTCTATTTCCTCCTTTTTAAGTACACGCCTCAATTTCTGGCTTCGCTTCAATAAAAACCCCATGGAATGGGAATCATCGGTTAGACTGGATGAAGGGTTTAACCTCTCCGATATGAATTTATCCCGTCTTGCCACCGGCCCCGATGAATTAAGATTACACTCTATATTTATATGGCGTTTTATCTCCTGGTTTGGACCTTACAGCAGAGCAGAACTTCGAACAAATCTACTGCCCAGACGCATGTCTCTTGACAATTCTCTTTACAGCCAATTCTGTCTGATAGAAGACAACAACTCCTTTTCCTCATTTGATTCGCTAAATCAGGCAATAAAACTAAGTTCATCATTTTCTCCCCTTACCTTTGATTTGGGTGCCGGAGCAAATTTTGATGCCATAAATTCCCGTTTTTTTGAATTGAAAGTACAGTTAGGGGCGGGAAGTTCTTTCAACCGCTTCCCAGATAGATATATTAGTATCAGTGCACACGAGGTGGACACCAGCAGCATCGACCTTCAGAAACGATCTCTTCTTGATAATAGCCTAATTTTAAGGAGAGAGGAGAAGACCAAGTTGTTTGAATTCGGCCCCCAGGCATCGCTCATTGGGAACATTCAGCTTGGCCGAATCGGTACCGCCGGAGCAGAACTACAGATATTTGCACCCATCGCTCCTGAAATGCGCTTTACCAGTCCGGACTTTGACTTTTCAGCAACCCTGAGCTGGCGGCTTACCCGAGCCGTTACTCTTGATTACGAATACGACTGGCTGCTCAAACAACCAGAAAACCCGGATACCCGCATAGATAAAAGTACCCACAATATCTGGTTGAGATTTTCTTTTTCCAGCAAGTAGTCTTTTGTCATTCAGAGAAGTAGTACATTACTCTCTGGATGATCCCACCCTGAACAATTTTAGGTGCGGTTCAGTTTTAATGAAGGGCAGTTCAGTTTTAAATTTTTAATCGTGTATTCCCCTGTCTGTTGGTCTTGTGGCTCGGTATTCGAATCAAGGAAGGGGAAAATTACCGAATGTAGCTTCCATAATAGCCCCAGAGATAACAAATTTACGAATTGATATTTTAACTCTGGGGAAGGTAGAAAATTTCAGATGTATTGAAAAAACAGTATCTTTAAGAGATTTGGTAACTGCTCAGCTCTTGAAACAAATGCCTTGTAAAAAGTCAGAAACAATCAGAATAGAATATCTAATCAGATAAGCCCTAAGGAAAAAAGTTTTTTTTCATTCAGATTCTTAGTTTAGATGTTTTTTTACCTGCCCACCGTACTTAGGTACTAAGGAAGGCGGGGAATTACTTCTGATTAGATATTGTTTGATATTATATAGTTCCTATTTTCCCGATTTGATATTATTACGTTATTCTTGCTACTCAGATTACCTGAGTCGTTACGATATTTGTTTTAAAATCTACAGTAGCTACAAACAATTTTTGTCCATTTCCTTACAGCTCTTCTCTTACCTTTTCCGTTTCGATGATTATAACATCCTTCTCTCCATCACGTCCGTAACTTATCTGAACAGAAGAAGCAGCCTTATTATCTATATAGATGGTTACCCCTTCTGAAGTCTTTAACTTTCTCTTTTTGCCAATAATAGCCGCAGCCTGCTTGTCCAGAAAGAACTCTTCATTTTCCAGCTCCCCTTTTTTCAAACAGAAGCGATAAGTATTTCGAATAGAATCATTTGCATAGGGTCCAAAGATCTGGTCATAAAATTTCTCATCATTAAAGCTATCCTGATTGTTCAGGAACTGATCGGTCCGCTGCTGCACTTCCATGCCAAAATCGGGCGGTAACTCATCGATATGTTTTCTGGATGTGTTTTTTACCACTTCCCACAAGCTCTCCGTCATCTCCTTCTCACTCTTTTTCCTGCGAACATTCAAGAAGCCCTGAAAGAACCCCGATATCCCTGCACGAACGTTTCTATCCATAACCATCACCACCGGATTCTCCTCTGACACATCGATCAGTGCCGCTTTTTGCATAGCATCAGCTGAATTAGTAAAGGTATCTGTGACACTCTCAAGAATTACCCTTGATCCATTGTTTGTATACCTCAACACCTCTTCGTGCTCATATTTGACGATTGCAAAAAGCTCTTTTTCCAGCGTTGAGAGTATCATCAAGATCATAACCCCTTTCTTGATTCTTTTATCATCGAGCCCATGGGCATGAAAATCTACAGCCAACTGCCGTGACAACTCCAAAAACTGAGATGGATCATCAGTAATCCCCTCTAGCAAGCTACAAACTCCAGCCTGAGGATTAAATTCAAATGCAGTCCCCTTGAGAATACTTTTCACCCGTTCAAGAAAGAATGGCTCAAATTCCCCAACCTCAATTTCATCTAAAAAAATCGGTTCAGACTCACCGTGATGGACTACATGAAATACGAATCTTGTAATACGTAAAGCAGCTAACTGTTCCTTACTTAGTTTTATCACACTTCAAACCTTTCCACCAGCAAATTTTCCACACTCAAAATCCCAAAAACATCCAGTTTTCAGAATTTAAGATTCTCATTTGACATTCATTATCATTTAGTATTTATCGGAAATATTTTATATAGTTCAGGCTCAATACCTTTTGTTGTCTTTTTTTTGAAGCAGGGATTTTTAAAACCACCCTGCCTTAAAAAGAAATTATTTATAAACTCTGTTTTCGTTTACTGCTCAATATCTGGAAACCCGGAAGGCGCGGTTGTTTACCCCATCATTGATTCTGAAAAGGTATAATCCTGAAGGAATCTCCTTTAATGAGAGCGGACCGTTTTTAGACACAGTTTTAACTACCCTTCCGTTGAGATCAAGCAGATCTGCTGTAGCCTGGTTGGAAACAGCACACCAATGAATCGTGTGCCCTACCTGCTTAAATGATGTTGCCCGACTTATCAATCTGGGGTGGTTTATCACTGAGATTGGTTTTACTACCATACTGACATTTTCTATATAAACCGGCTCAGTAGAAGCTCCTGCATTAAACTGAAGAACCCCGGCATCAGTGCTGGAATCGGGTGTAATTTCAACCGAATATTTCTTTTTACTACCCCCCAGTTCGACTGTAGCACCGCCCTGAAAATGCCATGTCCCCTGGGTGGAAAGACCTACAAAAAATTCTCTTCCCTCTTTTGAAGACCATGCATCAAAGGAAACCACGTATGTTGTTCCAGAATCCAACTCAATGTTGCCCTGAGTAAGCTGAATATTGTGATTTTTATCGTCTGCTTCAGCAATAACAATTTCAGCCCGTCCATTATTAATAGTTATTGTAGCCTCATTACCTTCATCTTCATTAACCCAGGTCCCCCACATGGTGGGGTCAGAGAAATCTCCCGACCTTATCAGATCTGTACCTGGATCAGGCTCAAAATTGGCATATAAAAACCAATCCTTTACCACCACTTTAATTATAAGCACAGGATCTGTTGCTGTTGTATCTCCACTCCAGCCTTTAAATGAATACCCTTTACCAGCAATTGCAGTCAGAGTATCAGATTTACTGGAATCGACTCTTCCGACTACACTTCTTTTTACAGAACCGCCAATGTTTGCCGATACAGAAATAACAAAAGTATTGCTGGAGGTTCCATCCAGTTTTATGGAATTGCTGTCTTGACGATAAACTTCCATCATTGAGTGGCTGAAAGTCTCAAAGCCTTTCATCCAGGGATCACCAGCATCAGGCTGATACTGCCATCCCAAACCGCCAGCATACCCTACATTATTGAGATAGGTCAAAAGAGTATCAACTTTAGCAGCATCCTGCATAGGATTACTGGAAGAAGTGGCCTGGCTCCAGTCTGTGGATGCGTACTCGCCTATCACCAGCGGCTTATCCAGATTCCAGTGGGAATAGGATTTGGTAAAAGGTGAATTACTGGTTCCATTCCATCCGTAATAGTGCGCCATGTAAAAATCGAGAGTCCCGTTCTCTTTACCTCCAGCACTTTTAAGCACATCATCCTTGTACCAGGAAAGATGTCCGATAGTGGCAGCTCCGTTAGAGACCAGTACGCCAGGAACAGCATCTTTAATGGCAGCAGCAATCCAGTTCACAGATCTTTTGACTTCCGCCTCAGTTATTGTGTTTGCAGGTGAAGACCATCCCATCACCATTCCTTCAGGTTCATTATATATTTCCCAGCAGATAAGACTTGGGTCATTGCCTATTGCAGTGACTACAGGGATCAGATAATTATCGATATATGCCTGCAAACCTTCTTCGGTCTTAAGCATCTTCTTGTTATTTTCAAGGATAGTTGAATTAATGCTATTTTGCACCCAGTTATGGGTCAGAAGCACCGGCATCAGCAGTACATTGTGTTTTTTAGTCAGCTTAAGCATTTTCTGGATATTGGCTATGGTCTGAGACCCAGGCCCGCTTACCAGTCCTTGTGAATTGTACTTTGGATCATTTGTCCCATTGGTAGAGAGCCATACGCGAATACAGTTACCCCCTGAATCGGCTATATCTTTCATTGCTTTATTGAAATAGACGGTATCCAGCGGAGTGTCCCCTACATCGTTCGCAAAGTTTTTCCAGGCGAGGTTCATTCCAGACACGAAAATCTTTTTCCCACTGGGCAAAGTAATACGTGAAGGGTTAGTACTGGCCGGCATAGCCTGTAACGTTACAGCCCCCAGTGCCACCATGGCAAGCAGTCGGATTTTTTCTTGTAACATTTAATCTCCCCAGTTAAATGATTATTCCTTTTAGCCCCTGTTCAACAATGGTCTGTATTAATCGCATTTTTGTTCTGAATTACCAAATTAGTCTGGCTTTTTTTGGATTATCAAATAACCAATATAATGTATAAGAAAACACTGTCAAACTCTTTTTAAAATGGCGGGGATGCTGAATCTCTCTCCCCAGAGATAAAAATCCGTTTTGAAGATCAATTAACTCTGGGGTAGATAGGGAGTCAAAAATCTTATAAGAATTTTAAAACATACATGAATAATTGTTCAAGTATTCACGTATTATGTATATCCGATAACTTAAGAAAAGGCCCTTAATCCATGCCAGAAAACTACAATTTCAACCAACCGCTCTGTGCCTGTACTGTCATTCATGAAAATGTTATTAATTACGTCAGAGAGCGGATTCCATCCAGCGAGGCCATTTTAGAGCTGGCCGATTTTTTTAAAATTCTCTCAGACAGCACCAGAGTTCGTATTCTTTCTGCGCTTTCATATGCAGAGATGTGTGTTTGTGATATCAGTGTACTACTAAATATGACTCAGTCTGCGGTGTCTCATCAGTTGCGCCTACTCAAACAAGCCAGACTCGTAAAAAGCCGCAAGGATGGAAAAATTGTCTACTACAGCCTTAATGACAAGCATATAAAGAATGTTTTGTCTGTGGGCTTTGATCATCTGGGAGAAAAAATCAAATGAAAGCCCGATTTCGTCTTTCCAATTTAGACTGCGCCAACTGTGCGGACAAAATAGAGCAGCACCTGAAAAATCTACCAGGGCTGCAGGATTCCACAGTTAATTTTGCCACCCTGAGCCTTATTACTTCCACCGATGATCTGAAAAGATTGCGCAGAGAGATAAAATCGATCGAACCGGAAGTAGACATCAAACCATGGAGAACCGCTCAATTTACCGCTGCATCAGAACAGACTCTCAACCCTCTGCAGAATATCTCTATCATTTCGATCTCCATACTGCTTATGATTTTTCTGCTTCTTTTTGAGAACCGGTTGCATGAAGCAAACCTGGTGATTCTGGAATATGCCATTGCAGGAGTGGCTTATCTGTTAAGTGGATGGAACGTTCTTAAGAGTGCTTTCAGAACAATCCGGGACAGACAGTGGTTTAATGAGCACATCCTGATGACAATTGCCACTATGGGAGCTTTTGCCATTCATGCACTGGAAGAAGCGGTGGGAGTTATGGTTTTCTACCAGATCGGAGAGTTGCTTCAGAATATGGCGGTGGCAAAGTCCAGAACCTCTATCAGTGCACTTCTGGCGATCAGACCCGATCATGCCTTTGTGCAAACCGGCTCAGAAATAAAGCGTGTCTCACCTGAATCGGTAAATGTGGGTGACATGATCGTTGTCAAGGTTGGCGAAAAATTTCCTCTTGACGGTGAAGTATCCGATGGTACATCCCAAATCAACACATCGGTTCTAACCGGAGAGTCGGTTCCTCAGGTGGTTAAACCTGGAGATAAGGTGCTTGCCGGTGAGCTGAATATGACCAGTATGTTAACGGTGAAGGTAACCAGATCTTTTTCAGAATCATCTGTCACTAAGATTCTGGATCTGGTGGAGAATGCCGCAGGTAAAAAAGCTAAAACAGAGCTGTTTATGACCCGTTTTTCCCGTTATTATACTCCAGCAGTAGTTGTTCTGGCATTACTTATTGCAGCTTTTCCGCCACTTTTAATTCCGAACCAGTCCTTTACTGTATGGATATACAGAGCTCTGGTATTACTGGTGATCTCCTGTCCATGCGCACTTATCGTTTCTATACCTTTAGGATATTTCGGAGGGATCGGAGGGGCTTCACAACAAGGAATACTGGTGAAAGGCTCCAATTTCCTGGATGCGCTTTCCAGAATTAAAAGTATTGTTTTTGACAAGACGGGTACTCTTACCAAGGGAGTATTTACAGTCAGAAAAATTGTGCCCTCAGGAAATTATGATGAAAGTGAAATCCTGAGGTGTGCAGCGATTGCCGAGTACCATTCCAATCACCCCATAGCGAAATCTATTGTCCAGACATTCACAGAAAGAGGCGGGTCACTGGACGAATTCAAAATTTCCGAGCATCATGAGATTTCCGGATATGGAGTCAAATCGGTGTGCGGAAACCAGACCATTACTGCTGGAAATGATGCATTACTGCATAAACAGAACATCACTCATCCGGTGTGTGAAACGGAAGGTTCGGTAGTACATGTTAGCAGTAACGGAAATTATATGGGTTATATTTATATAGGTGATGAACTGAAAGAAGATGCCTTGTCGACCATTCAATCGCTACGTAATTCCGGAATAAAGGACATTTCGATGCTGACCGGCGATAATTTCAGAGCTGCATCCAGGATCACTGCAGAACTTGGACTGGACCGTTTTTTTGCATCTTTACTTCCGGAGCAGAAAGTTGAGCAGTTTGAGAAAATATTACATGGAAAGAATCACGATGGGCTGGTGGCTTTTGTGGGTGATGGAATAAATGATGCACCGGTTATAGCCCGTGCAGATGTAGGAATAGCAATGGGAGCATTGGGTTCAGATGCAGCAATCGAGACTGCGGATGTTGTACTGATGACCGATGATCCGTCAAAAATAGTGCAGGCGGTAAGGATTGGAAAACAAACCAGATCTATAATTCTTCAGAACATTGTAATGGCATTAGGGATAAAGCTAATTTTTGTAGGCCTTGGGAGCATGGGTCTTGCAAGTATGTGGGAAGCGGTTTTTGCGGATATGGGAGTGGCTGTTTTGGCAGTGCTTAATTCATCAAGAGCTTTGAATGTGAGCAGGTTGTAGTTGTGGGCATTTGAATTGAAGCAAGCTTTATTCTAAAAACTTTTTCGAATTAATAAAAGTTTATTAAATTGGTTAGGTGACGTTAAATTGCCGGTGAATAGAATTTCCAGGGCAAGCGGACATGTGGAAGACTGTGCTGGTCAAGGTGTTTTTGGATCTCCCCAGGGATGAAAACCCAATTCGATACAAAGTCATCCCTGGGGTATACTATAAGATCGCCACGGTTCTATCACCGATAAAAGGAAATAAAATTGCAAATTTCTCTTAGCGGTCTGATCTAAAAACCACAAAATCCAATTTGTTACATCGTTAAAAGGCCATGTGGTTTTTGCTGCAAGCATAATGTTTTGC
>JAEYNR010000045.1 GCA_023412475.1 Fibrobacterota bacterium | reverse complement strand
CGACATTCAGCACAGAGACAATCTTCAGAATGCTTCTGGTAAAGTGTATCGAACAACTCACTTTCAGAGATTTGATTATTCGAGTTAATGACAGCACATTCTTGCGCAATTTTACTCATATTGGCTGGGGTGATCTGATGAGTATTGGCCTATTGGACGCGCCGCCTGGAAATGTATCTCCAGGGAAGCGTGGGATCGTGTAAACAAGCATCTGCTTGAGTATGCAAAAAATGAGCAAATCATTACAGGGACTGATTTCAGGCTCGATAGCACAGTTTGCGCTTGTAACATTCATTACAAATCAGATTCTTCATTATTATGGGACTGCTACCGGGTAGTCAGTCGTAATTTTCGTATAATATTGAACGCCTGTCCCGAACATTCCAAAGATTTCAGATTCCATGAGAAAAAAATCAAGCAACTGCACACCCTTGTCTCAAATACGCAGCAGCAGAAAAAAGAAATCGACCTTGATACTCAGAATGGCATTTTTGGCTCCCTGAGGGTCGATTATCATTTCCCCGGGGTCGCTTAGCATTTGCCCGGGCTCGATTAGAGTTGCCCGGATTTGAAATGAAGTCCCCGGCCTCGATCAGCAGTTGCCCGGGGTCGATTAGCAGTTGCCCGGACTCGCTTAGCAGTTGCCCGGGCTTCGGGACACCGATTTTGGGCTCCAGGCAGCCTTTACAGGAGAAAAAAACGTTTCTCGGGAGACGTGGGATTGCATCTGCGACCTGTATCCCGCCAACATGAATAGTGGCTCTATTGAAAATATTTTGAGAAAAAAGAAGGTGAGCCAGATCATTGGGTAGTAATGGCGGTTAAATTTTGCAGAACGCTCTTAAGAGTAGAAAAATGACTGTTCCATCTGTTCTCAATATCAACTTTCATAAGAGAAGTTCTGTTTTTGTATAAATCCAGGTTTGCAATCATATCTGTGATACCCTGAAGAATACTCCCGGGGTAGTTTTTAACAAAGACTGCACCTCCAAAATATTCCCGAAGTACCAGTTTGTCAGAGGTTATCAATGGCTTTTCTGCAGCCACCGCTTCGTAGCATCCACAGAGCATACAATAATCTGCTCTGGTCAATACCATAATGATATCACTTGAGAAAAGAAGCTTTATATACTCAGAGTCAGGAATAAATCCGGTCAGATGAAGATTTGGGGGAAGGTGATTGGGGATATCAGATAGTCTTTTTTTATAATTACCTGTAATAAAGAGTTCACAATTTTTGATTTTAAGCATACCGAAAGCTTCTATGACCTCTCGCACAGGCTCATCGGAACCAAACGATGATATAAGGAGTAAACGCGTTTTATCTTTGTTTATATCTGGACAATAAGTTGGAAATACCGGAAGCTTGTCTGGCAGTATACAGGCTTGTCCCCCTGCTTTTTTGACAAGATCAGCCAGATAGTTATTGGTAACAATTGTAAGATTGGCATGCTTGAGAGAGTAGTAATGAAATTGCATAAAAAGCGAGATTGGAAGTGAAACGCTTCGGGGTTTATTCAGTCGGAAATTGGAATGGCGATCGACTACAAGTATAGTGCCGGTGATTGAGCTATAAAGACAGGAAAAGGCAGCAAGCACGATTGATGGGTTCTGAACGAAAAGAAGTCTGGGGCGGTGGATCAGAAGGGTCAGCAGGGTTTTAACCAGGCATAAAGGATATCTGAAGAACCCTTCGATATCATATATGAATAATTTACAACCAAGATGGCTGGCAAGAGTAAGGGATCGTCGTTGAGTTTCCCAGGTGATCCAGATTTTATTAGTAGCCATAAATGCCATTACTCCTGAAAAGAAATAAGCACGAAATTCGAAAAACGAAATTCGAAAAAAAGAGGAAATGGGAAAAAGGACTCACTGATAAGCTTTAGTTATTTGAAACACTCTTATTCCTTTTTAGAATTTGGATTTTTAAAAATGTGATTTGGAATTATCTTCCGATTAGATATTATTAAGATATTTTTCCCAGCATATTCCAGAGTACTAGCTTTTAACTTGTGCAAAGCAAATCGTATGACAAAAAGCTGTTTAGATCTCGAAAAAAAACGGTAGTATGTAGGCCCTGTACTTGCTTTATTAATTAAGGAAAAAGAATATGATGTAAGAAAACAATTATCTGGGAAAAGCTGTGAATTCCAGGATTGAAAAACTATATCTGAGATGTCCGGCAATAGTTCAGAATACACTGGTCTCCATTTTAGGTTGTAGGGAGAAATATCTCAGATACAGTGGAATATATAAAGAGTATTATAGATCAATCGTAGAGAATCCAAAGAAAAACAGTCAGCAGGTGGAGCGATATCAGACTGAACAATTAAAGAAAATAATCTATACAGTTGGGTCCGAAGTGCCTTACTACCAGGAGTTGTTTTCTCAGATAAGGCTTCCTTCACAGGATAAATTCAGGTTATCAGATATGGAAACAATTCCAATATTGGAAAGAGAAACAATAAGAAGTCGTTCCAATGATTTTATAAAACTGGCTATAAACCGTAAGAAGCTTATTTCGCTTCACACTACTGGTACCACGGGTACACCCTTGAAGATTTTCTGTACGGCTGAAGTTCGTCAAAAAAATTATGCTTTCTTCAGTCGTTTCTTAAATTCGCTGGGAATAGATCCCCAAGGAAGCAGAGCGACGATGGGAAGTCGGCTGGTTGTCAGAGCAGAGCAGACCAAACCTCCATTCTGGAGGTACAGTGTGTTTCAAAAAAGTCTTTTCCTCTCCTCATATCATCTCTCAGATTGTAATATAGAAAGCTACATCGATGTGCTGAGAAAGATGAAACCTTCCTACATCGATGCATTTCCATCCAGTGTATATGCCATCAGCAGCTACGCTTTACGTAACAATATCTCACTACATGGTATAACCAAAGCTATAGTGACATCTTCAGAAAGTTTGCACCATTACCAGAGAAAAACGATAGAAGAAACATTTGGGGTTCCAGTTTACGACCAATATGGATCGGTTGAAATGTGTGTGTTTATTGCTCAATGCAAATCAGGACAATATCATCTGAATTACGATTATAGCCATGTTGAATTATTAAATGAATCAGGTAAGAGGGCACGACCAGGTGAAGAAGCAGAAGTAATCTGCACTGGATTTATAAATGATACAATGCCGCTCATCCGGTACAATATGGGCGATAGAGTGCTGATGCCTTCAGAGGAACAGGCTCTCTGTGATTGTGGAAGTAAATTTCCTGTGATAAAAAAAGTTTTAGGAAGAAACGATGATGTTGTGCAGACTCCGGATGGAAGGAGAATTGGACGTTTGAGCGGGGTTTTCAGAGGATATCCGGTACGGGAAGCGCAATACAGGCAGTACAAACCAGATGAAATCGAATTGCTGATAGTAAAAGATTCAGAGTATAACAGCATTACTGAAAAAAGTATCCTTATGGAGTTACAGAAGAGAACAGGGCTTTCTCTTAAGGTCATCATAAAGTATGTAGATAGTATTGAACGGGGAAAAGGCGGAAAAAGGAGGCTTGTAATCTCCGATATAAAACCGGAAATAAAATGAGGTAATGAGTGAGAAACCTGACAGTCAAATTAATCAGACACACATTATCTGCTGTATCGATGAGCAGGACAAAGTTCAAGGAGATTTGCGAAAATCATGCTTCCAACGGAAGATACTTAATATTAGGTTATCATCGGGTTAAATATCCATCTAAGGATCAGTATATGGAGCCGGGAATGTATGTGAGTCCGGCTGTCTTTGAAAAACAAATGAGAATACTTGGAGAATATTTCGAAGTTGTATCGCTCGAAAAAACATATAAAAAGGACGTAAACAGCAGAAAGCCATTATGTGTTTTAACTTTTGATGATGGTTGGAATGATTTTTATACAAATGCTTACCCGGTTCTGAAAAAATATCATTATCCGGCTACGGTATTTCTGCCTACTGTATATATTGGCAGTAATAAAATGTTATGGACTGATGCCTTAGCCCGATTACTGATTAAGAGAAAATTTGATGCAGGATTTATATCGACTTATCTGGAAGATGAATCCAGCAGGGAAAAACTAAAAAAAAAGTTTACCCGCAGCAATCTTCATGATTTGATAAAGCTGGTAAAGACATATTCGATAGAACACAATCAGGAGATTTTTAAAAGCATACTCCAGGAAAATGATCTGATAAATGAAAGATGGTCTGATTTCCTGACTTGGGAGCAGATCTTTGAGATGAAGGAATCGGGACTTATTGATTTTGGCTCGCATACATCGGAGCATGTTATTCTTACTTCTGTGAGCATTGAGAGAGTTAGAACTGAGTTACACCAACCCAGAGAACTCTTACTCAGTAAAAAGTTAGTTAATACCGATTTTGTTCCTTTCTGTTATCCTAACGGCTCTACTAGTAAAGAAATTGCAAAAGAGGTTAAATCTGCTGGTTACAGTTGTGCGGTTACTGTGAGAAGAAGATGGAATGAACTCACTACTGACATTTACGGTTTAAACAGGATAGGAATGCATCAGGATATGTCCTTTTCTCAATCTATGACATTATTGCGCTTGGGGAGCACTTCTGTGGATAATGTTTCGAAGTGAAATCGATAATTGAAAGCAAATATCGAAGCTACTTAGGTAATCTGAGTAGCAAAATATATCTGATAAGGATAAGGATTATGTATCTGGTTTCAATCTTCTGGTTATCTGTATTCATGATATTTTTTGCCTATATAGGTTATCCAATTTCTTTAAAACTACTTCTTCCGTTTAGAAGATATAAGCCTGAAAAGAGATACATCACTCCAGACGTCACTTTTATAATCAGTGCTTACAATGAAGAAAGAAGAATCAGGGATAAAATTGAAAACACACTTGCCATAGACTATCCCAAAAGTCAGATACAAATAATAGTTGTTTCTGATGGCTCCACCGACAACACTAATGCAATTATAAGAGAATATGAAAAAAAAGGAGTAGAGCTGATCGAATTAAGAGACCGCAGAGGAAAGGAAAGCGGTCAGAATGAAGCCGTGAAAAGGGCCGAAGGAGAAATACTTGTCTTCTCGGATGTGGCGACAACTCTTGAAAAAACCGGCTTAAGGGAGATGGTAGCAAATTTTAATGATCCACATATTGGATGTGTGAGCAGTGTAGATAGACTTTTGACAAATATAGAAAACCAGACTGGAGGAGAGGGGTTTTATGTAAAATATGAAATGTGGTTAAGGACAATAGAATCTTCTGTCAAATCGGTTGTAGGACTGAGCGGATCGTTTTTTGCAGCCAGAAAAGAGGTGTGTTTCGATTTCTCTACCAATATGCAAAGCGATTTCAAGACTCTTCTAAACAGTATGAAAAAGGGTCAACGGGGGATAAGTGATCCTAAGGCAATCGGATATTATCCGGATATTAAGGAAAAATCCAAGGAGTTTAATCGTAAGGTTAGAACTGTGCTAAGGGGTTTGACTGTCTTTTTCAATCATCTGGAATTCATTAACATGTTTAAATTCGGTTTGTTCTCCTATATGTATGTGTGTCACAAACTGTTGCGATGGACCGTACCATTTTTTCTATTAGTAGCTTTGTTCAGTGGCACCTATTTGATAAAAACGGCAGATATTTTTAAAATAATAGGTACTTTTCAGCTTGCATTCTATATGGTGGCTTTTGCGGGAATAATCAACCCAGGATTTAATACAGTAAAGCTGATGAAGGTTCCTTCCTTTTTTGTAATGGTGAATGTTTCCATACTGGTTGCCTGGATAAAGTTTTTAAAAGGGGAAAGAATCGTACTTTGGCAGTCATCAATACGTTAAGTCGTTGTTCAGAAGGCTGCCGCTCTTTGCTGAAGCTATAATTCATATAATTGATCTTTTTTTTTCGTTCCTGATTATAAAGCTGTACCTATAACCTGTTAATGGAAACCGCTGCACAGGCCGCACCAAATCCATTGTCAATATTAACCACGCTCAGCCCTGAGGCACAAGAGTTGAGCATGGCAAAAAGAGGAACCATCCCGTTGAGGTGGGAACCATATCCTACACTGGTTGGAACACCGATTACCGGACATGAAACATAGCCAGCGACAACTGATGGCAAAGCGCCTTCCATTCCGGCAACAGCAATGATTACTGATGCTTCTGATAATTTTTCTTTGTACGAAAAAAGCCTGTGAATCCCAGCTACACCTACATCAGAAAGAAGAGTGCAACTGTGGCCCATGATTTCAATTGTATGTTGAGCCTCCAGAGCAACCGAAAGGTCGGCAGTACCTGCAGAGCAGATGATTATTTCTCCACGCACTTTTTCAGATTTTTGCCAAGTGGGGGCTTTTTTCCAGAAACAACGAGCCAGGCTGTCTATACAAACATCTGCTATGGCACTTTCGATCGCCTTCAATACTTCTTGATTTGCTCTGGTTCCATAGATGGTTTCGCCGTGATCAAGTTGAGCCTTCGCAATTTCTACAACCTGCAGAGCAGTCTTATTCTGACAGAAGATCACTTCCGGATAGCCCTTTCGGAGTGCACGGTGATGATCAATCTTTGCATGACCTAGATCCTGGTAGGGAAGATCCTTTAATTTGGCAAAGGCCTGTTCTACCGGTATAGACTGATTATGCAACTGATTTAGTAACGACAGTAATTGATGCTGGTCCATATTGGGTTGTGTTTTATCCGGTTAAAGTAAAGATAACAATAAATAAAAACAAATATTAATCGGAAAGAGAAGTCTCTTCAGAATTAAAAAAGTGCTGTACTGAAGTAGCGTTCTGCACGATCAGGGAGAATGGTGGCAATTTGAGTGCCAGGATAATTCCTTGCGACTTGACGTGCACCCCAGACATTTGCTCCAGAAGAGATTCCGACCAGTAATGAATTAGTCAGCGACAATTCACGGGTGGTTTTAATTGCATCTTCGTCGGTGACTTCAATGATCTCATCGATAAGGTTTCGGTCGAGAATGGGTGGTATGAAACCATCACCAATTCCCTGTATCTGGTGCAGCCCTGGTTCGTGACCCAAAAGGGCGCTATGTTTGGCAGGTTCCACAGCTACAATTCGGATTTTTGGATTGTGTTCTTTTAAAAAAGCTCCAATCCCCTGAATCGTTCCAGCACTGCCAAGCCCTGCGACAAATGAATCGATTCTTCCACCGCTTTGTCTCCATAGCTCAGGAGCGGTGAATTCATAATGTGCTCTAGGGTTGTGAGGATTTTCAAACTGATGAGGCATAAAGGCTCCATGTCGAAGAGCAAACTCTTTAGCCACCTTTACCGCCCCGGCAACGTTTTCATCATCAGAAGTTTCGATAAGGTGAGCTCCGAAAGCACGGATAATATCTTTACGTTCCTGACTCATTCCTTCTGGCATGACGATGAAAACCTCATAACCTTTGGCGGCTCCCACCATGGCGATACCGATACCTGTATTTCCGGATGTGGGTTCTACTATTTTCGTTCCCGGTTTGAGTGTCCCATCTTTTTCGGCGGCCTCAATCATAGAGAGTGCCACCCGATCCTTTATGCTGCCGCCAGGGTTCAAGAATTCTGCTTTTGCAATGATATTTTCTCCCCTGAGTGCTACCAGTGGAGTATTGCCGATAAGATCAAGAACATCTGCTGTCTTCATAGTAAGCTTTCTGCCAGAATAATTGTAAAAGACTTAGTAACTACTCAGGTAATCTGAGTAGCAAAAAATCACTTAATAATATCAAATCGGAAAAAACAGGAACTACTTTTTACAAGACATTTGTTTCAAGAACTGAGTAGTTACGATTAATATAATATTCCTGAGTTAGAAGCAGAAAATTTTACAATTTTAATGATTTTGGACTGAAGTTTGCAAGTTTGCAGAAAACGATGGGGAACTGAATGTTTGAGCCTAAAAGTACCCTGTTAGTAAAAGAATGTAATATTTTATACCTTGGTCAAAAGAATAACTCGTCCGATTAAGCTTCTAAGTGAAAATCGGGAAGGTTTCTCAATAGAAATGGATTTGTTGTGTTGCATAAAAACATCTATAAGATGCTTTTTTTGATACTGTTGTGCAGTCTTAACAGTATCGGCAGTAATGCGGTCTCTGCATTGGGTGAGTGTTTTAAAGAGCTCCACAAAAGGCTTTCCACTCAGGCTACTTCTGAAATCGCAGCACTGGATATGGATTCAACTGATAAGGTTTTTCAAACTTTACTGAAAAACAACTCTCCGATTGTGAAATTGTTCCGTGTTAATTCCAATGGGATAATCATTAATGAGTCTACTCAGAAAAGTTTAAATCATGTGATGAGGAGTATATCGGGCCAGCAATGGTTTACTCAGGTTCAGAGGGACACTCAACCCTATTATGGTATTACTCGGGATTCCGTAGGCAGAGGCTTTTTGTTCTGGGCCTGGCCATTAAAAAATGTGACAGGGCAGTTCGCAGGTGTTCTGGCAGCAAAGATTGACCCTACAGAGATTGTAGATTTTGTGAATGATTTAAAGCCGGTTTCTCTAAGATTAGAGGTTAATGGCCAAACAGTTTTAACCAGTGACTGGAAGAATCCTCAAAATATCGGGTCTGCCAATTGGAAGATTTCAGAAGCACTGGTGATTTCCTGTTACTATAAATCAGCCAGATCAGAAGTTGTTTCCCAAACAAAACCAACAGCTCCAAATTTATCGATTTCTGCTTCAGAATCGCCACAGGTTCAACCGGACATCTCAGAGATTTCCGTTGAAGAAAATCTGAAAAAAACAGAAAAAAGGCCTGTTCTGAGGTCCTTTCTTTTAATTATTCTCACCAGTAGCCTTGCCGTTATGCTTTTTTTCAAAATAGGCAAGAGGTGGATGCCTTCAAACCACCGGATTGGTGGATTAATAGGCAACCCAGAGATGAGTTCTTCCAGTCAGGAAGGATTTGAGGAGATAATGGATCTGGTGGATGATAATAGTCTTTCAAATGAAAAAAGTCATCTGCAGACGTTCTCAGAGCAGAGAGCTCTACAAGTGCCGGAAGAATCCAGCGAAAAGTCTTTAGGACCTCAGGAAAACAAAGCTATATCAGAAGAATCAGAGAAAAGCGATACTATTGCATCTCAAGTCTGTTACAATCAGAAAAAAGAAGAGATTTTCAGGAAAGCTGAGCCTCATTTCAGGCCGGTACAATCGATGGATCAGCCTGATTTAGAGAGCTCCAGGATTCGAAATGAGCTTTACCGTGAAATTCATGGCCAGATAATCCATTGGGTAGTTTGTGAATCTGCCAGGTTATCAAACAGCCTGGAGGAGCTAAATGGAAGAATAAACCGACTCGAGGGGACGGAGGGAAACGCTGAGCTGGAATTGATCAGAGAAGATGCCTTGCGGATCTCTAAAGAGATTGAGATATTTAAAAACAGCTTCTCTGATTCAGAGTAGTTTTTACCCGAAACACTTAGGTTCTCTTAGATACTTTTTTCTGCTGATTCCATTGTTTGGCTGATCAAAGTAGATATAGTCATAGGGCCCACTCCTCCTGGAACTGGCGTGTAAGCGCTGCAATGTGGAATTGCCGTTTCAAGATCAATGTCTCCAACATTGCCCGGATGATAACCGGCATCAATGATTACCGCACCCTGTTTTATCCAGCTACCCTGAATGAATTTGGGTTTACCTACCGCACCAACCAGAATATCAGCCTGCTTTATGAGTGAGGGAAGGTCCTTTGTTCTGGAATGACAAATTGTAACAGTGGCATTTCTGTTCAGTAACATCAGAGCCATCGGTTTTCCTAAAATCGGGCTTCTGCCTACAACTACTGCATGTTTACCTTCAAGGCTGATTTTGTAATGGTCCAGAATTTTCATTATTCCTGCAGGAGTAGCGCTTCCATAAGCCTGCTCACCCATAGCCATTCTGCCAAAACCCAGACAGGTAACACCATCAACATCTTTGCCAAGAGCGATGGCATCAAAGGCCAAACGTTCATTTATATGCTTTGGTGCAGGATGCTGGAGGAGGATGCCGTTGACCTCGGGATCATCATTGAGTTTTTGAATTTGAAAAAGCAGCTCTTCGGTGGTGGTTGTATCTGGTAGTTCGATTTTTCGGGAAAGCATTCCGACTCTTGCACAGGCATTACCTTTCATCTTAACATAGGTAGCGGAAGCCGGATCTGATCCTACAAGGATGGTGGCCAGTAGCGGTGTTTTACCAGTTCTTAAATTGAAAGCATTTACCCGCTCTTTAAGAGAGAGTTCTGTAGATCTGGCCAGATTTTTCCCGTCAAGGATCAGAGCGTTTGACATTACTTTTCTACCTCCAGCGATAATGGTTGAGAGAGGAAAATAGTTTTTTTTAGTGAAATATGTTTCAGATATTTGCATAATTTCTTCAGGGACAGCTTTTGTTTAATGGTACTCAGAAGATATTTTTACTAGAAATTAGAAATCATGTATTGGTTAATAGTGCCAGTGCAGAAACTGTTCTTAATTAGAGACACCATGAGGATAAGCTCCTGTCTGCCAGCAAAGTCGATGCAGCCCACACTCAGCAATGTTGAATGAGTGAATGGAAGTAACAATCAGGCGATGCGAGGTCTGGTGACTTGAAGCAGTTGTTTTCGCTATTTGCCCAAAGAATAGGTTCAGTGGTGACACTTTTTAATCGATAATAATCTCAACTGCAGAATCGGCCAATTTTAAATGCTCTTAGAACTTCTTTTCCAAAAAACACAAATCTTTCTGCTTAACAGCAGATTATTCAGCACCGGTATGGCTACAGTTATTGCTTTCGTGCTGGCGCTGTCTTTTTTTCCTTTGTATATTAAATTTTTACGCCGTTTAAGGATGAGCTCGGAATTTAAGTCAAATGGAAACGATTCAGAGCCCGTAATGCCTGCAGGGATACTGTTTCTGATTATTGTGGCTATTACTACTGTAATCACAGTAAGATTTAATTCTTATGTTATTTCTGCACTTATTATCTATATATTCTTTGGAATAATTGGTGCTGTTGATGATATTGCCAAAGTGGCAAATAAAAGGCGAATCGCCAGAGGAGAGATTTCCAAGCAGGATTATCAGTATAAAGCGGATGGTATATCTGCTGGATTGCGGCTTACGTTATATCTACTGATTTCGCTGGCAGTTGCTGTTGCAGCCTATTATTATATACCGAATTTGAATGGAACCATAAATATCCCTTTTTTCAGTATTGCTAAAAAATTTCCTTATCTGCCTTTCTGGCTTTTTATTCCGTTTATGACAATGACTATTGCAATACTGGCAAACGGTGTCAATTTCACCGATGGCTTTGATACTCTTGCAGCAGTACCATCAATTACCAGCCTACTATTTGTAGGGGTAATCTCATTTATTTCCAGCAATAGCACCTGGAGTAACTATCTTTTAATTCCTCATATCGCAGGATTGCAGGAGCTGCTTCCTCTTATTGGGGCAGTGATTGGAACATTATTAGCTTATCTTTGGTTTAATTCACCTCCATCTACCATCATAATGGGTGATTCAGGGGCGGTGGGGTTGGGTGGTCTCATCGGAATTTTGTTTGTGTTCACAAAGGCCGGATTTTTTCTCCCCATTGTGTGCTTTATATTTCTTTTGGAATTTGTTTCGGTGATTATTCAGATTGGTTATTTTAAGATGACTCGAAAGAGGTTTTTCCTTATGGCACCAATTCACCATCATTTTCAGATAAAGATGCGAAACAGTGGTAATTATACCAGTGAATTTCATATAAAATCCAAAATTATGTGGAGATTTCACATACTTTCTATTATAATGCTGGTTTTGGGTCTTGTGTTATTTCTGAAAGTCAGGTAAGATAACGAAGAAAAGTCATGATTAAACAACAGATCGCTTATTACACTTCTCCAGCCGGCAAAGAGTTTTCCTTTGCTGCAGCCAGGTTTGCCGGGATAAATCCCTCAAGCAGAGTTCTGGATATGGGGTGTGGTTATGGTGAGGGTTCCTGCAATCTGGCTTCGGAGTTTCGCAGTAAAATAACTGCCTGTGATTATAGCCAGGAAAATATCGAATATGCCAGGAAGCTAGCGGTAAAACGCAATGTGAGTCATCTGATAGATTTTCAGATGGTCGATCTTATGAAGGCTGATTTTAGCAAAAATCCTTATGAACTGGTGCTGGCAGAGGGCGGCATTCTCTCTTATTTGTCCCGTCCAAAAGGGTTGCAGATAGCCTCCTGCTGGTTATGTCCACGGGGTTGGTTTGCTTTCTCAGACCTGATATTTTTATCCGATCGGGTACCAGAAGAGTTAAAAAAAATATTTGAACATGATATTTATAAATACGAAACGGAACAATCTTACAGGAAATTGATTTCTGAAGCGGATATGGAGACTCATTTTCTTGCTTTGGTTCCCCCCAGCGGCTGGGATAATTATTATGCCCACATTGCCAGGCGTCTTGAAGATAAAGAGGGTTTTTTTGCTGATAAGCGGATAAAGTTGGCATTTTCCAGGGAAATCGATACTTTTTACCGTTATGAAGGATATCGGCATGTAGGATATCTTTTCGGGGTTCTTCGTAAGAAGAAATAGATCTTTTCCTGCATTTTCCTGTAGAGACGACACTCAGCCGGTCATCTTTATACAACGCACTTTTCAGCGGGAATTCATCACCAACTCCTAATGGTTTAAAATCAATCATCCCGATCCTCTGGTCCACACACAAAAGCTGGCGCTCCCCTCACTGCAGATCAGGAGTTCTGAAACTAAATACCCCTCACATCAGACTCCAGATTAAATATAGGAATTTTGGTCGCATAAAAGTAGGTGGAATCAAGCCCGGAAACCATCAGGGGAAAGTATAACTTATCCACTCTCTGATAGCACTTTTCAATTTCTGGCGCACACTTACAATAGTATAAGTGTGATCCGCCTCTTTAAAATAACGGTGAAAAACCATTCCCTTGAATTTAACAGAACGAAACATATCAAAAAACTGATCAGCGTAATTATAATACAGTGGAATCCCACCAGAATAGATGAAGAAAAGTTTAACCCCACGATCAATCAATTCCTGTAATTCCTTTATAATCTGTTTTTTAGGCGGAAACGATCTGGTGTAAACATCATTAACCCGAATTACACTCCTTTGCCAGGGAGCAGAAAAAAAACGTTTCCAGGTCCTGTTAACCACAAAACGGATCGAGCGGTAAGGATTGATAATCCCAGGGCCGTAATCTCTAATGTAATATCCAAAAGTACGATAGGCATAACCATCCAGAAGAACAACTCCACTTATTCTTCTGTCTATCATAGCGACCACATGCGCAAAATCCGCACCAGAGCAAAGTCCTATCATAATGCAATTTTGAGTGCCACTCCTTGCAGTAACCTCATCGATAGCTTGCTGAATATCTACAATCACCTGTTTCTCATACTCAATTGAAGGCGGGCAGGCGGCACTGTCACCTAGCCCATGAAGATCAAAACGTAAGCTGCTGTACCCGCAAACAGAAAGTTGCCTGGCCAGTTCGGTGTTAAACCTATTGAATCCGGTCTTATGAAGAAAACCAGCATTGAGGAAAAGAATCGAAGGTGCACCCCTCTTTTGTTGTTCCGATTCAGCAATAGTCAGTATACCACTAAGCTCGTTATTGGTCCCAAAATTAAATACCCGTTCTATCATTACTTATTCCTGATCAAAATATCCGACAATAGGCTTTATTGCCGGATGCGACATTACTATGTGATTAGATAATAGTGAACTTATCCAGACTTCTTTCATAGCTAGATGTTCTATCGTTATAGAGAAATTAGCTGACTTGCATAAATCTTTATATTCTTGTGAGTCTCCTGAATGAAGAAGGCGAATTTTTTTACACGCGAATGGTTTTAAAACAGAGATGTTCAAAGAACAGATCTCGTTTCTAACCGAGATTGGTAAATGATAACCAAGAATCTCTTCATCTGATGAAAACCGACTGTATTCAGGAGATTTAAGCAGGTATTCTGAATGAAGAGCCTGCATCTGACTTACCCATTTTGATCCTGAGATTACCGGATCCCAGAGAATAAAAGAAGACAAATCTGTTGAATCATTAAAAGAACACCAGGCAATGGTAGCACCAAATCTTAAACCGATTATCGAAAATGTCTGGTTCCCAGACAGATTAATCAACTCTTCAGCCGCTGATCTTGCATCTGTTACCCAATGACCAATGCTGATATCTGAACTCTCCCCCCAGGAATCCCCCCATCCATACCAGTCAAAGCGAAACACATGATGCCCTCTGTTTGCCAACTGTTCACCTAAATTACGAAGCAAACGATAAGTCTGTATAAATTCTGGCCCGATGGAAGAGCAGATAAGAATACTCTTCTGATTCTGATTTACAGACAAAGGAGGGTGGTATACACCATACAGTTTTTGAGTACCATAACCAAATTGCAGAGATTTCACCTTTTCGCCCTCTGTATCCCCAACATAGTAATTACACCCTGACTTTGAAGAGTTTTGAGAGTGATTTAACAAATGAAAAACCCTTGTCGGAACTGATTTCAGATTGATTACTCTTTCCCAAAGTAATAGTGGAAGCAATCTGCTCAAGAGTGTTTAACATCAATGAACGAGGATGAATTTCAAAGCCGATCTCGTTTTTAATCTGATTAATCACCCTTATAGATAAAAGAGAGTGCCCGCCCAGCTCAAAAAAATTATCACTCAAAGTGATCTGGTTTATTCCAAGCACCTGTTTCCAGATTCTGGCAAGGTATTGTTCTTCGTCTGTACTTGGTTCCAGATGATTAATGGATTCGATTACTATGCTTGATGAATGAGCAGGTAATGCTTTACGATCGATTTTCCCGGAAGGAGATAGGGGCAAAGACTGCAGTTCAAAAAAATGCTGAGGTATCATATAATCAGGAAGAAAGGATTTTAGAAACAGACGAAGCTCAGCAGTTGTAATGGTGGACTCTACCTTAACTGTGTAATACAAGACCAACCTTACATCACCAGGACCGAATTCCTTGCAGGCTGCGACACATTGATTTATGATAGGATTGGAAAGAACAGTGTTTTCAATTTCACCTAACTCGATCCTGTGCCCTCTGAGTTTGATTTGATAATCCGATCTTCCAAGATGCTCAATATTTCCATCGAATCGGAAACGGGCATTATCTCCAGTATCATAAATACGACCTGGTCCAAAAGGATCCTTTAAGAATTTTTGACTGGTAAGCTCCTCAAGCCGGTGATAACCCTCTGCCAGACCAATCCCTCCGATATACAAAACACCTTTAACCCCAGGTGGAACCGGCTTGAAATTGCTGTCAAGAATGTAAGCCTTATTATTGTTTATTGGTTTTCCAACAGTTATAGGGGCATCGGGTTCAGTGATCTTGCACAAGGTAGACCATACTGTAGTTTCTGTAGGACCGTACATGTTCCACAACTCTTTAACCTGAGGCAAAAGATCTCTGCATAAATCCACAGTCAATGCCTCACCACCACAAAGTGCTTTAAGCTTATCAGAACCCTTCCAGCCGGCACTTAATAACATTCGCCACATGGCGGGAGTGCCCTGAATGATAGTCGGCTGAATTTCATCGATGATTGCGATCAGTTTTAATGGCTCACCAGTAAGGTCCTGCCCGATAATTGCGGTTGCAGTCCCACTGATTAGCGGTAAAAAGATTTCTAAAACGGAAATGTCAAAAGAAATGGTTGTAGAAGCCAGCATGACATCTGATGATTGAATACCTGGTTTTTGCTGCATGCTCTTTAAAAAATTTACCACTGAACGATGCGAAATGCGCACCCCTTTTGGCTTCCCGGTTGAACCAGAAGTGTAAATAACGTAGGCTGTCGTATCAGGTGAAAAAACATGCGCGTTTAATTGATTATTTGCTGACTGACTTAAATCAATGTCGCTATCAATGCAAACGGTAATCAGTTTCTCAGAGGAAGGAGGAATTCTCTCCTTTAAATTATGTTCTGTCAGTATGAGACTAGAATTGGAATTTTCAATCATATAGGCCAGCCGCTCTTCTGGCAGATGTGGATCAAGAGGAACATAGGCAGCACCGGATTTTAAAATGCCTAATAGTACAGCTATAGTATTAAATGATCTGTTCATAAACACACCAACTGCTTCACCAACTTTAATGCCGGTATTAATCAGATAATAAGCGATCTGTTCCGATGCATCATCCAGTTCTGCGTAAGTGTATCTCCTTTTCTCGGAGATAACAGCAGAAGCTGAAGGAGATTTAAAACTCACTTTTCTAAACAAATCATGAATACACTTGTCGTGAGGATAGCTTGTATCGGTTTTATTCCAGGTATAAACTATTTGTTGTATCTGTTGAGGAGAAAGTACAGAAACTTCATTAATTTTAATCTCTTTATTTTCCAGAATACATTTTGCCACATTGACAAAGTGAGATGCCATGTTCTCAACGAACCGTTTCTCAAAAAGATCTGTACTGTATTCAAAAGAGCCTTTTAAAATCCCCTCTTCCATCCACATATAAAGCGATATATCGTATTCTGAAGCCCCACGGTCAATTAGAAAGGGTTTGATTTTTATATCTTCTATCCTGGCAGATTCCATTGGAAAATTCTGGTATGCAAACATTACCTGAAAAATGGGGTGATGGTTTAAATCCCTCTGCGGATTGATGATCTCCACCAGACGATCGAAAGAAATACTCTGATGAGCAAAGACATCCCTGGTGATCTCTTTGAGCTGCTCCAGAAGCCGCTTAAAGCTGGTTTCCCCGCTATAGTTGATCCGAAATGGTACCATGTTCAGAAAAAAACCAATATGATTCTCCACTTCGCTACTGTTGCGATTTGCTACAGGAGACCCGATGATTATATCCTGCTGATAGGAATATTTATATAAAAGGATGTAATATATGCCTAATAGCAGGGTAAAAAGAGTCGTTTGCTCATCTTTGGCCAGTGAACTTAATCTGGAGCTGGTTGAATGATCCATCGAAAAGGAAACTGCCGATCCCTCAAAGGTTGGAACTGAAGGACGGGCCTTAAAGAATGGAAGCTCAAGAACCGGTAAAGGAGCAGCCAACAGCTTCCGCCAGAAAGCAACTGCTTCATCATTTATATCTTCCGGGTTTTTATTTTGCCAATTGGTATAATCGGCAAAACGGAACGGAAGCTGCGGAAGAGAGGGTTGAGTTGCCTTTAATAAGCAACTGTAAAAGTGAGAAAAATCTCTCAAAAAAACTCCCATGGACCATCCGTCTGAAATAATATGGTGAGTCATCACCGACATTATATGATGATCTGGTTTAAGTCTGATAAGTACTATTCGAAGCAGAGGACCGCAACTCAGGTTGTAAGCTTTTAAAGAACGGCTGCGAATTTCATTAGTCCAGATTTGCTCTGAACAATCATCATTGGAAAAATCCAGCCAGTCAAATTTAAAGTTTAGTCTTTTATGAATTCGAATCGACGGACCGTTCTCTGATTCCTCTATGGTAGTGCGAAAAACATCGTGGCGCTCTACCACCGAATCCAAAGCACGTAATACATACTCCTTATTTAAAGGACCCGTAATCTCAAATTCGGTAGCCAAGTTGTATGCCGGAGTTTTCTGCAGCTTGCAAAGAAACCACAACCGAAGCTGTGCTCTGGATAACTGTAATCCTGATTCCAATTCGCTTCTGCGTAAAGCTTTACGACTATCTCCATTGGGACTGACCGGTTTGAGTTTCTTGATCTCTTCAATCAATTGAGACAGAGATGGTGACTTGTATAAAGTACTCAATGGAACTTCAATATTAAGCTTGTCACGAATTCTGGACAATAACTGCGATGCCCAGATGGAATCTCCCCCTGATTCAAAAAAACTCTTTTGGGGTTCTATAAAATTTAAACCCAAAAGATCTTTCCAAATGGAACCAATAACCTCCGAAAGATCCACTGATTCGCTTCTGTTCGATTTGCTTACTACCTTGATTTTACCACTACTTTTCACGCTGAAAGAATCGGCTTTCCGGGGATTTACATCTATCCCAATACTTACATCAACCTTAGAAATCGGATTAATCCAGCATTTCTTTTTTTCGAAAGGATAGCAGGGCAATGATACCCTGCATCTGGATTCACCCCTATAAAATGAGGAAAATTCAATATCAATTCCATGAATCCAAAGTCTTCCCAGAGAATTCAGAAAATAAACAGAGTCATTCTGAGTTTGATGGAAACTACGTACTGAGCTAAGAGCAAGAATGTTCTCATTGTGGTTTTGGTGAACCGCTTTCCAACTTGCAAAACAGGAGCACACAAACGAAACCAGAGAGTTCCCTGGCCCAATCTCCAGAAAAATCCGATATCCGTCATCTAACAATCTGGAAATTCCATCCTGAAATCTTACAGTCTCCCTTAAATGCCTTCCCCAATAGGATTTATCTGAAAGGTCAGAATCGTTGAAATAATTACCACTGACATTGGAAATAAAAGGAAGCAAAGGTTTCGAAAATGTCACTTTGTTTACAAAGGAATTGAATGAATTTACTGCCCCCTGCATCAGATATGAGTGGAATGCATGAGAAGTGTTTATCCGCCGATAACTGATATCATGATTTGAAAATTTTCTACTAAGTTTTTCCAAATGTTCGTGAGTCCCGGAAACAACACACATAGAGGGCGCATTGATTACCGAGATTTCGGTGCCGGGGTCCAAATATGAAGACAGCTCTGCAGGAGACAGCTTTACACTAAGCATTGCTCCTGAAGGCTGCTGCTGCATGTTGCGCCCTCGCTCACAAACCACAAGCAAAGCATCCTCCAGTGAGAAGACTCCTGATTCACAGGCTGCTACATATTCACCAATACTGTGCCCTATCATAGCCTGAGGAGTTACTCCATAATTTTGCCACATTTTAACAAGGGCGTACTCGAAGGAAAATAGAAGCGGCTGGGTTATTCCAGTTTGTTTTAAACAATCCGAATCTTGTGATGAATAGTAAAGAAGATCGCAAAGGTTAAAATGAATATGCTTAGCGGCAATTTCAGAACACTGGTTAAATGCTTCCCTGAATGAGCTCTCTGTAGAATAAAGATCTGCACCCATCTTGAAATACTGAGAACCCTGTCCTGAAAACATGAAAACGATCTTTTGCGACTCAGACCTTCTCTGAAGCTCTACTGGCTCCGATTCATTATTAAAAATTGAGTGTTTATTATCGCATGAATCGTAGATAAAAAAGGAACGACAAGGAAATTGCTGCCGGCCCTGCTGAAGAGTCATGGCTGTGTCGGCTAATGAAATACTCTGATCTCTATTCAAAAATGATGATAAATTATCAAATGCCATTTTAAGAGAAGATGAGGATTTGGCTGAGACCGGCAGAAAATGAACGGTCCTGCAAGATGCTGAGTTTTCATATTGGGGTGGCTGCTCAAGAACAATATGGACGTTAGTCCCGCCTACACCCAGACTGTTTACTCCCGCGTAACGCTTTCCAGATTGTTTTACTTCCCAGTTTCTCAGCTTGTCGTTTATGAAAAAAGGCGTTTGCTCCAGATTTAACAAAGGATTTGGAACCTTATAATTGTTGGTAGAAGGAATCTTCTTATGGTAAAGCGCCAGTGACGTTTTTATCAAACCCGCAACTCCTGCTGCTGCATCAAGATGCCCTATGGAAGCCTTAACTGCACCCAATGCACAGAAATTGGTTTTATTGGTAAAATGCTTAAATGCTCTGGACAATGCAGCAATTTCGATTGGGTCACCAATCTGAGTCCCTGTGCCATGAGTCTCGATATAAGAAACTTCAGATGCGGTTATTCCCGCAGACTGCAGTGCCTGCACTATCACCTCCGATTGTCCCTCTATTGCCGGAGCTGTAAAACCAGCCTTAGCTGCTCCGTCATTATTTACAGCCGATCCCCTGATAACCGCATATATATGATCATGATCTTTGAGTGCCTCCTGAAGTCTTTTGAGCACCACTACCCCTGCCCCTTCACCAAATACCGTACCATTTGCGTCCTTGTCAAAGGGCCTGCAAATTCCATCTGTTGACCGGATGTCTCCATCGGTTAACAGATACCCATTCCACCATGGAATCTGAAGAAAAACTCCTCCGGCAAGCGCCATATCACATTGATAAGTCAATAAGTTCTGACAAGCTACATGAACTGCTACCAAAGAAGAGGAACATGCGGTCTGAATATCATAACTAGGCCCCCTGAGATTAAGTTTGTAGGAGAGCCTGGTGGTCAAAAAATCCTTATCATTTCCTAGTATAAGTTGAATCTCATTAGAATTGGCAGCAAAAGAGGGGTTAGACAGTATGTTTTGAATAAGATAATGGTTCATCCCGCAACTGGCAAATACTCCAACACTGCAATCAAGCCTGGATACATCATACCCACTGTCCTCTATCGCTCCCCATCCACATTCCAGAAAAATCCGATGCTGTGGATCCATAAGACTGGCCTCTCGCGGACTGTAACCAAAAAAGGAAGCATCAAACATTTCTGCATCAGTTATTCGCGCCCCTCGAGGAACAAATTTGCTATCGTTAAGCACTGCATCAGCTATTCCCGCAGCTCTAAGCGAATCTATGGAAAAATTTTCTACACAATCTATTCCGTTAACCAGATTATTCCAGAAAAGATTGATGTTGTCTGCTTTAGGGAAACGGGCGGACATTCCGATGATAGCAATTCCATCAAAACTGTTTCCAACAGGAATATTTGTGCTTTCCAATTTGTTATTCCTTCTTTGATGAATTGATAAGGATTACAAAGATATTGCTTCAGTAACTACTTGGCTATCTAATCGAAAAAATTGGGAGAAAAAACTATTTGGAAAAATGTTACTGCTCAGCACTTTAAACTTAAACCAAAAACAAATTCCAAATCACAAAACTCTAAACAGGAATAATAGCGTTTCAAGTAACTAAAGTTTATCAATTAAGTTCTTTTTGCCATTTCCTGTTCCTATACCTGAAATTCGTTTTAAATTTCGTGCCTTATTGTTTGTAGCAATTAGTTTTGGTATTTCGTAACTACCGATTAAAAGAGCTGAGTAGTCACGGAAAGTCAAGTCTAATATCAAAACAATATCTAATCAGATAGTAATTCCCAGCCTTCCTTAGTACCTAAGTACTGTGGACAGGCGGAAAGAAGAAAAATCGAAAATTTTAGCCTTATCTGACCATGCCGGTTTATGTTTTGTCATTTATCACCCATCACTCACTCTGATTAGATACTTTATTAGATTGTTGCTGATTTCTTACCATTTTTGTTTCAGACTTAGCAATAATTTTATTTATATAAGTTTAACAATTTACGTGCCATTAGTGCCCTGCTACCTCATGTCAAATGATGGACCAGCTTACGCTCACATATTTTCATGCAATTATGAATAGCCTTGGGTATTCTCTTTTTTGAAAACAAAAAGTCGCCCCAGAATTCTATAATGCTTTCCTGGATCGAAATCTGCCATACGCATCATTTTGTAATGCCACTCTTTCTGCAGGCCTGCTACTCTCCTTTTCCGATCCCTTTTTGCCCAGATGTGCCACAAGAGAGAAAATCGTTGGATATTGAAAAAGCTCAACCAAAGTAACATCTTTTTTAAGATACTGCTGTATCTTCTGAACAATATGGGGTAGCAATATCGAGGAACCACCAGCATCAAAAAAGTTCTGATGCACATCGATATTGTCCCGCCCCAGACTATCGGACCATATCTTGGAAATCACTCTTTCAATGTCACCATTTGCAGATGAATCAAAAGTAACAGCCTTGTTAGCATCCGCAGAAGTCTCCTTTGAATGCCGCAACTTGCGCATCGATAGAATCTGCTGGTGCAATACCTCACAACTTGAATACAGACGTGCAATTCTGTCCAGTATTTGACCCGCAATACTGAAACGCTCAGCAACCGAATCACTCACGTTTTGGCGCCCTGAAATAATAGAAGAAGGACTGCCCGATTCATCCGGATTAAAGCACACTCGCTTAAGTACCTCGCAAGGAACCTGATATGATAAAAGAGATTCCACACTATTCTGGTGTAATGATAAAGTATTACTAAGAAAAAGCTGAATAGGCTGGTTTCTGGAAGTTCTCCGCAACTCTATTCTGACCTCACTACATCCAATGACTTCTGCATGATCGCCGATAAAAGAAAGACAACGATGCTCTACGCCACGTCCAAGCGATCGACAGCTTAGAAAAAAAGACTCTACCAGATAGGTGTCCTCTGCTTTATATCCATTAATCACACCCACTAAACCATAATCCCCAAACCGATCCGCTACTTCCACAACAAAAAAATCGTGACTTTTAAGTCTATCCTGAATCTGATTCTCACTCAAACCGGCCGAGCCTGTTGTAAACTGATTGGTTCTATATGAAAGTTGTGAAATTCTTGCAATATCACTTTCAGTAGCAGCTCTGATAGTAATCTGCAAATTTAATCCTTTGACAAAATCACCATATGAAGAACTCTGATCGCGAAAATCAGTTCGGAATTTCTCTGTCCGGTATTTTTCGATTCTTGATAGATCTTCTGCTGTTACTTTCAGAGTATCCAAAGCCCAGTAATTTTTGATATATCTATTTCTCTCACTCAATGCCGCCGGAAGATGAATAACGGTGATATCTGAACAATGGGCACTGACCTCCGCACACTCCGCAGGATTATCATCTATAAAAACCACTCCGACAGGGGTAAGATTCGCCTCGGCACATATCTCCCCAATATTCTGTGACTTTGATTGCCAGTTGATACGGTCAAAAGAAATATCGGAAAGATTCAGAACCATATCCGGATGATTTTCAAAGACCGCAACAACGTCTTCACGATTGTTTTTACTGCACAAGCAAAGCGCGATGCCGGCCTCTTTGCATCTCATCAAAAAATGCTGAAACTCCCGAAGCTCTTCGGGTATCCTTATCTGAGATATCGAATCCTCACCGGCGACACCTGCCCAAAGCGTATTATCACAATCCAGAATTATTGCCTTGCAAGGTGGCTTTTCAAACCCGTAAACCGTCCGGACTATTATCATACTCAAATACTCATAAAAGTACTCGGTGTAAGGTACCTGCCCGACGAGACCCACTGAAGATTCATAGTCGATATTGGAATCTAAGGAATTTATCAGTTTTTCAGAACAGATACAGTAAATTTGATTTACCTTGTTAAGCTCTGAAATCATTGATTTCTCAAGCTCCATTAAACCCTCAAAGAGTATCGGATTCTGTTTAACCACCGAAGATTGCGGACAGAAGATAACGATAAAGCGATCGGACCGCTCCTCCACTGAATGAATCATAACCTTGGTTAATTCAGATGCTCTGGTTCTTATATACTCCAGATCAATTTCAAACTCAGACTCCCGTTGAAAAGCCAGATCTTCCAGCCGCAAAAGAATAATAGTATACCCATCCTGCCAGAGTTTACTCATCGAATATTCCTGTAAAAATTGCTCAACCTGAAGATAGGGAGAAAAAACACTGTTAATGTTGACACCGGTTATACTCTGCCAGAACCGAAACGATTCCTGGAGCATATTTGCAGTAAATGTGGAAGCAACAGTTATGTGCCATCCGTTCTTTTTATTCTTTACAGACTTGTCGATTTTGCGAAATAAATCAGAAACCGGTTTGTCGCAAGAGAGAAACACTTCATCGAGAATCTCCTGGTAAACAGAGACAAACCCTTCTGCTGTTTTCCCTGAAAAAAGATCTGAATCGTATTTCAATATGCCTCTGATTCCATGATCTTCCAGTTCAATAAGCTCCAAAGTTAAATCAAACTGCCCTTCCTGTTGATTAAGAGAGTATGGCTTAATTGGCATTCCACAAAAGCTCAACTCTAAAGAATCGTTGTCATCCGAATAAACCAGGCTGGCTGCAAGCCCAAGCTTTTTAGGGGAAAGCATATTAAATATTGCAGAAAAAAGAACCGGTTCGTTCGTCCTTCTCTCAACTGAGGTATTTTTTACCAGTAAAGAAAAAGGATAATTCTGATTGTCAAGCAGCCCGCATACATCTTTGTGGGTCTTTTTAAAATGATCTTTCAGTAACTTGTCTTCCTGACAATCGGAAAAAACCGGCAAGGGATTGATAAAATAGCCTATGGTTTCCAGAAAAATCCGATCACTTCTGCCAGAAGAAAGAACCCCAATGGTCGAACTCAATGATCCTGAATGCATCATATAGAATAACTGGAAACAACCAAGATAAATGGAAAACGGAGTGACCGATAACCGGCCTGACAAAGATGCTACTCTCTGTCGCATCTCTTTATCTATATAAAAAAAAACGGTCTTTCCTTTGTTGCCTTTGACTTCCTGTCGCTCAAAATCGGTGACCAGCGAGTTTCCCCTCTCACAACTGGATCTTGATTTCCAGTAGTCCAGCAACTGATGCTGATGTTTCTGGAGATAATCGATCTGATATGTTACAAAATCGGTGTAAGGGGCTGATTGGGCAGATGATACATCTGATTTTTTATAATGTTTACGGAAATTTTCCAGAAATAATCCTATAGATTGAGCATCACAGATAATATGATGAAAAAGGAAAACCAGAATGTGCTCAGTGCTGCTTTGAGAAAATAGCGCAGTACGCAACCCTGGAGCCTCTGAAAGCTTAAAAGGGGTATTGTAGAAATTCTCAACCTCCTCTCTTACCTGGTTATCGGTGAACCCACTGACATCGTAGAGCGAAAAGTCATGTATTTGCTTTGCCGGGATAAATTGACATGGCACCGATTCCGATTCATCGGAGAGAGAATCAAAAGTCGCACGCAACTGATCATGACATGAGGTAAGAGAGGCAAGCGTTTGATGAATAAGTAAAGGATCTATCTGGAAAAAGATTTTCATCGGAACAACCACATTGTATGCGCTTGATTCCGGTGCCATAAGATAGGAAAACCAAAGTGATTGCTGATTAAAGGATAAAGGACTTATAAGAACATCGGTATTCTCATATGGCTTTAATGAATTTACCAGCAGAGACTTGTTTTCCTTCAGCAATCTTTGATACGCTTCAGGAATGCTTACAGATGACCTGTAATAGATCTGATCCTGTTTCAGACGCAGGTACACTCTGTGTTTACCAAAATAAGCAACAAGTGAAGAGATATTCATATTATGCCGTGTTCCTCTGTATCCGATGATGCCGGTGAACCCGGGTTATGCGAAGACCGTTTTTCCAATTGATTCCTTAGACTCTCGGCTATTTGACAAGGCGTAGCTCCGCCTAACATCGCAGAGATAGGAATTTCAATATTGAAAGCTCCCTTAAGGGCATTTTGAATATCCAAAGCACCAACAGAATCTAACCCCGCATCAATTAGAGGAATGTTCTCATCTATGAGAGCCGAATCGGTGTTTAAAGAAACCGATATAGTATCATAGAGAAATTGACTATAATCAAGGGAAACCGCATCGGCTCTGGATTGATCAGAAAAAGATTTCGATAAGAGTTCTTCCTGATAGTCAGAGCTCTGAGAATCCGTCAGGACTCCACTAGCTGCAAACAACTGACGAATAAGGCAATGATTCTGACTCTCTAACATCTCTTTCCATTTTATTACTAGTGAATGAAGCACACTCTCCTGAAGAAATCCGCTCTTAGCCAGCCTGGTAGGTATACCTCCTCCTTCAGAACTCAAAAATGGAGAATCTCCGATTAGCTGACTGTGCGCTGAAAAAATATCCAGATCGATTTGACTGAATCCCGCCTGTTTTAAAAGGGCAGGAAGACGACGCCCAATACAGGGATCCCCCCCATCTTGTATCCGTGACTTCCGGTAAGCTTTGTATAAATCCTTAAGCTCCTCAATATGAGGGAAAGTAGATAAATGATATTCAAAATCATTATCTATTACTATGATTCGGCCCTCTGGTTTTAAGATAGAGCGAATCTTGTTGAGTACCAAAAGAGGATCAGGAACATGCTCCAGAACAAGACGAATTATGGCTATATCAAACTTTTCAGACTGAGGATCAAATTGCTCTATCGATGAATTAATTATCTGTTTTATAGAACCGTTATTTTGAAGTCTGCTGATAGCAGCCTGCACAAGGAGAGAATCCTGTTCTACACCGGTGAATTTTGATAGGGGATATTCCTGGGATAGTTTTTGGATAAGATGCCCTGTACCACAGCCCAGATCGATAATGTGCAAATGGTCTCCCATATTGAATTTTTCATAGAATATTCGCTCTTTCTGCCAGAAAAGATCAATCTGGGAGTCAAGACGCTTCATTTCTGCCTTAATGCTGGTGGAAAAAGTGCTCAGTTGGTAAGAACCGCTGCTTATCATATTTATCACTCTTTCTATTGATGATAGAGAAGTGAGCACATTATTAGTCAGATTAAAGCTAAAAACAAAGCTCGTGCCATATAGCTTTTTCCCTTGAAAAAGGGAAGACAGGGGGAGGGTGGTAAAAAGAACTACCAAAAAAGAGAAAAAATTCCGAAACTAAAAAAAAGAAATGGCAGGAATAGTAAATTCAGGTCTCCTGATTTCCTGCGGAAGGTTGGGCTGGGGCGGGAGAGAGAGGGGGAGGGGAGGACAACAACTAAGGTTGCCCCAACAATTCGTTTAATATATATGAAACATTTGCAAATATTTTTCAGTATATTAATTATACTCTGTCCGATAATTGTAACCCTTATATCTTTGAGGATCAGCAATTAAAGAAGAGAGAGGCACAAATTCAAAAGCAACCGGAATCAAATCATAAACTCCTGTGATTTCGATATTCTGATTTTCTTAAGGATAGTGCTAAGCGCAAAACAAAATGTATTTAAGAAATGAAGGGGAAAAGATGTCTTTAAAAACCACCTTATCTCTTACGGTCAGCTTAATTTTTTCAAACACGCTCTCTCCAATCTATGCGCTTAACGGAGTCTTCACCGGTTCCGGCAATTCGCTGCATAAGCCAACTGCCTCCCCCCTGATATCTTCAGACTCCCTGAGCATCAGATACGATGTTGAAAGAAAAACACCCATTTTCATCTCTGGAAAAATTGTTGAACCTCCTTCTGGCTCACAGGTATTAAAAAAAATGAGCGTAGCTGCGCAAAAACGGGTTCTTTGCCGATCGTTTCTAACAAAAATCGGCCCTGCACTGAGAATCGCTCATCCCGAAGAAGAACTTTTAGTTACTGATATTAATGGGACAAAAATACTCACTCCCGAAACCGCTCATTTTAAAATTCGACAGAAATATCGGGGCATTACTGTTCTGGGAGCCGAAGGGACTGTTCACCTCAAAGGAGACCGCGCCGAATTTGTTGGCCGCACTATCGCTACCCCGGATCTAGACATAATCCCCTCGCTTACCAAAAATCAGGCTATCGGTCACACTCTCAACGATCTTCATAACAATAATATCAAAGTGCAGAAATTCAGCCCTGATGAGCAGGAGTTTCTTGATTACAACGAACCATCCGCACAACTCATCATTTATCCTTCTCTGGAAAGCGGTTCCACAGACCGTCTCGCCTATCAGGTTTTTGTACGTCCAAATATTCTTGATCGGTGGGAATATATCGTGGATGCTCACACCGGGGAATTCCTCCTGAAATACAACCGCACCTGCGATTTAGGCGACACAACGGTTACTGCGAAAGACCTCAGCGACAGCCAACGAGTGATCCATACCTACCTGAGCGATAAGCACTATCTTATCGATGCTTCGCGTGCGATGTTCGATCCGGTAAAGTCGCAAATACCCAACAAGTTGACCGGGGTAATCGTAACCTATGATTATAATAACAAATACCCGTCATTTTCCTCCTATAACCTCATCACGTCAACACAAAGTGGCTGGGATCCCAAAGCAGTGTCAGCGCACTATAATGCTTCGGTTGCTTATGAGTATTACCTTTATACACATGGGCGCAATTCAATAGACGGTCTTGGTGGAACGATCAGATCTTTTATCAACGTCGCCGATCAGTCCGGGAGATCACTGGACAATGCGTACTGGAACGGTAAAGGAATGTATTACGGTAACGGAAGTCAGCTCTTTACTTCGCTTGTCAAAGCTCTTGACGTTGCTGCTCACGAGTTGACCCATGGTGTAATTGAGACAACTGCAGGACTTCGCTATATAGGGCAATCAGGTGCACTCAACGAATCAATGGCCGATATTTTCGCCTGTATGGTAGATCGTTCCAACTGGACAATAGGAGAAACTGTCATGCGCCCCCGGGTTTATCCCTCCAATGCGCTTCGGGACCTTTCGAATCCTCATAACGGGGCAAGCAAGGACAAACAGGGATGGCAGCCTAAAAACATGTCGGAATACAAAAAATTACCCAATACTACCGCAGGGGATAACGGCGGTGTCCATATCAACAACAGTATTCCCAGCTATGCCTATTACCTTTTCGCAACGGTAGTGGGGAAGGAAAAGGCTGAGCGCATTTTTTACCGCACTCTCACCACCTATCTCAGCGCATCATCGCAATTCGCCGATCTACGCATAGGTGCCAGACTGGCCTGTGGAGATTTGCATGGTAAAGAATCATCAGAGATGACCGCGCTTATGGCTGCATTTGATAGTGTGGGTATTCTGGAGGACACCGAACCATTTGCACCTGTCGCCGATCTTCCAGTAAATCCAGGAAAAGAGTGTATTCTGCTCACCGCTGCTCCTGCAGCAAGAGATGGCACTACACTTTACATAGCCGACAGCTTGTTCGGGTCACTAAAAAGTGTTTCAAAGCGACCGGTAAGTTTCCGGCCCTCAGTTTCCGATGATGGAAGCAAAGTACTTTTTGTAAGTGACAAAAAGCTTGTCGCTCTCACCTTGGACGGCGACAATGCATCTGAAACTATAATTGACACTTCCAGAGTCTGGGCGCTGTGTGCGATTTCCCGCGATGGGCGAAACTATGCTGCGGTGCGGGAGAAAAACGACACCTCCATTTACATCGGAAGCATGAGTGGCGGTTCGGTACGAAGATACAATCTTAATGGTCCCGTTGAACAACAGGTGGCCACTGGCGCGGTCAACTCCACGGCTCTGGAATGGAATCTGACAGACGATGAAGTTATTTACGACGTGTTCAATTCGCTTCCCGCTCAGGGCACCAGGGGCCTGCAATTCTGGGACATCGGATTTCTCCGATCGTGGGATGGGACCTCGGATACCTTTGGCGATGGCTCGATAAGCAAGCTGTTTAGTAATCTTGGTGATGGTCTCAGCGTGGGTAACCCTACCTTTTCCAAGAACTCTCCTAATATAATCGCTTATGAATTAGTAGATAACTTAACATCTACTGTTACTGTCATGACCATGAATATGGAAAACCGAAAAACCCTAGCTGTGGCCTCAACAGCATATCCAGGATATCCGAGTTTTTCAAGGCTGGATGACAAACTTGCATTTTCTACGATCAGCGGCAGAGACACCATCGTTTCGGTTGTAAAACTCAATGATGACAAGCAAACACCTGTGGGTAGTCCAGTCATTGCAATAAGTAAAATGAAATGGCCGGTTTACTTTGCAACAGGGCGCAGGAATCTCGACCCCACCCGTTCACGTTTAGAGATGGCGAAACGGCCTGTCAAACCCGACCTGAGTGTACTTCCATATAAAGGCGGTTTAAAAATGACTGTTACCGGTGCCTCTCAAACCCAGGTGCGCATAAGCATCATTCGTGCTGATGGAAAAATTGTTAACAAACAAAAGATAGTCGCAACCAGGGAATGTGTTCCTTTCTTCTGGAACCGTAAAACCGCTGGTGGAGGTTTTGGGGGCAGCGGTATTTATTTCATTCGAATGGAAACGCCGCATGGAGCAGTGGTAAAGAAAATGGCCTTATTCTGAAAAATCGAAGGGCTCTATTAGTGTTTTCTATTAACTTCCATTTGTGTGTGTAAGAATTGGGTAATAGCTAAGTTGATTGAGTATAAAGGACATATCAAATCCGAGAAATTATTGTGCAGAGTTAAAGGTCCCGGGATTTTCTTATGGTTAATAAGGCCATGAAAGTTTTGACCTCTCATGAGCTTTTAACGTGTCACAATCGAGAACCTGAATTGAAGAGGGAGAGAGATATTCTATTCTGATTCTATCCGATACTGTCTGATATCTGATTCTATTCTTATTGTTTCTGGTTTACTACAAGATATTTGTTTCAAGAGCTGAGTAGTTACAAAGATTTTATTGTTCCATGATAAAGGAGATGCTATGTGGTGGCGATTTACAAGCTTAAGACCCAAAACTTCTGCGGTTGTCCTTACATTACTGCTTTCAATTGTAACGTTAAATGGTGCGCCACATGAGGGAGAACAGTTCTCTCTAAGGCAACCTGATGGAACACTTGTACCGGTAATTGTTTGGGGTGATGAATTTCACCAGGATGTAGAAAGCCCCGATGGCTTCACGCTTGTACGTGACAAGGACGGATGGATCTGCTATGCAGTCCTTTCTTCCGATGGAAACGAATACATCTCCAGCGGTATCAGATACAATGCTGAAAAACGCTCTCCTGCACTGAAGAAGAAAATGCGCATAAAACGGGAATCAATCCTGAATAAACAGAATAAAAAAAAGAAAGCTCTGGGCTACGAGGAGCTTATAAAGCCAGATCCAGCACGATCTCCCTTACATTTTTCACCTGCGCCGCCCGAAGAAGGAGCAGAATCTGCCGAGCCAGCAAGGGTTACAGGTCTCACGATTCTTATTGACTTTCCTGATGAAAAATCCAGTATCACCAGAGAAGCTGTAGAAAACTTTTGCAATCAGCAGGGGTATACCGGAAACAGCAATAACGGTTCGGTTTTCGATTATTTTCATGATGTCTCAAATGGCCAGATGCTCTACACCAATGTTGTTACTCCTTTTGTCACTGTAGACAAAGACAAATCCTATTATGACAGAGGCGAGGGGTACAACTATGTCTCGGAACTGCTCAACAGTGTACTCAACAAGCTGAAGAACCAGGGCTTTGACATGAGCCAGATAACAACCAATTCTCGAAATCGGGTGGTTGCACTCAATATTCTTTATGCCGGGTCTGCAACCGCAGGATGGGCCAATGGGCTCTGGCCTCATGCCGGAACCTATACTGGCGGAATCACCATTAATGGAATCGGTTTTTCAAAATACCAGCTTGCCAGTTTAGGCTCCAGTCTGAAACTAGGTACTTTTATACATGAAAACGGCCACATGCTTATGGGTTGGCCAGATCTTTACTCCTACGAAGACCATTCCAATGGAGTGGGTAGATGGTGTGTGATGAACTCACCTAACCCTGCCACAAACCCACAGCAGCCAAACCCCTATTTCCGAAATCTTTCAGGCTGGATCTCTGTAACCGACATCACTGGCGTGGCAAGGGGAACTGTATACACTCATGAGTCAAACAGCCACAGCGCTTATACCTATGTAAGAAATACAAAGGAGATTTATTTTATTGAGTCACGCACGCGTACAGGACGCAGTTCCGGGCTGCCCGGAGATGGACTGCTTGTGTGGCATGTACATACTGACGGACGCAATACCGATCCTTCCAAAGGATTCCCCCTTGTTGCGCTTATGCAGGCTGACGGGAAAAGAGATATGGAAAATCGGAGAAACTCAGGTGACACAGGCGATCCTTTCCGTCTCAATTACAATACCCGCTTTAATAACGTGACTACCCCCTCGGCAATGTATTATGATGGAGTCGGCGCAGGTATAGACATTGCAGAAATCAGTGCTTCCGGCCAGTCAATGACCTTCAAAATCGGACCTGATGCAGAAGTTGTCACTTACAAGCTTACTGTAGTAAATGGAAGCGGTAGCGGAAGCTATTCTCCTGGTGATACTGTAACCATAAACGCTCCGGATACCAGCACTGATGGAACTTTTTTGTGCTGGTCAAGCACCACGCTTTCACTATCAGAAGTATACAGTTGCTCTACTACAGTTGTGATGGGCAGAAGTGATGACACTATTACGGCAAACTATGCAACTTCCATGGCTATCCCAGGGACAATACAGGCCGAACAGTCAGGTTATCAGCAGAGTACAACCACTACCACCACTTCCGATACAGGAGGCGGTCAGTATGTCAGGTTCTCAAGTACTGGTGCTTTTATTGAACTTTTAGTCGATGTGCAAACTGAAGATACAATGGCACTCTTTTATCGTGTGTCATCAAATACTGCTGCTGTGATGAAACTTCGTAACATGAGCAGCAGTTCTACAATAGATTCCGTAACTGTTCCAGCAACCGGGGGCACTCAGAACTGGAGAACTGTAAATGGAAACCAGATTGCTCTTACCCCTGGAAAGCAGGTCTGGAGAATCGAATCATTAAGCGGAACATTCAACCTGAACTGGCTTATCTCTGACCGGATCTTTACTCTTACAGTGCAGAACGGCACAGGAAGCGGCTCTTATGTGGCAGTCCAGAGTGTCCAGATAAGTGCAGGGACAGGTGATGGCAGCTTTTTGCGCTGGTCAAGTTCATTAAAGCCCGTTGATCAGCCTTACTCTTCTGTTTCAAATTTTACTATGGATACTGCCAATGTTATGGTAACTGCTCACTTCTGTACCCTTCAGTCTTTGCCCGCAGTCATAGAAGCTGAAGATGCGGGGTATCTGCAGGAGATTACCACAGGCAGCAATAGTGATGAGGGCGGAGGGGAAAATCTACAGATCAGCAGCTCTGGTGCTTTCGCGGAATATCTTGTTAAAGCGCCGGTTGACGGTATCTACGGTCTCTCCTTCCGGCTGGCCTCAAATGAAGGCGGCAGGATGGTGCTGAAAAATATGAAAAACAACAGTGTTCTTGACACAATCACCGTTGCGCAGACTGGTGGACTCCAGAGCTGGCTCACTGTCCAGGGCAGACAGATTACATTAGATACAGCAGTCGCAGTATGGCGACTTGAGTCTATCTCGGGTATCTTTAATTTCGACTGGTTTGAGGTGAGTGCCACCGGTTCACTTCAGGTGGTAAACGGCAGCGGATCTGGAGTGTACTCAAGCGGAACTGTGGTACAGATACAGGCTGACACGCCACCAGAGCAGTGGAAATATTTTACTGGATGGACCTCAGACACTGCAACTATGAAGACGATTTCCGATCCCTCACAGACAACTACCACAGTGACTGTCGGAGATGTTCCGATGATAGTGACTGCCACCTATGCCGACTCTCCCTATGTGGGTATTGTTATGCCGGCTGGAACAGGCAGTGCAGTAACTGTAAATGACACATTCTTCTATGATGACGGGGGGAAATATTCCGGGTACAGCAGCGACTTCTCCGGAGAGATCACCTTTATTCCCTCTGTGGAAGGATTTGGGATCGTAATGAGCTTTGAAATGCTGGATGTTAATCTGCCGGCCAATGGAGTTGCAGACTCGCTTTTTGTCTATTCCGGAAGCGGCCAAAGCAAGGTGCTTCTTGACGTGCTTAATGGCACCGAAATCCCGCAGCAGATTCGCTCAAACAGTCCTGATGGAAGGATTACGGTTCGTTTTGTGAGCAATGGGGCTGATACTGGTGCCGGATGGAAAATACACCTGACTACAGAACAAATTCTCAGTGTTGCATCTATAAACCGTATTCCAAAGACATTTGGTATCTCTGCCGGTCCTAACGGCATATTGAGATATCAGCTCCCGCAAAGTGAATATGTAAAAGTGAAGTTGTACGATATGCGGGGAAGGTTGGTGGCGGTACTTTGTGATGGCAGTAAACATCCGGGCTATTACAGGCTCAGTCTTTCAGGAGCTAAAGGTGCGAAGCTTAGCAGGGGTTTTTACGCGGCTACGATCACTGCTGGCAACTACAGAAAAAGCATACCGATTCAGTATAGATAAAACAAGATATACGGGTGTTCATGCTGTTTTGAGCATGGATACCCAAAAAAACATGGCACACTGTAACATGGTCGCCTGACAGTGTACAATCTGTTAGTCTTCGACTAACATTTTTCACGATGTGACTGCTTTAATTATCATCATACAAATACTCAAATTATTGATCATTGTGTTTAGTGAGATCGATAGTAGCTGTATTGTATCTGGAGTCGTAAAATTCCTCCCAAAATTAAGAATAAACTTCCCTATTGGTATTAAAGCACTGCAATCCTTGCAATCCAGCAAATTCATCCCAGTGGATGTCCAAGCCATTTTTAGACACTATACATAAGGGACAGTATCTTCCAGGTGAATTTGATTCGATTAACAGTTTTCTTAAAAGAACATACAAGGAATATGATACTCTGTCAGGTGATCCTTATGCCTATTCTGAAATCCAATACTATAGAGACCAGAGAGGGATAGTAAATGGTTTCAGAGAGGATATTACTTATCTTCCAAACAGCAATATCGGTACCCTTAAAAGTTACTATAAAGGTGCTGTGACTGACAGTTTCATTAACACCTACAGTTATGATAATGCCTACCGCCTTCTTGGCGTAAGCAGCAACAAATCCGATTACAATTCCAGTTACAACTATGACCAGGTCGGAAGATTCAAAAAGAAGGAAGAAGGCTCTGCAGTTTTATCCGATTATAACTATTATCAGAAAACCAATCGTCTTCGCTTCGCCAAAGATACTATCAGAGAATATGTCTATGACCAGAGAGGAAACCTGATCGTTGACCGGTTTAAAAATATGGTTATTCTATACAATGGCGATAATCTGCCGACTCAGTTCAGGTTTTATAAATCGATTCCTGCTGCAGTAACTACTGATGCACGTGGGACTGTGGTGATATCCGACTCAACATTTAGCGGAAATATCTATCAGTATATGGATCATGTCTCCAATACCAACATTGATTATAGTCTTATATCAACAGTAACTATGCTTTACGATGCATCAGGAAACCGTGTACTCAAAATGGAAAACATACAATGAGAAAGCATTTACTAAAAACAGTTTTGTTTTTACAGATCTTTGCAGTTTTTTACCCAGCGTCTGCCTCCATCTCTGTCAAGGCCTTTTCCAGGGAAGAAGCTAATGAGGCGAATCATACCAAGCCCCGTATCTACATTATGAATACCGGAACAGAGACAATCTCTGATATGTCCTATTACTACTATTTTGAAGTGGAGAATGATAAAACTCCAGAACATCAAATTTTCTGGGCCCCCAATCACATTATTACTATAGAAAGTCTGGGAGGCTCATTATATCGCATCAAATACACCCTTGACGGAACCGCTGTAGCTCCAGGTGCTATGTTCGTGGCACCCGATGGAAACGTAGTAGGTATTCATCACACCGACTGGTCGCCCTGGGATAAGACAAATGATTTTTCCTATAACGGAAGCAACACTTTTCTGGAAAATCCCAACATTGCCGTGTATGTAAACGGTGTAAAAGTATACGGAAACGAACCCGATGATTCAACATCAGTTTCAGGCTCAGTTTATCGTGAAGTATGGACCGGAGTATCCGGAATCACTATAGACTCTATACCTGTAAATAATGCTCCCAATTGGACTGGTACACAAGCATCGCTTGAATCACCACGTAACCAGGGTGATAACTACGGAGCACGAATCTGTGGATACATCACTGCGCCCGAAAGCGGATATTACACTTTCTGGATATCAAGTGATGACTTCTCGGAGTTCTGGATCTCAACCGACTCTCTTCCCTCAAACAAGGTAAAGGCTGCATGGGTATCCGGGTACTGTGACTTTCACCAGTGGAACAAGTATACATCTCAGAAAAGCGTTATGATTCCACTTGAGAAGGATAACCGTTATTATATAGAAATACTTCACAAGGAAGGGGAACAGGATGATCACTGTTCTGTGGGATGGATTAAACCTGGCGAAATCGACACTGTTCCATCAGAGATAGTTCCCACAAGTGTACTTTCTCCTCATATCCCAAAGGTTCTCCCTGCCGCGCCCACCGAACTGACGGCTTCAGCAGATTCTCCTTTCAGAATAAATCTTTCGTGGAAAGATGAATCCTGGAACGAGGCAGGCTATTTATTGGAGGTAAAGGAGGAGAGCTGCGGATTTACCGAATTTGACTCTGTTGCAGCAAACCAGACCACATATATGGTAAACGGCATTGTACCTGATACCCGATATTGTTTTAGAATAAGGGCATATAATTCATTCGGAAAATCAGTATACTGCGATTCAATCTGTGTGACAACCGGATCCGCATTAACTGGAACTGTCACCCATGAGCTATGGAATAATATTACTGGAATCGAGGTAAACGACATCCCTTTTTCAATACCTTCTGATAAAATTGACTCAATGACAACGCTGGAATCGTTTCAGCAATGGGGCAATAACTATGGGCAACGAATAAGAGGATATATCACTGCGCCATCAAGCGGAACCTACTATTTCTGGATATCCAGTGATGATCACTCACAACTCTGGCTCTCCCCGGATAGCAATCCTTCATCTAAGGTAATGATTGCCTCGGTGTCCGGTTGTACCAACTACCGGGAGTGGAACAAATACAGTTCCCAGAAAAGTTCTGCAATCAGCCTGACAAAAGGAGAAAAGTATTACATTGAGATACTTCACAAGGAAGGGGATCAGAATGACAATCTGTCTGTAGGATGGCTTAAACCCGCACAGAGCGATTCGCAACCATCGGAGGTGATTCCCTCTTCGGTGCTTTCACCTTATATAATACCTGCCGTTGTGCTGGCTCCCAATGGAGATTCTGACAATGATGGAGTAAGTGATGGTATTGAGGTATATGGTCCAGTAAAGACCGACCCTAAAGATTCCACAAGCTTTATCGATTATGTCATCCCTTCAAAAGCGATACTGGATTACTCGGTAGAAAACAGCATAAATCTGGATTTTGCCAGATTTTACCCTGGTTACGCCAATTCCAGCTCCGTTCCTTTTTACATAGAAGCTGGCACTTTTAGTGGAAATCTGGCTCCTTTGTTCCAGATGCGACAAGTTCCCAAAGGTTTCAGTGAGATTCCACAGATTCCCGGGTACACACCCATTGGCTTAGCCATGAACTTTGAGTATTTTCCTATAGAATCGGAAAAAGAGATAGAGATACCGCTTCCTTTTACCAATACTCAAATAACCAACGGGACCGAGTGTTTCATGGTAATTCGGAAAAATGATTCCTGTGATATAGTGCATCCGACTTCAGTGAATCCCGGTTATCTGACTGTTACCGTAGACAGCACTGTAAAATCGGTCATTCTGATGCAGAAAGGAATGAGCCATGGTTCGGCGGTGGCTTATCTTGACGGAGGTATGATCTACAGTCATGACAACGGAACTTCCATACGCACAAACATATCCATAAATGGCTGCTTGCCAGGTCACCTTGACAGTGCGCTGATGAGGGTGTTCTATACCGATATTTCCGACCCGT
>JAEYNR010000092.1 GCA_023412475.1 Fibrobacterota bacterium | reverse complement strand
TTCAGCCCGTTTTTTTGTCGAGAACATGGCACATAAGCGGTATTTAAACTAGTGTGTGGTAAGATTTATATTTCATGTAAACATGTTTTTTAAAAACCGGCATATTTTGAACAGAAACTAATTAATATCACGAGCTCGCAAAATAGATACAACATTCATTCTTAATATGTTCATAGTACTAAGAACACCAGAAATTATAACTGAAATCATTGCGGCTCCTATTGGAAATAAAAAGTCTCGTAATCTATATTCAAAAAAACATTGAATAAACAAGTCTGTTAATCTATGATTAATATAACTGGCAATGGCAATTCCCATTGGGATACTCACAAAAACTGATAAAACTACCTGAGTAAATATTTCTGAAAAAATGATTTTTGAGATGGATTTGTTAGAATATCCAAGAGAAAGTAACATTGCATATTCAGACTTTCTCTCTTCAATTGATAAGTTAACAAACATAATCAGGAATACAATTACCATTATCAAACTATAAATCCATATTATATAAATTACTACCATAAAATCATCCAAATTTTTTTTCATTACGCTTTTTAAATGATTAAATGTAGTTATTTTTGCAATTATATTTAAATCCTTAACAACCCCTTCCTTATTATTTTTAAAATTTAAATATGCTCCGCTTGATCTAGATTCAAATCCATTTATAAAACGAGCTTTATCTAAATCGGTAAGGATCTGTTGTGGGTTGTTATCAGCTGTAATACCTACGACTTTTAGAGAATCTATTTTATCTTGGTATTTTATTGCAACCATATCTTCTAAAGAAACTTTCAACGATCGTGCAATATCTCGGCTTAAAACACATTCATTTCTTTCGGGTTCAAATAAGCGCCCTTTGAAAAGATGAGTTTTTCTCATTGAATCGGCTGGAATAAATCCTAATATTCTTGAATCTACGAAATCATTTCCATATCCAACTTCCACAGTACCCCTAAAATATGGACTAATCTTTTCAATACTCGGATTTTTCTTAAGAAGTTCGAGATCTTCTGAAAATGCTGGAAACATAAAATCAGTACATATATCCCATTGTTCCTGTTCTAACGAAACATTCATACCTTTATATAAAGAATCCAAAGAAAGAGCATATCCGATGGACAATCCGATAGTGCATGAAATCACTAAAATCGAAAAACATGCCATTGCGGGTTTTCGTAATAGGTTCCGAAGTCCAATAGTAAAACCTGTAGACTTAAAACGTATTCTCTTTGATATTATTGAAATAAGAAGAGCAAATCTTATTTTTGTTGATGAGGATTCCCTGATAATCTGATTTGGGGACTGCCTGAGCTGTGATGCTAAAGGAATAAAGAATGTAATTATTGAAATCAATATCGAAATAGAAATACATTTAACAAATGTGTAATAGTCGAAATAATTTCTTACAATTGGTAATCCTAAAAATTCAGTAACTACGTTTGTCAGGACAGGCAAAGTAATGCTAGCGACGATACAAGATGAAATTCCACAAATAAAACCAATAATAATAGCAGTAGATATTTGTGATAATATAATTCTACCGGGAGAATATCCAATTGCCAATAAGGCACCAATTTCTTTTCGCAACTCTTTAAAATAACGCATACATATTAATAAAAATACTATAGCAGATAAAAGCAGAAGTGCAGAAACCAGAAAATCAGCACAATCCTTCAGTAAAGAATGATAGAAAGTAAATTGTTGATGGCTAAACTGGTTTGTTTTTGTAGAGACCTTATCAATTCTTAATGATATCAATTTATCTAGAATTAATCTTTTTGTTTCACCTTTATCTGCATTGGGCGTGTATTTTACGATTATATTATTAACTAAAGTAAAACCGAGAGCTTCACTATAATGAGATATATCCCCGAAAATAACTCCAAGTGTCCCTTTTTCAGGATTTGCAAAATTTGGATTAGAAGACATACACAAGTATTCTGGGCTAATTGCTATTCCCGATATTTTTTCCTTTATAACCTTCTCTCCAATTTTAATTTGTATTGAATCATATTTTGAAAATTGATTAAATTTATTAAGGCTCTGCTCAATTACTACTTCTCGTCCATTCTTCTGGTACATTTTCCCATCGGTGATTTTCAATGAATTTAGATTAGGAACTTCTTCAGATAGAACCAATACTCCAGTTAAAGATGATTTATCTTTTTTTGTAATAGTTCCGGGCAGTATCAAACGATACTCAATATCTTCTATTCCTGGTATATCAGATACATCTGGAATATTCTGCTTGTCCTCGGGGAGAAATACCAGCTCAAGATCAGCAAATTGAGTATCTGTATAAATTGATTCCGTTATTTTAATTAAACTGTCAAGTGCTAATTCCGAAGCGCCAAATATTCCAATACCAAGTGAAATTGATGCAATAAGCCCGACAAAACGCCATGGCTTTGCGATAAAATCACGCAAATTCTTTACATATATTTGTTTCATTATAAACTACCTCGATTTAGGCATACCTAGTACTCTGCATTTTTATTAAACTAGTTTTCCATCAAAAAGATTCATAACTCGATCGGCATTTTCTGCAACAGTCCAGTCATGCGTAATCATAACAATTGATGCTTCTGTTGACTTATGAATTTGTTTAAAAAGATCAATGATTCCTTTCCCAGTACTCTGATCAAGGTTTCCGGTTGGCTCATCTGCGAGGATCAAACGTGATTTCTTAGCGAGTGCCCTGGCAATCGCTACCCTTTGCTGTTCACCTCCAGAAAGTTGGGATGGGAAACGGTTTTTTTTATTTGATAATCCTACTTTCTCAAGATACTCATTTGCTCTTGAAGATATTTCATTCCGATCCAATGCTAAAATTTCTATACCTGCTTTTACATTTTCTATAACTGTAAGATGTGGGAATAAATTATAAAACTGAAAAATAAAACCAACAGTATGCCTTCGATAATTACAAAGATCATTATTCCCTAGTAAGGAGATGTCTTTTCCACCAACAACAACAGTCCCTTTACTGATTCTTTCTAGTCCTCCCAGTAAGTTCAATAGTGTTGTCTTTCCACAACCGGAAGGCCCTAAAATTGAAACGAATTCACTTTCCTTTATTTGGAATGTAATATCATTTAATACTTTAACGGTTAGATCTCCCATTAAGTAGAAGTGACTCAATTCCGAAACATCAATGTAGTTTTCTTTTATTTTGCATACTGTTTCCATTCAATTTCTCCACTCATAAAGTCAGAATAATATCCAGTCAGAAGAAATAATTAAGATCAAGTCCGATCTTTTGTGATTTAGAAAGGGTTGAAAACATCTTGCTTTTCTGAATCGCAAACCCATCAAAATACACTTTACATTGCAAAGCATTAAAAAGCTTTTCAAGATATGCAAACTGAATAATTATATCACCGGAAAAATAATCAGTTATAGACATTCCTCGGATTGCTCTTTCTGTGCTATTATTAAACATGAATTCCATACCAAGACACACGTTGTTTTGATATAAACGTATGCTTTCTAACTTTGTTACATCTTTTTTAGAATCGCTATCTCCAATTAATTCAAAAAAAGCACCTATTTCGCCACTGCTTATTTCACTAATAGAAAAAATTCTTTGTATTCCGATTGTATAACTAATGTATGGAGAAACAGCTTTACCCGATGGACTATAAATATTTTTTCGAAATCGATTAAAAACAAATTCTCCTCGTATAGAGCTATTAAAGCAATTCCCTTGAAACGCAAAGCCTGCGGAGGTTATTGGTGAGTATCTTTGACCTATTTTTATAGTAGAATCTTGATTCAGTTTTGGAACTAATATTGGAAACCTTCGATATCCTTCAAAATAAAATAGTGAAATATCATAGTTGCCTAAAACGAGTCGGTAACGTAATGCTCCTTGGAGATAGCCAAATTTCATTTTTGATTTGATTAAACCAAAATATTTGTATCCATCAAACTCGATATCTTTATTATTTACATTGGTTTCAGGATATTTTCCTGCGAACAAATCATATCTGTTACCTTTTTGAGGAAAAAGAGCTTGTTTGAAAGATGGCATGTAGTAAAGCTCAATAATATGACTTCCAATAAAAAATCTTCCTTGCACACAAAATTCGCTTAGCTTCATTGGTGAAAACAAATCAAGTTCATAGTCAATTTGATTTATTAGATCTGCTTGGCTTATTCCTTCCACTACTTTCCAAGAAACTTGTTGATATCCAATCTTTGTTTCAAAAAAGTCATTATACCAGCTAATATAAGCATCATCGATTCTGTATCTTCGTCGATCAACATTTTTCGGATCAAAATTCAAATAAGCATTTAATCTTCCATTTAAATTACCAATTGAAGCATTGTAATCACCTCGTAAAAAAAGTGAAAATACATTTTTGGGTTGAGCTTCTGATTTGTGTTTTCTAGGAAAATACCAGTTACTTATTTTTACATTGCCTTGAAAATTTTGATCAAAGGGATTTTCGGTATTCTCCATTCCCGATAAACAGGTACAAAATGCAATCAAAAACAAATAAATTATTATTTTCATATTCAATTTTTAAGCAGCTCTTATTAATGTATTTACTGAACTATTATATTTCATAAATTACCTACTAAAAAATGGCTGATTTCAAGTCGATAATATCTATCTGGATTTCTGATAGTTTCCAAATTTATCAAAGAAAACCTTAATGTAATTTTAATTTCTTATTGTCTCATTTTTTAAGGCATAATAAACGAAATAAGCGGTAAACAATATACTTATATATTAAGATACTAAATCAACCTTTTTATCTTTTTATTCAACGGTCGATAACTGACCTGTAGTTTTCGATTTTGTAGATCTTCCAATTTTGGTTTTAAAATATTTTAATCTATTGATAATCTGATCAGGTGACAGCACTCTTTTATATATATGTTCCACGCCCAGAACTATTTCAGATGCATTCATTTTATTAGGTTTATAAACAACATCAAAGCCCCCATAGTAACTCCATGGTATATCTCGTAAAATCTTATCACTATTTATCATCATCTCTCTTATACCAGTTCCTGGATAAGGCGTCAAGATTGCTACTTGTGGCATTATAATGTTGTGCGAAATGTAGAAATCAGCGATTCTATCAAATACACTTGAATCATCACTATCAAAACCTACAATCAAGGCTGCAGATACTTTAATTCCGTATGATTGTATTTTATCTATTAACACTGAATATTTGTCTAACATTTTTCTTTTCCATTGATATTTTGGATCAAAGCTAGACAGACTCTCAGAAACAAGGCTTTCCAAGCCTACGATTGCAGTAGTACAACCAGTCTCTCTCATTAATGCCAATAGCTCTACATCTTCTCCGATGCTAATGTCTGTTTGTGTAGCCCAGGTAAATTCTATTTTTCTTGCAAGAATTTCTCTAAGTAGACTTTTTGTGATCCCCTTATTTGTGCACATATTATCATCACTAAAACCAATTTTTGTTCTGTTTGGTTTTATCTGCTTTATATATTCTATTTCTTTGATAACTTGGTCTTGTGTTTTCCGTCTTATTCTGTTTCCATCCTTTACTGGCGTTAGGCAATAATTACAGTTATGCGGACATCCTCTGGAAATTTGCAGCGGCCACCAAGTCGTATTCCAAAATTTATTATCCAACAATTCATAATATGGTAACACAGATACCGTTTGTAAATCGATTATTCCAGGTATCGGGGCCCGGTAGATATCTTTCGTTTGTGATTTCCCATAATCGATCATGAATTGAGGCCAAGTTCTCTCCGCTTCACCTATGAACACGCTATCAACATGCTGCTTTGCCTCATCTGGCATAACCGTAGCATGTATACCACCCATTACTACATATTTTCCTTTTTTCCTGAATGTATCGGCAATCTCGTATGCACGTACGGCTTGAGGTGTCATTGCGGTTAATCCGATAATATCTGCATCACTCTCAAAATCAATCTCTTCAAATCGCTCATCCAAATATTGTACATCCCATTTTTCAGAGCACATTTTTCCTATTATCAGTAATGCCAAAGAAGGTGTTGTATAATTCGCATAACCGCGAGTTGCAAGATATTCGCTTTGAGAATAGATAAAAGCTTTTCCAGGATAAATCAATAACACTTTCATAAGCTAATCCTTGCTTGAATTTTTAATTTTCCATTAATATTATGAGGAAGTCTAACCATTACTCCCGAAACCCCTGATCTATGATCAATTTTTATTTAATACATAATTGCAATATATGAATGAAAACCAGTAATAAGTCTTTGAATTATGATATAATCTCTTCCAGTTGACTTTCTCGCCATACGTTATCTAATGTAAAGCGCTGCGAACGATTAAGCTCTTCGTCATTTAAAAAAGACAATTGAATCAGATAGTGATGCTTGAGGCCCTTTTTGGTCATCTCTAATGATTTTCCATTGTCGACAACATATCCTTTTTCTATAAGAAAGTTTATTAGTACTGAATATTTTTTATAAAATCCAGGAAAATATGAATCAGCCTTAGATACAATAAGTCCACAACCTAAGCCTTTTATACCCATGTAGGTATATTCATCATCAAGTGACATTTCATGGGCTCTTAAATAAGGCCCAAACCCATTACTAACATTGTGGGAATATCTTGGATCATGCATATTTCGAAGATTGTATTTACCAATCCAGGAAAAGCTTCCAAACCCAATTCCAATTATATTAGCTCTTTCATCTCCCGATTTGCATGGAAGCTGCTTGATAGAGCAATATTTTGTGGAGTCTCTGCAAAATACTTCATCTGTAACTGCAGAATATCCAAATTCTTCTAATCTGTCTACCGCTTCAGAGTACATATCAAATTTTCTTTTTTCATCGAATATCTCAGGATGTGAATGTCTCAAATCTCTGTGAATCGGTAATGAACTATAAGTGACGTTTCTATAAAAATCCAGAGAATCAACGCCCATTTCTTTTGCCAATTTGAGATCATTTTTTAACACACTAATATCCTGACCAGGAAGACCGTACATCAGATCAATGTTTACATTCATTTCAAGTTTTTTGAGCATTTCGACCAGATTTGTAATTTGTTTCATTGTTGGTCGCAAATTACAAAGATTTCGCACCTCTTTATCAAATGATTGTACGCCGAAACTAACTCTTGGTATCCCTAAATCCTTTAATGTTTTAAGCTTGCTTTCATTAATTAGTGTGCGGGCTTCACCTTCAAAGTTCAGCATAACATTGCTGGAAACTCTGAATGCCTTCTTAATTTTTGCGAATAACATTTTTATTTGTGATTCCGAAAGAAGCGAGGGGGATCCGCCACCAATATGTATATGATTGATAGTAAGATCTTGAATGAATTTTTTATGTGAATAATATTCTATCTCCATAAATATTTTGCTTAAATATCTATCTAACGTATCTTCCATTTTTCCAGGGGGCAAATGAATTCGATCGCAACTGCAAAATGAACAAATCGTTAGGCAATAAGGAATATGAATGTACAGCAATGACTCCCGAATTAGTTTATCCGAGCTTGAAAGATAGTTGTCAAGATCTATAAGTTGTTGCTGTGATACTTTATCTTTTTTATTGCTGCAAAATGGAAAATATTGAGCAACAAAATTTATCCGACCCAGTTCATTCATTTTAATATTCTCGGGGTTTTCTAATATTCCAAATATGTCCATATTGTATCCTTTCAATAAAACTTCTATTAAGATTTTGTTTTCAATAGTCTTTCAGTATTTCAAATCCTTTTACGCAGAAGCTCTCCTACTCTTTCAAAATATTCATCAGGAATGGGATGATATTTTTTGTTTTTTAGTGGTGCAATTGAAAACCCGTGTTTATTAGCAATATCCCAGATTTGCTTTGTTTTTTCTATACTTATACCATTAAGGCTGAAATGATCAAATTTATCATCCATTGCCAGCATTGCGGTTTCACAGAAACACCCATACATTTGTCCACTTAGTAAGTCAAAACTATCAGTGTAATCCGGCCTCATGAAATATTTGTTTTGAGGAACACAGGCCAAGCCACCCTCAAATACAATAACATCATCTCTGTTTTGTGCGACCTTTTCGGATACATTATGAGGAATAGAGGTATCACATATAATTGTTCCAGGTAAAAGATGTTCAGAACCGATAATTGCATCAGGTGTGCTGGTTGCACAAACCACAACATGAGCTCGTTTTACTGCTTTTACTATATCGGTTTCAACCACACATTGAAAGTCAGTATTTTTTTGAATTGATCGCGCTCTACCTTGCAATCTTTCTGCATTTCTAGATACAAGTATCAGTTCTACCGGCTTATCTATTGCAAATAGTTCAGCGAGTACGCTTCCAATCGAACCGGTGGCCCCTAGTATCGCAACCCTAACTGAATTCATTGTAACTTTGGATTTAGCCAATGCCAGCCTTACTGCCTCTAAGGAAGTGATAATTGTATAAGTATTACCATTAGTTACACCTATTCTACTATCTCTAGACACACGAATTCCCGAACCTGGTGGTACGATAGAATTATATCCACCCAAGCCAACTATTTTTGCTCCAGCCTTTTCACATATTTTAACCGCAGCAATAATTTTCTGATAAACTTCGTTTTGTGATAAAGAAAAGTATTGGCTTGAAAGAAGCCATGTTGTTGCAATTATACCCTCCACCTCAATACCTTGTTTTGAGATAAGCTTTACAACTCTACACATTTCTCGAGGAGCAATTGATCGAAGGTTTTGCTCAGCACGCTCAAAACCTTTTTTATAAATAGATGGAGCAGTACTTCTAAGATTTTCAAATTCAAATGTATGGGCTAAAAACCCAAATTTATTAATCATGAATATTTATTCTCCGTTGATCATTTATAAGAAGTACGAGGCATCTCTGACTATCTCATCTAAAAACATAGGAACTCCGTTAAATCCTGCCAATGGCCTATCGTAAATAACTGGTTTTGATCCATATGGATAGGTAATCACTTTGTATAAAAGTGAATCTTCTAATTGAGATTCAACCCTCATATGAGTTGCCCCTCTTCCTAAAATCATTTTTGGATAATTTCCGTTAAGCATATCTGTACATTCTTTTTCATCGGCATTTTCCATAATCATAGGTTCGAACCCCCTTCCATCAATTTTTAGTAATTCTGTCAATGATTCAACTGCACCAGGATAAGAGGGATAAAGGTTAACAAACTTGGGCTCCAGTCCAAATTCACATGTCAGAAGTCTTACAAGTCCCAATGCTAATCCTGCAGGTGCGGTCAAACCGTAATTTTCAATCGTGTTCTGTAAAGGTTCATGCCAGAGGAAAAAGTTGTTTCGCGCCATTTGCATGGCTTTTTTCTTTCGTAATTCAATAGCTGTCAACGATGTCTTTTCATCCAATTTCAACAGTGTTACAATATCCTTCAACATCTCTTCTGTATTATCGGCACCTATCATACAACCAAAATTTGGTGAAACGTATGGCGTTCCAAATTTTTCTTTCAAAAATTGTGCTTGAGCAATCCCAAACTGTTCATCAAAAACAATATTAGCTTCAGCTTTAGGAATTTTTTCAATATCTTCAATAGTGCAATTACCAGGAAAAACACAATGGACCTTTAACCCTAACATTTCAAGAAGTGATATCACTTCAATCATATCGCCGCGCCAATAAACATTATAATTAGCAGGGAAGCCGATTAAATTCACAGTTTTACATTCGATTTTCTGATTTTTACAAAGAGATTTTAAAAGCTGTATACCCGCTTGCACATACCCGAAAATATGATTTCCATCATAACTAGTAGTCTGACTATTTACAATTGGTATCGTTATTTTGTACTTTTCTTTAGCCTTAGCTATAGCACTATCTATATCTTCTCCTATTGTTGCTGCTTGACAACCAGCTATTACATAAAATAGAGATGGTTTATAAACACTAAATGCAGCTCCTATTGCATTAATTAGCCTATCCTCTCCTCCAAAAATTATCTGGTTCCCACATATTCCGGTGGCAACGACATTGTATATTTTTCCTTCCATTAACAGACTACCCAAATATGAGTGGATGGAACATCCTGGACTTGCATGAATGACAGGTATTATATCACTTATGCCAGTGCAGAATATTACTCCTCCTTTCAAAGAGCAAGAATGTCCACCTTCAATTAGATCTTTATTACTAATACTGCTTTTTTTTATTGCATTTAGGCTGCAACGTTCATTATTTAATATAGTATTAATCATCTTTTGTCTTCTTCTATTTACATATTGCGACTATATTTACAGGGTCCTTTTCTTGAACCACAAACTGTTTTATCAACAAATTTAAATATTTCAGTTTCGTTATGAAATGGCATTGACAACAATTTATGTTCATTGAATTCATTACCAATGGTCAGTATTTTTTTTCTTACTGGATTCGTGTATGTTCTATATAGCCTTTCAGCTTCTCTTACTAAGCCTTTGAATAAAAGGTGTGTTCCCTGATTGGAATTGTTATAAATCGTCAGTGTAGCAATTCCCAAGCATGAGATGTATTGTGCTATTTCTCCATGAGCTATTGCAATGTCAGGTTTTAATCTATTAACATGAACAATCTCTTCATATATAGGAGAACCGACAACGCTATGAACATCACCTAATTCCTGCAAAATTTCTTGCTCGTTTGGTTTTGATATATCATCAACCATATGAAAGTTCAAACCTACAACCTTCATTCCTAACTCATGGCATAATTGCGCCCAACCGATACTCCTTGAGTGATTAGCAGAAATAAATACGGTTAATCCACTTAATTTTTCTCGATATTTTTTTAATGCAGGTTCAATCTCTTCAAGCTCTTTTTTTATAAGCTTCTCTGCAAGTTCCTCTCTTCCCGTAGCACTAGCGATAGCTTGAATCCATTGTTTTGAATATTTGATACCATACAAAAAGACAGTATCAACAAACGGCATTCCATATTTTTCATTCAATAACACCATAGCGTGATATCCAAAGCATTTGCAAACTGATGTATTAAGTATCGCATCTGGGATTCTTTCAATAGTATCTCTAGTTGTTAAGTCCAATAAAAATCTAGCTTCCAGATCTAACTCGTTAAGGATTCTTTCAACTTCTTTAATATCACCAGAAGTGATTGTAAACGGAACAAAGACATTTACTAAATTTTGTTGTTTTTCGCTTTGCTCCTTTATAATTTTATCCATAAATGCGCTCCACATTACATCCCATGTATTTGTCCATGACATAGTTTGAAAGCCCTGCGTTTTTAATGGAACAATTATAGTATCGTCTATTTCATTTTGAAGTTTTCGACAAACCGCTTCGATATCGTCCCCAATAATAGCAGAAATGCAAGAAGACATTACAAATATCAGTTGAGGATTATATCTTCTTTTTGCTTCTCGGATTGCATTTTCAAGTTTCTTTTCCGAACCATATATGGTATTTACTTCTGTAATATTAGTCGAGCATATATGAATATTGTTCAAATCCCACTGATACGGATTCTTCCTCTCCATCCCACGCATTGTTCCGACAGTAGTCCCCATACTTCGTACATCATCGATGCATCCATTCGGAGAATGATAAATCAACACACTATCTGATACTTGAGGTAATGTGTTGATAGTTAAATTGAGATTACAGGCATGAAAATCAATAATTGTCCTTGGTGATGAAAGGGGGCGACACTTTTGCATATCCTTCAAAGTACCGGCATACATGGTACCAGAATTGTACTTACTGTCCCGAATTGAGTCAGATATTTTATTCATAATCCAAATCAGCCTTATTTAATGTTTACTATTTTATAGTTTAGTGACCCAATCAAGATCAATGTTACATTCTCTTAATTGTTTCTTTTTTTCAATAATTTCATGAAGTGTGTTTTTATATTGTTCACGAATGTCATGAGGCCGTGCACTTAATAAAAATTTTTCTGTCAAACCACGAGATGTCATGGTATCACCATCTGATAGCCAACTAATATTGCCATGATGATCTATTTTTCCCGATCTTCTACATAAAGGGCATTGAACAAAAAGACCATTGATCTGAAATATTTGCTCTGTACAAAAAGCACATTTATTTTCAATTTCAGAATTACAGGATTCTATCAACCGGTATCCTATTTCAAGCACTTTACTGATTTCGGCATTTTTTATTAGTACCGATCCTGGCCCTTTAACACCACCTATGATATATGATTCAACTAAATCGAAGGCCATAAATTGTACATATACGGAAAATATAACGTTAACAATTGAAGGTTGCTTATTAATTGTGCCTAATGCAATAATACTTGCTTTTTTATAACACAATTTATTAACATCACATGTCGCGGAGTAACGTCTATCCAGTAATAGTTTAAATATTGCGGGTGGAAAATATCCATAAATGGGCATACAAAACAAGATGCAGTCTGCATCCGAAAATTCCTTATTTACAATCACCAAATCATCTCGTATTGAACATGGAACCCGGTTTATAACGCAGTTCATGCATCCCATACATGAATTCAATTTAAGCCCTGTCAAGTTTAATAGTTTAACATCAGCCTTTTTATTTTTTAATATATTAGTTGCTATGTATCTGGCAACTAGCTCGCAATTTCCCGATTTTCTATACGAGCCAATAACTATAAGTAGTTTTGGAATACTTTTTATACTCATTATCTATTCCAGATAATTATTTGACTACTACAATTTAATTGGGTGTTAAGCAGGTTTGATTTCCCTTTATTATCTAAAGACCTATATCTTAGCTATAAAAATATAGGCCTTATAATTGATAATAAAAATCAAATCCTGCTTAATTTTCCTGGTACAGGATTTCTTTATTTTCTTTTTATTCGATAACCTATTATAAAACTTATAATTACATTAACGAATCAGGTGCTTTTATACAGTTACTTTGTCATCGTTCATACAAGAACGTACAATATCTACAACAGAGTTCAGTGTTGTAAAATTTACTAGTTCCTCTTCGCTTATTTTAACGCTAAATTCATGTTCAAGCTCTGCTAAAACTTCAAGAGATAGCATAGAATCAAGTTCTAAATCCTCTTTGAATTTAGTATCATCAGTTATTGATTGAGGATTTATTTCAGCTATTTCTGCAATAATTGTTTTAATTTTTTCTTTCAGATCCATAAATGATCCTTTCCCAAATGTTGTTTTTATATTTACCGATTTTTTATAAATCGGTCGTTAACTGATTAATGATTCATTGCATATTTTTCGACCAACCAATATTCCGCTTGCAATGCTTGCACTTAGACCACTACCTACTGTCGCCCAATGCCCTACGTGATGAAATCCTATTAGTTCGGTTGACATCTTATCAAGCGACTTTAGTTGTTGGGGACTTTTTTCCCAGCCATACATTGCTCCTCTGGAATTTCCTGTATAACGTAAAAATGTTTTACTATCAGCAGATTCTTTTACGACGATTCTATCGCTTAATTTGTAATCTAAACCCATACGTTGTCCAATGTGATCCAAAGTGTCAATTGAGAAATTCTCTAATTCTTCTTTTGATTCATTAGTTGATATATTAACCATTAAATCCGGTATCAATCTAATAATTATTACATGGTTTCCAGGAGGAGCAAGACAACTATCCCTTAGACTTGGTACCGAAATAACTATGGGTATATTATTTTTAGTATCGTTTAACTCTAATCCTGTATAATACCATCCATTTATTTTTTCGGCATCAGCATTATTTATAGTAACACCTAAATACATAATAAAGGCAGATATGCTTTCCTTCATAGTATTCAATGTAGTAATAAAACTCTTTCCTAAATATTTATCACCAATTAACTCATGATATGTTTTCAGCGCATCAGCATTTGACACCACATATTTAGTTTCTGTTCAAAATATGCCGGTTTTTAAAAAACATGTTTACATGAAATATAAATCTTACCACACACTAGTTTAAATACCGCTTATGTGCCATGTTCTCGACAAAAAAACGGGCTGAAAAT
>JAEYNR010000090.1 GCA_023412475.1 Fibrobacterota bacterium | reverse complement strand
TTCATCTTATCACCTTTTGAGTGTTGATTTAATTCCAGCTATTATAAGTTATGTCACCTATAATTTACTGTATTAAACGCCTCAAAGGGTGTTTTTTTATGTCAATATATCGTCCAATTTAGGTTGTAATAATTTATTCTGCAGTATTATAAAGGTTTGCTTTCTTAAGAAGAGCCCTGAGATGCTTGCGTGTCAGGCCTGAAATTTGGGCAGCTTTAGAGATATTTCCTTCAGAGAGATTTAATAACCTGGACAAATATGTTTTTTCGAACCTATTGATAAGCGCTTCTTTTTCGATGGTGGAAAGGAGGTATTTGCGCTGAAGATAAATGTTCCGATTTCAAATCAAACAGTGAAGAAACATCATTCTCATTGATTTCATTATTTTGACACATCCCGGCCAGTGATGTAATTGTCATTTTCAATTCTCTTATATTCCCAGGCCAATCCATTTCTTGCAGCATCAGCATAGCTGTTTGTGAAATCCTGTAACTATTTTTAAGAAAGTGGCTGATTAATTCTGGAATATCCTCTTTTCTTTTTCGCAAGGGAGGGAGATGAATACAACTTCCTTTAAGACGGTAGAATAAATCGTTACGAAATTTTCCCTCTTCTACCATCATCTCCAGATTACGGTTAGTTGCGCTTACAATACGCACATCTGCCCTTTGTGAGATCGATTCTCCGATTCTATAATACTCTCCAGAATCCAGTATCCTAAGGAAAACCGATTGTGATGTCAATGGAAGCTCAGCGATTTCATCAAGAAACAGTGTACCGTCCTCTGCGGCATCAATCAATCCGTTTTTGGTTTTGGTTGCACCGGTAAAGGATCCCTGCGTATGTCCAAAGAGCTCCGATTCGATCAACGTCGATGGCAATCCCCCGCAATTTACTGCAACAAATGGCTTGTCGGCTCTCTTTGAATTCTTATGTATAGCTCTGGCTACCAGTTCTTTTCCCGTTCCGGATTCACCCGAAATCAAAACCGGCGTATTTAATCTTCCAAACTGTATCATCCGATACTTTAATGTTCTTACGACATTTGATACTCCGATTATTTCAGATACTGTATCATCGGAGACTTTCTGCAGACATTCATTAGGATATACACTGATCATATTTGCTTTTAAGTATCTTTTTCCAATTCATATCCGATTTTTTCGTTTGTTAAAAAGTATTGTGATACAGTAATAACTGTGCGAACCTAAAACTTAAGGCATCATTTCATTTACATATAGTTACAAAAACAGCTCAATATTTTTCACTCCTAAAAGTACCAGTTACTTCAGGAACCTTGATTACCAACAATGATTGTTTTGTGTTTTTATTAACCCGAACGACCAAAACTAAATCGACTCGTTTAATACACTTTAGCTGGTTTAATCTGAAGTTATATCGGTGCTTGAACTATTTCTTACTGTATTTCACAGACATCATCGAATAAAAACTGAAACCTTTAAAAACCTCCAACCTTTTTGTGAACTCTATTACTGATTTTGCTTAGTATATCATTTAGAAACTTAGCCTGCAATATATCTTTTATCAAATTTTGATTTACTTCACCCATAACCTATCCATTTTGCCTATTACCCTTTTCTCATTTTTTTCTGAATGAAGACTGTTTTTGACTACAGAACTCACGCAGCATAAAAGGTATATCAAAACTGCAATTGTACTGTGGAGTAGATTTTTGATGTAGGTTTCGGTTTTACGGATCAAAGTCAGGTCTGTTCAAATGGAGCGACATTTTAAAAAAGCTACTGCAATGAAAAGATAGAAAAGATGAGAGTCTCTAATTGAATGAATGGAGAGGGCTGGATGTTTTTCCACGATTTCATTGGTAAGGAAGATAGCGGGTTTTTGGATTTGAGTTGTTTAGGGGGACGGAAAGCTAGTATCATATTTGTTTTTCTCTTCCCCCAGAAATATCAATAATCTCACTTTTTTAAGAGCTAATGCGGTGGTGATGTGCATTTCCCACTGACATCCAAACACGGGTGAATACTAAACTCAGGTTAAAGTTACAATGCTTCTTTTCTGAATTTCCCTCGTCCCTCATCCTGAAAAGTGCCGGAGGAAACTTTCCCCCGTCCCCCTCACAAGAAGTGCCAAAGCAAACTTTAGCAATCGGTTCATGCCTGATTTCTGCAAAAAAAACTATTCCCCAGGGCTTTTCCCATTCACTTCAAGGCTCAACTCCTGTGATGAGCATTTTCAGAAATCCTGCAAAAAAACTTCAAATGAGTACCAAGCTAAAACAAGGCATAACAAAGCCAGGCAGAGCCCTCTTCTGATCCATACAGTTAAAACCAAAAAAGTATAATTTTTAATATAACATCTGCTTAGAATGTAATATTTTTGGGATATAGAACAGGAGAACCCCAAAAAATATTTTACTGCGTTTTATTTTGCAGGAAACGATCTGTATTATATAGTTATTATTAACATTTTCTGTAAAACGATTACTCTTTTTTGAAATGTTAATTTTATTATATGATTGATCATGATATTCGGGTTATCTTATTAATGTAGGATTATAATTATTAAGACAAATTTGGAAACGGTTATAAACCCAGTATCGGTTTAACCCTGGCAAGATGATAGGGCTGCGCACTTCCAGGATACCTGTCCTGATAAGCAAAAACACTCGAAGGTGAGTCTTTTTGGAATCGATTCTGTTCCAGGTTTAGTTCCAGGTGGTTTGTATGGATTTTAAGCGATTCTTTTTTATTCGGTCAGACTGCTGCCTTGAAAAAGCTGTAAAATGGTTAGGCAAATTCTATACTGGTTTAATGTTCTTATGTGTGATAAGTGTGACATTGTCTGCAAAGGAGCTCATAAAGGATACCACACTCACCTTAGGTTATGACTGGATACATTACCCGATCGGCCAGGACACTATAGAAATGTCCGTTTCTTTTGATTCAACCGGATGCACCATAAAGGCAGAGAAATCAGGTACACAGGAGTATGAGGCTGGAATCGGACAGGTTATAAGCATCCAAAAAGAGAAAACCTACATTCTGAGCATGACTGCCGCTTCAGATTCATCCTCTGAAGTCACCTTCTGTATCAGACAAAACAGTGCCCCCTGGTTTCATTATGCATCACGAACTATACAATTATCTCCAGATTACAGAACTTTTACTTTCAAATGGGTTAACAGTGGATCTAATGCGGTCGAATTAGAAGAAGAACTTTTCGGTCTTCAGATGGGTAAATTAAAAGGAACCTTGCACATCACCAGATTCTCTCTTATTGAAAAAGAAATCTCATCAGATGACAATAATGATTTTGCATGCCCCATAGAACCCCAATGGAACACTGAGATAATCGACAAAAGTGAACTACCCAAAGGATTTGCGGTATATGGTCATGCCGATCAGGGTGGAATGTTTATCACAGAGTTGAACAAATGGGATCCGGTAAAACTTCCCGGAGAATATGCCAAAGCCTCCTTTGTCTCATTATCCGATGATGGCCGCTGGATTTTGTACTCTTCAGACAGCCTGTATCTTATAAGAATAGATGGTAAATTCAGGACTTCCGTTCCGGTGCCAGGCCAATCTACTACATCAGGATTTCTCCGCTCCAGCCCCTACGCTTCAGAGATATTCTTTGACTCCAAGTCTTCTGAGGTACTTTATGCGATGCAGGTTTCACTCTCCGATTCAAGTGTCTCATTTGGCGAACTCAGACTCATTGCACAGATTGGTCCTGATTATCAGTTTGAGGATTATTACCGCCTCACTGTGTGCAAAGATCAGATCTGGGGTGCAATCACATCAGTGATCAATGGAATTCCCAAAAGAAGATCCGGATTTATAACCATACCAGAATCAGGAAAAGGTACGGCCAAAGCGGAAAATGTTTACAATTTCAAGCCAGACAATTCTGAGGAAGTGTTCGGCTGTAATCATGCAATGTCACATGATGGAAAATATTGTGTGGCTTCTCCCGGAACTGCCGGAGAAACCGGGAGTTTCAGTCATTGTGTACCTGCCTCCCACAAAGGGTTTTATGTAACCCGTTTCTATAGACATACAGAGCAACCTGTGGACGTAAGGGAGCATGTCCACCGCTATTGCGAAAGTCTTAACTGGTGTCCTTCCCAATACCACTTTGGTGAATGGAATGAAATTGATTTTGGCAATTACTGCTTCACCAACGACAGCCAGTATATTATTGCGGGTCAAACAGGCAATCTCTCTCCCAGAAAAGGTTTATGGATGATAAACTGGAAGGATAATACATGGTATCCTCTCAATCCGGATGATCAGTCAATCAATGTTACCAGTTTTGCCGCATTTGTCGGAAATTATGATTCAAAACTGCTTTCAGAAATTATTCCCGGAATCGATACAACCGATACCACCGATAATGATCCCATTGGCTACAAAGTTTTAAAACCTTCGGGTGGTGAGATTTTCTATCCCGGTGACCAGTGCACAATACTGGTAGTGTCAAATGTGGATGGAAATGCTGCCATCAAGCTTCAATTTGACCAATATTGTTTTAACCTGCTCAACCGCTCGATTAACCCAAAAGTTGATTCACCGATTATCATCACCATTCCCGAATTTTTCCTTTCCAGAAAGATTATTAATGGGCAGATGGTCATAGACACCATAAGACCTTACTCGACAGAGTGTAAAATTGTTGCTGAACACTATAATACATATGTGGCAAAAACAGCATACTCCAAGGGCTTTTTTACGATTAAATCAAAAACTGCCATCCGCCCCCGGATTCCATTTCACAACAGTTCGATAAAGACTGTCGTGACTCGCTCTCCAATAAAAAGTGTCACCGATAAAATCTTTTCTGGAAAATTAACCCAAATAGACATATATGATCTTTTAGGAAGATCGATCTTGCAGTGGGATGTCTATTCAGGTAAATCCCTGCCCTATGATTTTTTGAGGAACAAAATGAAAGGTCTGGATATTTACATAATCAAATATTCATTTATAGACAAATAGCCCTATGTTTAAAGGCTGTTCTGGTTATAACCTGGCTTAAACTTTTAATCGGGGCTGCTACCAGTTTTAGAATACATGTGGTTTGTTAGAACGAGCCTTTTCTACTCCCCCCAGCCTTCCAGCTTAGCAAGTATTTCCTGGACAGAAATAATATTGATCTGATGGGGAATGTTCTGATGCGAAAAACAAAGAGCACATTTATAGGCAGGATCAATATCGTAAATACTAAAATATTTCTGAGGCAACGTCTCTTCATAACGGATCAGTTCTGCAGTGCCATCATCTTTAGGCAACACGGCAAAGGAATTCAGCGGACAATGAAGACCTTTACCAATAGCTTTTATATAGCTTTCTTTTAGAACCCATAACTTGTAAAAATAATCCAGCCATTGAGCCGGAGATTTAAAATCAGAGAGAAACTTGTTCTCTATTGAGGAGAAGAATCGCTGAGAGATGTCACTATCCACTTTATGAATCCGTTCCACATCGACTCCAATCTCCTCATTATCTGCGGCGCATATCACCCAGGCACCTGAATGAGAAATATTAAAATGAAAGCCGTCCAAAACAGGCTCCGGTTTTCCAAATTCATTCCTTATCAATTTAATTTCACTACAGTTTTTCAAACCGGCACATAAAAAAGTGTATCTGATTAGCGACTCGGCAAGTAATGACCTGCAGGCATCCTCGCGCCTGTAAAACTTTTCCGCTTTACTTCGTCTTTCTTCAGAAACAACTTTCTGAAACCGCTTAAACGATTCTTCCGATATTTTATCTGCATCAGTTACAGCAAATATGACCGGTAGTTTCATGCTTAATCTCCTGATGCAAACTTACATGATTAGCAGCAATCTGTTTTAACTTTTTTTTATCAATTTTACCATTGGTCAGAACCGGTAATCGATTCTGTTCAATAAAAAACGTAGGTATCATATACTTCGGAATCTTGCTTCTTAAAAATTCCCTGAGTGTTTCAGATGATACAGGTGCAGCATCCTTCAAGATGTAGAAAGCGATCAGTTCCATGCCTTTTACAGATTTAAGTCCGATAACTGCTGCATCAGCAATGTCGGGGTTTGAGCAAAGAACCGATTCCACTTCTCCGCATTCGATCCTTATGCCTCTGATCTTTATCTGATCATCAATTCTTCCCAGATACCTTACTGTTCCATCCGGAAGATACATACCCAAATCTCCGGTTCGGTACAAATGATCGTAAGGTGCTTTATGATAAGGGTTTCTGATAAAGGATCTCGTGTTTTGTTCGTGGTTGTTAATGTAGCCTTGTGCGACAGCTTCACCGGCTATGCATATTTCACCCTGAATACCTACAGGGGCAATATTTCCCGAAGAATCAATTATATAAACTTTAGTATTATAAATAGGTTTTCCAATGGGGATTGTCAGAATTTCATCATGTGGTATGACTTCCTTTTTAATCATTATTTTCCGGTTTATAACACCTTTTCCATAGTCATTTCTGTCTCCCAGCATACTTTCCGCGATTTCCAACTGATCCTCCAGAACACTATACATATCATCACAGGTAGTTAATGGATTCGACAAAACAGCCCTGAAAACAGTAAGCACTTCTTCTTCTATATCATTTGTTTTTCTTTTCAGAGTGGTTTTTGAAACGAAGGAATTACCTTTCACAAACTGTTTCTGCTGAATCAAACAGTTTACATCGTTTATATATTTCCTGTTTTCTGGAGATATAGTTCCATTACTGTAAGCAGAACGGCATTTTTCCGGAATATATCTGTAATTGACGATATTAATCTGTGGTTTATCAATAAGTTCAAAGGCACTGCTGGCCATGATGATTTCAGAGAAGAATTTTGCTTTATCTATGCCATCATCGATTAATACCTCATAGCCCTTTTTGCCAAGAATTCTCAATGAAGCATGTAAGCACATGGATAGTGCAGATCTGGAACCTTCTATGGTAAATCTTCCAAAATCATAAGTATTTGGACTTGCCTGATATGTGGCGGTTGTAGAAGCATAACTTAACTGGAAAGGATCTTTGTGCAAACAAACACTGATTCCCTGTGGGAGATAAAGCTGCTTATGTCCACATAGAGTTATAGTGTCCGCTTTTTCTATTCCTTTAAGCAAATGACTATACTTTCTGGAAAAGATCAATGCACCTCCCCACGCTGCATCAACATGGAAATGAACCTTGTATTTCTTCGTTATTTCAGCGATATCTTCCAAGGGATCAATAATACCGGTTTCTGTAGCTCCTGCAATTCCCACAACAGCCAAAATCATTATTTTTTCTTTTCTGCATTGTCTTATCTTTTTTTCCAAATCATCGATGTTTATTCGATTATTGCTGTTCATTCCTACATATACAATATTATCGATTCCCAGTCCCAGAATCGAACTTGCCTTCTTCATTGAATAATGCATCAGGGGTGAACCAATAATAACCATGTCTTTGTATCCCTTTCGATGCATTACTCTGTAGATGCTTTCTCTTGAGCTGGACATTTCACTGTAATTATCAAATAGCAGCTTGTTTCTGGCAGAGAGAAGTGCTCCGATGTTGGAAGTGGTGCCACCAGTAGTGATGATCCCCAAATTAGCATTTACCTTTTGTATGTTTTCCTCATAAAAATGATCATCAAACTGGTAAAAACACCTGTGAAGTATAGCCAAGGCTTCCCGCTCCAGAAATGTAAGCGATTTTGATGTTTCTATCTTAACGAGATTCTGATTCAGTTTGGATATCAGTTTACTTAAATCATGAAGGTAATCCGGCAAGGCAGAGGTCATGTGCCCGATAAATCTTGGCGATGCAGTATTAATAATAAATGGAAGAACATCGGAATAGAGCATGGAATAATACTGCTCTATAGTACAGGAAGTTTCATACAGTCTATAGTTAGTAAATATTTTGGAAACATCACACAATTCAGTATCAGGTTTGGTTATATACTCTGAAAAATGCCCAATTTGCTTTTTATATTTCTGCAGTTCCTCTTTATTCATGGAAAAGCGGCTAAAATGATGAAGCACATCTTTTACGCTGAATTTATTGATTTCATGATAGGTAACATCTGCACTGACTTCAGATGATCCGTAGATGTTTATCAGCCGTGTAGAACTAAACTCAGTATAGAAATGTTCAGCTAAAGAGACAGGTAAAGCTTCCCCGCTGCAAAAAACATATTTTATACTTTTAAACTGCAACCCCTTTTCTCTTTTTTCCTTCAGCAGAAGTTTCAGAGAGGAAGGTGTCATTATCATCCTGCTGATCTTTTTATCGACCAGAACATTGCAGAAATCCTCTACTCCTTTTACATTTTCACTGTTAAAAATTACAATGGGGACTCCCTTTAACAATGGAGTAAAAACTTCTGCCAGATGATCTATAAACCCGGTGGATATTTTATGACAACAAATCTCTTCAGCTTCAAAGGGATATGTATCCCAGCTCCAGAAAAGCCTGTTAATTAACCCTCTGTTTTTTCCCACAATTCCTTTTGGAACACCTGTTGAACCTGATGTATAAATTATGTAAAGAGCGCTGTCTGGTAAAATCCGGGCTAAATTTCTTTGTTCGATATAGTTTTCTTCTGGTAGACTTTTGTCCAGACAAAGCAACCGTTTTCCACTTTGAGACAACATTTCCCTGTATAGGTTTTTTGTCAGGATCATATCTACATCTGCATCATCAATAATATACAACAGCCTATCAGAAGGATATTTTGGATCAAGTGGAACATATACTGCTCCAGATTTGAAAATAGCCAGCATGCATACTACACTTTCCACTGATCGTTCCATGCAGACCGCTACTCTTTTTCCAGATGCCACTCCGTTATTAACCAGCAATCTTTCCAGACGCCCTACTTTATCATCAAGCTCTCTGTAGGTAATCTCCATTTCGTTTTGAATTATTGCAACAGCATCTGGTGTCTGCTCGACCTGTTTGCAAAACAGTGATGGAACCGACTCAGAAGCTGGATAATTCATTTCAGTACTATTCCATCTCTCAATTGCGGCCATTTCATCTTCTGTTAACAGCTTAACAGCTTCAATCCTTACTTCAGGATTTAACAGCACATTTTCCATAATAATTGTGAAATGCCGTACCAGTGCCGAAATGGTTTCTGCCGAAAACAAAGCAGCATTATAATCAATTTTCCCTTTAAGCTGCCCATTATCTTCCCTTAACACAAAATTCAGATCACATTCGCTGTCTATGGAATATTCATTTAACTCCCTGCAGGCACAGTCATCGAGTGCCAACTTTTTATCAGATGAGTAGTCAAACTGAACAGATACCTGGTAAAATGGCGATATGGATTTGTCTGAGCTTTCTGCTACATTTACAAGAAAGTATTCTGCAAAAGAACTCTGATTTGAAAGTGACAGCGAAACGACTCTTTTCACTTCCTCGATTACATCACAGAATGATGCATCCTCGCCGGTATTTATTCTAATCGGTAACAGAGTTTCAAATGGTCCTCTTACAGTTTCATATTCTTTAATTTCGCGACCGGAAACAGGAATACTGATGCAGACATCATGCTGTCCAGTATATCTTGTTAATAACACGTTCAATATTGCTGCCCATACATGTATTGGTTCTACATTGCTTTTAAGGCAAAACTTCTGCAGCTCTTCATAAGTACTTTTTTCAAATTGAAAATCATTCAGGGCAAATCGCCTGCAGTATGCTGATGCTTTTTTATAATCATAATGCAGGTTTATTACTTCTGGGTTAATTAAAAACTGTTCTTTCCAGAAACACTGTGTTGTGTGTTTTTCAATACCACCTTTTTTCAACTGATATTGAACAAAATCGAAATAATCATACTTAACAGGGTTTGTCTGAAACTCTTCTCCCTTTACTAATTGGTTGTAGCAGCAGCTTAACTCCTGTACTACCATTTCCATCGAAATTTGATCAATGATTATCTGATGAAAGCAGAGTGCCAGTAAAAAATTACTCTCACTGATTTTAAACAGGTTGATTCTGAATAAAGAATTTTCGGTCAGATTAAAAGGTCTGCATAAAAGATCATCCAGTGAATCCCGCACCTTCTCCCAGGCGACACGCTCTTCCAGATCACATAACTCTTTAGTCCCGATTCTACCCATAACCTCATCATTAATCCACTGAAAGATCTTTCCATTTCGCTCTTTGAAATTTATTCGGAGGTTGTTATTATTCTTAAGCACAACTGTCCAGGCTTTTTGTAGACAGCTCACATTCAGAGGGCCACAAATATGATATACTCTGGAAATTATAAACGGGGCACGCACACTCTGCAAATTTTCAAGAAACCATAATTTTTTCTGATTATTTGATAGTGTTGTGTATTTTGAAGATTTTAAACCAGTAATTCTTTTATCTGACTCTGACATGACTTTTCTTCTATATTTCGTAAAAATTGTGTATTCCGGTCTATTCGGCACTCCTGTTCCAGAGACTGGTGATGTGTTAGCTAAATTATAAATCAGGTGCCGGATCAGGTGCTACTTTTTCTAAACATCTACTACCATATCGAAGTAAATAAAAGATAATCACAGTGTGCCCTGGTGTTGTTATGGAAAAAAAGTTAACGCATGCATTGAGAATGGTGTTTGACATCGGCGGACGCAATTTAGGACCGCCTGTTTCACATTTCAAATCTTGAATTGTTCGGTTACCGATGATTTAAATGCAGTGCCATGTGGTAATGCTTAGGGTAGAAAGCTATTCCCATTAGCCTTAGCCAGCCAGAACCAAACAGAAGAATATGGACCATCAGGGTTTGTTATATCAGGTGTAATGTAAAAGAATAATGTTCCCTGGCTCTCTCAGGGCTTAAGCACAACCTTACGGGAACTCTTACTGCTGCTGCATTCAGTTCCCCCATCAGGCAAATCTTTGATAGTAACTCCTTGCTGAGTAAGTTCTTCTCGAATCATATCAGCCGTTTTAAAATTTCTATCAGCACGCGCTTTTAATCGATCAGCTATTTTCTGCACCAGATCTGTGGGATAGCCAGAGGGAAGATTCTGCTCTCCGGCAGAAATCTCTGCACACAGGCTCAGATTAATGGCACTCTCTTTTGGCACTTCGGTAAGATTCAATGCCAGAATCTGATCCGCTCTCTTCACACATTCAGATTTCACGGCTGCATCGATTCTTTCATCCTTTAAGACACTATGAAACGCAGCCATCGCCCTGGGCATGTTAAGATCGTCACAGATCGCTTCAAAAAAATCACCCAGAACACTGTCAACTTCCTGCTGTGGCACGTGTTTATCCACCGAAGGAATTGATGAGATCATCTGAGACATATTTGAAAGGCTGTGGGCAGAGGACTCGAGACCTTCCCAACTAAATGTCAATGGAGAACGGTAGTGTGCTGTAAAGCAGAACAAACGATAAGCCAATGGTGGAATCTTAGCATCTTTAATCGTATCTAAAGTGATAAAGTTTCCGCCTGACTTGGCCATCTTTCCTTTATCAAGAACCAGAAACTCCCCGTGTAACCAGTATTTTACAAATTTTTTTCCGCTTGCCGCTTCTGATTGAGCAATTTCATTTGAGTGGTGTACGCGTATATGATCTGAACCGCCACAGTGAATATCTATGGGTTGGGGCAAATATGCCAGAGACATTGCGCTGCACTCAATATGCCAGCCAGGAAACCCCACACCCCATGGGCTTTCCCACTCCATCTGACGTTTGCTGTCGGTGGGAGAAAATTTCCACAGAGCAAAGTCGGTAACAGACCTCTTCTCACCCATATCCACCCGCTCACCGGCACGAAGACTTTTTGGGTCCAAATGCGCGAAATCGCAATAGGAAGGAAAGGCTGATGTATCAAAGTAAATCCCATCAGATGTTCGATAGGTAAACCCACGACTCTGCAGCTCCTCAATCATATGAATCATCTGAGAAATATGGTCGGTTGCCTTAGGCCAGATGTCAGGATTGAGAATATTAAGATCCGAAATGTTTTCTTTAAACTTTTCAGTAAAAATATTGGCTATATCCCAGACACTTTTTCCCTCTCTTTGTGCCCCCTTCTCCATTTTGTCCTCACCTGTGTCCTCATCGGATGTCAGATGACCCACATCGGTGATATTCATCACATGTTTAACTTTATATCCAAGGGCAAGAAGAGTCCTTTTGAGAATATCTTCAAAGACATAGGTTCGCAAGTTACCTATGTGAGCATAATTATAGACCGTGGGACCACAGCAGTACATCCCCACCGGAGCGTTGCCAGGTTCAAAAAGTTCTTTGGAACGGCTTGCTGTATTATACAAGTACAACTTTTTCATTTTTTTACTCCAGTACTACTTTACCAGCTCCCTCGTTTACCTTACCGATCACAACCGGTTCAAACGATTCGATTTCTTTAGAAGACATAACCGTGTCTGCCAGCTCAGGCTTCACAGCAAGCACTAACCCGATGCTCATGTTAAAAGTGTGATACATCTCTTCCTTCTCCACATTTCCGGCTTCCTGAAGCCAATGGAAAATCGGATCGGGCTTCCATGCATTAGTAAAAATCACTGCATTACAGTTTTGTGGAAGGATTCTGTCGATATTATCCTGAAATCCTCCTCCGGTCAGATGCGCACACCCCTTAATCAAACCTTTTTCCATCAGTTTTAGAACCGGAGTGTAGGCTCTGTGCGGACGAAGAAGTTCCTGGGCAAAGGATTTTCCGGTCTGCTCAAAAATGTCACTGTAACTTTTACCCGCTACCTCTTTAACAATTTTACGTGCCAGGCTGTATCCATTTGTATGGAGCCCATTAGAGCGTAATCCAATCAAAACATCACCGGCAACAATAGTGCTGCCATCAATAATTTTTTCTTTATCCACCACACCAACTATACATCCTACCAGATCATACTCACCTTTTTTGTATAGATCCGGCATTTCAGCGGTCTCTCCGCCAATAAGGACACACCCGGCAGCCTTGCATGCAACACTCAGACCCGAAACGATCTGCTCTGCAACCTCTGGCACCAGTTTATGAATTCCAATATAATCCAGAAAAAAAAGAGGCCTTGCCCCCAACACCAGAATATCATCGATGCAATGATTCACGATATCCTGTCCGATAGTATCATGAATACCCGACTCAAAGGCGATCATAACTTTAGTTCCAACACTGTCTGTAGATGAAACCAAAACCGGGTGTTTCATAGAAGCAAAGCTGCTAGTATCAAACATACCCCCAAACTGGCCAAATTTCCCTACAACTGAACTATTATGGGTTGAGCTGACCAGTTCTCCAATACGAACCTTTGTTTTGTTCCATACAGATAAATCGACGCCTGCATCCGAATAACGCAATGGTTTTGCCATAGATCAAAGATTTCTGTTAAAAGATGAATGTATACACAATGATTTGATAAACGGGGAAATAATTCAGAAAAAAATCACCTGTCTTAGCGATTCAAACCAACTCACTAATAGGCTGTTTTTTTTATTTCGATAATATAGATCAGGGGGCAAATAGAGTCAATCAGTGCACTGTGCTTCAAAAATCTACTGATACTGCAATTCGCAGCCTGCGGCGGATCACAACCCCACGGTTAATCCACTGCCCCAGATCCAAAGTCTCCTTTAACCGGTCATGGGCATTGGTGGTACCCGCCCCCCTTTCGGGACTAATTAGCTGCCTCCGGGCAATTAGCAAGTATTTATACCTTGCTATAACCATATAACAGAACAGAGGATTTCTTTCAATATTCAACAATGCTCTCACCATAGTATGCCAGATAACCTTCATTGGCATACAATGCTCTCGCCACAGTACGCCAGACAATCTTCATTGGCACACAATGCTATTATCATAGTACGCCAGAAGACCTTTATTGGCATACAATGCTATCACCACAGTACGCCAGAAGATCTTTGTTGGCATACAATGCTATCACCATAGTACGCCAGAAGACCTTTATTGGCATACAATGCTATCACCACAGTACGCCAGATAATCTTTGTTGGCATACAATGCTATCACCATAGCACGCCAGAAGACCTTTATTAGTACATGTAGCGGGAGCATTATCGCATAAAGAAAGTTAGCTAGTGTGCTATGAGATTTTCTTTGTATGCTATATTAGAAATGGTTTGCTTACTGTGATCAGAGGGTAGTGTTTTTTTAAGGATCAGTGGTGGCATAAACAATAGAATCCCCTTCTCTTTTAGTGGCAGAGAAAAGAGAAGGGGGGTATTATCATGTAGCTGCAATGGTGTCTTCAGCTTGATCGGCTTCTTCCCCGGCAGTACTCCCTTTTTTAGCATAAATAGAGTCTGTTCGAAGTGCTGCTTTATCCAATAAAATCAGTGATAAAAAGCAAAAAAGTCCGGCGAAGAATTGATTTACATATTAGTGCAAAACATTTTAATTGTGTTAAATAGTTTCTGTTCAAAATATGCCGGTTTTTAAAAAACATGTTTACATGAAATATAAATCTTACCACACACTAGTTTAAATACCGCTTATGTGCCATGTTCTCGACAAAAAAACGGGCTGAAAATGCAC
>JAEYNR010000086.1 GCA_023412475.1 Fibrobacterota bacterium | reverse complement strand
GGGAGCCTCTCTAATCTTGGCTATTTGTGTGTGCTTTCTGTGTGAAATCGATTGGTAAGCCGTATACGGGAAATCTGTACGTACGGTTTGACGAGGGGCGCGGCGGAAACCCGCGTCTACTCTACCGGCTTCGCGTGAGATTATTCCGGAATCTTGAGAAAAAGGAATGGCTCACGCAGAGCTCTCGAAACTCCCTGTTTGCACCAGCCGCGGCTTAAGCGAAATGACACTGAAGAGGTGTTCCATAAAATAGAACACTTTGTTCATACTCTCCCCTGAATCGACGGTCATTTAATGAAGATATCTTTATATATTAGTTGATACATTAACAAAACAGGGCTATCGAGCTCTGCCTGTTGAAGCATCCCGAGCCGTACAGCCCGGGATATTGTATAAATGATTAAATTGCACCAGCATACTCTGCCGGGGTTCTGACTTGATACGAGGGGCATTCTAGCAGAAATTCAATTCTAGCTTATAAACATTTTACAATCATAAATATTTCTTGTTAAAGGATGTGATTATGGTGAACAAACGTTTTTTCCTGCTTCCGGCGTTGCTTTTCTGCGCCACAACCGGTTTTGCCGACAATCCGATTGTGCAAACCTGTTACACGGCCGACCCTGCCCCCATGGTGTACATGGATACTTTATTCCTCTACACCACCCACGACGAAGACATCACGAGGGACAACTTCTACACGATGGATGACTATAAGCTCTTCTCAACCGTGGACATGGTGAACTGGACCGACCGCGGTATTATCTGCGCAGGGAAAGACTTCAAATGGTTTACCGATAATGCCTGGGCTCCGCAGGCTATACCCAGAAACGGTAAAATCTATCTGTACGTGCCACTCAACAACAATACTGGTGCAAAAATCGGTGTGGCCGTTTCTGACTATCCTACAGGCCCATTCGTAGACGCGGTTGGCAGGGCGATAGCACAGGAAGGGGCAATGGCTATCGATCCGACAGTATTCATTGACGATGACGGGCAGGCCTACCTCTACTGGGGTAATGGTAACCTCCGTATGGTGAGGCTGAACGAAGATATGATCACCCCGACAGGGAGCGTTACCTCCAGAATATCATTGCAGGGATTTATCGAGGGACCATGGTTCTACAAGCGTGGGTCGATCTATTACATGATCTATTCCGGATCTAATCAAAGAATCAGCTATGCGACCAGCAACTCACCAACCGGACCCTGGAATTTTAAGGGCTACATTTTCGGCAACCCCAATATTGGCACCAATCACGCCGGTGTCGTCGATTACAAAGGTCACTCCTATATGTTCTATCACAACGGTGCACTGCCTGGCGGGGGAAGTTTCAAACGCTCGGTCTGTGTGGAAGAGTTCACCTACGGGGCTGATGGGAGCATTCCCAGTCTGAACATGACCAAACAGGGTCCGGCACCTGTTGGCACGCTCGATCCCTATAAACGAGTCGAGGCAGAGACTATTGCCGACTCAAGGGGACTCAAGACCGAGGTGTGTAACGACATCGGTGGTGGTATCAACGTCACATCCATCCACAACGGGGACACTCTCAAGGTCAGGGAGGTCGATTTCACGGATGGTGCCGTCTCATTTGAGGCACGGATTTCTTCATCGGGGGGTAACGCTAAGATCGAGCTTCGCCTCGGCAGTCAGACCGGTACACTGATCGGGACCTGCGATGTTTCAGGGGCATCATCCTGGACTACCAAGACCTGTAATGTAACCGGGGCCACCGGCAAGCACGACCTGGTCATGAAGTTCGTTGGCGGCAACGGCGAACTCTTCAAGTTCAACCATTGGAAGTTTAACCCTGTTGCAACCGGAACAATCGATCAGAAAACTGCCGGGAAAAAGGCAGGGGGGTTTGATGTGTCCTTCGTTAATGGTGCAAACAAGGCATTGCGGCTTGACTTTTCTCAAGTGGCTCCGCAGCAATCTCTGACTGTCGGCGTATACGATCTCTCCGGCAGATTCATAACGACACTGTATTCGGGGCTGACACATCCGTCACAATTGCTGCTCCCGCTCAACAATGCAAGAATGCAGCCGGGAGTCTATATGATCAAAATGTCACTCGGCAGTCATGTCGTTCAGGTCAAGTCGATATCGATGCAGTAATCAGGGTAACTTATATACATTTCCTTAGAAGCACAAAATCCGAAACAGGAACAGGAGTTGGAATGGAAAATTCGAAATTCGAAACAGGACAAAGATCTCCATTCCTGTTCTTTTCTTATTTGGATTTTGAAAGATTGGTTTATTGGGACGGATTTTCCCATTCCTTGTTCCTGTTTCGGATTTCGAATTTCGTATTTCGAATTTTCCTACTCCAGTTTCTGTTTAGAATTTTGGTATTGTAATTTGTTTAGGATTTAAGATTTGTGATTTGGAATTTATTATCATTTGATCTTATCCCATAATCCTAAAAATCTCAATAACTATGGGTAAAGTCCTTCCTGTCCCTGATTGCTCTTATCACAATCTGTGCACAGGCCAGTGCATCGGAAGCTGCATCGTGGTGGTTTAAGGAGATTCTCAAAAATCTGCATACATCCGGCAATTTAGTAGGGTAAATATTCCAGGCTTTTCTGGCAAGCTGAACAGTACAGATAAAAGGTATCGATGGAGTTGTTAGTCCATAGTGTTCACAACAACCACAGAGTACCGATCTGTCAAAAGGTGCATTGTGTGCAGCTATAAATTTTACTCTCCGCAGTTTTGCAGAAATAAGTGGCCACAGCTCATCAAAGGAAGGCATATCCTCCACATCTTCCCACCGTATACCGTGAATGTCAGTGAATTTAAAATATCTGCTGGGCGGCCGGATAAGGTAGGTAACCTGATCTTCAACATCGTTGTCTCTTATAGTTACGATAGAGACCGAACAGGCACTGTTTCGGAGATTGTTTGCGGTTTCGAAGTCGATTGCGGCGAAAGTGGTGTTTTTCATGGGAGATTTCCGTGGTTTTGCCTGGAATTGTTAACTATATCAGTTAAAGTAAATTAAAACCGGACTGGTTCAAATAGTTAGATTGGAAGAATAACGAATAACGAATACGAATAACGAATAACGAATACGAATAACGAATATCGAATAACGAATATCGAATAACGAATTACGGATAACGGATAATGGATAACGGATAATGGATAGCGGATGACGGATAATGGATATCGAAGTAACAGAAAAGAGGAATGCGGACCAGGAGGCGAGATACGATTTTTCTTTGATGTTGCTTATCTTGTTAAGGATTATTTATTATATGATAAGATAATATAGCAATTCACCTGGTGAATAATATTTCTCAGCTTTAATCTGATACATGACAATCAGAAAAATTTTTTCTGAACAATCGCAAGGGAAAGATTATACCACATGAACCGAACCGAAAAAGTACACTTGCTTCATAAGCTGTTGATACAGAGTAAATATCCGGTGTCCATTTCAAGAATATTAGAGGAACTGAAATGTAGCGAAAAAACTTTTTTCCGTATACGAAGAAGGGTTGAAGAGCTCTACGGGGCAGAAATAGAATGTCTGGATGAGAAATACTACAGATACAAGGTTGATGATAATGAACCGCATCACTTCCCCGGTCTGTGGTTTTCCCATAAGGAGCTGGAAGCGTTAATCTGCTTTGATAAAGCACTCAACGATATCCATGCAGGCATTCTTAATGATATTATAGGACCGTTCAGAAAACGGCTTTTTAAGCTGCTTGATACCTATGACATTTCAGATCAGACATGGAACAACCGCATAAAATGTATTCCGCTTGCCCAACGGACGATAGATCCGCAAGTACTCAAGATCATAACCGATTCGGTTCTGAGAAATAAACGGTGTAAAATCATCTATAAAGCTTTGTCTTCAGATACCGAAGAAAAGCGGGATATCTCACCCCAGACACTGCTACGCTATAGGGACAATTGGTACATCGATGCCTGGTGCCATTCTCGCAATGCGCTTCGAACCTTTGCACTAAGTCGGATAATGGAAATAGAGCAGACAAATGAAGAGGCTAAAACTATAGACAACCAGGATCTTGAGCAGCACTATACCACCTCTTACGGCATTTTCAGCGGCAAAGCGATAGAAACTGGAATTATTCGTTTTAAAGGAATCGCAGGAAAGGAAGTCTCTCATGAGGAGTGGCATCCCCGACAGACACAGCAGTGGATTGACAGCGAGACCCTTCAGCTCTCAATCCCCTATTACGATGCCACCGAGCTTATAATGGATATACTCCGCTGGGGGGAGATGGCGGAGGTGATGGGACCTCCAGCACTACGGCAGAAAATGGAGACAATTTTTGAAAATTGTAAAAAAAGATATGACAGTCGCAAGAATTGAGAGTGGTAGAGATTATGTTATTGAAGGAGAGGGGTTAGTTTGGATAGAAAAGGTAAATGCGAATGTGAAACCATTATTTGGAAAAGTGAGAATGTATCTTATTGTTTATTACAGGTATTAAATTACTTAGGATAAGGGAAAAAATGGACCAGCTATCACCAAGCGATCTTAAAAGTATTCTTCACTCGAAACGTGCTAATCTTTATTACCTTGAGCATTGTCGGGTTATGCAAAAAGATGGTCGTGTGCTATATCTTACCGAACAAAAGAAGGAAAACCTGTATTGGAATATTCCTATAGCCAATTCTACGGCCATATTACTGGGAACCGGGACATCTATTACACAGGCAGCAGTTCGGATGCTGGCATCTGCCGGTGTTTTATTTGGTTTTTGTGGTGGTGGCGGAACCCCTCTTTTTGCTGCAAATGAAATTGAATGGTTAACCCCTCAAAGTGAATATCGTCCTACAGAATATATGCAAAGTTGGATGTCATTCTGGTTTGATGAACAGAAGAGGCTCAAGGCTGCAAAACTGTTTCAGAAGTTTCGCCTTGAATACCTCCAGAAAATATGGGGTAATGACCGTGATTTAAGTAATGAAGGATTTAACATTGATGACTATGACATCCAGAAGACATTTAATAGTTTTGCAGAAAAGATTGACCAGGCTGCAGATGTAACCGAATTGCTTTTAACAGAAGCACAATTAACTAAAAATCTTTATAAGATTGCCGCAACCAGAACTCAAAACGGAAATTTTGTCAGAGATCATGAAAACCCGGACGATGCCAATGCATTTCTCAGTCATGGCAATTATCTCGCATATGGTTTGGCAGCTACAACACTCTGGGTTTTAGGTATACCACATGGTTTTGCTGTTTTACATGGAAAAACAAGGCGTGGAGCGCTTGTATTCGATGTTGCCGATCTTGTTAAGGATTCTTTAGTTTTGCCCTGGGCTTTTATATGTGCCAAAGAACATGCAACAGAACAGGAGTTCCGTCAGCAATGTTTGCAAAAGTTTACCCAGCATAGCGCGCTGGATTTCATGTTTGACTGTGTTAAAAGGATCTGTTTAGAGATCGGCGGAATGCAAAATAAGGATAGCATGACAAAATGATAGTTACTTTTGTGTCAGAATGTGAAAAAAAGGCAATCAATAAAACCTGTCGGGTTCTGGATGCTTTTGCCAATCGGCTGGGGAGTCGAACGTGGCAAACAGTTATTACGAATGAAGGATTAGAGGCAGTAAAAAAGCTTCTGCGGTCAACTGCATCAAAAAATACCGCTGTAGCCTGCCATTGGATACGAAGCCGGAGTAGAAGTGAGCTTTTATGGATTGTGGGAAACCGGAAAAAGTTTAATAAACAGGGCTTTGTCCCGGTTAATTTTACGGAACAGGAATTTAGACAATACATGGATAAAAATCAATGGCAAACATTAGATATAATTCTATATGCCGTTGCTATTTCTGCGCTATTTCATGATTTTGGAAAAGCAATGGAGTTATTCCAGCTAAAAATTGATCCTCAAGAAAACTCATTAGGTTTTGAACCTTTTAGGCATGAGTGGATATCACTTAGATTGTTTCAGGCCTTTGTGAAAAACAAGTCTGATGAAGAATGGCTGAATGCTCTTTGTTTGGTTGAGCGAGACCAGGATATTTTTTGTTTCAAAGATGGATTGGATGGAGGTGTTCAGGACAATCATCCAATTCAAAATTTGAGTCCTTTTGCCCAACTTGTCGGATGGTTAATTTTAACACATCATAAATTACCAGTTTATCCCAAATGGAAAGATGGTGAACATTCACCACCAAATTTTGAACATATATCTGACTGGTTTAATAATAACTTCAATGCTATCTGGAATTCACATAATTGCAATGATCCTGACCACCTGAACAGAGTTAAGCAGAACTGGAAATTTAATAAACATGGTCTTCCTCATAAAAGTAATCTGTGGCGTTCCAAAGTTTGTTTGCTGGCCTCGGAAGCCAAGGTTAAGTTGAATTTGAAACGACATGATATAAACGATTGGCTAAATGGTCAACTTTTTACAGTTCATATTTCCCGTCTTTGTTTAATGCTCGCAGATCATTACTACTCAGCACAAAGCAAAGTATCAACAGAGTGGCGCAGTCCTGATTATAATGTCTGGGCAAATACCTTTAATCACCGCTTGCATCAACAGCTTGATGAGCATTTACTAGGTGTGTCACATCATGGCGAAAAAGTCGTTAAAGCGTTAGTGAAATTAAACTCAAGCCTTGAAGGTTTGGATAAAAAAGATGCATTGTCAAAAAATGTAGAAAAGAAATATAAAGAGAAATTTGGCTGGCAGGATGAGGCGATAAAATGTAGTGAAAGTTTAGCAAAGTCAACTGTTGAAAAGGGTTTTTTCGGTATAAATATGGCCTCAACCGGAATGGGCAAAACTTTGGCAAATGCCAAAATAATGTACACTCTTGGAAGCGGAACAGGCAGGAGAAGGTTTAGTGTGGCACTGGGATTACGAACTTTGACCTTGCAAACAGGACGAGAATATAGATCTAAATGTGAACTTAATGAAGAAGAACTTGCTGTTGTTGTAGGGAGTGCAGCGGTTAAGGCGTTGTTTAATAATGAACAGAATAACCAACAAACTTCTGAAGAAACCGGGAGTGAATCCGGTGAAATTCTGATAGATCCTGATTTAACAGTCGACTATAGAGGATGTATCTCAAAACATAGTTTATCTGAATGGACTGGTCAGGAAAAGGGCCTTGAACAACTCATTAATGCACCTGTACTTGTCTGTACAATTGATCATTTGATTCCAGCAACTGAAGGAACTAAGGGCGGTAAACAAATCGCACCAATGCTGCGGCTTTTTACTTCTGATCTGGTGCTGGATGAGCCTGATGATTTCGGATTGGAAGATTTGCCGGCTTTATGTCGCCTGGTTCATTGGGCCGGGCTGCTAGGCAGCAGAGTTTTATTATCCACGGCGACTATGCCACCGGCTTTGACCTGTGCTTTATTTCTGGCATATCAGAACGGTTGGAAAGAATACGCTAAAGCTAATGTACCAGAATGGAATGATGAAATATGCTGCGCCTGGTTTGATGAATTTGAGAGCGTAGCGGATGTTTATAGCAATATTGAGCAATTTAAGGGTGCTCACGAAAGTTTTGTAAAAAAACGAGTTAAAAAACTTACCAGTGTAGAAGCAAAGCGAAAAGGGTTCATTGTAAAGTTAAATAAAACAGAGCCAGAATCTATTACTTGTTGCATGGCTAAAAATATACAGAAAAATATAGTTAACCTGCACCAGGACCATCACCAATGCAATAACAACAATAAAATATCAATTGGGATTGTCCGCATGGCAAATATTGATCCGCTGGTGGCTGTGAGCAGAGAGCTTTTATCGCTTGATGTACCAGAAGACGATACTGCAATTCATTATTGTGTTTATCACAGCAGGTATCCATTGGCGATTCGTTCACATTTGGAAAATATACTGGATAAAGTATTGAAGAGAAAAGACCCGGAAGATATTTGGCAACAACCAGAAATAATGGAGAAAATCAAAAATAGTTCTGAAAAAAACCATATCTTTGTGGTTATAGCCTCACCAGTTGCTGAAGTTGGAAGAGATCATGATTATGACTGGGCTATTATCGAACCAAGCTCTATGCGGTCGATTATTCAACTGGCAGGTCGGGTACTAAGACATCGTCCCCAAGTCCCCACTAAACCAAACATCATACTTTTAAATAAAAATTATAAAGCGCTGGCTGGGAAAGATTGTTGTTTTGTCAAACCAGGTTTTGAGATTTCTGAGTTAAAGAGACTCGGTTCACATGATCTACTGGAGATATTAGATGTTGAACAATTTGAAACGATTAATGCCGTACCAAGTATCACCGGTATCGGAAATGAAGAGCTCAAAAACAAATGCTGGAGTAATTTGGTAGAGTTAGAGCACAAGGCGTTAACAATCCAGTTGTTTTTAGGTAGGAAACCTGCCAATGTATGGTGGAAACATACCCCACAGTGGTGTGGCGAAGTACAACGTCAACAGCAGTTCCGTAAATCACAACCAGATGAAGCTTACTACCTTGTTATTGATGATAAAAACAGTAAGCCAAAATGGAGATGGAAAAATGAGCATGTATATCCACACATACTTGGTGAATTAGCAGGTGTTTCTATAGAAAGTATTGTTTTAGATGATTATGGAAAAGGAAATGATTTCTGGTTTAAACTTGATGCAGGAGAAATATATATGAAGTTAGCTGAAGAGTTAAAAATTGAAAACTTGTCTGAAGTTAGCACGCGGTTTGGTGAACTAAGGCTGGTTGAGTATGAAAATATTCAACAGGAGTATAAATACCATCCAAACCTTGGTGTGTTTAGGGAAATAGGAGCAGGAATATGAGTGAACAAAGGAATGAATGTCAAACTTGGGAAGATGTGATTGTCTCTTTTTTTCAAAGTAAAATCGAAAAAGAAGAAGTGGAGTATCTAAAAATAAAAATAAAGGAGGTTTCTGAGCTTTTTAGAAAAAATGACTATTTTGACGATAATGAAATAGAAAGTTTCTTCGATCCTAAAAAAAATAAAAAAGATGTAACACAATCACAGTTGGAATTTCTGCGTTTTAAATATAAGCAGATATTAGCTCTTAATGACAAAGTGGGTAAGTGTGACTTGCTAGTATCAGAAGATGCATACTGTCAAAAATGCATCGAGTTAGCACAAAAATATGACCCCCATAACTGGATTAGCAAGGCATCTCAGGATGCTTCAAGTGTTAGTTTTGCCACGCATGTTATCAAACTTACTCATTCAAAAATTGATAGTTCATCGATATATGACCAGATTGATTCGGAAAAATGTGACATTTTAACCACTTCGAGTTTAAAAGAGATTATTGTCGATGGAGCTGTTGCAGGAAATCAGTTTGCACCAATTTTCCAGTTTTTTGAGTTAGAGTTAGAAGGCAAGAAGTTAGAAAGCGTTTTTAAAGATGAATCAAATACTGTACTTAATCAATTTACGAAATTGTCGAATGATTTAGCGTTATGGAACAACGGGTTTAAAAAGGCGCTTTCATTTGATAAGTTAAGTAGCCATTTTTTAGCCAAACAAATTTACTATCCAATTTCCCTGGCTAATATTCTGTCTGTACAGGCTTATCATTTACTTTGTAATATACCGTCATCGTCTTTAGCGCATGCAATTTTTCTAACAGTAAGTAAGGATATAGAAAAAAAAAGAAAAGAACAACGGAACAAAAACAAATATTCCGAGTTTCCCATAATTTCATACCCTCGGAAAGCCAGCATTAAAGTAACTGCATCTAATCATAGCAATGCATCTCAGTTAAATGGCAAAAGAGGTGGCAGATTATATTTGTTTTCAACGCAACCACCAACATGGGAAAATCAAATAAATCCCCCTACAAATAGCAGATCATTTTTTCAAGCAAACATATATTCATCCAGAGTCAAAGAGACTGTAGATTATTTAAGGGCGTTTTTGCTCAGGTTCCAAAGAATTGACTTAAGCATTAAGGACCCGCAAAAGAAAAAGTGGATCGATAGCTGGGTAATTCAGATCATTGATGAGATTATGGTCTATGCTATATCAATTCACAATTTACCTGCTGGATGGACACGAGGTGAAGATGTCAAACTTAAACCGGCATATAAATTTTTCTTAGATCCATATCGTCAGGATGAACAGTTTCAAAAAGCACGCCAGGAGATAAATTGGCAAAACGTTATTTGTAAAGACTTTGCTAACTGGCTTAACGGAATTTTAAAAGGAAAAAAGAAACTGTTTACTCCACAACCAGAGCATACTCGGATGTGGATGAAGTTGATGGAAAAAGAGTTAATGGAACATTCACAAGCCATTGAATGGGATATCAAAGAGCAAAAAAGGAAGGAACAGGCATGAGTCAATTTATTCTTATTGAGCACATTAAAGTACAGAATGCCAATGCTATTGCTGGATTTACCTGGGGATTTCCGGCTATTACCCACTTCTTAGGATTTGTTCATAACTTGTCTCGTAAGCTTGTTTCTGTACCGAATTATCAGAATATAACCTTATCTGGATGTGCGGTCATTGCACATGAGCACAAGGTTCATACGTATGGTTCTTATGAACAAATGTTTACCCAAAGCCGTAACCCACCATATTTGCCATCACATAAAAAGCATGCTACACCTCCAGTTATTGAAGAAGGTAAAATGAATATGACGGTTTCTTTATTGATTGGATATAAAGGTAATATTGGTAATCTTGCAGAAAGCTTTAAATTATGGTTAATAAATTCTTGTCACTTACAACGTTTAGCTGGAGGGACCATTCTTGAAATTGCAAATATCAGTTTTTATAGTCCGGAAGACAACCGTGATGTCAGATTGATAACAAGAAGGTTATTGCCAGGTTTTGTTTTATTGGATCGTTCTGAATATCTTCAAGAGCATTATCAGAAGTTGGCCAAAGAAAATCCTGATGACGAATTACTTGATGCCTGGTTGGACTTTTCAGCATTAAAACAAAAAGCACGGCCTAAATCAGATTTAATTTCAAAATATCTTCACCAACTCATTGAAAAGGAACCGGAAAACACACAATTCATTCAATTATCAGACATATGGCATAATCATCTCCAGAAACCTTACCATGAAAATGAAATACCGAAAGAGATACTGGCATTTTTTGATCAACTTGAGAATAATGCTGAGAATAAAAAGTTAATGAATCAGTGGAAGAATTATTGCGAACCTGACGACAACACAGATGCCGACTGGCAATATATCAATAAACCTCAGATGGGTTATTTAGTCCCCATAATGACAGGATATAAAGCAATTTCAAGAGTTTATAAAAATGAGGAGGTTAATAATACCCGTGATAATGAAACAGATGTCTGTTTTGTGGAGGCGGCACATTCCATAGGTGAATGGCAGAGTGCCCATCATCTAAAAACCCCTGAACAGTTAAAGAAAAGTTTATGGTATTACCACTATGAAGAAAACTGGTACTTGTGCAGACAGGGTATTAGCCTGAAATCTGAACGGGACGAGGATTCTGACAGCATAGAATATAACACTGAAAATTTTTACAGTTAAACCAATAATATTAAAACAAATTTAGGAGGAACAAATGGCTATTAAATTACCTGAAGTACTTTCTTATGAACGAAAACTGGAAGCTTCTGACGCCCTGATGTTTGCAGGCAATTGGGGGAAAGACCCTGGCGAAAATACAGACTGGTCTCCTATTGCGGTAAATCCCAGAAAAAACCGAGGAACAAAAAGTTCATATGGACATAGAAATAAAACAAAAGAGCTTGCGGAAGCTAACGTTGTTGAAGGAGATGATGCCTCCTTGCCACATGATAAAGATACTCTTAAGGTGAGCTTTAGCCTTAGAATTATCGGCAATATCGGCAAACCATTTGCGTGCGATAATCCTGATTTTGAAAAAGCTATTGTTAAAAAAATTAAGGAATTCAAAGATGGTAAAAATGGTTTGGAAGATTTGGCATTTCGCTACGCATACAACATTGCCAATGGTCGCTTTCTCTGGCGTAATCGGGTTTGTGCAGACAAAATTTTAATTAAAGTACAAAATGATCAAAATGATAGCATTACTTTTAATGGGTATGATTTTTCGTTGAATGACTTTGAAGAAGAAAAGGATAATGCAGACTTGAAAAAATTAAAAGAGATTATTTATAAAGGCCTGAGCGGTGAGGGCAACACATTTTCTTTTATTAAAGTTGATGCTTATGTCAAATTAGGTAATGGGCAGCACGTTTTTCCATCTCAAGAAATGAATATGAATGAGAAAAAGAAGGTGTTGTTCAAATTGGTTGTAGATGGTAAAGATTGTGGCGCGATTCATAACGTTAAAATTGGTAATGCCATAAGATCCATTGATAATTGGTATAACAATGCGGAATTTCCAATTGCTGTTGAACCATATGGGTCTGTTACACAGATGGGACAGGCTTATAGAAAAACACAAAAAGAAGGTGACTTATATTCCCTAATGCTCGATTGGGTAAATGAAAATACTGTGTCCGCCAATGACAAAAATTTTATTGTTGCGAACCTTATTCGTGGCGGTGTTTTTGGCGGTAAAAGCGACCAATAAAGGGGGAAGCAGTATGCTTATGAAATTGTATAGAGAAATTATCTTTAGGCCACAGCCAGAAATTTCACTCGGCTTCCTTTGGGGAAAAGTATTTCAGCAGATACATATAGGCTTGGTAGAAATGAAGGATTCTAATGGAAATGTGCCTATTGGCATTAGTTTTCCGGAATATCTTTCAGAAGATGGTCCATTAGGAAGGAAACTTCGCATGTTCACAACTTCTAAAGAAGTTTTTACCGTTTTCGATGTTGATACCAGACTCAAGAGGTTAGCAGATTATGTACATTTGACCGGAATTCGCGATGTACCTGAAAACATCAGGTCTTTCTGCCGTTTTAAGCGTCAACAGACAAAGACCAATGTTGAACGTTTGGCCAGACGGAGAGCGAAGCGACATGGTATAAGTATCGAAAAGGCCATTTCGGAACTGAAGGGTTTTGAGGATAAGCAGGTAAAAACACCTTTTATTAACATGGAAAGCCTTAGTAGCAAAAGAAGATTCCGCTTGTTTATTATCAAAGAGATTTGCGATAATCCTGCGTATGAAGGTTACAGTACTTATGGTTTGAGCCAGGTATCAACCGTACCGGAATTTTGACCCTTTTTTTTTCTGCCTTTTAAAATTGCATAAATATCAATGAGTTAGAGAGGCAAAGAAAAACATTGGTTTTTTTGATACTTTTCGGCTAAGCCGTTAATATGTAACGTGTAGGACTAATTCAAGCTGGGTTAACTGCCGCGCAGGCAGCTTAGAAATGGAAATCATTCTCCGCTGCCATTCTCTCAATGTTAACTGCCGCGCAGGCAGCTTAGAAAATACGGCGAAAACGATAAAGATTTATCTGTTAGTTAACTGCCGCGCAGGCAGCTTAGAAAAACCGGGCCAGCCTTTTCAAACAATGTGCACAGTTAACTGCCGCGCAGGCAGCTTAGAAAGTGTTGTGATACTGTTCTGCATGTGATAATATGTTAACTGCCGCGCAGGCAGCTTAGAAACTGAGAAATGCCTGTACATAGTCATGGTGGAAGTTAACTGCCGCGCAGGCAGCTTAGAAATTTGCTGCATCCCAGCATGCTACAATTTGATTGTTAACTGCCGCGCAGGCAGCTTAGAAAAAGACCTGGCCTGTTCGACATTGTCGCGTATTGTTAACTGCCGCGCAGGCAGCTTAGAAACGTAGTTGGTAACGGTAAAGCATTAGGATTTCGTTAACTGCCGCGCAGGCAGCTTAGAAACAAATAAGCAGCAAGTTCGGCTTGGTTCCAACGTTAACTGCCGCGCAGGCAGCTTAGAAATGTCAAGATCATAACCGGTGCTGACGACGTAAGTTAACTGCCGCGCAGGCAGCTTAGAAAGTATAGCTCCAATGACAATGATTTGGCAGTTAGTTAACTGCCGCGCAGGCAGCTTAGAAATTTTGAGAGGACCCAACTATATGGCACGGGATGTTAACTGCCGCGCAGGCAGCTTAGAAAAACAGAGGAGATGGTTGAAATCGAGGTTGAGAGTTAACTGCCGCGCAGGCAGCTTAGAAATTTTTTCGCTCAAAATGATCCTTTGGATAAGGGTTAACTGCCGCGCAGGCAGCTTAGAAATTGATGATGGTGAAACGCTGGCAGAACTCACTGTTAACTGCCGCGCAGGCAGCTTAGAAATTGATGATAGAGCCGATAATGGGCAGGCTTGGGTTAACTGCCGCGCAGGCAGCTTAGAAAGTAATCAGGTTCAATTGAAATGGTAGACCATAGTTAACTGCCGCGCAGGCAGCTTAGAAAAGATATTTGATCTCACCGTCGTCAAGCTTTGCGTTAACTGCCGCGCAGGCAGCTTAGAAACAAATCAAGGCCCCAAAAAACGTCTTTATTCAGTTAACTGCCGCGCAGGCAGCTTAGAAAGATTTCAGTGACTGCATGAAAGCTCTTTGAGCGTTAACTGCCGCGCAGGCAGCTTAGAAAAACTACCGTCTTCTAAAGAGATCAAAAAGACCGTTAACTGCCGCGCAGGCAGCTTAGAAAGATGGATCGATATCGATCATCGGATGAATATGGTTAACTGCCGCGCAGGCAGCTTAGAAACTATTCTGAGAAGCTGGAGCAACATAGAAACTGTTAACTGCCGCGCAGGCAGCTTAGAAAATTACTCGCTTCATAGCTTGACCCACCACAAAGTTAACTGCCGCGCAGGCAGCTTAGAAAATTTGAAGGAAAAGCTTTCTCATTGCTTACAGGTTAACTGCCGCGCAGGCAGCTTAGAAATGATGGCTGTGGCTCGTTCACCATCGCCCTAAGTTAACTGCCGCGCAGGCAGCTTAGAAATTCAACAAATTTTTTTACCATCATATCAACGCGTTAACTGCCGCGCAGGCAGCTTAGAAAGATAGTATTCGTACTGCCCATGACTTTTGTATGTTAACTGCCGCGCAGGCAGCTTAGAAAATAGATCAGGTGGAATAGTGATACACCCCTGAGTTAACTGCCGCGCAGGCAGCTTAGAAATGAGTAAATAGCTCATTAGACTTGCACTTAACGTTAACTGCCGCGCAGGCAGCTTAGAAAATTATAAATAGCAGAGTTAAACCCCTGTATTTGTTAACTGCCGCGCAGGCAGCTTAGAAAATTGGATGCCCCTTCCACCACTACCGGAGTAAGTTAACTGCCGCGCAGGCAGCTTAGAAAAGCAACGCTCGCCCCCCACCAACCCATCTGGTGTTAACTGCCGCGCAGGCAGCTTAGAAATTCGCCGGTTGTATTGTCAATCATAGCATAACGTTAACTGCCGCGCAGGCAGCTTAGAAAGGGAATGCAGGATATTTGATACCCATTTTTAAGTTAACTGCCGCGCAGGCAGCTTAGAAAAGTTTTTTGATACTGGCCTACAATAGAATTTAGTTAACTGCCGCGCAGGCAGCTTAGAAAACATGATTTTGTTCGGTCCTCTTCTCAGTGACGTTAACTGCCGCGCAGGCAGCTTAGAAAGTAAAGTTTTTTTGTTGCATATTTTGCGCAATGTTAACTGCCGCGCAGGCAGCTTAGAAACGTAGCTGATATAATACCTGAAAGCGGTGATAGTTAACTGCCGCGCAGGCAGCTTAGAAATCACAATTAAATATCGGAATCAAATATCCAGCGTTAACTGCCGCGCAGGCAGCTTAGAAAGATATTATCCCGGTCACTTCATCGTATTCACCGTTAACTGCCGCGCAGGCAGCTTAGAAAATAAAGGACAACATTGCAAAGCGCAACGACTAGTTAACTGCCGCGCAGGCAGCTTAGAAAAGGGTTTTCTTGCTCACCGCAAAACTTTTTCCGTTAACTGCCGCGCAGGCAGCTTAGAAAGTCAGATGTGCCAGTAAATTTTGAATTGAAATGTTAACTGCCGCGCAGGCAGCTTAGAAAAGTAAGCCAGACTACCGGAGCTGGTGGAGTAGGTTAACTGCCGCGCAGGCAGCTTAGAAAACCGGAAAGCACTGGTTTTTTTCCCAATTCACGTTAACTGCCGCGCAGGCAGCTTAGAAAGGATTATCAGAGACCACCTACTACATTGTTAAGTTAACTGCCGCGCAGGCAGCTTAGAAAAGTATAGGACGCTGCTGCATCAAGAGCAGTTTGTTAACTGCCGCGCAGGCAGCTTAGAAATGCCTAATGAAAATGAAGGTGTCAGGGCTATGGTTAACTGCCGCGCAGGCAGCTTAGAAACAAGGCACAGAGAGCCCGTGAAATCCCGATTGAGTTAACTGCCGCGCAGGCAGCTTAGAAATGCTTCTGATAGAAATTGATTCATAATAACCCGTTAACTGCCGCGCAGGCAGCTTAGAAATGTCCTCTGAAGGCGGAAGCCTCCAAATTCTTGTTAACTGCCGCGCAGGCAGCTTAGAAATTCCTGAGTTACAGTCAGGTCGGGGCCGTCTTGTTAACTGCCGCGCAGGCAGCTTAGAAATCTGTTTGCTGACCACTTCGTGTGTTTTTTGCGTTAACTGCCGCGCAGGCAGCTTAGAAAGGCAGCAGTGATATGAATTCAGGTTGCTCCATGTTAACTGCCGCGCAGGCAGCTTAGAAATTGAAATGCAGGGTTTAGGAGCCTGCCAGTTAGTTAACTGCCGCGCAGGCAGCTTAGAAAAGATATGCAAGCCCACGGCCTTCGATAGAAGAGTTAACTGCCGCGCAGGCAGCTTAGAAAATAGGGGCTGTCCGACGGCTGGCAAGTCAAGTGTTAACTGCCGCGCAGGCAGCTTAGAAAAATCTAACACCCGCCTTACTCGAACTACTCTCGTTAACTGCCGCGCAGGCAGCTTAGAAAAATCAAGGTTCTGATTGGTATTGGTCAGGTATGTTAACTGCCGCGCAGGCAGCTTAGAAATTTTTGTTCCAGTGTATGTTCTGAATTGTCATGTTAACTGCCGCGCAGGCAGCTTAGAAAAGTATAATTTTTTGGTACTTTTGATAAATTGGGTTAACTGCCGCGCAGGCAGCTTAGAAATAAAGGCTGGTCAAGTGCAGCACTGTACTTCGGTTAACTGCCGCGCAGGCAGCTTAGAAAGCGTGAAGATTGGGGAAAGAATCTTAGCTGAAGTTAACTGCCGCGCAGGCAGCTTAGAAAGGCAGTCAAATCTGCCGCGGCGCTAAAAGCGAGTTAACTGCCGCGCAGGCAGCTTAGAAATGCCTTTCACGCAATCCGTAATCAGCAGGGTTGTTAACTGCCGCGCAGGCAGCTTAGAAAAAAACTTCCATGCTCGCTCGTCGATACCGTTAACTGCCGCGCAGGCAGCTTAGAAAGGTCGTCACACTAAAGCCGGTAAGCGCCTTAAGTTAACTGCCGCGCAGGCAGCTTAGAAAGGTAAGGGAGTGGTTAATTAAGATTGGTTGTGGTTAACTGCCGCGCAGGCAGCTTAGAAACCGATGATATACCGTCTAATGTGTTTTACCGGGTTAACTGCCGCGCAGGCAGCTTAGAAATGAAAGATGCTGAATTGACATTCAAACTTTACGTTAACTGCCGCGCAGGCAGCTTAGAAAATTACTAAGAGCTTGGTCGTCTTGCTGGATTTGTTAACTGCCGCGTAGGAGTTTGTCCCAAGGACTTCCTTCTCGTATAAGCGCGTCAAAGCCCAGATTGTGTTTTGAATGCCTTCTGTATAAATAAAGTCATTACCATAAGCAATCTTTTCTTCCTGATCTTACCGATGTCAAAAAATTTTGCAATCCAATATCAGTTGTGTCCGGTTGATTTAGCAAAAGATTTCCAGGGAATTTCCAAAGTGGGGCACTTTCCCCCAAAACGCGGAGCACTTTTTCTCTGCGTTTTTACGTGCTCTGCGTTTTAAGGAAAAGACTTATCTTTGAAGACTCGTCGAAGTGACGGAAAACAAAAGTTCGTCGAAGACCAGGCAACGAAGGACTCTTCGAAGTGTTCTCAAAGCTTTTCATGTTAGTAGCTGCAGGTACTATTTCTGCTCACATCCTTAACCATCAATCCACGTAATCTTGCTCTTTTATATCAAAGCGAAACAGATAAATTATTAATTGTTGCAGTCATGAATATGCGACGTGACCCGCAAAAATGGCAGAAGAGAATCCTTTAAAATGTAATATCAGGTCTAATCCCCTAAGTTCTCCACAAAGTGTAATTATGCTCAAAAACGTCTCTTATCATCGATATCCTTTTGCCCATGCCGACTACTGTCGGGATGAATAATGTTTTCATCTTCAGCGGGGGTTTTAGGGGCCCGGACACGGCCCCTACCTGAAAAAAAAGGTATAGATGTTAAAAGGTTCTCCGCTAAAAGGTTTTTTCTTCCAAGACTCGTTGAAAGGTTTTCTTTTTGTTGGTACAAGGGAAAAACTTCTCCTCGAGGATTCGTCGAAGTGACAGTTAACAAGGGTTCGTCGAAGGGATGGTCTGCAATGCCGCACAGGTGAAAATTGTTGTACTCTGCTATTGTAGATTTCATCATCGTGTGTTAATACTCCCTTAATTTGTTGATCAATTCAACTTTGTTTGATACCCCGGTTTTCCGGTAAATATTGGAAATGTGTGTCTTAACCGTAGAGTGCGAGATAAAAAGTTTTGTGGCTATCTCACTATAACTGATTCCGCTTACAAGGTATTCAAGTACCTCCTTTTCTCGCTGGGACAACTGATACCGTTCCAGAAATACCCTCGATGTTTTCACGTTTTCCTTGTAGGACATAAGCCGGATAATTTCGTAAACTGACCATAAAGAAAGTATCGTGAAAAACGCTGGAATCGAATAGATCCCCTGTGGTATATGCCTGGCCAAAATCGGAATTTCTTCATGCAAAATATCAATTCCAATAATAAGAGGCAGAAAAATCAAACTTATGACAGAACCATATTTTTCAGGCTTTTTTAACGACTCTGGTAAAGCTTTTGATTTGATAAAATGATCGATACCTAATGAATAGATCAGAGAAATGATCAAAAAAACGATAACAGGATATGATATTATTGCCTTTGCTTTATAAGCGATTGCAAATATCAATAACGGGGCAAAAGAAAAAAGAATCCAGATACCAATAGCGTCAATCATCCGGGAGAAACGATAGCTTTTTCGAGAATGGATATACCGCGGAAGAGTAACTGCAATACCAAGACAGCTTAGATCGGTCCAATATCCAAGGTATATCGGTTCCCGCATACCGGCCACGGTCAAAAATTCCATAATAGTCATTACTACAATAAGAGAGAAGAAGGAGAGGTGAAAAAGAAGGCGATCGACAGATTCCACTCTCTTGATCCAGCTTATGAGAATAACTGATAAACTGGCTGCACCCGCAGAATATGCAAGAATCCAATATAACATTCTAAATAAAGACACTTATAATTACACCTGTTGAGTATTATCGTAATTGTATCCGTTCTTAAAAATACTTACTCCCCCTGTCAGAGTGATCTTAAATACTTCCATATCAGGCAAAATTCGATATCAGCTAGAAACATATAAAGTTTATCAGCAGTGTCCGGTTAATTTAACAAATGATTACGAGTCAACCCAATCGGAGGATAAAGGCATGGGTCCGTGTTTGGCGATTTTTGCATGTGTCATACCGCTCTCCTTGTCTAAAAGTTAAAAATCCAATACCAGGCACCGAATATAGTATTTTTAGTTGTTCTTCCGCGTATATGGCGAGCCGCTGCGAAAAAAAAATTGCGTAATGTCTTGCGTGAATACATATTTCAATTAACGCTTAATTCTCACATAAGTTACTATACATTACTATTAATTTGGAAGCTGATTTTTTTTGAAACCAGCTTTCACATCTGAGTTGTAAAGATTTTTACACCGAAAGAGATCTTGTATTGCAAATGCGGAAGCGTATAGGCAGAACAAAGATAATATTACAATTTTTAGAAATCGAAATGCATGCCCCCGAATCGTGCGCTATTTCCTACAGTGGGGCAACTGATCAGGTGGAACCTGCAAATTTGAAATAAAGGCAGAGTTGACACCAAGCTCGATTATGCTCTGATAGATCAGACCATTCATTATTCATTGATAAGTGTGTTGCGGGATCTGCTTCAGACTTTTCTGGCTCATCCCACGTACCGTCCGCTCTTACCACATCATAATGCGCATAAAGCAGCACGGTCGGCGCATTTTCTCTGATCGCTTTCCACTTCCCGTAGACGAGTGAATTGTGATCCTTTATATCTATTATCTTTATTAATGAAGGGCTGGTGAGGTTGAACAACTCACAGAGCCTTACCGGAAGATCCTCCAAAGCCTTTTTTTGCTTATCATTTGGATTATCGCTAACCGTTTCTGACCTGACAAGTTCTTTAAGATTTTCCCATGCGAGCCGATCATCGTTACAGGGTTGAATGGAATTCCCGACATCGAGCATTCGGTGAACCAATTACATCCTAGCGCCAAGGCGCGGATAAGTGTACGCATTGCACCGAATCAAGATCCAGATGAAGCATACAATGCTTTGAGAAACTACCTGATGAAAGATCCTCCATTCGGCGCTAAACTGACAGTTGAGAAGGGCCCCGCAGGTGAGGGCTTTTACATTAAGGACGGCAGAGGCAGAGGCCAATTCTTTGACATCGCTTGTAAGGCGGTGAAGGATGCCTATGGTGGCAAGGAGAAATGCGTAAGCACGGGTTTGGGAGGCACCATCCCAATGATAGGCGTTATCGCAGACGTGCAGGATAAGGACGCTACGATTGTCATGTGGGGTTGTGAGGAACCCTTGTGCAATATACATGGAACACTGGAGAGCGTCTCACGGGAGGAACTCATTCGCTTGACACAGGCGGAGATTAATTTGTTAAACTATGTTGCTAAGGAATGGGAGGAGATCGGGGAGTGTGAACATGTAAGAGAATCTGAAACCGCTTGAAAATAGTAAAGCCCATTGGCAATACGGGACAAGCAGATAACCAGAACTATTTACAGCATCAAATTTTCTTGAGATTGGGGGCACCGCACCGGTGTCTCCGGCCTCAATTTCCCTACTTGGGTTGGACCTCTCTATCCCGCCAGATATCTATAGCCCTGCGTTTCCATGTGTCTGGAATACGAACAAACTGACCGTTTTCAGTAAACACTCCATTGGCAACAATTGCGGGTTTTGGTTAATCTATCACCCTTTCATACTACTTATCTGGACTGTATAATTGGATATTACCCCATAAACCTCTTCTGCTTTTACTGTCTAAACGGTTTTGCATAACTGCGGGGGCTTTTTTTGTCTGGGAGCGGCTCTAGATTTCCAGGCCAGCTATAATCGACTCAACATCCGATTGTTGTTGGCTTTTTCTGATACTGCTGACCTGCTCTTCAAAGGTAATGCTCTGCTGTTTCCAGAAAATTCCAATCGGGATTTTACTGTTTTCATCTGTGTCAAAATCAATCGATGCTGCTGCATGAGTCATCGCTGCCGCTCTATCGGATGGGTTGTGAGCAAGTTCTTTATTGATGTTGATAACACGTTTGCAGTTTTCAGATAAAAATAATTCCCTGTTGAATGTCTTGCAGGGCGTAAGGATATGCACAAAAGAGAAGCCGTTATGATCCATTGCACTTGAGATCATCTCCTGAAGATGATCAGGTGAATTACAATGAGCTCTGGCCACAAATGTTGCTCCACAGGAAATAGAAAATTCGATCACATTGAGCACTGCGCTAAGCTTTCCATAAGGAGTAAGGGTTCCTTTATATCCGACAGAAGATGTGGGTGATGCCTGGTTTTTGGTCATGGCGTAGATTCTGTTGTCTATGCAGATTACTGTAATATTGAAGTTTTTGCGGGCTGCATGGACAAAATGATTTGTTCCAATGGAAAAAAGATCCCCATCACCTCCTATTACTATTGTTTTTACTTCCGGGCGTGAAAGCCTTGATCCGATTGCCACCGGTATAGCCCGCCCATGAAGAGTGTGCATCCCGAATGTCTTAAAATAAAGCGGTATTCTTGAAGAACAGCCTATACCGGAGATAAGATTGGTTGTCAGAGGATTTATCTGCTTTGCTGAAAAGACTCTGGTGAGGGCGGTCATGATACCGTAAACAGTGCATCCAGGACACCAACTCGGTTTAATGTCGCTTTTGTAATCATCAGGAAGAAGATACCTGGAACTCATTATTTAACCCTCCCGGTGATGTATGCAACTATTTCTTCAGGTGTAAATGGATCACCCCTGCTTAGAGTTACCGGATGAGGTCTGGCATCTGTGAACATCCGGATTATATGGCTGTATTGACCACTGAAATTGGCTTCCGGAATGTAGAGCTGCTCGCTGTACCTGAGAAGTCTCTCTATGTTTTCAGTCAAAACCGGAAATAAAAGCTTTGGATATAATGCCGCTATGCGGATACCTTGCTGACGCATGATGCTAATCGCTTTTCGGGAAATGGAGGAGGTTAGCCCCCAGGCGATAAGTGAAAAATCAGCCTTATATAGTTCATCAGATTCCAGATCCCATTCCATCAGGTGCGGGTTGTCCTGCGCTATATTAAGTAATTTATCCGCTCTTCGCTGAGCCTGCCTGCTTCTTACAGCCGGGTTTGCAGAAGGAAAACTACCTTCATCGTGCTCGAGGCCGGTAACCCGATAAGTAACTGGAGAAACTCCAGGCACAGGAATCGGATTGGTTCCGTTTGCATCAGTGCCATATCTCAAACAGGTACCGTTTTCTGGGTGATCCTTTAACACAGATCTTTCTATTATAGAGGTAGATTCCAGTTTCGGAGAGTCTATGGTCTGTTTAATCATGGCCATGGATGCGTCGCTTAGAAGAATCACCGGGCACTGATAACGCTCAGAAAGATTGAACGCCTCGACTGTTGTACTAACACAATCCTCAACTCCCGTTGGTGCGATTACAATTCTTTGCCCTTCTCCATGACCTCCAAAAACTGATGCATAAAGATCTTCCTGAGAGTGCTTGGTGGACATCCCGGTGGAAGGTCCTGCACGTTGAACATCGACTACCACAACCGGCAATTCTATCATCGATGCATATCCTAAAAACTCCTGAATTAAGGAGAGCCCGGGGCCTGAAGTAGCAGTCAGAGTCTTTAATCCATTAAAAGATGCTCCAATAACAGCCCCAATAGCCGCGATCTCATCTTCTGCCTGATAAGCAAATCCATCGTTTTGAAGTAGATAGTCTGCCAGTGTATCACCAATTGATGTCGCCGGGGTAATAGGGTAGGAGGCATAAAATTTAGCGCCACCTATAAGTGCACCCAGACTTATGGCCTCATTGCCATCGACAATTATTCGCTTCTTCTTTGCTGCTTTCATTGGAGGCAGAGATAAACAAACGGGTTGAATATCCCTGCAAGCCTGTTGTAGACCTTCTTCAAGTGCTGCCAGATTTTTCTCTACTATTTCTTTGCCTTTTTTCTGGAAACGCCCAATGATCAATTCCCTGATTAGTACGGCTGGAATTGATAAAAGTCTGCTCAGATAAGCCAGTGTAACCGTTGATTTGATAGAGGTATTTGTGGAAATGATGCGAGCGGTCTTATCGATGTGAAGGTTATGCACTTTATGCCCGGCTTGTTTCCACTTATCGATTTTTGAGTTAAAGAGGGAATTCTCCACAATTGATGATTCTATGAATAGCGAGACATTATTTGATAGAGGAGGTTTTTCATATTCAAAGGCTGTTGGGCTGGTAAGAAACAGAATGTCGAATTGGGAAATTGGAGTGATAATTTTTTCTTCAGATATGGTAACCAGAGTCTGAGAGTAACCGCCACGGATAGTTGATGGGAAGCTTTTGAATGCTGAAGAGTAATAGCCTGAACGGGCTGCAGCGGCCATTAAAATATCTCCGGCAGTCAGGATACCATCACCGGCCTCACCAGAGATTTTGATTTTTATTTCTTTAGAGAACTGCTTAAGATGCATTTTTTTGCAGTTTCATTGATAAAAGTTTTAAACTGAACAGTTATTTATGAAGATCTCGAGAGAAATCAAATAAAACTTTTATGCCTGATTACGATTATCATTTATATACACTTATATAAATATACAACAATTTTGAAATAGCTGCTTATCGGTACGAAATGCGCTGATAATATAAACGAAAGTACGAGTAATCACTTTCTGCTCCCCGCCCTCTGGCGGTATTTACAGGAAGAGGGAATAAAACTAAAATTTCTCTCTAAATATTCTTAAATCTGCAGATTATCTATTTAGAGATTACCAACATTATATTTATGTAATATTTTAATAAGTGACAGTTTTTAAATAGAAAATACATCTGTATTTTTCACAATGTTAAAGATGTATTTTATATGAATCATGCTAAAAATCATCACAACTAATAAATGGTTGCATTTATTATTACCGGCAGTAATCATAGGTGCATGTATTCCATTCTGCCTTAAGAAGGACCTGGTTATTTTTCCGGGAACTCCGGAAATGGAGCTTACCAGCTACACCGACACCATTCACCCTGATGAAGATGGTAATACTGCTATCAGTGAATTTAAAGTAGACAATTCCAGAATTTTTATCGAATACACGATAGGCAGAATGAACACTTCCCGTTACGCAGGGTTTCAGTGGATTGTTCACCCGCCAAAAAAATTTGTGGATATCAGTGACTATGATAATCTGATTATCTCTTTCGATCACAGTACTACCGAGGAAGCTGTGGTTATTATACTGCAGCTTTTTACCGATGGATTCTCCAGACTTGAAGATCACATGACATGGAGATTTTTTTCCAAAGAATTGCTGATAAAAGATAAAAAGAAGTTTTCCATCCCTATCAAGGAATTTGAAACTCCACTCTGGTGGTTTAATCAATATAAGATAAATGAGACGGCTCTATCCAAATCTGACTTTTCTAAAGTGGGAATGATTTCGATTCAGGATGGATCTGACGCAATTGGACACCACAGAGCTATAGCTTTAAAGGAGCTGCGATTTCAAAAGGATAAATCACAGGCTCTCTCTCTTATTGGTTTACTGCTTCTTTATTACCTTGTTTATGGTATTGGAAGTTGGCTTAGTGTTGTGCTTAAAACTAAAAAACGCCCTTTGGCTATTCCATATCAGATACTGGAGATCGAAAACGATGCTGCAGATGAACAGAAGAAGGTGCTTGAATACCTGGGCAATAACTTCTCCAACCAGACATTGTCGCTTTCCCGCATGAGCGATGAGATCGGTATCTCATCTTTAAAAATTTCTGCTGTAATTAAAAATAAATACGATCTTACTTTCAGGCAGTATCTCAATACCATACGCATCGCAGAGGCAAAACGTCTGTTGCAGGGAACTAAGCTGCAGATTTCTCAGATTGCCTATCGGGTTGGCTACACTAATCTTACCCATTTCTGCAGAACCTTCAAAGAGGTCTCTTCAGTGTCGCCAAATACTTTCAGACAGGAACTCTCAGAGAGTTGTGTTGAGGATCAGAGCAGCAATAACCTCAAAACAAAAGATCAAACCCCTGGATAATAAATCTGCTCAAACAATACAACTTCACCTGAACTTTTACCCGGTAAGACTTACATTTTCATAATTTGTTACTTCATTCATATAATGGCAGTTAAATAGATGAAAATGTAAAACACTCTGCAAATATCCAATATCCCACCTTTTTTATTCATTTTGTCTCCTTTTCTTTTCTAAATCTGGGTTTTTTAAAAAGTTGATACCTTCTTGAGAAATGTTCTGTTTTCAAGTCTAATTTTAATTATTGGAAAACATCGTGTTGGTGAATTTGTAAATTGCAGCAAAGCTCATCAAACTTTAGTATAAAGGAGATGGTATGACAAGGTACCGTTCTGTAAGCAGAAAAATGACAACTCTTTTTGTGATGTGTCTTTTGAGCTCCTCTTTTGGGGCAGAGGATGAAGTGGTATTGGGTACCTGGTTTTCTGAAGATCATCCAAAGGGAGGATACACATGTGCATATGGTGGAAGATCAGCCATATCGATGATTAATGATAATGATAGAAAAAGAGGTAAAGTACTTAAACTGGAATTTGATGATAAAGAATACCCTGGTGCTGAGATTGCATTCGCTCCAGGCGAGCTTGTTGATCTGAAACCGGTAAGAAAAAGCGGGGCTTTGCGTTTTTTTATAAAAGGTTCGCAGGGTGGAGAAAAAATCGATATAGGACTAATGGATCATGGAAATAATGGAAGTAATAAGTGCGAGGTAAAAGTTGGAGGCATCAATTTTTTTAAGATCACAGATAAATGGCAACAGGTAATAGTACCACTGAGCTCTTTTCCGGATGAAGGGGAGAGGTGGTATACAGAATATAATGGTGGTGAATATGCCCGAATAGACTGGAGCAAAATTTCCAACATAAAATTCGCTACCTTTAAGGATCAGAACATTGGCCGCTCAATAAACCGTATTGCTACAGTATTCATTGATGATGTAGAAATCATCAATCATACTGCAGACCTGCCAAATCCACCGTTTTTATCCTGGAGACATCTTGAAGATAAAACGCTTGGCCCCCTGATTGCCGATAAAGATACTGCCAATCTGATATTCTCCTTCTTTGGAAGGAGTATGGCAGAGAAGACATCAGTTTATACTTATGATGGGCGTACCGATTTCAGTGTTAAGGATGCAACTGACAGCAGTAGACTGCCGGTTTTCGTCTGTTATTTTGATGATGCGGAATGGAGCGGGGTAACTGTTCACAAGGCTCAAAAAGAGCCTGTAGATGTTTCAGCTTACAGAGAGACCGGAGGCCTGGAATTTAAAATAAAGGGTGCTACAGGTGGTGAACTCTTTGTCATTGGTTTATTGGACGATGAATCCGAAGGAAGAGATATGAAAGTACAGACCAGATTGCCAAGCCGGGTTTATACAAGTGTCAGTACAGATTGGCAGACGATACAGATTCCTTTTTCCGATTTTACCGATATAGGGAAATGGTGGAACACCGACGAGCATAATGAGGTACTGGGTTTTATGGATTGGTCAAGGCTGACCGAAGTCAGAATATCAACTGAAAAACTGGCTAACCGCTCGATTAGTAAGAATGGAGAGAAACCGGTACGGCTTTATTTGTCCGATATTAAAATGGTAAAGAAAATGGAAAGCATCAACATGTCCAGATTCTGGAAGGAGTTTGAATCCAATGCACCGGATGTATTGATAGATGATTTTGAAGAGCCAGAGGATATCAAAAGATGGACATCAAGTTTCTGTCCTTATTCCACTGTAAAAGTTTCTACTGATATTAATCCTGACAATAACAGTAAAGCCATCAGAATCGATTACACGATACAATCGTGGGGTTCATCTGCCAATCAGATCGACACCTCGAACAATCTTAAGTCAAACTGGTCAAATCATAATGGCCTGAAATTCAACTTTTTTTCCAGTGAAAAGGCACAGAGCTGCATGATAATGATAGTCGATGGGAGTAATGAGGCATGGTCTGCACATTTTAAGACCATAGAGGGATGGCAGGAGATAACTGTTCCTTTTTCCAAATTCAAACTGTATGAATTCTGGCAGCCGCAAAATGTGCAGATAAATCGAAAAATGGATATGAGAAAAATTCAATCCTACGATTTCAGCCCCAGTGTTTTGAGAAAAAAAGGAACACTGATGGTTGACAATGTAAGACTGACAAACACTTTCGTGCCTCAAGTTTCAGAGACGCAGGTGTTACGATTAAATCAGGTCGGGTATTACAGCAATGGAGTAAAAAGATTTATGGTTACCGATTCATCGGTTAGTGATTTTGCAGTTATCGATGAACAGGGAGCCGTTGTTCACAATGGCAAATTCTTTCCTGAAGCTTTCTGGCCTATGGCGGGTGAGTTTCTAAAGATTGGAGATTTCAGCAATTTAGTGAAACCCGGAAGATATCAGATTCTTATCCAGCAAACCGGAGAGAAAGAAGATGTCTTTATAAGAGATTCATTATATGCAGATGTATTAAATGCAGCGGTAAAAGCATTCTATTATCAGAGGTTGTCAACTGAACTGAAAAAAGAACATGCCGGTGATTGGATGCGAAAAAGCGGAATTGCCGATACTGCCTGCTCACTGCATGTCAGCACTGGTAAAAGTGGTGTGATTAATGTTAGTGGTGGATGGATGGATGCAGGAGATTACGGTAAATATATCATCAATGCTGGTATTACTGTGGGCACCATGCTTTCGCTGTATGAACTGTACCCGAATTTGATTGGTGATAATCTCAATATCCCCGAATCCAACAACCGAAACAGTGATCTTCTTGATGAGATACGGTTTGAACTTGATTGGATGAAAATGATGCAGGATTCTGATGGTGGTGTGTTTTTCAAGGTCGGGTCGCTTCAATGGGATGGTTTTTCACTGCCTGAAGAAATTAAAAGCGTAAGATATGTTATTGGAAAATCTACATCTTCAGCACTTAATTTTGCGGCTGTAATGGCCATGGCAGCAAGAGTATATAAAGAGGATAAAGATTTCAGTAAGGATTGTCTGAAACGTTCTACCGCTGCATGGAAATGGGCGGTTGATAATCCCGAAATACGTGAACCAAATGAGGTCGGAGGTACAGGGGCTTATGAAGATTCGCACTTGGGGGATGAGTTTTTCTGGGCGGCATGCGAACTTTTTATTACCACCGGTAAAAGTAGCTTTAAGAAGCACATAGAGCAGAACGCGTCTTCTTATCTGGTTAAAAATGCTGCTTCATGGCCAAATGTTTCAAATCTGGGGTGGTTTTCTCTTATTAAGCATTTCAATGTGGATAAGTTTCCTTTTATTTCTGATGGCAGCCGTTCGATTATTAATACTGCCGATAGTTTTGTAAAGAACATTGACTCTATTCCAGGTCGAATTCCGTTTCAGGATTTTTACTGGGGATCGAATTCGGTGTTTCTAAATCATGCAATTGTACAATGCTATGCCTTCTATCTGACAAAACAGGATAAATATCTGGAATCGGTGATAGAAACAGTAGACTATGTTTTTGGTAAAAATGTCACAGGGTACTGTTTTGTAACCGGGTTTGGTAAAAAGTCCCCTTTACAGCCTCATCACAGGGCTATGGCAGCGGATGGAGTCGAAGCTCCGTATCCCGGTTTTTTGGTTGGCGGACCCAATGCTGAAAGGCAGGATGAAGTCTCGGGAGAACCGGGGGTACATTACCCTGATAAAGAACCAGCAAAAGCATACGTTGATAGAATGGCAGCTTATGCCTCCAACGAGGTGGCTATTAACTGGAATGCTGCACTGGTGTTTGTATTAGGTTTTCTGTGTGCCAATTCCCCCTTCAAAGCCTCCCCCTATTAAGGGGGGGTGACCAATCGATCATTGAATGAATCATCTGATCTTGTAATCTGAATTCCCTATTGATATCGTTGTCGTGATCGATATCGATAGGGAATTAATCCTGAATCTCTAAACCTCAATTTCTAAACAATTCCAAAACAGGAAAAACACGAGTTCCAAAATCCGAAATCCGAAACATGAAGGGGAAACGGGAAAAGAACTCTATGATAGACATGTTTTCAAATAGCAAATATAGATGGGCATTAGATTCGGTTTTAAAATATGTCTACAATAGAATTAATCTCCTGTTTTCCCCCTCCTAACCTTAGTATCTGTCTTTCCCAACCTTAGTAGGACATGGATAAATCAGAATGATCTTCTCTTCCTTATTGCCAAACAGGGTGGCATGTTTGTTGCCATTTTTATGACAATAGAGCTGCACCACCCACACCCTTATTCGATACAGCTCTGAACAAAAGTTCAGGATATAAAGCATGATCCTGAATGGTTTTCTGAAAGACCCAAAAGAAGTTCAGGAGGCATGTATGATCTCTATTCTGTTGATATCCATGATGATTGTCTCGTCCCAGCCTTCAGAAGAGTATAAAGACAATACCCGTTTCCCCTCTGAATACCGTTCTTTCTCTGGCATGAATAATAATCGCTTTCACAGGGCCTGGGGTGCAGCGGGTGTCTACTTTCGAAGAATCAGTCCGGCAGATTATGCAGATGAAAAGAGCAAACCAGCCGGTCCAATGCGTCCAAATCCCAGAACCATCTCCAAAACACTACTGAGTCAGGGTGACACATCTGTGCCAATCGAATATGGGCAGTCCTCATTTCTATGGGCCTGGAGTCAGTTTATTGATCATGATATATCTCTGACTTTGCCTAACTTTCCGGAAGAAAATTTCAATATCAACGTTCCTCCAAGCGATCAGTTTATAGGTTCAAAAAGTGAAGGTAACCAGATAATTCCATTAAACAGATCAGAATATATAAATCATTTCAGTGGTATCCGGCAGCAGATAAACAGGGTTTCTTCCTTTATTGATGGATCTATGATTTACGGTTCAGATTCCCTGCGTGCCAACGCACTCAGACTTAATGATGGGACCGGAAGGCTGCGTACAAGTAATGACAATCTCCTTCCATTTAATAATTACGGTTTCGAAAATTCCGGAGGCAACGGGCCTGAGCTCTTTTTAGCCGGTGATATAAGGGCTAATGAAAATACAGTGCTTACAGCGCTGCATACTTTATTTGTAAGAGAGCACAATTTCTGGTGCAACATAATCGAATCTGTCAGGCCCGGACTCAGCGATTATCAGATTTTTCAGCAAGCCCGTGCGCTGGTAATAGCAGAGATACAGTCAATCACCTATAATGAATTCCTGCCTGCGCTGCTTGGCCCTGATCCTTTACCTGTCTACTCCGGGTATAAAAAGGATGTGAATCCGACATTATCAAATGAATTTGCCACAGCAGTTTTCCGTATGAACCACTCTATGGTTAACAGAAGCATTTTACGGCTAAATTCAAATCTGGAAACAATCCCCCAGGGCAACATTTCTCTGAGTGGTTCTTTTTTCAACATTGGTGCAATTGTTGACGAAGAGAACATAGATCCCATACTTCGTGGTCTGACATATCAGAAAGCGCAGAGAATAGATTTATTCATAGCCGATGAGCTATGTAATAATCCTTTTGGGGCTTCTGAGCGGGGAGAGATTGATTTGGCAGCTATCGATATTCAGCGCGGAAGGGATCATGGCCTTCCTTCATACAACCAGTTTCGGAAATCATTAGGATTACGCCCGGTTTCCAGTTTAAACAGCATTTCATCGAATCCACTGTTTCGCTCACGAATAGCCCATACATACCCATCTATCGATGATATGGATATATGGCCTGTGGTGCTCGCAGAAGATCATATTATCGGATCTAATGTTGGGCTAACCCTGTATAAGGTTATAAAACAGCAGTTTCTGAATCTGCGGGATGGTGACCGATTCTGGTATCAATCTTATTTGAGTCCCAATCTGGTAAAAATTGTGGAAAATCGTAATCTTGCAAAAATCATTATATCCAATACAGGAATAGGTGCCTACGAGATACCTGCAAATGTTTTCCTTGCTCAAGACCTTGATGATGGTGAAAATAGATGAGAGAAAAAAAGATTCACTGCCGTCTGTTTACAGGTAGTGAATCTTATCTCAATCTAAAACTTTTAACAAGTGTTTCAAATGTGTTAAGATTTTCTTCATAGTAGTATCGCCTGGCAGCACAATACCTCAGTTCGTATAAAAAGACTCGATCGATAAAAGCATAGATAATCTCATTGATTTCGATAGCATTTATCTTGTAGCTTACAGTCAGTTTTACAGCTTGTCTGTAATCCACATTGGTAACCTCTTCTTTTAAAAGGAGGACATCTGTGACCTGCGGGGTAGCGATAATTCTGGAGAGTAATACTTCGCCGAGTTCATGGGGGAGCATTTCCGGATAAAGCCTTAGCCTGGTATGGTTCAGCGTGTCTGTGGTTCTTTGCCGAAGTATAAGGATTTTTTCCAGAGACGGGCCATGCTTTGAAAGCAATGCAGTGGGACCATGCTTACTTATCATCCATCGTGGAGGTGGTTCAAAATAGTAGTATGGTTTTTTATACTTTGCACTGGTTATCTTCCAACTTGAAGAGCAACCAGCAAAGAGTAAAGACAATAATAGAAGTATAGTAATTCGATTTACCTGAGGCATTTTTTAAGATAATCCTCTACAACAGGTTGATATGGTGATAAGGGGCATTGGGTCTGGTAAGCTTTTAAATAATAAGCGGCGCTGTCAGTGTTGCCGCTTTTGAAATAATAGAAACCCAGCTCGCGCAGTGCATCTTCAGAGTTTTGATAATCCTTTGCCCGATAATACCATTTGAATGCATCTTTGTTGACCACTGGAGCAGATCTTAAACGGGCGATATTGCCTGATTGCACGCAGGCCAAGGCATTGCCGGAATCTGAGGCCAGAATCCTGGAGAAGTTAGCTTTTGCGTAATTAAGCTTACCTGAGGCAATTAACCTGTTGCCATCCGACAGCAGAATGCTTTGGATAGTTTTGGAATATTCCTCCGAATTGACTAATCCCCTGGCAGATTGAATCGTGTCCTTTCCTACTAAATGATAATAATTGTTTATGCGTTCGGTAATTGCAGGGTGAGTCGAAAAAAAATAGGGCTGTTTAATATTTTCCAGTTCGATAGCTTTTTTCAGAATCAGAAACAAATTTCTAAACTCGATTGGAGCATAACCTGCTTTTCTCATTTTTTTTAACCCCAGACTGTCTGCTTCACGCTCCAGATCTCTTGAATAGCCACTAATAGCAGATTGCAGGTTATAGTTTGCAAAAGAAGTTGCAAGTGATCCAAAAAATATTTGTAAGCCAATTTGTTTGTTTGCACTGGAGAGTGCTAACTTTTTAGTATTAACAAGGTTTTGATAGGAGTGATCTCTGATAATGTGAACCAGTTCATGACCTAGCAGTGCAGCAAGTTGAGCCTCATTCCTGATTTTGGCCAGCAGTCCGGTGCATATAAAAATAGTTCCATTAGCCATTGCGAAAGCATTGATAGCAGGAGATTGTATCACTTTTATTGTTAATTGGTTACTTTCGGCAATTTTATGTAAAACCCCGTTCAGATAAGCATTGAGAGACTCATCTTTTATTATTAACCCCGATTTTTCAATTTCATTTTCAAAATTATTGCTCTGAGCAATAATACTTTCCCTATGCACCGTTTCAGCCATATCATCGCCTTTTAGCATAGCATAACAGCATAGCATAATAAAGAAGGAATAAAAAATGGAATTGTGCATTATTGTTTCCTGAAGTTTAATCCATATAAAACACGTCGGCTAATTTTATCTGCATCTGATGTTGTTCGCAAATCAGCTCCATCGGATTCCTTGTATTGTTTATACCAGATGATTTTACCTTCACTATCTGCCACTAAACAACAGAGGAAGGTACGTTCCCGAGGCACAGAATAAGTTTTAATTGTCCCTGTTAGAATGGCGGAAATAGCTGCATTGACGTTTTTGGCAGTTGTTGCTCTTTTCAGTATATTTTTACGCATTAGAGAAAAGTTTTCATCTGATCCAAATGTAAACATGACAGCATCAACCTGCAAATTGTGGCAAAGCTCAGAGAGTGGTCCTGTGTGGTAATTAAATGTGTCTAGCTGAGTGACAAATGGATTTTGGCCGTATAAATGGTTCTGAATCGAAGAAATAATCAACTTAACCAAAGAAGTTACAGTGTCTATGGTAGCAAGATTATGCATTTTTGGAATGTTTATTCCTTCGACCTGTTTTTCTTGCAGTAGCTCTCTGAGTGCCTCACCCAGATTCGTCTCTGCAATATCGCTCCAATCGGCTCTAAATTCAGGAACTCCACCTCCAGAGACATCATAGACATAAATATCAGGTGAAATGATGGCAATTTTGCCAATATGTTTATCAACTGGAGAGAATCGTGGGCCATAACCGGTTTGTCGTGCCGCACATCCGATAAGAAAAACAGTGAAGAATGGGAGAAGAAATGAAAAGTATCGTATAATCATAGATTTAATGTAAATAAAGCAAAAATTAATGTCAATCATATATAGTTCTGCTTTTATTAAAAAAGCATTTTTCCGAGATAATGGCTCAGATTATGATCCTTGACTGACGACGCATTTTTGCAACAAAACAAATTAACTTGTTTTAAGTGCAATGGTCTCTTTTTTTGTCATATTGAAAAGGGCTGATTCTAAAAGTTGCATTCTTCGACAGTCCTTTTCCCTTGTTTATCAAATAGTTGAATGGTATTTTGAGCCTGAAATAAATAACTCTTTGTCATTTTTATATGAAATAATATTCTGATGCTATCATTTGGGTAATCTATCCTGTCCAAAAAAATTGTCTCAATCGAGTAAAAAATATTGATTGGGGCATCTGCCACCATTATCATATAATTATTACATTTCCATGCTCTGATGGAAGGGAAAAGGAGTAAAAACTCTTAAAGTTGAAGATAATGCGTAGCTGATTGGATAAATCATATTGACAATATAAATATGGAATATAGGATTTGTAGATTACAATCGGCCACTTTTGAATACAGGATTTATATGTATCAACTGCTGATGGTTCTATGTGTACTTCTTATTTCGATGAGCCTGGTTTTTATAGTTATAGAAGTACGCGCCCATTTTGACAGGAGTTTTCTGATTTTTGGGGTTGTTAACCTGCTGATCTGTTCATTCTGCCTTATTGATATTGAGTTTCAGCCCTATAGACAGATTTTACACTGGACATTATTGCAGCATCTGATTGCTTCTTTTTTTCCGCCTTTCCTGTTATGGCATGTCAGATTAATAAAAAATAATATTAATGAGACAATTATCAGGTTTTCATTTTTAACAAGTATAGTGTTTTCTGTGCTTTTTTTATCTGGAGTAATGCTTAAACCTATTAGCGAGGGTGTACTTACTACCATGTTTTACAACCTCACATTTGTACCATATATCATAGGGACTCAGATATATTTGATCAATAAATTAAGCTCAAAATTCGGCAATATACCCTCAAAGCAGAAAGTGTTCACTCTTTTTTATTTAGTTGGAATCATACTGCTCTCGGCTGGTTCCATAGCGGATCTACTGAGTATAATCACAGGGTTTGGATTATCACATCTCTTCCCTAGCTACAGCTTTTTAGGGGCATTGGGATTCAGCATTGCAGTTACAATAATATTTACTGAAAAGCTCACCTCGATTATCCGGGAAAGGGAAGTAACCTTTAAGAAACTTAAGGAAGCCTATAAGGATTTAGAGGAGGTACAGTCTTTAAAGGAGCTGGGACAATCCACTGCTATCATAAATCATGAGATACGCAACTATGCTGCAGCTATTTCAGGATATTCGGAGATGCTGGAAATGTCTTCATCACTGGATGAGCGTTCAATTAAAATTGTCAATCGAGTCTCAGAATGCATCACCCATCTTACTAATTTCAGTAATGATATACTGGAATTTTCAAAATCAAGGATATTAAAGGATAAAATCCCGTTAGACCTTAAAGCGCTGATTGACAACTGTATAAAACTTTATTTTGAAGATAAAAAAGAAGTTTTTGATATTAGTGTTGAGAAAAGTGACTTCGATACGGTGGTTAGTGGTGATAACAATAAGCTCCAGCAGGTTTTCATTAATATTTTCAGAAACTGTATTGAAGCTAAAGCGCGAAATATTAAAGTAAATCTGACTTCAAGAGAATCTTTACTTTTCTGCACAGTGGATGATGATGGTGTCGGGTGCAATAAAGAACAGATAGAGAATATTTTTAAGTCTTTTTATACCACAAAGAAAAATGAAGGTGGTACTGGATTGGGAATGTGCGTTGTACGTTCAATCATTGAAGTACATGGCGGTCATATCAGCGCTTATTCAAAAAATATCGCGGGTAAGGGAGAGCACGGATTATCAATTCATATCACCTTTCCAAAATATGAAATGAAGCTAATGCCAGAAAAGCATGACATAGTTCTTATTAAGGAGGGGATTAACAATCTGGCAAACGTAATAAGGGTTTTTCAGAATGTATTGATTAATCCACATGTTATGCAGGATATCAGTGAACTGGAGCAGAAAGTCTTCGAGAAATCCCTTATTACCATTATTGCTGCTCCAAGTCAACTATCTCTTCTTCGTACAACCTACAATTTTAATATTCAGGCATTTGCTATCGTGGAAGGTATGAATAATATACCCTTTGTAGTGCATGAAAACCGGGATGAATATCCGGCTCTTTTCAGTGAGGAATACCTGTTAAAGAAAATTGTAAGCTGCAGTAATGTTTGAAGAGTAAAAACATAGTTATACTGCATATTACTCAGTCAATTTGGTGTTTCCCTTCTTAGATTGAATCAAATAAGCGTTTTTCCAGAGAAGTTATGAAATCCCAAATAAATCCCAGAACTGTAAGCACTAAATTCTAAACAAGGCAGTAAAAAGGCATTGTGATTTAGAATAATCTTCTGTCTGGATGGATATCTTAGAATAACAGTCCATAGTTTTTTAACGATTATAACTGAGTAATAAATAAAATTGCATTCGTATACTTAAATCCTAAACAATTTCGCTATGCACCTGCTTCTGTAGGTGTGAGAGACACCTTGTCTTTTGGCCGGTTATGAATATGCTAACGCAAACCTCAGAGTCAGAAAGCAGGATTAACAATGAACTACACTGTTCCTGCTAACTGTTACCGACGAATGGAAATAAATGATGCTCTTTTTATTCACTTCCATATTCAAGATCAGTAATTAGATATCTCTTTTCAAGTTTTACAAAAAATTAATAACCACTCAGAGCATCTTATGACTTAACTGATCTTTACTTACACCTTTTTAGCTTACCGCTCATGGAATCTCTCACGATTTAATCTTCTATTATCCTTAGTGAATAGAAAGCATAATTAAGCAGATTGCACAAACAATCGACTCAGAATCGACCATGATCTCCAAGGCTGTTTTTGGTATTTTTCTGGAGAAAAAATATTGTGGCAGAATTGACAAGCCGACCCACATTAAAATACAACAGCAGAAAACCAACATCTTTAGTGTGATAACATTTCCTATAAACAGTCCAGCAACACTCATTATTGCAGTAATATCTATAATCATCAGCATTTTAAGGGTTGTCCGAGGACCGATAAGAACCGGTATTGTATAAATTTTCCTTATCTGGTCACCTTCTATATCTCTTACATCCGAAGATATAGTGCTGTTTAGACTGGAAATAAAAAAAATCAGCAAGATTAACACAATATCAGTTCTGAATATAGAGATATTGTTGTCAACGACTACAAGTAAAAATGCACTTAAACTCCATAGAATGCATACAATGACGGACTTTAATACTGGGACATCTTTAAAACAGATCCATCTGATTTGCTTTTTGGAAAACAAGGGCAACAATTTAACCGAATAAAAAAGGCCAGAAATGCAAATTAAAGCAAAAATCAATGCAATCTCAATTTTTTTCTGGAATAAAGAAACTATGACAGGAGAAATAAGAAAAACTGCTGCAGTTGAGATCCAAAAACCGGATCGCTTAGTAGTACCGTTAAAAAGCTGCCATCTTTTCAGGTTATTGAACTTGTCTTCTTCATCTACTATTCTGTTCAACAGATAAATGCCTGTTGTTACAAAAAAAAATAGTATTAATAGCGAAACGTTCAGACTGCTTTTCAGGTACATTGTGAAGCAGCCTAATTGCAAAGATGCTGCACTCCCTAGAAACAAAATTGGACAAATGGCGTTAATACAAACATTACCTCTGGAGTCCATAAAATCTCCTTTCGAAAGATGCGGACAACAAAAAAACCGCTCTTTGTAATCAGTGAAAAACTATAGACTTATGGGTCCCAATTGTCTTTCTGCCCTAATTGTATTGGTCATTTTGAGTAAGTTCAAGTGATATTTAAGCGTAACTGAAGAAAGTGTTGACAAAAAGCGGCAACACAGAGTGATGCCGTTTGAGCAGAGCTGAAAACCTGGCTGTTTTTTATATATGGCTGAGTATTAAAGAATTATGCTGAAGCATCTGAAGCGCAACATTTTTTATATTTCCTGCCGCTTCCACAGGGACAGGGCGAGTTACGAGAAACTTTATCCGCTGATCTGATAAATGGCTTTGGCTTATGAATCTCACCATCCACATAATACCATTTTCCATCTACTTTTTTAAAAAGTGCTTTCTCATGAAGATTCTTGCGAATTCCACCTTCAGTATAATGGGCGATAAATTCAACGATACCTTCGCTATCCTGGGGAGCTCCATCTTTGGTGCCAAGGATTTCCAACTGATGCCAGATAGATTTTACTGACCAGTTTCGGATTGCCTGCTCATCGCACTCTTTACGCTTCTCTTCAATTGTGGTGTTAAGGACAAAATCGATATTTCCTTTAGCATAAGCACTGTAGCGGGCTCTCATAAGCTGTTCGGGTGTTGAATAGTCAGCTTTTAATGTAATAATAGGCTCGCAACACTCAAGGTAGGGCTTTTCTGAACCACAAGGACACTTTACCATCACAATTACTCCTTAATTCTTTTTTCCCCGCACAATCACAAGAGAAACCTTTTTGCTTCTGATGTTTTGTGCTGAATCGACAAAATAAAATGCCGGGCAAAGAATATAGTTTGAAAAAAAGAAAAAAATACAAAGAATTACAGAATAATTCCACAATTTAATTGATTATAAAAGAGGAATCGGCGTTATAAAACCGACAGAAACTGAGGAACTTAAGAGTTGCTTTCTTGCAGGAATCAGACTAAAGCCTGCTTTCAAATTATTCGATAGTGTTTACCGTATAACTGAGCATGGTATCATCATCAAAAACAAAGTATCCTCTGAACTTTTTATCCGAAAGAACAATTGGGAGCCAAAGACGATCATCAGCCCACATGTTCTGGTAAGGGATCTGATCGATCGGGCACCAGAAAGGATTGGCCTCAATAGTTTCAACCGGTGTTCCGGTATAGGAGTCAGAAAAAAAGACAGTACCATGAAGAGAGTATCCATCAGTAAAAATAAAGTGAAGCTCTCCCATATAGCTCAGATTAAAGGGGGTAAGACCAATCTCCTCCTGTACTTCGCGAACCGCAGCCTCTTCGGCAGTTTCTCCAGGCTCTATTCTTCCACCGGGTGCATTGACCTTACCTTTTCCAAGGCCGGTTTTTTTATGTATGAGCATCAGTTTCTCGTCTACACGGATAAAACAGAGGACCGCTCGTTCCTTGGGTATCCAGTTTTCCCAATCGATTTCTGCGACGTTTTTAATAATTTGGTTATTCATAAGATATAGGTTACAGTAAAACCAAGTGGTAAACAGTGTTAATGAAAGCTGTAAAATAAATGAAAGTTAAAGATGATGTCTTGCCGAAAGCTTCTTTTTCTGTGACTTACAGGTTCGCTAAGATATTTTTAGAGAAATATTGTTTGAGACTATGAGAGTTAAAAAGCAGCAAAAAGTATAATATTTTGCTTTGATTGGCATCAATAAACCATTTTCAACTACTATGGAAAAATCACGCGAATACTTGGCTTTGGCTCTGGATAATGTTTCCTCCAGAGAAGAGATCGAAAGACTTATTAAAACCACTTCAGAGTGGATTGGGGTTTATAAAATTGGTCTGGAACAGTTTACCCGCTTTGGACCTTCGATTCTGGAGCTGGTGCGTAAGCAAGACCGCAGGATATTTCTGGATCTAAAGTTTCACGATATACCAAATACTGTTGCCAAAGCGGTTTCCTCTGCTTGTGAACTGGGTGTACACTTTATGACTATTCACACGCAGGGTGGGGTAGCCATGATGCAGGCAGCAGCAGAAGCCGCATCCAGAACAAAATCAGATATCTGCACAAAAATTGTTGGTGTTACCCTTCTGACGAGCATTAATGCTAATGCACTGGCAGAAGAGCTGGCGGTACAGATGGATTCCACAACTTATGTGAGACATCTGACAACATTGGCTGTTATTTCCAGACTCAATGGTATAGTTTGCTCAGCAGTGGATCTTCCTGGGATAAAGGATATTTTGCCGCCTCATTTTGAGGTGATTACACCAGGAATTCGTCCATCTGGATCAGAAATAGGGGATCAGGCACGGGTAGCAACTCCAGGGGAGGCAATAAAGAATGGTGCGACACTTTTGGTTGTGGGACGTCCTATTACTGCAGCAAAGGATCCTGGAGAAGCGGCCAGAGCAATATTGAGCGAGGTATTATTAAAAGATGAAGGTATTGAAGAAAGATAAGGTGGATAAATGCAAAAAGTGCTTTTTATTGAGCCCCCTCCGACTTTATCGTGGTCTATAAATTCTAAAATTTCAAAAGCTGGCCGAAGGCACCCTTGTTTAAACGAGACTGGCGAGCAAACCTATAGTTACCAGAATCTTTCATGTGCAGCTGTTTTGCGGGAAGCCGGTTTTGCAGTAAAATACTTGCACTGCCCGACAATGCGTCTTGACCTGAACACAACCTTTTCTAAAATAAAGGAAGAAACCCCTGATGCAGTGGTTATAATGGTAGAGCACATAAATTACAATGTTGCCCAGGCTGTCTCTGACTTTGCTAAAAAAAACAAAGCATTGGTTATCTGGGTAGGACCTTTTGTAACCGCCCTGCATGAGAGTGAAATAAAAAAAGAATGTGTTGATTACATTTTGAGAGGTGAATGGGATTATACAGTTCGAGATCTGCTTTATGCTGTTTCTGACAATAAAAATCTGGAAACCATAACAGGCCTGACCTGGAAAAGTAAAGAAAATAAAATAATTGCAAACCCCAGAGGGGAGCGTATAGTTGATCTTGACAAGCTTCCTATTCCTGCTTATGATCTGGTGGATTTGAGTAAATTTTATGAGAGCGTCTTTGTACGTTTCCCCGCTGCAACCATGATTACTTCCAGGGGATGCCCCTTCAACTGCATTTACTGCAGTTATCCACAAACGATTTACAGTCATAAACACTGTGCCATGTCACCTCAGCGGGTACTAAAAGAAATCAAGTACCTGGTTAATGATCTGGGAGTAAAAGAGATACGCATCGATGACGATACATTTGATATCGACCGCAACAGGGTTATTGAAATCTGTAAATTGTTAGTTGAAGAAAAACTGGATTTTATTTTTTCTGTACAGTGTCGTCCTCAGCTTATGACTGATGAAGAAGCAAAGTGGCTGAAACGGGCTGGCTGCCGCATGGTTCTTTACGGTGTGGAATCAGGTAACGATGAGATACTGAAACAGATCAGAAAAAATACCACCAAAGATGAGATCCGCCGAGGTGTTCGTATTGCAAAAAAGCATGGCCTGGATGTATTGAACTGTGTAATGCTGGGTTTTTACTGGGATACAAAAGAAAGTGTGGAAGATACTATCCGGTTTGCATTTGAATTAAACGCAGAGTTTACCCAGGTGTCTGCACCTACCCCGCTTCCAGGGACCGACTATTATCAGCTTCTGGATGACAACAAATGTTTTCTTACTAAGGAATGGGAACAGCATGATAGTGTTCACCACTCTTCCGTTGAACTGCCCTATTTAACAAATGCAGATTTGAACCATTATCTGTGCACCTTTTACAGAAGATATTACCGCCGGCCCCAGTACCTGTGGATGATGTTCTGGCGAATGTTCAAAACATGGGGCAATTTTACTCAAAGTATAAGAAAATTTTCGGTTCTTTTTACCAAGTAAAATGAAATTTCTTCTGATCTCTCCTTTTACCAATGCAAGCGGCAGTGCGATCCGGTTCTGGAATATTGCTCTGGCACTTCAGAAAAAAGGTCATCAGGTAGTATATATAGACAGAAAGTCTTCTGATTGCAGTCAACTGTTCTTCTCTGACTCAATAAAGTATCATACCTGCCCCTCAAGTGGAATACAAGGCATTGACATATTTTGCTCACTTCTGTTTAATTTTATAATTCTGCTGAAAAATCTTGATGCTTCGGTTGTTTATGCCTTAAAACCGGCACCTAACAATTGTATTCCAGCTTTATTTGCAAAATTGTTGGGAAAAAAAGTGCTGCTGGATGTGGATGATCTTGATTATGCATATCTAAGCGGTTGGAAAAACCATCTTTTCAGGATAATGTTTGATTTTTTCTCACGACGCTTTGCTGTTGTTACTTACCATACACCCAATCTGAAAAGATATCTCCATGAGAAGGCTGGTGTTCCGGAATGCAAGCTATACTATCTGGCTCAGGGTGTATCAATGAGTTTTCTGGATGTCGACTTGGACCATCTAAACCCGATTAAAAAATCGGTTATTTATGTGGCAACTCTGGGCATTACATCAGATTTTGGAGATTTGATTCCTGGTTTGGCAATTATATGCAAAAATCATCCTGATATGACAATGGATATCGTTGGGGATGGATGCAGAAAAAAAGAATTTGAGGGACTTATAGCAGATCAGGGATTAGAAAATCAGATCCACTTTGCGGGGAAAATAGATCACGACAGATTACCCCACTTTATATCCAGGCATCAGATCGGAATTAATTACATGCGATCACTGGAAGTAAACAGGTGCAGAGCTATTTTAAAAATCAGGGAGTACCTGGCTTGTGGGCTGACTGTTGTTTGTAATGATGTAGGAGATGTGGAGCTTTTTAAAGAGCATATATTTATCGAAACAGAAATTGAAAGCTTGTTTATCAGGCTAGACAACCTTCTTTACTCTCCTTTGGAAAAGAATTATGCAGGAAGAAAAATGATAGAAGAAAAATACGCATGGGAAGACATTATCGAAGCATTCGATACGCAATGCATTCTGCGGTGATGGCTGCCATAAAAGCGAACAAGAATATCAGATAGATACTAAAAATTCTCAATCTTTTTGTTCTTAAAAAAAACCAAGAGCTGATTCTTTTTATTACGTAATGATTTTAAATTTGAAGTGCGAATAGACTTGAAGCGAGACATCCCCATGAATCCATCCCAGCGGGCTCTAATGTAAGTGAAAGGAAATCTCCTGATAAAAACCATGTTAATCATTGTGCGTATTTCACGAAAAAATATCCAGAGGAGATTTTTGAGAATAATGGAGAACGGAAAATTACGGTAAATAAACCATATTCTATTTCTTTCATGATAGTAATAAAAGGTTTTTTTGACTTTGTTGAAAGAATGGCTTCCCTTATGGTATACCACAGATGTGGGAACATATTTGCATTTCCAACCAGCATAGAAAGCACGCATATGCAAATCGCATTCTTCATGGTAGGCAAAGAAAGATTCTTCAAATCCGCCTAGTGCAGTCAATAGTTTTTTTCTGTAAATAGCAGAAGCACCATTGGCTCCTAAAGTGTAGCCGGATTTATTGAAAAGTGGATTTTCAGGGCGGAAAAATTGACTGTCGCCAAAACGACCCAGAAGAAGATGACTGGTAGGGTATGAATAAAGAGTATCGATGAGATTTTTATTAAAGCTGTTCATCTGTCTGCAACTGACAATCCCCACTGATTCTTCGGATTCTAAAACTTTTACTGGATCATTCAGCCAGTCTGGTTCCACAACTATGTCATTGTTCAGAGTTGCAATATATTTACCATTACAGAGGCTGAAACCGGTGTTGTTGCCTTTCGCATATCCCTGGTTGACCTGATTTTTATGTACCTTAATCTGGGGATACCTGTTTAAAATGTCTAACGATCTATCGGTGGATGCATTGTCTACAACAATAATCTCAAGGTTTTTATAATTGGTGTTAAGAATAGATATCAATGATTCTTCGATTATATCTTCACCATTCCAGTTAAGTATGAGAATGGATACAAGCGGTTGATTCATGTTTTTCCATATAAGAAGGTGTAAAGTGCTAAAGTAGCTCACATTTCAATAGAATATTAAATATGATCTATGCCTCACGAATGTACCAACATCGTAAAAATCCGACTTAATGGCTTATTGTTAAAAATATAAAATAAAGGTATTTTGAATAGTTATGGCGGAAAAAAATGCATCGGTAACAAAAAAATCTGCATCTGGAACAATATCTTTGATAATTCGGCAGATAGTGGTTCAATCACTTAATTTCGGAGGGAATCTGTGTTTGGCTAGGTTTCTTTCTGTTAATGATTATGGATTTTATGGAATAGTTTTTTTTGTTTTCAGTTTTGTGCTTAATTTTGGAGATATTGGTCTTGCACCTAGTCTAATTCACCAGACATCTCCTCCTTCAAAAGCGGATAGAGACAGCGTATTTACTGTACAGCTGGTTTTAAGTTTACTGCTTGCAATTAGTCTTTCCATATCAGCACCATTTTTATGTAAGTATTATAAAATAGATCAATCATATTCCATATTTTTTCATTTTATTTCTTTAACCGTATTTTTTCTCTCCTTTAAGTCAGTTCCAACTGTGCTGCTGGAACGGGATATTTCTTTTGAATGGTTGACATTAATAGAAATCCTTCAAGCCATAATTTATAATGGCATTGCCTGCATATTAGCTTTTAATAAATGGGGAGCCTATAGCTTTTCTATTGCACTACTGGCACGAACCATTGTCGGTACCATTTTGGTCAATATAGTTGGTAGAAATAGCTATGGTATAACATTGAAATTGGACAATATCAAAACTCATCTGAAATTTGGAATACCTTTTCAGATGGGTGTTTTAATAAATGTAATTAAGGATTCTATTTCTCCGGTCGTGATTGGTTCCAGGATGGGACTTAAAATGACTGGGATAGTAAATATGGCTTCTTTGGTTGGAGCGTTTCCGTCGATGCTGCTTTTTGTGATGAACAGGTTGTTTTTTCCCATGTTCTCCAGATCAAAAGAAGATCCACAGGAGCTACAGTTTCTTTTCAAAATTGCAATAAGGATCAGTAATGCAATTTCTGCAGTCACTGCGATGTATGTGTTATTTATGTGCAAACCGGTTATAGTGTATGTTTTTGGAGAAAAGTGGCTTCCTGCGCAGAATCTGGTATATTTTTTCTGGACTGCAAACCTGACTCTGCCATCGATGTTAGTGAGCATCAGTCTTCTTAATGCTTTGGGATTGCCAAAAATCAGTATGAGATACAATGTGTTATGGATGTTTTTAACGCTTTCAATTGGAATACCGCTTATTTATCCTTTAGGAATATATGGGGTGGGCATAGCTAATGTGGTAGTGAATTTATCGATGTCGCTGGTTTATTTTGAGGCTCAGAAGAGGGTCAGATGCTCAATACTGAAAGAGATGTTTTATAGTTGGTTTCCTTCGTTACCTGCAGTAGCTGGTTTGTGGTTAATATCCAGAAGCAACCCTGTTGATAATTTCTACTCTTTGGTTCTTCAGTATGTACCATTTTTTCTTGTTTATACCGCAGGATTCATTGTCTTATCAAAAAATGAGATATCAGCATTTATAGTACGATTGAAATCCAAACCTGTTGAAGAATACAGTTTCTGAGACAAAATGGTATACGTGTAGTATCGAAGAAAAATCCTACAATTTTGAATTAATTCTGTTATAAAAAAAACCACAGAAAACTGTATATTGATAATTTTTATACTTAGTAAAAACCAAATGATTAACTTTTGTTAAAAAGGTTTATTGAACGAAATCTCTGATTGTAAGAGCTGAAATAATTACTGTCGCAACACTGCCCAGAAGCATTATCATATCTCTGGTTAAATATAAACCGTTTTTATATTGTTTTTCAGGAACCCAGATAAGATCACCTGGCTCGACAAAGTGAGAATTACTTAGTTCACGCCAGTTTTCGGTGCCATTTTGCATGATTTTAATTTTATTTTTACGTGCCCGTTTACTGAAGCCATTGGCTTTTTCGATATAATAGCTGGCAGGTTCTCCACTTTTATATTCAATCAGTCCTGGATTAACTACACCGCCAAGAATTTTAACCACGTTAGTATTGGTAGCGATATGAATCGTATCACCATCTCTCAATACAAAATTATAAGCATATTCACTATGACCAAGTTTTTCAATATCTATACTCACAATACTGTCCTGATAACTGATTTTGGAAAAGAGGAAATCTTTTTCCAAAGGGGAAAGGAACTCGGGCGGAGTATTTTTTAGACGCTCAAATTCCAGGTCACCTGTTTTGGGGCTCAGCTTACGAGTGATGGTGCTTCCTTTCAGGTTGGCATCTTTTGTAAAACCACCTGCAAGTTCAATCAGTTGACCCAGAGTAGTCGTATTTTTCATAATGGGGTATTCGCCGGGGCAATTTACTTCGCCAGAAATAAACACACTTCTGTAAACGCGATAATCAGGGAGCTGAAAAACAATGATCCTGTCATCAGGTTGCAATATAAAATTAAAAACAGAAGAGTCTTTGAAAGAACAGATAACAGCGACTAATGAATCAATGTTATTTATAAATCTTTTCACCAAAATGCGTGAGGAATCTGCACCTCTGGAGAGACCACCGGCAAGCTTAAGTATAGTAAACAGAGAATCACCTTCAATAAAATCGAATTTGCCCGGATAATTAACCGCTCCAGTGATCATGACAATCTGGTTTGACTTGGGAATGAATATCCTGTCTCCTTCATTGAGGTAGGGATTTTTATCGATATTATTACAATTTTGAAAAAGCGCTATATCTGCATGATTTGTGCTGGAATCAATAGAATTAATAATAGATATGCTACGCATGGATCCAGTAGGATTTATTCCACCAGCAAGTTGAATCAGATCTGATATTCTTGTGGAACCACTAACATAATAAGCCCCTGGCTCCTTTATTTCTCCAAGGATATAGGCTTTAAAATTACGTATATTGTCTAATACTATAGTAATTTCCGCTTTTTTATAATAATCTGAGATTTTTTCTCTGATAATCTCTTTGGCCTCACGTAATGTTTTCCCCTTTATTTTTACGGTACCGACATCAGGTATTATTAAATCACCTTCAATGTTAACAGTTGAAATAAATTGTTTATCTACTGTCCCCCAAATATAAATGGAAAATCCATCACCGGTTCCAATGAGGTATCTGTCCTGATCGAGTTGCTGGTCCATCCCAGTGATGTTAGAATATGAAGATTTTTTACTATTCAAAAGATTTTGGTTTTGATAGTCTGGTGAATTGAAGTGATAATTTTTCATATCGTCAAATGAAGTTGCGCTTCTACCGAAATTACTGTGTAGTTCTCTAATGGCTAAGTTTTGTGCGAAAGCCGCTGGCATCAATAAAAAGCAAATAAGAATAAGTAAAAATTGGTATATCATAAAATCTCCTCAGCAGATTGAATTTCTGGAATAAAATTTTTATTGGACTCCGAAGAATTGGTTAAACTATAATCAGATTTTTGAAAAGAGATTTGAAGAAGTGAACCAAAAAACCACGCTCCCCACCCCAGGGTTGGAGGGAAGTAAGGTATAGCATCAAAAAAGCACAGTGTACAAAGAACTAACAATCCAACTAACAAGCAATAACCATCTTTATCGGTTGAATTTTTTAAGTATCGGATATAATTGTATAGTGCTGAAATAAAAATGTATAGTATGATAGAAAGCCCGAACAAACCATTTTCGGAAAGAATGATGAGATAAAGATTATGAGCATGGGTTACAAGTCCGATTCCAAATATTTCCAGGTTAATGCCAATTGATCTCATGAGATTCTCCTGGAATTGCAAAAAATTTCCATTTCCGATTCCGAAAATAGGATTGGCGTCAAAAGCTTTCAAAGCACTAAACCAGCCTACAATTCGACCAATGTTGCTTAAATCGATTGTACCAGAAAGAAGATATTCGAAAGATTTTTTGACTGTCAAATTGTCAGGAATTAAATGCCAGACTAAAAGAAAGAAAATGCAAAGAAAAACAGGCATAGAGATTAAAAATGTAACTTTAATAAACGGTGTAAATTGGGTATTCAAAACCAATATAACTGAAATAAAAAAGAAAGTAAGAATAATACCTAAAATGGCCATTCTGGTACCAGTCCATAATATAATCAGAAAGGTAAGTACTGTAATTACCAATACAAGCAAAGTATTACGTTTCTCTTTAAATATGTTATATGATATCCAGATTGACCATACAACCACTAACAAAACTCCAAATGCCGTTGCACTTTGCATAGGTCCCCTGATTCTCTCCTGGTAATAAAAGAAGTGTTCAAATACTCCAAAAATCAGTAAGAAAATCAGATGCAGGTTGATTACCTGCATAATTTTTTTTAAATCCCATTTGAACAACTGAACGATAATAAAGAAAAGAAGGGATTCTAAATGCACAATAAACCACCCGAGTTTAATCGGGAATGGGTTAACCAGAAATATCACTATATAATAGAATAAAACAAATACAACAGAGAAAAGGGCAGGTTTAAGATTTGGTGGTTTTAGTTCGAAAATTAATAAAGGAGACAAAAGAACCGCTATTCCAGGAATTAATAATCTGGAAACGGTAATGCCATCACTAAATGCCAAATGGTTAAGAACTATAAAAAAAAAGATTAATAATGCAGGGTTTTTATAGACAGCCAGGACAGTTATTGCGATGCATAAAACAGAAAGAGCAATTACACTGATCCACGCATCTTCATTATTTATTAAAAAAGAGACGGTTAAAGTCAATGAAAAAAGAGAAATGAGTGCTGTTAAAAAAATGTTGGATTTCATGGCTTGATTATGGAAATCAGCTCTGTGATTCTTTCCCTTATCTCATCGTTTCCTTTTATTGAACCAGATAAAAATGCATCAAAAAGACAATAACAAAGGTATAACATAAGAGATGATGCAAAGACAACTAGGCACCAGACTACACGTTTGGGCTTCACTTTCCAATCTGGAACATAAGCATTTTGAACTATCTGGGAAACCGGAATATCCCGACTAAGTTTTGATTCGGTGAAAGCAATCTCTTTGGAAACTGTAGCAATAAATTCTTTGAGTATTTCAATTTTACTTAATATTACTTTTTCGTAAAACAACTGTTCCATACCCCAGTCAGTATTTAGAAAAAGGGAATTCCTTTTAGGTTGAGATTCCTTTTTTTCTTTACCACGAAGCAATTCGAATTCACTTTTTAAAACCTTTATTTTTTCTTCAATTTTCTTTGATTCCGGCGAATTTTTACTGTTGGTTAGATCTATGAATCGTTTTTCAATCTGTAACGATTTATATTGTTGTTCGTAATTGGATAAAGCTATCAATGATAATTCTATCTGTTTTTCTAAATTTATGATATTGTTATTTTTGTAGAAATCTATAAGCTCCCTGTTATAGTTTTCAAGGCTATCGATTAACTGCTTGTACTTTTCGTTTAAAAAATGGGAATTAAGAGTGATTCGTTCTTTTTGAAGTTTTGAATATTTCTGGTTTGCATTTTGTACCATAAAAGTAACAAGCTTCACACATAAATCGATGTTCTTTGCAGTATAACCACAATAAAGGATACCATTATCATCTATCCCGGCATTAAAATCTTTCAGCATGGATTTAATCGTAAGATCTATTGATTTTTTCTTATATAAAGTGTCTAAACGAAATTCATGAATTGCAGAAAATAGGTTTTCTCTTCCTGAAAGAAGCTCTAGAAAAAGTTCAGAGGCTTCATTTGTTGAAGGTTTTCCAAAGTGGTTAAAAAGATTCTTATTAATACCATCAAGAATGCTGATGTTTGTACTGTTTGGATCATCAACGCATAGACGAATTTCTGTGTAATAATATTTGGGTAAAAAAGAAACGATTATGAATGCTAAAACTGATAATCCTATTGGGATACCAATTATTGACCATTTTTTCCTGACGCAGATATTTAGTAAGTCAAAAAAAATCATATATTTCCACTTTAATGTGATAAATACCTTTACCTGATAATCTTGTAAAAATAGTCCAGTGCATAATTAAATTCAAAACTTTTCGGAGTTAGCATAAGAGGTTTATGAAAGTATTCATCTATTTTGGGATGCGTTTTAATAATTTTACAGAAAAAAGAAGAATTAAAATACTACCTGAAACAGCAATCGTCCCAAAGATATTGAATGGGGTAAAAGAGTAGCTTTCTTTAATCTGCCACAAGCCAAATTATAAAATAAGATCTGTAGCCCTGGATTTTCTGACTGCTGCGATAAACACTTTTTCCAGTTTATCGCATTGTTTTTCCCATGATATATTCAATGAGGTCTGATAGCCGTTTTCTGCTATATTTTTTCTTTTAGCTCTATTGCATATCAGTTCTCTGAGACCTTCTACAATACTTTCGACATTATTGATCTCGATTCTCATTACATTTTGATCGTTACCTATTACGCTGATGCTTCCTACAGATGTTGCTGTTACAGCACATTTACAGGCCATAGCTTCCAAAGGTGTCATGCCCCATCCTTCTGCTCGGCTTGTGAATAAATAGATATGAGATTGCTGATAAATAGAAATAATTTGTGCCATTGAAGGATTTCGATAGTACTCAAAATCAAAGGTTCTTTCAGGTGGTGCAAATAATCCAAAGACTATTATCCTGGTGTTGGGAAATTCTTTTTTTATTCTACCAAGGGCTATCAGGGCTTCCTTTGAACCTTTGCACTCCAGTTCGTGATATTGAGTAGAAATCGTAATTGTCTCTTCTTGCCTTATCAATGGTGGGAGAAACTTATCAGTTCTTATACCATTATGGATTTCAATTTCCACCTGACGAGAATATTTTTCTTCCATGATTTTGGTAAGCCAAGGGGAGATTGTAATGATTTTTAAAGGAAGCCGATAAGAGTTCTCTACAGTTTTAGTATCATTTATCCAAGTTTCATGTCCTTGTACAAAATAAAATTTATCTCCTTTGCTGGGATTCAGACGGAAATTATCGTAAGCTGTAGGCCATGCAGTTGCTACAGATATATCTGCATCTCTGATGAAACGGTTAGAAAAATTAAATACTGGGTTTACCGGTATCGATTCAAAATACCAATTTATTTTTTGCTTTAATAAAAATCTATTAGCAACTATGGCAATTTTAAATAAAACTGATGCTTTCTTGCTTACTATTGCCCAATGTGGAATTAGGGGATAGTATAAAACAGGATCATGTTCTTTATTTTTTAAATGCTGGAAATATTCCAGAACAGCTATTATTCCTCCTGATTTGCTGATAAACGGTATTAAAAAATTAATTTTCATTAGTTATGTTTCGATTTTACTGCTTTCAGAATAGTAAATAATAAAAAGTTCCGGCAAAACCGCAGATCCTGTTATTAATAGAAGGACTGCAAAACTTTTCCCTTGCGTTGTACTTTTTCTCTTTGGTTTAGCTTTACCCATTCATAATTGGTTTGATATGAAACTTCCCTTCCAATGGATTGCTGTCAATATCTGGTTGTTTCCTTCTTCTTTTCATTATTTTGTTTTGCATTGTTATCTATGAATTTCATTAAAAATAGAGTATTGTTTTCAATTTTCAGAAAACCTAAGCTGGTCAATAGCGTCGAATTAAATATTTATTTTTTGAGAAATATACTCAACAAAATCTGGAATTTCAATAAGAGTGTATGTAAGTGTGTATGATGCATTAATGTTTTATTGTTAATATTTTAATAATAACTAACATTTTTTGATTGCTAAATATCAATTATAATTATTCATTAACTTGAGATAATCCTTATCTGAGTTATCATATGAACGTAAGAAATTATTCTGGTTTAAAAGCATTGAATTATTCTCAAGTAATATCTATGATAATTTAGCTAAAATTCATTCCGTATTTGAACAAATCCAAAACTAATTATATTAGCTGACATGTTTGAACCGGAATTTCATGGGAAATGGAAATTTAAAACATATTTGCCTAATGCAGAGGTTCAATTATGCACAGATAATGGCTAAGATGTATTGGATCTCAGCCATTCTGCCATTTACTATCCAAAGCTTACTTGGTTCCTGATTTCCTATTTCATAATCTGCCTTATATTAAACTTAGGCTTATAAGTCTTAAGTTTCTGCCTCTCATTTTCTTTAGTTTGAGAAAACTTTTTAGCTAAATCTTTACTGTCTGGAGCTTTAGCGGCTTTAACTGGCCTGGCTCCTTTTGGCACCGAAGGTCCATCTCCAAGCTTCATTGAAAGTGAGATACGCTTCAGCTCCACATCCACTTTCATCACCTTTACCTTCACCACCTGACCCACTTTCACTACTTTTTTAGGATCATCTACAAACCGGTCAGCCAATTCAGATATGTGCACCAAACCGTCCTGATGCACTCCGATATCCACAAATGCACCAAAATTGGTGACATTGGTAACAGTCCCCTCAAGAATCATTCCCTCTTTAAGGTCCTTGATCTCTATCACCGTTTCATCGAACCTGGCGTACCTGAACTCGGCCCTGGGATCGCGTCCCGGCTTCTCCAACTCCTGCAGGATATCCTCTATGGTAGGTAAGCCCACTTCATCGGAAATGAATTTTTTCTTGTCTATTGACCGAATAAGAGCCGAGTTGCCGATAAGTTCGTGCAGGGTGGTTTTCAGCTCAGTTGCCATTTTCTTCACCAGTTCATATCTTTCCGGGTGAACCGATGAGTTATCAAGTGGATTCTGCCCTTCCGCAATTCGCATAAAACCAGCGCAAAGCTGAAATTTCTTCTCCCCGAGCCCCGGTACTTTTAAAAGCGTATCCCGGGAGGGAAACGCACCATGCTGGTTACGATAACTCACTATATTAGCGGCAATAAGCCGGTTTAATCCGGACACATATTTTAAAAGTTCCTCTGAAGCCAGATTAACATCCACCCCAACCCGGTTTACACAGCTCTCCACTACTTCATCCAGAGATTCCTTAAGTTTTGATTGATTGACATCGTGCTGGTATTGTCCCACCCCGATCGATTTTGGGTCTATTTTTACCAGCTCAGAGAGCGGGTCCTGAAGACGGCGGGCAATTGAAATGGCTCCTCTGACAGTAACATCCAGATCAGGAAACTCCTTTATGGCCACTTCAGATGCACTGTAAACACTTGCTCCTGCCTCACTTACAACCACACTGACCGGACGCTGTTCTTCAGGTAATTCTCTTAAAGTCTCCCGAATGAATTCATCGGTTTCCCGACTGGCAGTTCCATTTCCAATTGCGATCAGTTTAATTCCGTGCTTTTTGATGTACCCAAGCACTGTGGCTCTTGCTTCTTCAGTTTTTTTCTGTGGTTCATGAGGAAAAATAGGAGAGTATTCGTGATATTTGCCAGTATCATCGACTATAGCTATCTTACAACCGGTTCGAAAACCCGGATCAACACCCATAACCGCTTTCCTGCCCGCAGGTGCACTTAAAAGAAGCGCCTCCAGATTTTCTCCAAACACCTTGAATGCTTCCTCTTCCCCCCGATCCCGTATCTCCTTACGAATCTCGGTTTCTGTTGCAGGAAGCAGAAGACGATTTAAACTGTCGGCAACGGTATTTTTCAGGATTTCAACCGATGCACTATCGGGATACTTAATTAATTGTCCTTCCATGTAGTGCAGTGCAGCTTGAGTTGGAACTTCCAGCGATACTCGCAGCACCTTTTCCCTCTCCCCCCTGAACATGGCCAGAATCCGGTGAGAAGGAAGAGTTTTGACGCTTTCCTTATAATCGTAGTACATCTCGAATTTGGTTTTCTGACCCTCGAACTCCTTTTTAACCTGACTGGTTATGGTTCCCTGCTCTGTTGCCAACTCCCGCATCCATTTGCGAATATCTGCATTATCGGAGAGCTCTTCAGCCAGTATGTCACAAGCACCCTGCAAGGCTTTTTGGGGAGTGTCTACTGCTTTCTCAGAATTGATAAATTCTGAAGCCTTTGCCAGAAGATCTTCATTGGCATCGGTTAGTTCGGTCAGAAAACGAGCCAATGGCTCCAGACCGGCATCTTTAGCTTTTGTGGCACGGGTGGTTCTTTTTGGCTTGTATGGAAGATAGAGGTCTTCAAGTTCGGTTTTACTCAGAGTGGCATTGATTTTCTTTTCAAGCTCAGGGGTCAATTTCTCCTGGGAGCTGATACTCTCCAGAATGGTAACTTTGCGTTCTTCCAGTTCTTTATAATAGGTGTATTTATGAAGCAGATCCCTGATCTGGATTTCATCAAGTGAACCGGTTCTCTCTTTTCGGTAACGTGCAATAAAAGGCACAGTTGCGCCTTCATCAAAAAGAGCCAGGGTATTTTCAACCTGAACAGGCTGAAGGTTTAAATCGGTAACCAATTGATCTTTAATATTTAAAGGCATAAATCAAAGTCATCCCTTCTTAGGTCAGTGGATAAAGTCCTGTTCTCTTCTGCACAAAAACAATTGCCAGAGTTAGGATAAAGGAGCCGGAAGCCAATAAGAAAACACTCATGTCTAAACATATCAAACTTATGAAAAAACGAATGCAGAAAGATACTAAAAAACCGGCATTAATTCCAGTGGGTAGGGGGTAAATAATCTTACAAAGAGGCCCAGTTGGAACCTGCTTAATCTGCAATAATATCGGCAGGTAAAAGAAATGGCAAAGGATTTAATGGTTTACCGAAATAACGAATCTCATAATGCAGATGAGGTCCTGTGCTCTTTCCTGTATTACCAAGATAACCTATCAATTGCCCCCTACTGACAGTATCCCCACTGCACACCCCAAATTTATGCATATGTGCATAAATAGTCTGGTATCCTTTCGCATGTTCGATGATGATTACATTTCCCCAATGTGTTTTATTTCCCACATATTTTACCCGTCCGTCGGCGGCTGCATTTATGGGAGTACCGATACGAGAGGCTATATCAATTCCGCAATGGATTGCAGTACCCTCAAAAACCGGGTCGGTTCTTTTTCCATAATGAGAAGTGATTCTGCCTTCGGAAGGACAGCCAAAAACCAGCAGATCAGAAGTGGATCTGCGTTTAACAGGAGTCGGGGGCTGCAGATTTTGCTTGAAATCAGATGTTTTAAGCAATTGTTCAATAGAGTTTGGTGCCATCAGGGGAAAGAGGCTGGAATTACTGACAAATTCGGGTACTATGGTCAGGTTTTTAGCAATATCTGCTGTTGAACAGGGCAGAAGGTGAATAAGGCTAATGGATTGATCAAGAAGGTGATTAAGAGAGGTAACTAAAGATTTATAGTGTTGGTTTTTTTTAAGTTGGAAATTAACAGAGATATAAGTGCTAGCCTGATTGGTGAGATACAAAAGTGTCCTGAATAACCCTCCCAGACTTATGAGACAGACACAGAGAAAAACAAGATAAGTTTTAGATCTTACACGATAAATGGATCTGCTGTGAGATTCTGGTATATACAGTAATTGGACTTTAACAAGGTTTTTTATACTGGCAGTGAATCGTTTTAAAATTCTCATTCTCCCTCTTTGTTAATAGTTTACCTTTCCATCAAATGACAGAACCAAAGATGATTTAACAAAAGTGGCGAGTTTTCTGTAGATGTGTATTGCAAAAATTATACCATAAGAAACGAGGGTGCTTTTTAATCCCATGATTTTTTGTTCTGATCAGATAGCTGAGCACCGGAGTAATCATAACAAAAACGAACCAAAAATCCGCTGGCCACATATGACAGACTGAATTGACGAAACCACTGATGGAAGCGCGCCCCTTAAAGTGATCTCTTCGATAGCTTACACTCATTTTAGCGTTTTTAAGGTAAGTCCTGAAAAAAATGTATTTTTCATGCTGATCTTTCGTTTAAATTTTAACTTCGGTGGCAACTCAGCAGTTATAAGCAGTATTAGGCCTCTTCTGAATATATTCCCAACTTCTGGAAAGAGCTCAGAGGGGATTCTCTTTTCTACCTTTTTAAAAAAGACAAGGAATTTTATGGACACCACCCATTTTAAAAAACTGGAAAACATGTACTTGCGTTCCTCTACTAACAATTATTACAATCCTGGTATAAAAATTGGAAAAGGCACTGCTGAAATCAGTTTTGCGGTGAAAGAGGATTTTTTTCATGCAGCCAGGGCAGTGCATGGCTCAGTTTACTTCAAGGCTTTAGATGATGCAGCTTACTTTGCAGTAAATTCATTGGTAAATGAGTGTTTACTGGTTACCGTATCTTTTAATCTTGATTTTATACGTCCGGTTTCAAATGGAATTATTAAAGCGGAAGGCAAAGTTACTCAGCACGGGAAAAAGATCTCTTTTGCAGAATCGGTCTTACATAACGACAGAAACAAGGTTATAGCCAGGGGAGGTGGTACATTTATCCGAAGCGACGTGTTGCTAAGTGATGAGATTGGTTATGCGCTACAGTAAATCAGTTACTGATAAAAATATTGCCCTTAACATTTAGTAACTAGCTCTTGAAACAAATTCCAAATCCCAATGTTCCTATTTTTTGTTCTTTGTTTTTGTTTCTGTTCTTGTTTCGGATTTCGTGCTTGTTTTGTATAACTACCGGCAGAAATAGCTGAAATTACGCTCATTATTTAAAAAGAAGCATTGTCAATAGAAGCAGAACTGGTATTGCCAGACCCATGTGGATCAGCATGCCTTTGAAAAAGATGCTTTTAGAATGAAGTCGCATATACCGGTCAGCTTGTTTAAGAATCAGCATCAGTTTTTCATTTGCAAAAGGGGCATCGATAATCTCCACAAATCCCTCTGTCAGAAAACAAAAACCGCTAAGATCTTTTTTGGACTTCCTGAAAATGATAATTCCAGGTGTACGATGGGCGATTTTGTAGAATAGATGCAACCGGTGAGGAAAACGTGGAAGAAAATCTTCATCAAGCAGCACAAGAGAATGCTTGCACTGAAGGAAAAGCATAAGAGCCACTTTACGATCAGTGGCTGTATCGACCAAATAAAGGCCGGTCTTTAAAAGCAGTTCTTCCACTCTGGTGATAAAAGAATCATCTTTGGAAAGAATCAGACATCGCTGTTTTATCAAATTACAATCAAACATCTTTATTTACCTGATTTGTCTTGAAACGAAGCAAGATCAATGAGAAATATTAACCGAAGATACCTTTTTCATCTCTTTGGCGAGTTGGTTGAAAGAAACCTTTTTCTCTTTAATTTTCAGAGTTCCGTTTTTATAGACTTCAAGAACGGATAACCTCGAAGATTTTTCCGGAGAAACTATGAATATAGGTCCTTTAATCAAAGTTGAAACCTGTTCGGCGAAGCTCAGGTAGTTTTCTGTAGATTTACCATTTTTATTTATTACTACAGCTTTCAAATATCTGCTGATTCCAGGGATCTCCTCTTCAGTAACAGAAACGTATTCTATATTCTGCTGGTTTCTTTTCTTCAGAAGGTGATGGGCAATGCCTTCTTGGTCAATAATCCCTACCAGCGATCTTTTTTGGTATCCGTTATATCTGGAACGGCTCAGATGGAGCGCTTTTTTAAAACGTCCTCCAAATCCCAATTGATCAAGCGAAAAAACAACAGGAATAGCCAGATAAAAGATCGGAAAATAGATTTCATGTGAAGGAATCAAAAAAAGACAAAGCGCACCACTGCATAATGTTATAGAAAGTGTGCACAGCATTGCGGTAGTCTCCAAATGAGAAAAACCAAGAAAAATCAAACGGTGATGAATATGGGAGTTATCCGCTACTACCATGCTATGCAGTCTTTGGAACTGGTTGTGTCCGCCGTCCTTTGCTTTAAAATATCGTCGGGTCATACTTACCAGGACTTCAATTATTGGTACACCCGCGATTAATGGCATCACAACCATTGTCCTTGAACCAACTGTTACTTTGCCCAGGTGCATCGAAATAATTGCAATCATAGTGCCCAGGAAAAGAGATCCGGTGTCACCCATGAAAGTTTTTGCAGGTGGCAAATTGTAATGGAGAAATCCTACTATTGCACCGGCCAGGATGAAACAGACAGTTACTACAGAAGACAAGCCACCCAGATATGCGATAACTGCTAATGTCAAGATGGAGATAAGAGAGATACCACCAGCTAATCCATCTACACCATCTATCATATTGAATGCGTTAATCAGCCCCACTATCCACAGTACAGAAATCAGCTTGCTTATCCATAATGGGAAAGTAAAAAACCCCAAAATGGAGATCTGTCCGAAATTTAGATCAAAAAAGTAAACTGTAGTGAGAGCTATTAAAAGCTCTGCTCCGATTTTATAACGAACCCGCATAGTAACAAACGTTGTATCATCCAGTATTCCGCATGCAAAAATGATAACTGATGAAAGCAGCAGAGCCTGAATTATGTCTTTTGTGACTGAAACAGGAATACCCGTTATATCTTTAGAGAAAGATAGAAAAAGTAGTAAAGATAAGAATACAGTTACGATTGTAACTCCGCCGATTCTGGGTATTGGTCTGGAATGAACCTTACGTACTTCTGGTCTGTCACAAAAATATTTGATTACAGGGGATTTGATAAGGAATCGAAGCATCAGGTTTGAAAAAACAAGGGCAATAGCAAAAAAGGAAGCTGAGGGAAGCAGAACGGTCCAAAAATTCATGATAAGAAGACTTTCATCTATAAAAGCCATTTAATATGGAAAATATTGTATCTGCAATTATCTGTTTTTAAGGAAAAATACAGTTTAAAAAACAACTTGAAGCAGAAAAACAGCATTAATTAACTGTTACAGAATATAATATATAACCCAAACTCAATTGTATCAACATGGAAGAAGGTTGTCCATTATTAAATAAGGGGTTATTACGTTTCATATAAATTGGCTCATTAATGGAATTCTTTAATAGAAATTCGATAATAGAGAGTTTAGGCGATAAACTGAACTCTCTTTTTATCACTTTTACTTCAATCTTATAGCAAGAGTCAGAACAGTAACTGCGCTCGCCAGAATAGCCAAAGTATCTCTAATTACTTCGCTTATTGAAGGCCCGGTCCTCTCGGGTTTATTAACTGGCATGACTCTGGTGACAAAGATTTCTGATCCATCCTGTACCATTGGATTGTGAACCCCTCTTTTTCTGATTTTTTTAGTTTCCCCGCTAGGAGAAGTAAGAAGAATATACGAGCTGCTATCAGCCAAACCTCCAGCCCGATCTATATAGTCTTTGACTTTTATTTTTTCTATAAAGCTGAAAAGTCCGGGATTATTAACATTGCCATGCACAAGCACGGTATTAGGTCGGGGGGGAATAAGTATGGTGTCACCTTTCTGGAGCAGAACATCTTCTTTTAATTCTCTGCCATACAATGCATCTTTGAAATTTACTACCAGTCGTTTGTTGTTTCTGGTAATTGTGGCACCTTCCAGAAAAGCATCAGGTAATAATCCACCAGCACGTTTTATAAGTTCGGTCAGGCGTTCTCCGCGTTTGGAAATAGCATAGGATCCTCTGAATTTCACCAGCCCATTGATAGTTACAAAATGATCAATAATATAGGAGGGATCTGGGCGTACAACAATCCTGTCTCCATCCTGCAGAATAAAATTACCAACCGATTCGTCTGTATAGTTCAAAGAATCCGGAAGATCAATTTTGAAAACATCTGTCAATAGATCCGAATCAGATTTGTTAATTCGGTAGACATCAACAGATTTACGGTAAGCCTGGCGGGTAAACCCTCCAGCTCTCAAAAGAGCATCGTTAATAGTAAGGTTAGTACTCAAAGAAAACGTATCAGGATTACGAACTTCTCCTTCGATAATGATTTTGAGGTCGGTAGGTTTTTCTACGTCTTTTTCGTAGATAATCACTTCGTCAAGTGGTTGCAGAGACATATTATACGATGGGTCATCCTTCAATCTGCCAAGATCAATCGGTAAAGTGACCGTTGTTACATGATCATCGTTGCGACGGATCAGATCTGCTCGTTTCAGGAAAGCTTTCTGCTCGAGTGGTTTACCAAAGGTGAAAATGAGGTCCCGAAGAGTAAGGCTGTCACACTGATAAACACCTGGATAATACACTGCTCCATGTAATGTGACATAGTTTTTCAGGTCATCCATTAGCGGAGTGATCTTCAGGGTATCATTATTGTAAATGACAAAATCCACTTTTTCCTGTAAATAGTTGTTAATATCCAGATCAATGACTTTGACCACAGACAATGAGGAATCTCTCTGATCAAACGGAAGCATCCGGTGAATTTGTGCTCTGTCAACATTGGCAGATGGCAGTAAACCCCCACAAAAAGAGAGCAGTGACTGAAGATTGTCATCACTTCTCAGTTCGTAAACAGCAGGTCTGAATACCGATCCTGTAACCGACACCGTCTTGCCTCTGGATGGTACAAAGACCACATCATTATTCTGAAGGCGAACATCGGTAGTGCATTTCCCGGTAAGCATGTATTGATAAAAATCGACGGTGGCGATCTCGGAGCCGTTGCGAATCACTTTTATCTCTCGCAACGAACCCTTTTTGAGAGGGCCGCCAATACTGTAAAGAGCATTAAAAGCTGTTGAAGCGCTGGAAACAGTATAACCACCCGGTGAAGATACCTCACCCATAATAAATATCCGCATAGGTTTGAGCTGAGCCACTCCAAGATCCAGAAATGTGCGCGCCGGAACAGTGGATAGCCCGGAATAATGCTTGGAAAGAAGATTTTTTATCTTCTCCTGAAGCTGCTCGAAAGGGATGCCGGTGACATAAACTTGTCCAGCAACAGGGATAAATATTTTTCCCTCTTTACTGACCTGCAATTCGTATTGAAATTCAACCTGCCCCCAGACTGAAAGGCGTAAGACATCACCTGGCCCAACAAGATATCCGGGGTCAACAGGCCCCACTGCATTGGGTTTAAAAGCATCTGGGGTTTTTTCAAACAGGGAATACCCGAAATAGGGAAGTTCCTTAATAGAATCCGTTTGCACCAAATTGTCTATCTCATTTTTTAAAGATATAGAAGCGCTAAGACTGTCTGAGATGATGGTATCTGGTTGATTGTATTCTAACACTGATCCTTGTAATGTATCAGAAAGTTGTGAGTAAGGCCTGTATGGGCCCCGAATTTGATTGCTATAGCGATTTTTAATCAGATCTATCTGCTGCGAAGAATATCCTCTCTGTTGTGCCATCTTCTCATATTCACTGATCTGGGAGGGGCTCATGGTGGACATATCCTGGGCAATAATGATAGAGCAAAGAAGCAATGTTGAAAAAAAGGATTTCACTGTAAAACCTGCTTTTGAAAAATGGAGAGAGCTGAACATATCCAGATAAAACCTTCCTTTTTATCACTTTTCATTTTATAGAAAACGTTTTGAGGTAGATGTAAAAAGTGTTACTGATGAATTCATAAATATATGCTTAAAGAAACGGTTAAGGCAATTTTAAAGGCTCATTTCATCAAACAGGATTAAAATAACAGCAGGGCCATCAAATATTCAATATAGAATCAATAGCCTGGGAAAAGAGCAGATAAAATAAGGAATTAGCAACTCTTTTGAGTAGTCTGATCTTTATATGCCTACCTTTTTAAAAGCAGAGAGAAGTGCAGAGCAATTTTATAAAAAAAAGGTAATTCACTCGTTTTTTCACTTGGCTCTTCTAAAATAACCGAAAATCTACACAATTCAGCAAGCCCTTGATATCAAGGCCACGAAGAAAAAGGCTAATCAAACCCTGCTACTCCAGCGGAAACAGGGTATCAGGTGTAGTAATCGTTCTTGCCGCATACAGTTTGCCCAGATCCCATTTATACAAACATTGTCCATCTGCGGCTACAAAGGAGGTCGGATCTGTAGCCCAGGCAGTTGTAGTGATATCGTTTCCCTTTATCAGGGTCCTGCCCATAAAAATCGGCTCTCCAAAAAAGAAGGGTTTCTTCTCATCCACTGGGAGAGCGACAAAAAATGGCTGATACTTCCCGCCAGGACCAAGGTTACCGTACTGGTCCCGTCCCATGTCTTCATGGCCAAAGACAAGCCATTCGCCATCGGGCGAAAAAGAAAAACGACCATACTGTTTTGCTGCAAATGGCGCAATAAGGAATAGCGTATCTGTATGAAGCGGGATGTATTGTTTGTTCGTGTCAGGAGTATCCCAGCGCAGAAGGTAGAGGGCGTGGATTTCCCGTATTTTTGCTAGTTTTGAGACCAAATCATCTTGGGCACTACTGGGTGGCAATTTTTCGACTTCTTTCCAATCGATATCTTTCCCAATCTCCACCACCAGCCCGAACGGTAAGGTAGGATGAATAATCATTTCCTTGAGCTTACGGAACTTGCCATTATTCCGGTTAAAAATTTCCACAAACGGGTGAGTGGAGATCTTCAGGTCGGCATTATGGCAAAGCAGCTTGTTAGCTGCACTGTCGTAGGTGATTATCTTTCGGTCGTGGACTATCCAGGGTTGTTTTAATGGAAAATCTCCACCTCCATCTATCTCACCTAATCCATTAAATTTTCCATCAGCATATTCCATAATATTAAGCATTTGTCGAGACCCCTCTTTTGCAGGAATCTTTTTATTAATGACAAACTGGTTTTTAGATGCATCCAGCGATACAATTCCCCCGATAATATCGTCGAGTGACATGGTAAGAATTGGTGACTCGACTTTTCCTGTTTTGATGTTGGCAACCACAGCCCATCGCGTCTGGGTATAGATGATTGTTTCATCGTCAAACACCGGGCAGAATCCAAAATCAAAATCTCCATCTACTTCCCCTAAAAAATCTTTCGCGACAATGTCATATTCAGGAGCAGTATCACCCCGGAATTTCAGGACAGTTATCGAATTTTTATACCCTAAAGTTCCAACAGCATCTTTCACCGGAACAGGAAATATTTTTCTTATTGGCTCATCGAGTGGAACAATATAAGGGGGAAAGAACTTACCACCCTTTTGATTGAAGATATTGTAATCGGGCATTTTATAAACTCCTTTGTTTGAATCTTCAGTACATCCAGGTATATAACCTGGGAAAAAGTGGAAAACAGTCTTTACAACTACAAACAAGCCCATGACTACTGCGGCGATCTGTAGTTTTTTTCTGCCAGACAATCTTAATCGCCATAGTACCAGACCAAATACAGCACCGACGACCCATGGCCATTTGTATTTCAGAAAGACAATTATAAAGGAATAAATCAATACATGCGGAGGTATGTTTGATAAATCGAACATATGTCTACCCTAATTTCTTTTTTGATATCTTTAAGAGTCCCATTTTGCCAGTTGCTCCTTTATTCGGGATACTTCATCGTCCAGTTTTAAAAGTTGATTATATCGTTTAAGAACGGTTGATTCATTTGCATCAGCTTTGATTAGAGAGTTTTTCATCGTTCTT
>JAEYNR010000085.1 GCA_023412475.1 Fibrobacterota bacterium | reverse complement strand
CCATGCGGGTTGATCCCAGGTGATCTTTCAGATAGTAGTCGTAGCTGTAGGTAACACTATCCCCACTCCTGTGCTGCAATATCCTTCCTTCCCCATCGATACTCACCGATTCCAGTGCATAGTTGATATCATAGTTTACAGATATCGGATTTTCAATAGCTTTGAAAAGACCCCAGTGCCAGTTGTAATAAAAAAGGAGACTTTGTCCACGATTGACATTATAAGTGGTACTGTCAATGTAGGATATAAAATGACGTGGAATATCCAGAGTAATTTTGTCTACCCTTACTGCACCTGCAAACCGGACAATGTCGCTGCTTTTAAGTAGATAGCTGCCATTCTCTTTTATCGTATCAAGCGGAAAAAGAATTGAATCGTTTACAGGATTAAACGGGTCGGAAATATCGGTATAAAAAACCTTCAGCAGTGCGCCGTTAACGTATTCCGGCTGGCAGTTTCTTAGTACAATGTTTGTGCTTATGGAAGTACCGTTGTCTTGGCTATAGATCATACCGCCATCAAGATAAGCCATCCCAAACATCTTTCTTTCTCTCTACTTCGATATTCCATATTCCATATTCGTTATTCGTTATTCGTTAATCGTTATTCGTTATTCGTTATTCGTTATTCGTTATTCGATATTCATTAACACCTGTCTCTTTTCCCGATTCTATAGGAAAATACTCAAAATTCATGGCCTGGGACAAAGAAAGTCCTGCCATAAAAAAAATGTTGATAACGGAAACAGGTCTCCAATGGTGGAATTTATGCTCTCAATTTTTATGCAATTAGCAAGGATGGAAAGGGAATTTCTCATTCAACGGGTCAAAAGTGGCTTAAATCATGCAAAAGCAAAAGGAAAGATTCTCGGAAGACCACAGGGATCTACAATGGATCAGCATATTTTCCTGAAAAAGTACAAGAATTTATCTGCAGATCTGCAAAACGGTCTATCAGTACGGAAAGCAGCAAAAATTCATGGAGTATCTTTGAATACGGTTTTGAAAGTCAGGAAAGCTTTAAATTTAGCAGCTTGAAAATGTGTCCCATTAGGAGACATTTTCGAGCTTACTCTGAAATGGTGAAATTTTGTCCGCTATAGAAGACTTTTTTCAGGCTTCAGATTCACCCTTCAATCACTCTCTCCTATACTCTCTTCCCCATTTACAGGGAACAAAAATCAAACTCTCTTTCTCTCTTCCTTATTTGAGTGGTGATTAGGATTTTTGATATCATAAAGAAAACGCCACGGATATGTGCTATTTAATAGAGTCAATTATTTAAGTACTATTGTATCATAATTAATATTCTCACATCCGTCACAAACATATTCGCTAAAGATGTCTGGGCTCCAAGGATAGATCTCATATGATAATTTCAAGCCAGTATTTTCATTCAAAAATACTTTTAGATATTTTGCACTCCCCACATCTCTTGCACATGGTCCATCTGACTGGTAATATTTATACGTTATGGTATCAGTTACTTTACCTTTCGGATCTATTCTTATATTTCTCAATTTTAGAGTTATTTCTTCTTTTTTCTCTCCTGATTTTTCAATCATCACTAGACTGTCTTTCCATATATAAGTCTTAGGATTTAATTGATAATCCATAGATACCATTTTGTCTCCTTGGTTCACTAATGTTAAATATAGTGTGGCATCACACCAAACCGGCTCATCAGTAACACAAGAACCTAATATCATCAATAGAAGTAGGATACTAACTTTTTTCACTTAAACCACCTTTTTATCCTTTTTGCAATACTTGTAACCAGTCGAATGGAAAGGGAATTCCTGATCCAACGTGTAAAGAGTGGTCTTAACCATGCCAAAGCTAACGGAAAAGTTCTCGGAAGACCACAGGGATCTACTATTGATCAGCAGGATTTTCTGAAGAAGTACAAAAACCTGTCTGCAGACCTGCAAAACGGCTTATCAGTACGGAAAGCAGCAAAAATTCATGAAGTTTCACTGAATACGGTTCTGAAGGTCAGGAAGGCACTTAATTTAGCTGCCTGAAAAAGTATCCGATAAGGATACTTTTTCAGGCTTGATCAGTAATGGTGGAATTTTGTTCGCTATAGCAGACTTTTCTTGATTCACCCTTCAAACACTCTCCCCTATACTCTCATACCCATTTACAGTGGTCAAAAATCAAACTTTCTTTCTCTCTTAGTTGTTAGATTGGTGATACTACGTGATTACTTCTCTTGACTAATTTTTGATTCCACTCTTTAGTTTTTCTTCCAATTCATATGAATGTCTTTTTATCATATTAGAAATAAAAAAGTCAAATTCTTTTGAATACTTTTCAGGCACTTTATATATTGAATTTGATTCTGAAAAGAAGCTCCCATAAATGCTTATTTTTAGATTAGTTCCATTTTTGAATGTAACATTAAAAGAGCCTTTCCATAGCATTTTCGAGTGACTATTAAGAGCACTATTTATTGCATCTTTAATAGGATTGAAATCATATGCATAAATCATATCAATACTATCAACCGTTTTCCCATAATTAACGACAGCTGAATCAAATGATTCGATATTAATTAGTTGCCGAAATTCAATATTTGTATTTTTTTTGTTTGTTCTCAAATAATTACATGAAAAAAAACAAATAAAAGAAACAAATAATAAACTAAGCTTCTGCATATTTTATCCTTTAGTATATAGTAATTAAAAGTTAATCGAAATATTTACCAATTTGAGCTTCTAATTGTTAACTAAAATTACTTTTTGTTATATATTTTGCTTACATAAAAATCGGAGAACCACCTTATTAATGTTAATTATTTGATATTATTCCATACATTCACGTGATGGTAATATTTTTTCAATAAATATTTTATTAATAATCGTTTTAAAATATTCAGAATCATTTCTATTTACAACAAACAAATTATTATTAGTTATTTCGTAAAAGAAACTACCATAATAACTTATTTTTAGTATAATACCGTTTTCAAAAGCCATTAAAAACCACCCTTCCATATTGGATTTTCATGACTGATGATTGCATTATTAATCGCAACTTTTATAATTTAATTTTACTTTAACCTTTAAGATATCATCATCATCATCATTATTAACAATATCATGTATAGTAACCGAATCAAAGTTGTTAATATATATGATTTCACCAAAAGTTTGTGTTTCGTTTTTGCTTATTATTTTAGGATTGCTACAAACAACATATAATAATATTACAGAATAAGATTGCTAACAGTCGCATAGTCATTTTATCAGTACCTTTCCAAATACAATTGATTACGTTTTATAATATCTCTCTGATATGTACGACAATGTTTACCAATTGGGACTCCGTATTTTTTACCAAAATGGCTAGCAGGTATGATATTTAATTGATCATTTAAATTGGAGCCTTTAGGTGCATAAACTTTGTATCTTTTTGTTACCTGTTTATATTCTTGTTTTAAAAAAAATTCAGAATATTTATCGTTTCCAAAAACAATTTCTCCCCATTTAGCTCTAGTTATCGCCTCAATTTTTGAGGCACCATCTTCAGGATAATAACCAAATCCTCCTCTCCCATCCGATTCAATCCAATAATGACCAAATCTATCTTTTGAATCATGTGCCATTATACGATGCATTGTCATGCCCTCAACCGCTTCATAATCATCTTTTGGCATACCAAATTCTGAATAGTCACCGACAAATTGTCCATTAGCACCCCAACTCCAATTATTGTTACCATGGAAATCACCACCGTAACCCACACTGCCACTAAATGTACCGCTATTAGTGGACGTTCCCAAGCTTGTCCCCCAACCTGCATTCCATGTGTCATGATTAAAGCTGTAGCTTGAATTCAGACTTGCACCAATTGAAAGTCCACTCTTCTCATTTCCAAAACCGACCCCTGCTGAAACAGAAGCATCTTGAGACCATTGCGGCCGGTCACAACACATACCGCATGCGAATACGCCACGTCCCCACCGTACATGTTCACCCCGCCGGACGGCGAAGCAAACTGGTTAAAGGGATTGGCTGATTCTGAGGAGGTCTGGAAAGAATAGCATACAGAAACCGTATAGATCACAGCAAGAGCTATTCGGGTTAACCATATTGATTTATCCACCGAAAGTAACTCCTTCAATCTTGAATGAAATCTTATTTATCTTGAACTGAATTTGGTCATCAAATGTAACTTGGTATGTTCCATTTGACGGCTTCTTTTCATCTGCGGGGTTGCTATACACACAAGTGTAATAGTTTTTTTCTTCTCGGACTATCGTAAACGCATACCTTTCATTATTAACTGCATTGATGGCATTAGCAACAACCCTTGTAGTTTCAAATAGTTTACTAATAATATTCATGTCTTCAACGGGCTTTTCGCCAAACTTTTTGAATTGCGCAATCGTGCTCTTAACTGTGACAGTGTCTATTTTGCTGTTGATAACTGTACTTGTACTGTCCGGCATATTTTCACCTCCAATAGCGCTCGCTATAAAAAAGAACATCGTCACGCACAATCCGTAACGTAAAATTGTCCCCATAACTACCCCCAATCAAAAACTAAAAAGATATTTCAAAAAGTTAGTTTGGCGTATCGCGTTAATATTTGTAAAAACCTGCTTGGAAACCTCGCCGCCGCTATAGTAATAACCACCGATGGCCTTTGACGTAAAGATGTAATTTCTTGTACCGCCCATCTTGAAAACTTGCGCAAAACCCTTGACATCAGCATCACTCATCGATAGTGTACCAGAAGGGTGTGTATGTGCCGTTCCGACAGCATTTTCACGAACCGCCATACTTATGCTTCTTGGCTTAGCCCAACTTGCATGTTGTATATCGCCAGCAGAATAACCATCCCCTTGACTCACAATGTCAAATCCATGCTCACGAGCGCCCTCAAATGGCTCTTCCAAGAGTTTATATGTTTCGTCAACTTGTTTGCGTACATTAATGTCATTTAAGACTGGATCACTTGTGGGATTCTTCCATACTTGATACTGCTCGACACCGTAACCAACCGCACCTAATACACCACCAACTGCACCGCCAATGGCTGTTTGCGTACCAAGACCCGACCAGAATTCTTCCGAATTCCATTGCTTATCCTTGAAAGCCATGTCAGCCGCATAGGTTCCCGTATAATTCGCAGCCGCTCCGACTGCACCCCCGGCCGCCCCAGCAGCAATCGCACTGGCAAGGCCAGTTCCACCACCGACCCAGTTACCGACTGCTGCGCCAGCCTCACCACCGGCGGCACCTGCGCCAAAACCTATTGCACCATAAACATTTGATTGCCAGAACACACCCCAAACCATTTCACCAAAGGTCTGGTTCTCGTTGACTCCTTCAATAATAGCTTTGGCAGTACCGATACCTGCACCGATAATGGCGCTTACAATAGGAGCAGCCCACCCGAAGTTTCCATCGGGGTCGACAATGAGTACCGGATTATTTGGATATGCGTAAGAATTGAAATATTGCCCAGCGCGGTCAGGACTCAGCCACATGCCGACTTCTGGATCGTAGTTGCGAGCGGGGAAATGATAGAGTTTTATGCCACCTGCGCCGTTCTCGTCGGAACCATCCTGATCAAACTCCTTGCCGGTAAATTTCTCCCGTGAAGGCAGTGAAGGTGAAGAAGAGTCAAGCGGGTTTATCGTTCCATAGGACTGGTAAGCTACTTTCTCTGTAATACTGTTCTGATCATTTATCACCATGCGGGTTGATCCCAGGTGATCTTTCAGATAGTAGTCGTAGCTGTAGGTAACACTATCCCCACTCCTGTGCTGCAATATCCTTCCTTCCCCATCGATACTCACCGATTCCAGTGCATAGTTGAT
>JAEYNR010000057.1 GCA_023412475.1 Fibrobacterota bacterium | reverse complement strand
GCTGGGATAGCGATGTAACAGATGGTTTTGGCTTGTTAACGTAATCAACTTTCAAACGAAAAACCTGTAGAAAAGTATTTTTGGATCGTCAGATCCAATTTTATAAAAGAATCGTACGTTTTAGGTGATAGATAAAACAGCAATATATTTCTTATTTTGGATTGGTGTATAGAATACTGAGAGTTGGTGCATATGTGAGAATTGGAATACAATAAAATAACAAAATAGAAATATAAAAAAAACAGGAGTATAGAATTATGGATAGAAAATATGCTTGCTACTGCGGTCTTTACTGCGAAAATTGTGCGGTCAAAGTAAAAGATGAACCTGCGGCGAAAGTTTTGTATGAGGAGATGAAGAAACTAGGATTTGAAGGAATTATGCAATTCTTTCAAGATGGCGAAAAATTCTGGCCATTTCTAAAGGCATGTCTGTTGAGGGTGTATGTATCTCGTGTAAGGCGGGTAGTGGAAATCCAGCCTACAATGTCAGGTTATGCGCAAAAGAAAAAAATGTTGATATGTGTGCGTTATGCGAAAGTTATCCTTGCGGGAATATAAAGGAATTATTTGAAGGCTACCCAATACTTAAAGATGACAATTCTATTTTGCTTGAAAATGGGTGGGAGGCATGGGGAAAATTTCAAGATGACCACCAGGCCAAAGGATTTGGATTCGCTTATGCTAAAAACAGCAATGAACAGGACAATGAAAACAATTAAAAAATGTACGAAATGCTAACAACAGGTACAAACCATTGCGTACCAGCAGGTCTGGTTCACTTGGTTGCCTTGTACCATTTAGACTCCAAAGCGTCTGGAAAACGCAACGGTCTATACCTGCGGCCAGACCGTTAAACAATACCGTTCCGCATTATTTCCCAGATCAAACACCATGCTAGGTTCTAAAATTTGTTTTGATTTAGGTGCCCCAGAGATGAAGAGTTTACAGATCAACAATTCACCTCTGGGGTTAGTACTCCTGCCTTATATTCAACACAATTCTCACATAATCACCTCTTGAAAGTGTAGTTTGCTTTTATTTCAAATAAACCACTTTCAAGTAGGTCTTTTTGAGTGTATTGCTGAGCTTTTTATTCGTGAGAGTGAAAATGTTACTTTCCGCTATATCGGTCGTATTGACGGTGGAATCAGGATTACTTAATTTTTAAATGGAAGCCCGATTTATGGAAAAACAGTTAGTAGCAAGATTTACTTCATCGTTTGAAGAGGCTGCATATAATGAAAACGGGGCTGAATACTGGTTAGGGCATGAACTTCAGGTTCTGCCTGGGTATGAAAAATGCCGAAGTTTTGAGAATGTAATTAATAAGGCAAAAACAGGATATGAAAAACGAATAGTCTTCATGGTGAGCACGTAATCATTGCAGAATGTGTCAAAAAAAATACTGATGTCTGGGTTATTCTTCCAAAATGTGGAATAAAAGCCCGTGGAATTCCTGCTGGAGGAAGACAAAAAGAAATTTCATCCGCAGATTACACAGATTTACACAGATTATTTATGAACTATCCTTAATCTGCGAAAACCAGCGCTAATCTGTGGATCACCTCTTATGAGAAAAGGAATAACTCCGCACGACGGATCGGGCATCTGTATCGCAATCCTTCAAAGTGTGGCGGTAGTTTTTAATTTCTGTTCCGCATCTGGCTCCACTGGCTTAGCCAGTGGTTTTCTGAAAGCCAGAAATGAGCATATCAAAAAGAAAAATCATTATTGACAATATAATTTGAGAAGAGGCGGGTTTAATAGAATTCATTTTTCTGAAGAGCGGATTGCCAGGTAAAAGGCCCAGGCAACACCAATGTTTCCGGCAGACTCAAGAGAAGTAATATGCGGAAAAACCCGGGGTACCCTGAAACGGCCCATGGGGGAAGTATAATGACTTCCTGGAAACAACAAATGAATGCTCAGAAATGAGCACAATGTCATGAGTCTTGTTCTGGTATTTGTTTGGAAAAAAGTAAAAGTATGGTTTGGAAGCGATTTGTCTATTGTTTCGGTCACAGAAGTGAACTTATTAGACTGTAGGCTAAACACTCTTTTTGTATGTAAATATTGCCAGAGCATTGAAAAAAAGTGCAAAACCACATAGTGCGTAAAACTGCACAGTAAGCTCTCCAAAGCCACTGCCTTTGAGATAAACCGACCTCATTACCTCAATGAAATATTTCAGAGGGCTGAAGATACTGACAGCCTGAGCCCATTGTGGCATGTTTGCTACTGGAGTGTAAAGTCCACTCATGAAAATAAATGTCATTACAAAGAAAAACATTAGAAACATTGCCTGCTGAATAGTCGTGGCAAAGTTAGAAATAGTCAGGCCGAAACCGGAAAAAGCAAGAACAAAAATTGAAGCGAAGAGATAAATCGTCAGTACATTTCCTGCCGGAATCAGGCCATATACCATCAGAGCGACCCCGAAACAGACTGTCAGTACAACAAATCCGATTACCCAATAGGGTATTAATTTAGCCAAAATAAAGGTGAGGCGTTTCATTGGTGTCACATTGATCTGCTCTATTGTGCCAATCTCTTTTTCACTGACAATATTTAGCGCAGGTAAAAATCCGCATATCATCGCCATCAGCATAACCATTATAGCCGGGATCATAAAAATCGGATAACGTAACAAAGGATTATACCGGAAAAGGGGGAGTATGGTAAATGAAGGTGTTTGAGAACTTCCTGATGGCTGCAGCCACTCTGAGCGAATGTCACTGCTGAAATCGTTAATTGTGCTTAATAGAAAAGAATTTCCAAGACCGCCTTTGGTTCCGTTAACCGTGTTTGCAGACATCATTACGCGGGCAGCTTTTTCATTAACTAGGTCAGTTTCAAAGTTGTTTGGGATTTCCAGAATAATATCTGCAATGTCTAACTCTACCGCACGAAGTGCCTCCCTGTAGGTTGAAGAAACATCTGTTAATTTAAAGTATCCCGATGAAACAACTTTTTCAATAAGACGTGTAGAATAGTTACTGTGATCGTTATCTACTATACTGAGAGTGATGTTTTTAACTTCGAAATTCGCAGCCAGAGGCAAAAACAATAACGTCATAAACGGCAGCGCTATAACAAATTTCGGTAAAAATTTATTCCGGCGAATCTGTTTTATCTCTTTTTCCAATAAAAATTTCAACATGACTGCCTCTGACTATTCAAGTCTGTTTTTAAATTTTTTCAAACTTACCCATATAAGCACCACCGCCATACTGCCGAGAATCATCAGCTCCTTGAGAATAGACTCAAAACCCAGACCCTTTATCATGACTTTCTTATTTGCCATTATATACCATCGTGCCGGGATCACATTAGCGAGAATCTGCAAAAATGATGGCATATTTTCTACTGGAAAAATCATACCCGAAAGAAGCATTATAGGGGCCATCAAAACCACACCTGAAATCAGTAGTGCTATTAATTGTGTATCCACCATTGACGATATTAACAAACCAAGTGCAAGGCATACAAAAATAAACACTATCGATAAGGTGATCAGTACTGCCAGACTTCCGACAATCGGCACTTTAAGCACAAATACTGACATCAGCAATATTGTTGTTAAATTCACCAGTGATAAAGTAAAATATGGAATTGTCTTGGCAAGTATGACCGTTAGTGGTTTCATCGGTGATACAAGCAATACCTCCATGGTTCCTTTTTCTTTTTCACGTGCAATCGAAATTGAGGTCATCATTGCACATATAAGCATAAGGATCATTCCCATAACCCCTGGAACAAAATTGTAGGCCCCTTTCATCTGAGGATTGTAAAGCAGCTTTATCACAGGGATTATCTGAAAAGGAACATTATTGGAATTTGGCAGCTCCTGCTGATAAGATTTTATTATGCTTGTCGCATAGTTAGTCAGTGTGGTTGCGGTGTTAGGATCGGTACCATCAGTAATAAGTTGCACTTTAGCATCACCGGTATGAAGCATATTTTCGTAGAAATTTTCACTGAACACTACTACAAGGCCAACCTCACCGGTTTTAAAAACAGTCTCTATTTCCTGGGGACTGTCGAGAAACCGTTTGAAAATGAAATACTCATTTGCACTCAGCTTATTGATTATTGCTTCAGTAGCGGCATCTCTTGAAGGATCGTAAATCGCCATCCTGGTGTTTTTTACTTCAGTGGTTATAGCAAAGCCAAAAAGCGAAAGCATAAGCACCGGTAAACCCAGCAGTATCCATAGTGTGAGCTTATCACGAAAGATGTGATAAAACTCTTTTTCGATGAAAATAAGGAATTGATTCATATTACTCCGTTTTTCGCAGTGCTTTTCGTGCAAGGAGAAAAAAAACCTCATCCATCGATTTAGCTCTAAACTGAGTTTTCAGGTTTCCGGGTGTGTCTAAGGCCTCAATTTTACCATCAACCATAATTGACACCCTGTTACAATATTCTGCTTCATCCATATAATGAGTAGTCACAAAAACGGTAATACCGCGATCAGAAGCCTGATATATTAACTCCCAAAACTGGCGTCGGGTTAACGGATCAACTCCGCCTGTAGGTTCATCCAGAAATACAATTGATGGTTCATGAAATATCGCAACAGAAAAGGATAGCTTTTGCTTCCATCCAAGAGGCAGGTCTTTAACAAGCACATCTCTTTCCTTTTCAAAACCAAGATTTCTCAACATACCTTCTGTGCGAGGAGCAATCTCTTTCTCAGGTATGCCATATATGCCTGCAAAAAGCCTGATGTTCTCCCATACCTTGAGGTCCTCGTACATAGAGAACTTCTGGCTCATGTAGCCAATATTAGCTTTGACTTTTTCTGGTTGTCGGGTTATATCGTAACATGCAACAGTACCTTTTCCTGAAGTAGGTTTACTCAATCCGCAAAGCATTCGCATCGCGGTTGTCTTTCCAGCTCCATTAGCTCCAAGAAAACCGAAAATTTCACCTTTAGACACTGTGAACGATATATGATCAACGGCCACGAAATTACCGAATGATTTTGTGAGATTATTAACATCGATTACGTTCATTGTAAAGGAGTCCTGTTGGAAATATCCATAAAACAATCCTCAATACCTGCTTCTATTGCTGTTACTTCGACTCCGGAGTGACCTAGACTGTGTAATGCTTTAAGCAGGTCACTTTCAGATAATCTGGTTTTATCAACAGTTACATGATGTGAGTCTCCGAAAGCAAAGCATGTTTTAATTGCTGGTATCTTTCGCAAGTCAGACAGAAGCTGTGACATTCTGTCTGCACGCACCGCCCACAATGTCTTTTCGAATCCACGGATGATATTTGCTGGAGATTCAATTTCCATAAATTTACCGTTTTGCATAAACGCTATCCGATCGCACATTTCTGCTTCATCCATGTAGGGGGTTGAAACCAGGATGCTAATCCCTTGGCTCTTAAGCCGTTTCAGCATCTCCCAAAACTCTTTTCGCGACACAGGGTCAACACCAGTGGTCGGCTCGTCAAGAAAAAGTACTGTTGGTTTATGTATCAATGCACAACACAGCGCAAGCTTCTGTTTCATTCCACCGGAAAGTTTTCCGGCACGCCGTTTTTTAAAAGGTTCAAGATGCTGATAAATGTCTTTTATCAAATAATGGTTATCTTTGACTGTGGTGCCAAAAACGGTTGCAAAAATTCTTAGATTTTCTTCAATAGTAAGGTCCTGGTACAGTGAAAAACGACCAGGCATATATCCAATCCTCTTACGAATATCCTCAAATTGACTGACAATATCATATCCATCAACCTGCGCAGCACCGCTGTTGGGCAAAAGTAATGTCACAAGCATCCGGAACAGCGTAGTTTTCCCTGCTCCATCAGCACCGATTATCCCGAAGATCTCACCGCGTTGCGCTTCAAAGCTTACCGATTTTACAGCGTGAGTATCTCCATATGATTTACACAGTGAATTTGCAGCAACAGCCTTCATTTTGCCTCTATCTCTAAACCGCCATACATTCCGATTTTGATATACCCATCATTAGGAACAGCCACTTTTACTGCATAAACCAGGTTCGCCCGCTCATCACGTGTCTGAATTGTTTTAGGAGTAAATTCAGACTTGCTGGATATCCAGGATATAATTCCAGGATAATCCTTATATCCTTTATCTCCATAATCCGCTTTGACATTTACCTTTTGACCTGGTTTAAGTTGTGTTAACTGTCCGGAAGTTATGTAAGCGCGAAGAATCATATTCTTTGTATCTGCGATTTTATAAAGAGCTTTACCTGGAGCGGTTATTTCACTCTGCTGCGCATATTTTGCCAGAACTGTACCCTCAATTGGATTAATAATCTGACATTTCTGCAGCAGATCTTCAACCTGGGCTATTTGTATCTCAAGTGCTGAGCTTTCCTCATTTATTCCTTTATTTGTGATAGAGAGAGTGGATTTCTGAGCCTCGAGCTGCTTATTAAGCAGGGCGATTTTAGCATTGATATCATCAAGCTGCTTCTTATTTGCAGCATTAGCTTTAAGCAGGCTTTCAATCCTGTTTTTTTCAACAGTGGCTGATGAAATCTGCTCAGTAATTGCGGCAATCTGTGTATTTATATCAGGCCGTCTGCTCTGTACTGCTTTAACATTTGCAACCAACTGCATCTTTTTCAGATAAAGCTGCACTGTGTCAACAAATCCGACCTTTTCACCAGCCTTAATTTCCTGTCCTTCCTGGATATTAAAATTGAATATTTTTCCGGAACATTCTGATGACACAATTACTTCGGTTGCTTCAAAGACTCCTGAAGCATCGAAAATATTTTTGTTGCCATTGCATGAGATTAGAAGAACAGTCGAGCTAAATCCTATCAGAACATTTCGCAAGCGTTTCATAACCGCCCCTAATTGTTTATTGTATTTTTAAGGTTGTATATCGATATCAGAAGTTGTATTTCGTGAAGCGATTTATCCTGAATAGCCAAATTTTCAGCATTGATATCTTTTATCAGATCAGTAACACTTATTGTTCCGTTTTCCACCCTGACCTCGGAGGCTCTCTTTATGCTATTGCGAAGCGCAATGATTTTATCATCACTTTTGATAATTTCCCGGTATTTATCTATTACATTCCTTTGCTGAATTGTCTGGAGTTTAGTGTTAAAAAGAAATGTCTCCTTCTGATTTTTAACCAGTTTGATATTATTATCGATTTTTGTAAAATTGCTTTTTAAAGAATAAAATCCACCCAGATCCCAGCCCAGCCTTACACCCGCAACCAGCCAGTCAGAAAATTTATTTTCAAACTGGTTTACACCAGGACGGCCCAGAAGAGCCTGACCAAAAAGACTTACTTTTGGGCTAACGCCAGAAACAAGTGAGCTCTTCTGATTTAAAAGCAAATCATTTTGTGCATCAAAAAAGCCAATTTCCGGACGCTTTATACTGGTGTCACTGGTGATCACGCTGTTATAATCTGGTTTTATAAGGATCACACTATCGGTAACTGGTTCGCCAATCATTTCTGAGAGCAACTCCCGATTGGTGCACAGTGATGAAGACAGTTCAATTCTTTGTTGACCGGCCTTTAACTGTTCAACTTTGATAAGGTCTATATCTGCCTGATTGGCTAAGCCATTCTGCATCAGGGAGACGAAACGCTGGTAATTTGTCTGGAGCTCATCCTGAAAGATCGTGTTCTGTTTCAGCCGATCTTGTGTCAATAATATCCCGAAAAACAAATTATTAATCCGCTCATTAAGGGCATACATTTCTACAGCAAGCTTACTCTTATCGACTTGTGAAGATGCTGATGTGATCTTTTTTTGTGAGCGTGTGATACCACCATCCCATATTATCTGGTTTACTTCAATCATACCTGTATACTGGAACTTTCTTGTTTCTTCTATTCCGGGTATATTAAGCGGAAGCTGCATCACTTCTGTTTGGGATGTAGTCTTTGCAGAAACACCTGTCTGAGGAAGATATCTAAAATTTGCAATTGTATTATCCAGACGTTCATTTTCTTCAAAAAGTGGTAATTGTGCAGAAAGAGGAGAGTGCTCGGCAGCCTTTCTCCAACATGTCTCTACAGTGAGCTGAGAGTATAGCGGCAGCGAAGTAATGCATAATACATTTACGATTAGAATGACAGTCCGTTTCATTTTTATTCAGGTCCCTTCTTAATCATTGCAAAAATCCAGTACGGTATTAATGCTTTACGCTCCTGTACCAGTGCCAGGAAATGCTGATCATCGATTTTCCCAATTTTCTTTATCATTGGAGCCATTATGAATGGTGCTACAATGAGTCCGACCATGTTTATGGCAATATGCAGGGGGTTAAGCGATTGTAATCTTTTTAGATAGTCAGATGCCATAATTTGCTTTAGGAAGAATGATTTTTTGATTAATGGTTCAATGCCAAGCTTTTTAATGAAATCTTCGGGACTGGCCTTGATTTGATTTACAATAAAAAGAGGCAGTTCCGGTTCTTGTGATAATTTATCAATATAGGTGCAGATAAGACCTTCGATTTTTTGTTCAAGAGTGGTCTGTTTGTTGTTGAGGACTGGAGCTACTCCGGAAATAAAAAGGCTGAGATTTTCGAGCATCACAATTTCAAACAGTTTTTCTTTACTACGGAAATAATAATGAAGCAGTGCCTGATTTATACCCGCTTCAATTGCAATGTCCCTTGTGGTGACTGCAGAAAAGCCTTTGCTGGTGAAAAGCTTTCGAGCAGTCTCTTTAATTTTTTGCTCAGTAGAAGCAGTATCATTTTTTACACTTAAGTTCTTTTTCATACCTGTCCTTTTTTGCGTCTTAGCATAAATATAGTTTTAATCGGACGGCTTAGGCAATAAGTTTAATCAAATAGTTAATTTCAGGTGTAGCTACAGTTGAAATGGAAATACTCATAGTATACCGGAAACCCGCTATTGATCTTCACATTGTTGATTTGAGCGGACGCCTTATTAAACCGGAAAGTATTAGCCGCTCTGACAAATTGTATTCAGTTTAATGTAAGCAATAAAACCGGGTACAAATGATTCGAAAATGGAAATCGGAACAATTCTCATGAACAGTATAAAAAAAAGAATTTGAAAAGGCTGTTTTTATCAATTTGGCTTAGAAAAAACGTCCTGAGTTTGAAAATAAACTCCTTCAAAGGCTCGCTCTTTGATACTCAGCCTCGAAAAAGTTGTCGTATGCATGCAAATATATCTCTTCAAAGCCCTGATTTTAACGATCAGCATTGTAAAAAATTAACATTAGCATAAAAAAAAATGGCTTTAAAGGACTATTTCTTTACTTTAGTATGTTAAATTATCACGAAGCAATAAAAAAATGGTGCCTTCAAAGTTCATTTTTTCCGATTCAGTATAGCAAATTCCTGCAAAGCAATAAAAAAAATCGTTTCAGAATTGGTTTTTTTCCGATTCAGTAAAGCAAAAAAACATTTTAAAGTGCGAAAAAATGAAATCAAAGGAATTTTTATTCCGATTCAATAAAGCAAAAAGCCCATTCAGTATTTAAAAAATTCAAATCAGCCGATTTTTCATTCTCATTCGTCTAATTAAAAATGAACTGAAGCATTTCGGAATTGGTTTAAAGGTAACATTTTTATCATTAAGTATATAAAAATCCCGAATGAGCAACCCAGTATTCTGCTCCAGAGGATGCTTTTTCACACATAGCTTCATTAAATGGGTTTGGCTTATCAAAAAAAGCTTTTCTTAATGGTTTCAGGCCGCTGATGTCGAAAACTGATTCGCTTGTTGCTTTTTTTTAAATACTGTGGTCGGATTTTTGACTTTTACCGGCATGATTTTGACGGCTTAATCGACGATTAGAGGTACAGCCAACCTTGAAAGTCTGGCTTTTTGAAGGTTTTGCCGGATCTGTGGAGGGTTTTTTCTCAATAAGCGTTAGGCAGGAAAGGCTGGCTATAAATGCTCTCTACTTGTCAGTGAGCAATGGGAGTGTTGTGCTGCATATATATATGTGAAAGACGTGGGAAGCGTAGAAAAAAGGACAACAACATCAAAGATTGATGAAACGTTTTTTCTGGTTTATCGATAGTTGATTATTAAGTCTTCGAAAGGCCTTCGGCATTTAAAACAACAAAAGGAACTGTCAAATATTCACACACGCACAATAATGTCCCTCTTCATCACAAGGGCATAGTTTCGGAACTTCTAATCTGCACTCATCTTTACATCTCAAACACCGGTTGAAAAAAGGACATCCGCAATTCTCTAAAGAATTCCAATCGCTTACCTGTACCGATTTAAACTGGTAAATCTTTTTTTCCGGATCAATCACCGGCACCGCATTAAGTAATGCTCTGGTATAGGGGTGACAGGGATTACTAAAGAGATCTTCGGTCTTTCCGATCTCAACAATTGCTCCACGGTACATAACTGCAACTCTCTGAGAAATGTATCTTACCACCGAAAGATCATGAGAGATAAACAGCATGGTTAAAGAAAGAGAGTCTCTGAGGCTTTTTAGTACATTTAAGATCTGAGCCTGAACAGAAACATCCAGCGATGAAACCGGTTCATCAGCAATAATAAGTGTCGGGTCTGCAGCAACTGCTCTGGCTATGGCTATACGCTGGCGCTGCCCTCCAGAAAACTCATGAGGAAACTTACGCATCATTTCCGGATCAAGTCCGCTTTGCACCATCAGTTTTCTGACACGCTCGATTTTCTGTTCTCTGGAAAGTTTCACGGCAAAAGGTTCTGCTATTATCTCCAGTGCTGTCATCCTGGGATTAAGCGATGAGTAAGGATTCTGAAAGATCATCTGCATCTGTCTGCGCAAAGGCCTGAGCCGGGCCGGACCAAGGCTGCAGAGGTCAACACCATTGAGAAAAACATTTCCGCTGTTTTCTTTCTGCAACCGGATTATGGTTCTTCCAAGAGTAGTTTTCCCGCATCCGGATTCACCAACCAGTCCCAGGGTTTCACCTTTTTTAAGAGTGAAACTAACATTATTAACTGCTTTGTTACCCTTTTTTTTACGATTACTCTCACCAAAAATAACTGAGAGATCCTTTATTTTCAGAAGATTATCACTGTTCATAAGGAGATCTCTCCTTTTTTGATTCTGGCACAACAGGTAAAGTGTTCCGGAGTAACTTCTGTAAGCTCCATCTTCTCTTGGAAACATTGCGCCACTCCAAATTCGCATCTGGGAGCAAATGGACAACCTTTTATCGGTTGTGATGGATCGTATGGAGGACCTCCGATAACATAAAGCTTCTCAGCGGTACAATGAAGTGAAGGGACACTGCGGATCAGAGCTTTAGTATATGGGTGTGCAGTGTTTTTAAAAAGTGATACTGTATCTGCAGATTCCAGAATCATTCCTGCGTACATTACATGAACCTTGTCGCAGAACCCTGCCACGATTCCGAGATTGTGAGTAATGAAGATAATAGACATTGAATATTGCTGTTGAAGAGCTTTGAGGAGGCTGAGGATCTGTGCCTGAGTGGTGACATCAAGTGCTGTTGTGGGTTCATCGGCAATAAGTATCCCTGGTTTGGTGACCAGGGCCATGGCGATCATTGCCCGCTGAAGCATTCCTCCTGAGAACTGATGTGGATAGCAATGAATCTTTTTCTGAGGTTCTGTTATGCCGGTCTCAGAGAGCATATTGATCGAGATGTCAAGAGCTTCTTTGCGGGTGATGTTCTGATGACAGAGAAGAGGTTCTGTCAATTGATCTGAGAGACGCAGGTATGGATTAAAAGAGCTTAATGGATCCTGAAAAATCATGCTGATACGGTTTCCTCTTATCGATCTTATGTCGCGATCTGGACAGTTTATAAGATCAAGAGAACCAAATAATGCATTTCCTTTCACCACTGCAGGGGGAGTGGGCACAAGTCGCAGGAGCGAGAGCGAAAGAACCGTTTTGCCGGAACCGGATTCACCGACTATTCCCACAGTTTCGCCATCAGAAATATTCAGCGATACATCTCTGACTGCATGTACAACAGAGCCCCTTAGAAGAAAAGATGCGGAGATGTTTTTAATATCAAGCTGCATTATCTACTCCCTCGATGATTTCGGATCGAGTGCATCCCGCAATCCATCGCCGATAAAATTGAGAGAAAAAAGAGTGAGGGAGAGAATCGCTCCAGGGAACAGAAGAAGCCAGGGATACTCTTCCATAGCCTCGGTTCCCTCACGTATCAATATTCCCCATGAACTTGCCGGTGGTTGCACTCCCAGGCCTAAGAAACTTAAGAAAGCTTCTAAAAGCATAATTGCCGGAATGGTAAGAGTAGCATAGACTATCACCGGTCCGGTAATGTTGGGTAAAACGTGCCGGAGTAAAATTTTGGGATGACTCAGGCCAAGTCCGATTGCTGCATCGATAAATTCCTGGTGACGTAAAGCCATGACCTGACCACGTACAATGCGGGCCATAGTCAGCCACTCTACTGCACCTATGGCCATAAATAAAAGCAGAAGACTTCTTTGGAAAAACACCATGAGAATTATCACAAATATTGTAAAAGGAAACGCATAGGCAATATCCACTATGCGCATCATTATGCTGTCTACTCTACCGCCACACCATCCGGCCACTGCACCCCAGCATACACCAATTACAACCGATACCAGAGTTGCACAGAGTCCAACAGAAAAGGAGACTCTTCCTCCATACAGTACTCTGGTAAAGAGGTCTCTTCCAAGGACATCGGTTCCCATCAGATGAGAAGCACCGGGAGGAGTAGCTCCAGAGGAGAGTTTCTGGCTTTCATAGCTGTAGGAGGTCAATAGTGGTGCTGCAATACAAAGAATAATCATGGTGAAAAGAAAGATCAGCCCGGTTACAGCAAGACGGTTGCGAAGAAATCTCTGCATACCTTCACGTAAAAGTGAATTTCCTGCGAGTGTAGATTTTAATTTCATTTTAAAGTGCTCCGCAGGCGGGGATTAAGTAAAGCTATAAGGATATCTACAATGGTGTTGAAAATTATCATTATCAGGGCATAGAAAACCACTGTACCCATTATCATGGTGTAATCGCGATTAAAGGCAGCAGTAACAAAAAATCTTCCAAGTCCAGGAATCGAAAAGATGGTCTCTATTACAAATGAACCGGTGATAAGTCCGGCAGCGGCAGGGCCCAGAAATGAGAGCACCGGAAGAATTGCTCCGCGCAGTGCATGACGGAAGATAATGATCTTTTCGGAAAGACCTTTAGCCCGTGCAGTTCTTATATAATCCTGAACCATTGTTTCCAGAAGACTTCCGCGGGTCAACCTGGAGATATAAGCCACATATACCATCCCTAAGCTAAGTGCAGGAAGAATCCGGTCCGATGGTGAATACCATCCAGATACATTAAATAATCCCAGCTTCAAACTGAAAATAAGCACCAGCAGAGGACCTAACACAAACGATGGGATACAGATTCCGGTCATGCTTATAGTCATAGTCAGATAGTCTCGAAGAGAGGAGGGTTTCGATGCTGCAACCATTCCTGAGAGAATCCCCAGTACCAAAGCTATGATAAGAGCATACAAGCCCAGCTCCAGTGACACCGGAAAGGACTCTGCAATAAGTTCGGTTACTGTGCGGCCGGGATATTTAAATGATGGTCCAAAATCTATGGTGAGCATCCTGGAGATATAAAGAAAGTACTGGGTAAGAAGTGGTTTGTCCAGTCCATAATGGGAGTTTAGTTGTCCTAATACTTCCGCTGAGATGCTTTTCTCTGTGCTGAAAGGTCCACCCGGAGCCAGACGAATAAGAAAGAAAGTGATTGTGGCAATCACAAGCAGTGCAGGTATTGTTTCCAGAAAGATTCGTTTGGCTATAAAACGGATCATACTATTCCAGGCTGATAAATTTATAGTTGTGAATGTTGAGAATATTAGGATGCCACCCCTTAACTGAAGGGTGCAAGAGATATACATTAGTATAAAAATAGATTGGAATTATCGGGAGTTCATCCATCAGAACAGATTCCGCTTTTCTGAAGTACTCATAACGTATTGACTGATCCGATACCATGGAAGCGGCATTGATGAGACTGTCGTAAGCCGGGTTTGACCATCCTGTGCGGTTGTTGCCACTGCCGGTTACCCAGAGGTCAAGAAATGAGTTAGGGTCATTATAATCACTGATCCATCCCATCCGGGCAATTTCGTAGTCTTTACTGTTAGTTGAAGACAGATAGACTTTCCATTCCTGGTTTATCAGGGTGATATCTATTCCAAGATGTTCTTTCCACATCTGCTGGATAGCCTGCGCGATAGTATGGTGAGATTCAGAAGTGTTATATAAAAGAGAAAGGGTTGGAACAGGGTTCTTTTCACCGAAACTGGCTTCCACAAGCAATCGTTTGGCTTCTGCTGGATCAAAGCGCATCACTGTATCGTAACTGTACCCTGCAGTATTATAAGGAGTGAAACATCCTGCGGGAATTTGCCCGCCTCTGGTGACATGTTTTGTTAGTTCATCTCTGTTTATTGCCAGAGCAAGCGCTTTTCTGAGTTTTTTATTGTCCAGGGGTGTACGGTTCACATTTATCAGATAGTAATATGTGCCCAGATATGGATCTATGCGAAGCTCATCGGGTTTATTTGCTTTATACCAGTCGATTTTCTGTGGAGGAAGTCCGGTGGTGACGTGCAGTTGTCCTGTACGAAACGAGCGTTCTTCTGTGAGAATATTTTCGATTGGATAGAAGTTAATCTCATTCAGGGACACATTGTCTGCATCCCAGTAGAGTTTATTTTTACGAACCGTTATAGTTCTATTTATCTGCCAGGTGGTGAGAGTAAATTGACCGTTTCCCACAAAATTTTCTGCCCGTGTCCACTTGGTTCCTCTGGTATCGATCTTACCGTGCTTAAGGATGGTTGGCGGATGAACCGGATACCAGGAATGGTGCATTATGAGAGAGAGAAAATACGGAGTTGGTTTTCCAAGCTTTATCATTAGTGTACTGTCATCGACTGCTTTAACACCCACCTTTGAGAAGTCTTCAATTTTAGACTTGTTATAGTCTTCGGCGTTATCGATACAATACAACATATATGCGTATTCGGCAGCAAGGGCAGGGGAGAGGATTCTTTGAAAGGAAAAGACAAAATCGGATGCTTTAACTGTGTCACCATTAGACCAGCGTCCATTGCTTCGGAGATGAAATGTCCAGTTAAGGTTGTCTTCTGATACTTCCCAGGAGCGGGCAGCACCCGGGAGCGGGTGTAGATTCACAGGGTCTGGAATCACCAGTCCTTCAAGCAGAGATTGAAGGATGTGAAACTCTGGAACTCCGGTTACTATATGAGGATCGAGATCCTGGGGTTCGGTTTGATTTCCAAAATGTAATGTTCCACTTTTTATCCCATCTTCAACTTTCGAGTTTTTTGAACCGCAATGCACAAAGAGAAAAGCCGGTAATAGTACAAATAAGGCAAAACTAACGAGTTTTTTCATTCATTTCCCCGCAAAGATTACTGTGTCTGCCCGGGTTTAAGTGAGTTATCTGTATGTGAGGTCACAAAGGGAGTTAAACAGAAATGGCATCGGAATGTGTGAAGGCATCAAAAACATGAAAATCCATATTCTGAAAACTGTTGAGGACTGTAAAAATGAACAGATTGCTCACCCGGTTAAAGGCTAAGGGATAAAATTAAATTATGGAGTCATTGAAATATCCCCTTTTTTGGTCAAAGGCTTCTTCTATCTCCAGGTCTTTTTTTAAACACTGGTTCCGCAGATGCCAGTCTTTTATCTTTGCGCGCAGAATTAAACCTTGTAGGCAATCCTGTTTTTGAGTTTAGAGTATTGGAGTAAAACTCCAATTTGAAAGTAAGCGAAAACCAAGATCACCATTCCGATTCCCGGCGTAATCAATAGTGGGCTAAATCATCGATTTGCCTGACAGATTAATTCAGATAGTTGGAGGAAACAATTTTTGGTTCTGAAGGGAAAAGCGAAGCAACTGTCGGTGCTACAGTGCTTACAAGGAAAAGAATGATTATAAGATATACAATCGGTTTCAATAGCTTATTAAAAAGCTTTCTTGGCATAGGTTGTATCCTTGTTTTTCAAATTAGTGGGTGAATAGTTAACAAAAAGGATACGGTTTGGGAGGAAGGATATTGAAACAATTACAATAGTATTCCATGAAAAAGCTATTGTAATTCAGCAGGTTGCAGTTTTGGTGCTTTTCCTGTTTCAGTAGCTTCTTTTAAGCCGGTTTTGATTCGCAGTGCAGAGAAAAAATTGATTACTGCGATAAGGGCAGCGAAAAGAAACACATACTGATAGCCCCATTTTTTCCAAATTAAACCGCATAGAAGTGCACCGGAGATAGAAAAAACATGATCCAGACTCACTGACATCTGAAGGGTAGGGGTTACATGTGAAAAGCATCGCCAGAGCAGCAAGCCTTCTGCTGCAGAGGAAAAAAAAGAGTGCGGAAATAAAAACAACACTTAATCCGGGCAACTCTCTGGGAACTTCCAGAAGCGAACGCTTTAGGTTACTCATCTGAAAGGATTCGTTAAGGAAATTGTTGAATATGGCATCTCCAACCGAAGTGGAAAAACCCCAGAAACAGCAGGCGCCAAGAAAAAGAAGAATGTCTGGATGAATAGATTTGAGCCTAAAGGAAATTCCCGTTTTCATAAAAAAGTAGACCTTCCAAATTTTGAGGCTTTAAAAATAAAGTCTCTCAGGGGTAATTGCAATGTGATTTAAAGGGCTGGTACTTTTTTTGCAGGCTTTTGCTTATACTGATAAAAACCTTTTTTATCAGTATAATAAAAACCTTTTTCTCAAACTCAACCTGCGACTTAAAAAATGAAAATACCAAGAGTTTACCTGGACACTTCGGTGATAGGAGGTTGTTTCGATAATGAATTCATGGTATGGTCAAATGCACTCTTTGAGGATCTGAGAAATGAAAAAATCAAAGCGGTAACCTCATTTCTGGTGGCTGCCGAAATAGCCGATGCACCAGAGATGGTAAAAGAAAAATACCGGCAGTTGTTAGGCTGCAATATCGAGGTCATAAACAAAAACGGCAAAAGTAACTGTTTGCTCAATTCATATCTACAGCACAATATCTTATCTCAACGATTCGTAGATGATATGAATCATATTGCACTGGCAACCATAGCCTGTGTCGATATGCTTGTGAGCTGGAACTTTAAGCACATAGTCAGATACGACAAAATACGGCTCTTTAATGCTGTCAACATAGAAAATGGTTACAAAACAATTGAAATATTCTCCCCACGAGAGGTAACTAACTATGGAAAAGAACTTTGATTCAGTAAAAATGACCCGCGAAATCCGGGACAGAAACCGGGAAAAAATGAAAGCAAAATCTACCGAGGAAAGAGAGCAATTCTATCAGAAAAAAGCTGCTGCCATACTAAATGTTAATGAAAAACCTCCCGAGTACAACAGTTGAACCATTTATAACACCCGCTAAGGGTTGCCCTTTCGGGTGCAATAATAAGCATCTGCTTTATAAGAAATCTTGATATTGTTCTTTTTCGCTTCGCTGAGAAAGCACCCGCACCATCCTCTCTTAATCCCCCTGAATAATCATCCTGTTTTCAGCCTTCTGACCTTACTTGACCAGGTTTTTTCATCAATGTACTTTTATCATTTCTGGCTTTCAGGAAACCACTGGCTAATCCAGTGGAGCCAGATGTCTCGTAAAGGCACTGTCGTGCCTTCTTGCTTTCGCGGCTTTGCCGCTCAATCAAGCTACCGCTTGTGGCGTTAGTATTTGACTAAACTGAATCTGCCCTTAAAAAGACAGTATTAACACCAGCAAATTTATTCGCTCCATAAAAACAGTTACTGTATTTGGCTTAAGAGAAAGAGATAACAAAAATGATTGATAATAAAACTCATAACCCTATAAATACATTTTCCAGACCAGAAAAAGTGATAGCTGCGGCAATAACCAACCTGTTTAAAGATCGTTCAGGGAAGATTTTTATCTCAGTGGGAGGCCCTGGTGGCTGCGCAAAAACCACCTTTTCAGCAAAGCTGGCCTCATTGCTTCCAGAGGCAGCAATATTAACCCTGGATAATTATAAGAAAACACGTAAACAAAGAGCAGAATTGGGATTGTGGGGTCCTCATCCACAAGCCAACAGGATTGATCTGGCAATTGAACATATTAAAGAGCTGCGTGCTGGAAATTCAATTGAAGCTCCTCTATATGACTTGGAAACTGGAGAGTATCCAGACACAATCCAATACAATCCAGTTCGTTTTAACATAATTGAGGGGGAGATTGCGACCTTTGAACATTTCAGAGAACTGTTTGATTTCTCAATCTTTATCGATTCTGATCTCAAGACCCAGCTTAAAACCCGTCTGGGACGTGATATGGTCGAACGAGGACATTCCTGTGAGAAAGCTATCACTAATTTTCTTAAAAGTAATATCCAGGAGTTCGAGCAGTACGGGGCCGGGACTAAAAGCCGGGCTGATGTGCATATCTATTGTGATGATGATTACAATCTGGTTCTGGAATCAATTGACAATAGGTATATGTATCTTTTTGAAGCTATTATAGGCCAAATGAAGCAGACGGTAATTGAAGGGTTAATTGTACCTCTGCCAACTCCTTTTAACGAAGATGAGACGATCTGCAGAAAAGCCCTCATCGATCATTTGAAATGGCTTTATGCAAATGGGGTCTGCAGAGTTTTGGTTAGTGGTACTACAGGCGAATTTTTCTCACTTGGTTACGATGAGCGAATAGAGCTGCTTGATATAGTCAGAGAACACTTTCCCGGGATGGTTATGTTTCAGGCAGGAACCGAAAGTCTGGGCTCAACTGTTAAGCTGGTACAAAAAGCGGTACGTCATGGAGCTGATGTAATAATGGTACTTCCGCCTTACTACTTTTCCGGTGCACCAAAGAGTGGACTTGTGCAGTATTTTAAATCTGTCGCTGAGATATGTCAAGTGCCTATGGTTTTATACAATTTTCCTAAACATACAGGTAACCCTGTTACTTCCGAGGTACTTACTCAGGTTGCTCACAGTGCAATCAAAGATTCCTCTGCTCAGTGTGAATTGATCCCTTTTACTCCCTGTTATCTGATTGGAAGCAGCAGTAAAATAGTTGAGCCGATGAGAATGGGTGCGAAAGGGTTTGTAAGTTCTATGGCTAACTGTTTTCCTTCTATATATGTTCAGTTGGAGAGGTCACTGGAAATGTCTGAATTTACCGCTGCATTGGAGATACAAAAGGAGATTGTTTCGAAAAAAGCGTTGTTTGAAGGGAAAGTTGAGATCCTGCAGCTTAAAAAAATCCTCTCATCCATAATTGAGGGTTACCCTGAGAGGGGAAGGATTCCTCTGGTAAGTTTTTAAATCCTCTTCTTCGGCTATACTTCTAAAAACTGATTTCCTCAGGTCTGCAAAAAGAACTTGATGAATACAGTTATCAATTGTATGATGAAGAAAAAAAAAGGAGAGTGGTATGAGTGGAGTGGTGAAGGTAATGGCAGTGGGTGCTGGTTCGATATACAGTGTTATCGGTTATGTGAAACTGTTGCTTTATAGAAAATTAACCAGAAAAAACCTTGTAGAGAGACTGAGAGTCGCTGGTATGTGAAATAATGCTTCGCGATTCTTTTCTGGTCTGGCTGTTGCTTTTTGATTTTATTATGGTGGTGAAAAGAAATTTTAAGCAACAATCCATTAGACCAGTAAAGAGGAAAAAGTATCTCTTCTAAAAACCGGGAGCTTCTTATCAGGCGAGAGCCTCCGGGAAAAGGTTTTCGCCATTTTCTTACTAGAAAAGTTGTACGCTCATTTATTGAGCTGCTTCCGCAGTGGACCGATATTACCCAAGGTTTAGACTATATATTACTGGCCAGAGCAGAGCCTGGGTGTGATGGCTGGTATGATGGGGAGGTGGTGGCAATCAGTGCCTGGGAGCAGGATTGCTGGCGCAGTATTCCTTCAGATTATTATGCAGAGCACAGATTGGTGCTGAAGCGGCTCAATGTTGAAACCGTAAAGATCGGCCAGAATTATCTGTGTAAATTTAACCCCTCTTCTGTAAAAGCTTTCCAACTTCTTCATGTCTTGCTTCACGAGCTGGGGCACCATTTTGATCGTATCAGCAGTTCTTCCCAGAGAGCATCCTCCAGAGGTGAACTTTACGCAGAAAAATATGCCACATTCTATGAAGAGCAGGTATGGAAACATTATGGGGATCGTTTTTTAAACAGTTGAATATGGCATCTTAGCGTTTTTATGTTTTTTTCTGGGGGCAAAATTTTCCCTCCTTTGTTTCGTATTCGGTTTTTAATAATCTGTTTTCATCAATTGCACACTCTAATTACATATGGAAATGTGGAGGGCTTATTATGCGAAAATCGCATCTGATAGTGTCGGTTCTTTTGGTATTTTTTACAGTTTCAATTCTGCCGGCAAGGCCATCGAAGATCGAAACCGTAAAGAATATCGATTTGGAACGATACACTGGTACCTGGTATGAGATTGCACGCATGCCAAACAAGCATGAGAAAGGGATGGTAGAGGTTACCACTACTCTCAGGAAGGTGGGAAAGGATAAGTATATGCTTATCTCCAATGGTTATAAGGGATCGCGGGGAGGGAGGCGAAGTACCATGAGGGGGATGGTGGAGATACCGGATAAAAACAATACCGGTGATTTGAAGCTGAAAAATTTCCTCTTTTCGGTTGATTTCCAGATAATCGATATTGATCATAAGAACTACAATTATGCGCTTGTCACCTCTGATAAGGGAAAGAATCTGTGGATATTTTCAAAGTCGCCGGTGATGAATCAGGATGATTATAAAAAGATGATGAATTCGGCCAGAGATAAGGGCTTTGAGGTGGCCAAGCTGGAGATGGTTTCGCAGACTTCAAACAGTGCCTATGTAAAAGGTTAAGGGAAGAAGGGGGCAGGGGGTTGGTTTTTCTGGTTGTCCCCCTTTTTCTTCTCCGGTGCGAAGATTCTTCTTCTGGGTGATGCTTTGCCTAGGCCATCGGGAAGCTCATCAAGGTTCTCTTTATGTAGAATAAACTCTTTTGCCTCCCAGGCCTGTTTGAATCTTCGAAGGTTGTTTTCGATGGTGGCTTTAAACTCGGGACCCATCATGTAGGCTTTACTGTCATGTAGTGGGGGAAAGAAGAATCGCAGGGTGACTTGGATTTCGGTTTTAAAATTTTGATGTGGGATAAATCTGGCTCTGCCCTGGTGGAGAAGATCGGTAGAATGAGCAGAGTGCCATGAAAAGTAATTTGAAGGATTCTCTTCGGTGACCTCCAGATCCCAGGAGATTCTTTCATTTTGATCTTTGATCAGGATGGTGCAGCGAAAACGGTTGTGATCAATTTTTATTACCGTTTCAGCAAAATCGAAGATAGCGGTAAAGTTGCGTATATCTCTCCAGATACCATAAAGATTTTCGCTGGAATCGTTTATAAGGACAGAGGTCTGCACTGTGATGTCTTCTTGTTCGGGCACAGACATAAGTTTTTTACCCTTTCTTTTTTCAAATCTATTAAAGAGCAATAACATTGCCACTAGAAAGGCACTATTAGGACAAAGTGGTGGCCTTTTTTTTGCTTCTGATACTCTAAAGGTAGAGAAACAGTTGAGGCTTTTTTTCAGAACAGGAGTGTGTGGAGGGGGTAATAATGGAATCTCAACCAAAACCATTTGTTTGGCAGATGGTTAAGGAGGCGGTGGAGGTTCACGGAAACAAATCAACCAATATCGCCATCAGAGACTGGATCCAGGAGCATTATCCAGGAGTAAATATCAACACCATACAGAACACCATTATTATATGCACAGTTAATCATGAGTCTAGAGTTCATTACAAAGAAAACAACCGTCCGCGACGCTGCAACGACATCTACGATCTGCTTTATCGTCCCGCCAGTGGTAAGGCGGAAATGTACGACCCCCGGATTCATGGAATCTGGGAGATCGCTCAGGATGAAAAGGGCGTACTTGCAGTAAGAGAAGTAAAAGAACGCGATGAACTTTGCAGAGAACAACTGACCGTAGGCAACGGCTGTATCGAAGCGAAGCACCTTCGCAGCTACCTGGCTAAAAATCTGGAACTTATAGAAGATGGCCTGGAGCTTTATGTGGATGTCTTTGGCAATGACGGTGTGGAGTATCCTACCGATTTTGGACCCATCGATCTTCTCTGTGTCGATCGAAACGGTACTTATGTTATAATTGAGGTAATGGCCGATGGGATAGCCGATGCCAGCAGCGGACAGCTTCTCAAACACAGAGCATGGGTCAGACGACATCTGGCCTTCGGAAAACTGTTACGCTCTTATCTGGTCGGCTCCACTATTCCCGAAAACGTGCGCTATTCTCTGGCCGACCAGGAAGAGGTCTTTCTCAAGGAGTACGATTTGAGTATCCGCTTGAAGGATATTCCGCAGATAGCCGATCTGCAACCCTCCGATACGTCTTCAGTACAGATTTTGTAGAAAGAGATAGATTATGACCCCTAATATTTTGGTCATGGGTGCTTCAGGGTATGTCGGAAAAGAGCTGGTAAACCGGCTTGCTCATACCGGCAACCAGGTTCGTGCCGCAGTTCACGACCCTCTTAAACTCAACTCTCTTTTTGATTATCCAGGAATCGAGACTGTCACTTTTAGTTTCGAGGACAAAAATTCTATAAGTTCTGCTTTGCAGGGAATCACCTATCTTTTTCTTATTCTGCCCGCATTGCAGCATCTTTCATCTTTTGTAGAAAATTTTCTGGCCGCTGCCTCCTCCACCGATTCGCTCAAGCATGTCGGCTTTCTCTCTGTCACCGGAAGCGATGACCCCAAAGCTCCAGAACTGGCTCAGTGGTTTAATCAAGCAGAGTCTCAGATAAGAAAATCTTCCATTCCCTATACAATCCTGCGTTCAAACTGTCTTATGCAACACCTTTTTCAATACCTGCAACCCGATTCTGCAATTATCTATCTGCCTGCATCTGGTGGCAGGGTAAGCTTTGTGGATGCCAGGGATGTAGCGGCGGTGGCTGCCGACCTTTTTGTGCCCGGCGCTAACCATGTAAACAAAATCTACAACCTCACCGGCTCTCAGACCTATTCCATGTACCAGGTTGCAGATATTCTCTCCCGGGTTAGCGGATTGCGCATAGGGTATGCGGAAAGCTCAAAGGAAAATGCTATTAGTGCTCTGAAGGGAAAGATTGCTGATTGGCGTATAGGATATCTTTTGGATTATATGCAATATCTTTTCACAGGCGCTGGTGCCACTGTCAACTTTGCTATCGAACAGATCGCTAAAATCGAGCCGGTTTCATTTGTTGATTTTGCCAGAGATTACGCTCAGACAGTTCGTTCTATCGTTGCGCATCAGTCCTGAGCCCTGTTTTATAGAAAAGTCTTCACCCTCTTTTTCAAATATGCCCCCCTTTTGAGGCGTATTCTTTCAAGAGGGAAAATTCTTTTATCAGGGGGGGAGTCATGGTAGAGAAAATCTTAGTAACCGGTGCTACCGGATTGGTAGGAAGTGCTCTGGTTAAAGAGCTTTATAGACGTAACAAAAAAGAGGTGAGAGCGGCTTTTCATAGCGGTGCGATCACCTCTCAGCTTAAAACCTATTCCTCAGAACAGATACGATTGGAATTCGGTGATTTTTCCACCATTGACAGAGCTTTCCAGGGAATCAGCACTCTGTTTCTGGTCACTCCCTTTGCCCGTGAGCAGGTGGAGTACGCTAAAAGGATGATCGACCGGGCACTTCTTTTTGGTGTCGAACATATAGTCGATCTCTCCATTCTTGGAGCTGAGCAGGAACCAGGAACCCAGTTCTCGCGGTGGCACCGCAGAATAGAAAAATATCTGGAAAACTGTGGAGTAGCCTATACCATAATAAGATCCAATATCTATATGCAGAATTTTCTGCGTTACGCTCAGCCCTCAGGCGGCTTTATTTACCTGCCCCTTAATCATGCCCAGGTTAGCTATATAGACGTAAGCGATGTGGCCGCAGTCGCAGCAGAGCTGATAATTGCAGGAAAACACCATTATGGCGCTTTCTATGAGCTTACCGGCCCACAAGCTTTGACCGCAGATGATGTTACTCACATAATCACTTCCGAAGTAGGAAGCCATATCGGATATATTCCCATTAATGAAGAAACTGCCTATCACATAATGGAAAGTCTGGGAATACCGGCCTGGATGGCAAAAGGAATGCTTGAGCTCTATTCGATGCAGCGGGAGGGAAAAAATGAAATGGTGACTTCTACTGTCGAGTTGCTCTGTAACCGAAAACCAACTTCATTCGAGGAATTTGTCTATAATTACAGCAGCGTATTCAAAGAAATTGTTCAACATGAACAGAAGGCCTATCCTAAATAATGGCTTTTAAGGAAAGGTTTAAAGAATATGTTTTTCCACTTTCCCGGGAGAATGCAAAATACTATTTTCAACATTTGCCATTCACTCTTGGCGGAAGTGGTGGAACTGGTAGACGCGCTAGATTCAGGTTCTAGTGGGTGTAACGCCTGTGGGGGTTCGAGTCCCCCCTTCCGCACCACTCTTCTTTTTTCGACCTCTAAGTGCCATGCAATATAAAAATACAATCGAAGTACTTCCACCATCTGTTGTGGAAAAAATCGCTGCTGGGGAGGTAGTCGAACGCCCTGCTTCTGTTCTCAAGGAACTGGTCGAAAACAGTATCGACGCAGATGCCACCAGAATAGATGTCTTTATTGAAGATGCTGGCTTCTCTCTGATAAAAGTGAAGGACAACGGTTGCGGTATGAACCCTTCAGACCTGCAAAGATGTATCCTGCCTCATGCCACCAGTAAAATCAAACATATAGACGATATTTTTACTATAGCTTCCATGGGTTTTAGAGGAGAGGCTCTGGCAAGTGTCGGGGCTGTCAGCCGCATGAGTGTCTGTAGCAGTATCAATGATTCAGGACTGGGATATGAGCTGAATTGTAATGGCGGAGAGATCTCCCAAGTACAACCACGGTCCCATGCGCGAGGAACCACCATCTCCATTAAAGACCTGTTCTTTAATGTGCCAGCACGAAAAAAATTCATGAAAAGCCGTAGAGGCGAACAGTTGGCAATCGTAAAAGTCATGGAGCAGATCGTGCTCCCTTTCCCAACAATCCATTTTACTCTGTCCATCGATGGCAAAAAAGTTCTGGACACCCCATTCTGTGACAATCCATCTGAAAGAATAGCTGAAATTGCAGGGGCGGAATTTGCCAAAAATCTTATCTGTTGCAATGCGGTTAAACCCGATATGGAAGCACAGATCTACGTTTCTACCCCTCAAAGAACCAATGAACGTCCCAGGTTCCAAAGCTTGTATGTAAATTTGAGGCGAATCGACAACGACTCTGTTACATTTGCAATAAAAGAAGCCTTTTCTCAATTTATAGGTGCTGGAATACGCCCCTCTTTTTTTTGTTTCCTCAATGTAGATCCCTGCAGAATCGATGTTAATGTTCACCCTACAAAACAACAGGTGAAATTCGACAACGAGAGGGAACTTTTCGGACTGGTATACTCCGCAGTGAAACAAGGAATAGCTCTGAATCTGAATAAGTCGCAGACAGTTTTAGCTTCGGTTGATCAGAAAACTGATACTGTCCCGAAAAATCAAAACCTTACCTCTGCCGGTTATTCCCCTTTTTCAGTCAGAGAAAAACATGAGCCTCCTCAAAATCAGCCGTCTATTTCTTTTCCCTATAGTCCAGACCAGCAAACTGTACTCTCTTTTCCCGGTGGGCTAAAACAAGCAGAAAACGAGTATGAGCAGACCAAAGAAAGTAATAGCATACAATTAACCAAAGATGTGCAGTGGGATCTGATCTCCTGTTATCAGGTTCATAATATGTTCATTCTTGCGCCTATAAAAAATGGAATTCTTCTGATTGACCAGCATGCTGCCCATGAGCGGGTGCTCTACGAGCAGGCTCTGGAAGATATTGTTAGGGGACGATCTACATCCCAGCAACTACTCTTTCCGGTAGTGATGGAGTTATCCACAACCGAACGAATGATTATTCAATCCGGACAAAGCTACTTTAGCGCCTTTGGTTTTGAGATAGGCGATTTCGGAGCCCGTGCGCTCTCAATCTCTGCTATTCCGGCATTTTTGAAAAACGGAAGTGTTGAAGAAACTATTAGAGATATCGTGAAATATCTAATGGATGGAAAGAATCCGGATTCATTCTCTCAACCGGAAAAACGATTCGCTGCCGCATTTGCCTGTGGCGCAGCCATAAAAGCAGGACAGAAATTATCACAGGAAGAGATGAATGCGCTGTTAAATAGCCTTTTTTCTGCTAAAAATCCATATATCTGTCCTCATGGCAGACCGACTGTTGTCAGGATCTCGATAGATGAGCTGTCCAGAAGATTCTTACGTTAGATGTGCGGTAATCAATATGAACACTCTTTTTAAAAAAACGGTTCTTTGCACATTTGTGAAGCAATGGATTTTATCAAAGGTCATCTCACAAGCCATTATATCAATGCAACAAATCCTATTTTCAAAACCCAGAAAGAGACATTGGAACCATGGGTAATGGAACTGGTGTGAAATACTGTTATGCTCTCCAGAAAAGTCGCTCTCAAATCTTTTGGATGCAGAACCAATCAGGAGGAGATGAACTCCTTGCGGTTCACACTTCTGCTGCAAGGTTATAGAATTGTTGATGATCTGCAGGAAGCTCAGATCATTATTATTAACACCTGCACTGTTACTGCATCTACCGAATCAAAGACAAAAAGACTGATCAAGGCTATTTCGGACCAAAATCCTTCAGCGAAAATTCTTCTTACCGGTTGCCTTGCACAGCAAAAACCCTCAGAGCTCAAAGACCTGGACTCTGTCTTCTGGGTGGTAGGAAACACTGAAAAAGACCAGATCCTTTCTATACTTGAGAAAGGTGGTGGAATCTTCCAACACTCCTTCTCCCATGAGATTGCTCAACTCTCTATCAAGACTTCTTTAATACCTTCTGCCAAAGATCAGGCAGGTTTCCGAACCAGGTTTCCTTTAAAGATTCAGGAGGGCTGTAATTACCGCTGCAGCTATTGTATTGTACCATCGGTTCGCGGCCCATCTCGTTGCGCAGAGTTCGCCCATGTGCTTTCTGCGTTCGGTTCTGCTGTGGAGGCGGGATTCAAGGAAATTGTATTAACCGGAACTCATATCGGACAGTTTGCAAAAGAGCAGAACGAATCTTTACTAGAGCTTCTTAGGGAGATTATTTCAATTGATGGAGATTTCAGGGTGAGATTGAGTTCGCTTGATCCAAGGGATCTTTCTGATGAGATTTTGCAGCTTGTTGGGAGCAATAAAAAGATTTGTGATCATCTGCACATAAGTGTCCAATCTTTCTCAGAGAAGGTCCTCAGGGCTATGGAACGTCCTTACAGCGATGTGGATAAGTTGGTAAGCAGGCTTTCTGCTTTTCGAAGATCATTTCCTTCAGCAGGGCTGGGAGCCGATTTTATAGTGGGTTTCCCAGGAGAAACAAGCAGAGATTTCGAATTGACTATGGAGCGAGTTTCAATGGTTGGCTTTTCCTATGCTCATATTTTTCGTTTTTCTGCCCGTCCGGGCACTTCTGCGATCTCTTTAACAGGAAAGATTTCAGACACCGTCAAAAGTAACCGCAGCAATGATCTTCGGAAGCTGATAAACCTGAGCAGAGATGATTTTATCAATAAAAACCGTACTGTTTCCAAGAAAATTATTGTAGAATCAGAGAGTCCGGTCCGGGGACTTACTTCTAATTACATACATGTGGAGATTCCAGGGCTTAGAAGAGACTGTAATTCCTGGCTGGATGTAAAAGTAGATGAAACTGTTAACGGGCGTTTTCATTTGGCTCAACCTGTTTGGGAGAAGACTTAATGATTTCTAAAAAAGCATCCACAGTCAGCAGGGAACGATATAATCAGGTGATAGAAAATATCGATAATCTGCCATCTCTGCCGGCTATTGTCTCCCGATTAATTAAGGTGGTAAACTCACCAGATTCATCTGCAGACGATGCAGCTAAGCTTATAGAGCGAGACCCGGCTCTCACCAGCAAAATGATCCGCCTTGCTAATAGTGCTTTTTATGGTATACCCCGAAGTATCTCATCGGTTGCCAGTGCCGTGGTGATTCTGGGCTTTAACACTATCAGGTCGCTGGCCTTGAGTGCTTCAGTGATAAAAATGTTCTCTTCTGTGCGCTCTACTGTTATCGATAAGGACCGTTTCTGGAAACATTCCATCACCTGTGCTATTGCTGCAAAAACTATTGTACGCCATTTTATGAACATTCGAATGATGGATCCTGAAAGTGCTTTCTGTGCTGGAATCCTTCATGACATTGGGAAGCTGATTTTTAGTGAGTATGTTAATGAGGGATACCAGGAAGCTTGCCAGTATGCTGCAACAAACAAAATACCACTGCTGGAAGCAGAAAAATTGATTCTTGGCATAGATCATGCCGAAATCGGAAGAATAATAGCCGATAAGTGGGCTTTGCCTCTGGATCTTGAGTACTCACTGGTATATCATCATAAGCCTCAGGATGCCGACAAGCTCAGTGAACTGGTAACTACGGTTCATCTGGCAGATGTTATGGCTCATCGGTTAGGGTGTGGGCAATGGGAAGATGAACGTTATAACGATGAGTGGTTAAAAGCCAGAACTGTTTTGCAAATACAGGATGGTGACTATAAGAAAATAAGCGAATCTCTTGCTGAAAATGCGGAGAAATCAATCGAGTTTTTTACCATAATCAATTAACCCAAAGGGTTTGGAAAAGTGGAGCAGAAGGCTTTTTCCAGAGCTGTGTCTGCATTACCCTCTCTGACTGCAGTTCTCAGGCGGATTTTTGCGGTTGTTGAGGATTCAAAATCATCAGCTCTGGATATCACCAGGGTTTTGCAGCTAGATCCGGCGATTACAGGAAAAGTCCTGCGTTTGGCTAATTCTGCCTATATCGGTCTTCCTCACACTGTGTCTTCAATGCATAACGCAGTGACATTGCTGGGAAACAGAAGGATTCATTCACTGATCCTGGTTTCAATCTTAAGTTCAGTTAAAAAAAACACCTGCGGCGATTTCCCTGTAATCTCCTATTGGCGTCATTCCGTATGTACAGCTTTGGTAGCTGAGGCTATAGCTAAGTCTTTGCGCAGATACGATTGTGCAATTGATGAAAATGAACTCTTTTCAGCAGCTATTCTTCATGACATTGGTAAACTGATAGCTACGACTATGGAGCCTGAGAGCTTTGTACAGATTTATACGCAGAGTATTCAGAGCGAAGTGCCATTTTTCAAGATCGAAGAAGGGGAAGTTGCACACACCTTTTTAGGTGCTTATTACGCTGAGCACTGGGGTTTTCCTAATGATCTGAAGCGATGTATCCAGTTGCATCACGAGCCGCTCTCTGATAAAAAACTGGCTCTGCGGACATCCATCATACATGTTGCAGATATAATGGCTCATGTTCTGGGGTTTAAGATTTTCCCTGAAGAGTTTACACCACTGGTTCAAGAGGGTGTCTTAGGCCTTATTGGACTTCCTCTGGAAAGACTAAAGGTTATAGCTCAGTCAGTAATTGAAGATCAGAAATCAATTGAATCATTTATGGATATAGTGAGTGAAGAGTCTGATTAAAACAAAGCAGCTACTAATAATGAACCTAAGTTTGAACCATTTGCGCCCCTTACTGTACTTACATATATTTACTGGCTGATCAGACTGTTTTTTAAATTTTTTTTTATTAAGGAGAACACCTTTAAATGAATCTTTTTGTTCGACTGAAGGATGGTTTATCTAAAACACGGTCGCAGATAACATCAATTCTAACTGGTGAAGGAGGATTTGATGAACATTTTTTTGATTCATTGGAGGATGCTCTGATTGCTGCTGATATAGGGATAGAGTATACAGAGGAGTTTGTGGACCGTTTAAAAGAGGAGTTGAAGCAAAGACGGGTGGAAAGCAATTCAGAGGCTTATTCAGTTCTTAAGGAATTGTTGGCTGAGGATTTGAAGGTACTGAAGATGCCTGAAGAATTCCCTCCCAAGCCATGGGTGATACTTGTTGTGGGTGTCAATGGGGTAGGCAAAACTACCACAATAGGCAAACTGGCAAATGAGCTTAGGACCAAAGGGAAATCGGTTATGCTGGGTGCTGCAGACACATTCAGAGCAGGAGCCATTGAGCAGCTTCGAATCTGGGCTCAACGTACCGGTTCAGAGTTTGTAGCGCAGCAGGAGGGAGCAGATGCAGCTTCAGTTGCCTTTGATGCAATAGAGGCTGCTAAAGCCAGAAACACCGATGTACTTATTCTTGATACTGCAGGAAGACTCCATACCAAGGTCAATCTGATGAATGAGCTTCAGAAAATCCTAAGGGTTATAAAAAGAAACACTCCTCATGCTCCCAATGAAATTCTTCTGGTGGTTGATGCCACCACCGGCCAGAATGCTATTAAGCAGGCCAAGGTTTTTGATGAAGCTGTAGGGATTACAGGTCTGATTATTACAAAACTGGATGGCACTGCGAAAGGGGGAGTGGCAATCGCTCTGACCAAAACTTTCGATATACCCATAAAAAAGATCGGGGTTGGAGAACAGGTTGAAGACCTCCAGGATTTCGATGCTAATACTTATGTTGATGCCATGTTCGGGGAATTGCAGTAGGATTTGTAAAAAGGAAAGTGCTCAGTCACTTCCGTAGAACCTTTTAACCATGGATTCGGTAATTTCGCTGATTTCAATGAGCGCCTTTTCCATCCTTATTAATTGAATGGCCAACATTATCAGAAAAGAACAGATAATTACAGCTAAGCAGACAAATACAAAAAACGGCACTTTTTACTTCCTCCTATAAGCTTGCTGATGGGTTCATCTCGGGAAATCGTGTAATTCCTTTTTCTGCACGCTTCTGAGCAGCCAGAGCGATCATAGCCGCATTGTCTGTGCATAGAAGAGTGCTGGGAAAATAGAGTTCATCGGCAAAACTTTTCTTCAGCTCTTCTCTTAATCGACCATTACAAGCTACTCCACCCACCAGGGCTATTCTTCTAATCTTGCTTTTTTGGGATGCAGCCATTAGTCTGCTCCGAAGTGATTCGATGACAGTATTCTGAAATGAGTCACAGATTGCAGGGCGGTTATTTCTTATGAAATCTGTATCTTGGGAGCTAAGGAAATATTTAACCGCCGTCTTTAGTCCTGAGAAACTGAAATCAAGCGGATTTGCCCAGATACGGGCAATTGGGAATTTTATCAGGTTATTTTTTCCTGTAAACATGGAAGCTTCTTTCTCAATAGATTTTCCGGCAGGGTAGCAAAATCCCAGCATCTTTCCCACTTTATCAAATGCTTCACCTGCTGCATCATCAACAGTCTGTCCCAGACATCGGTAAGCTCCAATCTCATCTACTCTGTAGATCGCAGTGTGTCCTCCAGAAACGACTAAGGCAAGGAACGGGAATTGTAAGCCGGGGTTATCCAGAAGAACAGAAAAAATGTGGCCCTCAAGGTGATTTATGCCTGTTATAGGAATTCTATATCTGGTGTGAAGACCTAAGGCAAAGCTGATTCCCACCAGAAGCGCTCCTGCGAGTCCGGGGCTGTCTGTAACCGCAATCAGGTCTATCTGTTGAAGATTTAGACCGCTTTCCTGAAAAACTGTACTGGCAAGGCGGTCAATTTTTTCCAGGTGTGCACGCGATGCAACCTCGGGAACTACACCTCCATAAAGGCTATGTTCCTCTTGGGAATAGATTGCATTTGCCAGTATTTTGCCGTCTTCTATAATTGCTATAGAGGTTTCATCACAGGATGTTTCGATACCTAATACTTTCATGAAATTTTCTTTATATGAAGTGACAGTTCAGAATGTTTACTCATAATGGAAATTAGTTCTCTGTCACAATTAAAAAAATGAACCAGTGAACCTGCAGAGGTTATGATTTTTTTAATTTTAAACAGATAAGCAAGCTCTTTATCGTAAAGGAAATTGATTCCGGTAAAATCAATTCCTACCTCTGTTTGAATATTGGTTTGCAGCAAACTTGAAATATTTTTCCAGAGATTGTTGAAGTCTGCATCTTTCGCACTATCAGAGTAAAGTTGAAACATGGCAAGTGGCAACTGATTTTCTGGTTCTGGTTGTTCGCTAATGGTTGCCATCACCTCGTTTTCTATCTCCGATTGATCATGGATGTAAAATGGGTTTGGTTCAGTCAGGCCGATATTGCCAGTATTTACATGAGATCCAGAGTATTCTGATGCTGCTGTATAATTTTCGTCTGAGGGTGGTTTATATTCTGCAGTCTTGAGAAGCAGATTTTCGGCTCTTTCAAATGAACCGCCCACATTTCGCATCACTTGAATGGGATTATCTGAAATTGCAGAGATAGTCGAATCTTCCACAGGGGTATCGACTACCTGAATTATATGGCTAGAAGAGGAGGGGCGCTCTTTTTTAAAATTGTCAAACTCCTGAGCCTTTTTCTCGATTTCCTGCTCAAGCTCACTGGTTTTGGAAGAGAGAGAAAGCAGGTAGATCAAATTTGTCACACCAAAAACTACTGCCATTCCGGTCAGGCAAAACACCACTGTCACTAATACGCTCATTAAAAGCTCACACCTATCTGCTTAAATACACCTATAAAATAACTTACAACCTTGGTTGAATCCAGATTGAGCGATAACTTCATTATATCATAGGTTATAATATTTTATCGAGATCAACAGGATATTTGGGCATCACTCATTCAATATTTATATTACTCTTTTCATTTTAATAAATTTTTTTCCAGACAGGATGATCAGAGTGAATCACCCGGGAAGGTTTAATATTTTAATAGTTGATGATGAGGTGGGGGTCAGGCAGATATTGTCTGATTTTTTTATTTCTCACAATTATTCGATTAGGGCCGCTTCTAATGGCAAAGAAGCTCTGGAAATGATTGATCAGAAAATACCGGATCTGGTGATCTCTGATATTCAGATGCCAGTAATGGATGGTTTTGAATTATTCTCCGTTCTAGATAGTAAGTACCCAACCATTAAACATATTCTAATGACCAGCTACGATATTGATCAGTATATCTCCTTGATCAGGAAATACAACATTGGCAATATTCTTTCAAAGGGACCGGAATTTCGGCTCAATGAGATCAACTCTTACGTCAGCTCAATCCTGACTGGAGAAATATTCGGCCTTCATCGCTTCCTCTCTAAGACCCCACTGAATAACGAAATAATCAGCAGTTATGCTCAAGCTAAAAACATCTGTTCCGGTATTGTAAAATCGTTGCCGGTAAATAATAAATTCTATCTGGAAATGGCTATTGATGAGCTGGTATCAAATGCTTTTTTTCATGCAGTTTTAAAACTCTCAGACCTCCCACGCGAATGCTGGTCAGATTCCTACAATTATCAGGTTCCTAATGCCATCAAACTGACCTGGGGCTTTGATCATGAAAAAATAGGTTTTTCTGTTGAAGATCCTAAGGGGAACCTGACAAAAAATGATGCTTTAAAGTGGTTGGACAATAATCGGGAAGAGAAGGTTAATGAGGAGCATGGTAGGGGGCTGCTTTTGGTAAGAAAACTTATTGATCGTCTGATTATAAATATTGACCCAGGGAAACGCACTGAATGTGTGATTATTCAATACATTGATAGAAATCAAAGTAAAAATAACAAGCCATTGATGATTCACGAGCTGTAAGCATTATGTTCGTAATTCGGTAATATGTGCCGATTTTGGACAATAGTGCAATTTCTTTCTAGAGAATACTGGCGTTTTTAATCATTATTACCCATAAAAACTGGCATAGAAATAGCAGCTTAAATTCAACCTATGGTAGCAATGTTTCATGTTCTTGTAATTGATGACGATGCAGATCTGCGTGAAGTGTTACGAAAATCTCTTTCGCGTCTGGGCTGTAATGTCACGGTTGCCGAAACTGCTGAGAAGGGAATGGACATTCTCAATATCAGCCGTTATAATGCAGTATTTGCTGCACTTTGTGTTCGTGACATGGGAGGACGCAGCATTGCCAGATGGGTCAAACGTCAGGCCACAGATACCAAATTCTTTCTGGTCACCAGTTGGAGAGGTGATCTGGAGCATAGCTTGCTTAAGCTGGACGGTATCCACGATGTAGTTCATAAGCCCATCAATTTTAGTGAAATCAGAGATAAAGTACTCGAACACCTGGGATAAGCGGGAATAAGGAAATTTTTAAAATTATTATTAAAGAGTAAAATAAAGTTGATTTTTTATTTCCATTTCCCTATATTATAGTAAACTGAGTATTTTATGTTAATTAGGAGCTAATAATGAATAAATTGAAGCTGCTTTGCCTGATTTGTTTTTGCTATACAGCTTCCTTTGCCCTTAACTCTGATACCACAAAACAACAAATTGTTTCATCTGAACAGAAAACCGAAATGGTAAGTTCCATACGAGATGATCAAAAAAACTTGGGTAAACGGGTTTTTGTTTCCAAAAAGAAGACTACTTGGACAAAAATAAAAGATCTGTTTATGTAAGATTTATTTTAAACGGTTTAACCGCTTGCTTGATTTCACCGCTTTAAGGTTCCCACTCAATATCATTGTCTATTCCGTAAATTCTACTGGTCACAGAACCAATACTGATTGAAACACTGAATTCCTGTATGGGTATTCTTTTGGAGAAGTCTATTTCTGGGGACATAGATAATTCCACGGAAATAAAAGGTTTATTGCTGGTTACCTCCTTGAGTCTTGGAAAAATATCAAGGGCGATCCATCCTCTTATATTATTAAGATTGGAATAATAGTTTTCCTTTCCGGTATAACTTCTGTTGGTTCCATCAATCACATATATTAATGGCCCGGTTGTTATATATCCAAATCGTGGAATATGGAATTGTAGCCCGATTATCCCTACTCCGTCTATCCCTTTGTATGAAGCATTGTGCTTGTTTTTGGATGAGAAAAAGGATGCCTTGGTGACACCGGTAACCCTAAGGTAATCGTGAAGAAATGCTGGTGTACTAAATTTTAACAAAGCTCCACCGGAGAAGCCAAATTTACCATGAAAAACCGGCACAGTATCAGATCCATTTATAAATCGATCGACATCTATTTGAGTAGCCCCAAGCTCAACACCAAGGCTTAAGAACTTTAATGGTGAATACTCCACTCGGCTATGAACACGATTCCATAACGATGCGATTGCCTTGTTGGACAGTGTATAGCCTCCCAGGTGATACGATGCACCAATTGCGATTCTGGCCTCCGGGATATTTACTGCAGGGTTAGCCACATTTGAAGCTAAAACGGCATTTGATAAAAAAAAGCAGCTAATTATTGAAAATGCTTTCTTCAATGTATACTCCATGTTTATTAATCAATGACAACTGGTAAAACCAAAATATCGGGTGTCTTAGTGACAATACCCTGAGATTCTGCCCATAGAGTAACCTCTATGCTGCCAGCATCAGATTGACCATAAATAATCTCATTCAATGCCTTGCCATCTTTGGTGGTTGCCGTGCGCTTAATGCTTACTGCTGTCATGGGATCGGCAATCCCGTTTTGATTGGCATCTACATCGAATGGCATGTATTTACTGACAAAATCAGGATGGCTTTCATAGATCGAATCAAGAGTGAAGATGGTGGAAAAATCAGTTGAATCCTGAGCCGCGGTGATCTGAGGGTAGCGGCGGAAAGCCCCGCTTGCCACTAGCCTATAGTAAGCGTCCAGATAAATTGGGTCATCGAGTGGTTCAATTGGTTCCCATCGGTCGTTTTTGTTTAAATCCGCATACCAGACGCCATCACTGCTTGTACAAGGCGACAGCTCTTCGACCGGGTGTAGTGGGTCGTATTGGCGAATTCCATCTCCATTGATATCTATAAAACGGGGACCCAGAATAAATCTACCATCACCATTTATATCTTCACCACGGTTAAGGATTCCATCGCCGTTACGATCCTCGCCTGGATCCAGCCGGTAATTATCGTTGAAATCTTCAAATGGGAGCATTACAGTTACAGCACTGGTGTCGTAATTACAAGATATGTTTCCGGCATCTTTGCGCCATTCTGCGAAGAGTCGCTTGGTTACAAAACCGGAGACTTTGAGACTGAAGGTTACTTCTGTTCCATCGGCTACCGGGTTACCATTTATATCGGTAACGATTGCTGCACAAGGAAGAGCAAATGTACCATCATTGGGATTTTTGCCTTTGAGAATGTTGGTGCGAACGGTAATGTAATGTGGCGGTCCTACAATGGTAAATTTGACAGTGTCAGATTTGACAGCATTAAAGTCTCCCGCAGTGATCCAGACCTGACGGTGATTACTGGGTGTCTTGCCCGAAACAAACCAACTGGTTGCGCTGCCATCATCACCGGTGATTGCCACTGGTGGATCGATATACTCTCCTCCACTTGGGCCATTGACCAGATTAAATGAAAGACGGGCATCTTTTACCCTGTTGCCAAGTGCATCGTAAGCTACAGCGGTTATCATCGCTCTGGAGCCGTTTATTGAGATAACTTCTGGTGTTCCTGATAGAACTATTTTGGCCACATTGTTTGCACGGAAATAAAGTTTTAAGTCTGCGCTTGTTTGTTCGGAACCGGTTTTTGCCAGAGCTGAAATGGTGGAGGTAACAGCAAAGTGCGGGTTGCGAATATAAAAGCTTAGCTTACCATTGCTTTCTGTTACCAGAGTCTTTGCAAATACAGTACCCAAATGTCCAACTGTCATACTAATATCCACCTGAGCATTTGGGATTGGGGTTATCTTATCACCTTTAAGATAGACAAGAGTGATCTGGGTAGAATCGGTACTGTCTGCTATGCAGTTTTGCCCTGGTACGGTATCTATGATCAGAATATTTGATGAATAGTTCAGAAGCACTTCTGTGGAGGCGCCCGCGGCAAAGATACGAATTGTATCCTGGCCTTTTCCTTTCCCGAAAACTCTGCATTTTGCTTCGCCTACATTGCTTGTGACCGTGTCTGCACCGATAATAATCGTTTCTTCAATCTGCTTTGAAAAACTGATCCTTTCTCCTGAGATGCTGCTTCCGGCTGCATCAGTAAGGAGTACCAGTACTGATGCTGTGTCTTTTGCATCGCTACTGATATTCGGAGGATTAATCGATGCTAAAAGTTTGATTCCATTGAAAGCTACATCTGTGGTCTGTTTCTTGTTGGGATCGCTCTGTAATGTAGCAGTTACTTTGGCAATGATGTTTCTTCGATCGCTGGTCAGGTACGCAACCGCCTTGCCTTCATCATCGGTTTCTGATACTGCTGTAATCATCCCTGCGGTTGTGGTAAAACTAATTTTATCTCCCACCAGCGGATTACCATTTTTATTCTTGATTGTAACAATTACCGGGCATTTGCTGGAGCCATCAGCCGGGATTGCCCCCTGAGCTCGTATTGTCATGATTCGGGTAGTAAAAAACATGATACCGGTATCTGCAGATGCATATCCTTCAGCTTTGTCAAATGCTATAATCTCCAGACGCATTTTGCCTTCATAGGGAAGAGGCATCAGAGTGAAACTACACTTGCCAGAAGCATCAGTTGTACCAGAAACAGAAGCTGAAGTATCTCCATTGTTCTCTGTTTTAAAGTATTTGTTCAGGGTTACTGTGCGACCAACAAGCGCTGCGCCGGATCCATTGGTAAAGGTAGCTGTCAAAAGTGCGGTATCAGATTCCTGAGTCTGTAAAGAGTTTTTATTAAGATCAACTTTTAACTTTAGAGATGACACGTTTAGTTGAAGGAGTGCTTCTGTGCCCGCTGCTTTTGCTTCAAAAATGTCGATACCATTTCTGAGTGCCTTAATTCTGGCCATTGCTATGCCGTTTTCTCTGGTAAAAGAATCGGCGCTAAGAATCTGCAGATTGGATTGGGCCTGTGACTGAAGAGTGAAAAAGACGGAGGCTTTCTCAATGGCGTTTTCCTGGGCATCAGTAAGTCGGGCTGTAATAATCGCAGTATCACCGATTACCAAATTGTGCTGGTCTGCCTGCATTGAAAGAGAGATACCCCGGAACTCGACTTCTGTTTCGCAACTAAGCGTTTGGTCAGAATGTAGATATGCGGTTACATAGGCAACGTCATTAAAGCTTGAGCTTTTTAAGATTGCTCTGGCTGTTCCAAACTGATCAGTTCTGCTTTGTCCGGAATTCTCGGTGCTGGAGCCATCACCAACGATCATTCCGGATGTGGTAATAAACTGTATCAGTTCACCGACTATGGGATTGTGGTTATGATTCATTACCTGAACCAGAATCGTTGTGGAATCAAAACCGCCGGCAGAGATTGCCGACCTTTGCGGTATGGCTTCAATCAGCTTTTGAACTTTATCAGGGGTATTAGTGACCTCAAGTCGCAGGCTTTGAGATACATTACCTGCTTTAATTGTAATCTCAATTTTCCTGGAAACAGTGTCGGTGAAAAGAAATCTTGCCCGCCCATTTTCATCCGAATAAAGCATCTGCTCTGCAAATTGACCGTAACTGCCACTGGCCTGAAGTCGAACGTTTTTAAGCGGTGTAACAGAACTGGTCCCTAAGCTATCCGAATAGACTCTGGCCAGTATGGCGATTGTGTCTTTTAACCGGACATAGGTACTTTCTGCACTGACAGAGAGTACCAGGCTTTCTGTTGTGTCTTCAATTTTATCAGGACCGGAGATTCCCGGTTGACCGTTGTCATCTCGAATCGTGCAAAATAAACCTAAAAGCAATACCAGGCCAGTCAGCCACATGTTTTTATAGGCAGGTTTCACAGATTGTCCCCCTTTTTTTATTTCTGATTCAGATGGTTGTCAAAATAAGTCGTTAATAACCCTGGGTTAGTCGCCCTGACTGAAACAGACCTTTTTACCTAAAAAACAGACAGGTTGTATCGCCCCTGAGCTTTTATCGAATGCCCCCACTGCTGCCTGTCGGGATTATCAATGTGTTTCGATTAAAGGCAGTAGTGGACAGTTTCATCTCAATTATATGTATAATAACTTGGAAATATCAATGACTAAAACTATACTACATCCGTAACTTTATAAAATCTCACTCTTTTATTTTCTGAAGAGATTGAGAGCTTTTAAAGAGGCTCTATTTTACAGGTATTTTCAGCAAATGGTTCAGGTTATCTATGATAAGAGGGGTAAAAATCAGACATGTTCCAAAAGAGTCACCCTTTTATAGGGCAGGATTGCGCTCCGGGGATGTGGTTAATTCAATTAATGGTGAAGAGGTATCAGATGAGCTGGATTTCAAGTTCTTTGCAGCCGATTGTCTTTTAGAGCTTTCGGTTTGCAGAGGAGCTGCAAGTTTTGAAATAATAGTCATTCGGGAAGAGGGATGTTTTCTGGATGTAGACATTGAGGAGAGACCTATAAACACCTGCAAAAACCGATGCATCTTCTGCTTTATTGATCAGATGCCTCCTGGTTTGAGATCAGGGCTTTATATAAAAGATGAAGATTTCAAGTACTCATTTTTAAATGGAAACTATGTCACTCTGAGCAGTGCTTCCAAGAAAGACCTGGAGAAGGTTGCAAGGCTTGGGATTTCACCATTATTTATATCTGTTCACGCCACAGATACAGGTGTCCGTAACAAAATGCTTAGAAACAGCAAGGCTCCTCCTGTAATGGATCAGCTTGACTTTCTTAGAGATAATGGCATCGCATTTCACACCCAGATTGTGGTGTGTAAAGGGCATAATGATGGTGATGTGCTGTTGCGGACTTTGGAGAATCTTTTTACTTTCAATGAAAACTTGTTGTCTATCGCAGTAGTACCTGTGGGTTTGACAAGATATCGCAAACTCATCCTTGAACAGGTGAATTCTGATAGTGCCGGATGGATCTGTAGTAAAGTCGAACAAATGAGCCTGGAACATCTCCATAAAGACGGATTCAGGAAACTTTTTCTGGCAGATGAATTTTTCATTAAAGCAGGTTTGAAAATTCCCCCCTCAAAGTACTATGAAGATTATCCCCAGATAGAGAATGGGGTGGGGCTTATACGAACGCTTCTGGAGCAGTGGAAAAGCTATAAAAACAAGCTGAATTCAGGCAAAACACAGGTCGCTTCACAACGAAACACTCTGCTTCTTACCTCTGTTTCTGCCTACCCTTATTTGAAGAAAATCACCAGTGAAGCAGAAAAAAAATATGGCCTCTCAGATATGGATGTTGTGGCTGTTAAAAATGAATTTTTCGGTGAAACCGTGACTGTGGCAGGATTGTTGACTGCTAAAGATATTATAAGTACCATAAAAAGAGAATCAAAAAACAAAAAATACGAGCAGGTTATTGTTCCTGAGGTGATGTTTAATTTCGGTGGCTATACTCTCGATGGCTTCTCCCTGCAGAGAATACGTAAAAATACCGGTTTCAATATTAGAACCGCAAAGTCTCCGGAAGATATTTTTTGTGTGAAAAAGAGAAAAAAGGTGATTTATGAATGACCAGCAACCAGTGAGGTTAAATAAATTTCTGGCTCAGTGTGGGATAGGGTCCAGACGAAAAGCTGACGAGCTGATTGAGTCAGGGAAGATTCATGTAAATGGAAGCAGGGTTACTGAACTGGGAAGCCGCATTATTCCTGGCAAGGACAAGGTGGAGTACTGGGGTAAAGAGGTCAAACGTTTTCATCTGCTGGAGTATTTCGCTTATTATAAGCCTAGAAATGTGATGGTGACAAAAGCGGATCCTCAGGAGCGGGAAACCATCTATGATGCTCTAAAAAATAAAGGCTTGAATATCGAGCATCTTAATTATGTTGGAAGACTGGATTTTGGCTCAGAGGGGCTTTTGTTGTTAACTAACGATGGGGAGCTGATCCATGCTCTGACCCACCCCAGGTTTCAGATAAAGAAAGTGTACAGAGTCAAAATAGACCATTCTTTGGGCGATAAGGAGCGGCAGTCATTTATCGAGGGGATCGAATCAAACGGACAGATTCTTCATGCCAGAGAGATTCGCCAAATCTCTGAAGGGACTGACCAGAGAAAGCAGTTCTGGTATGAACTCGATCTCTATGAGGGAAAAAACCGCCAGATAAGACGCATGTTTGAGACTTTGGGGGTTCTGGTGGGCAGATTGCGTCGGGTTCAGTTCGGATCGGTCAAACTGGGAGAGATGAAGCCTGGAGAAATTAGACCACTCTCAGAACGGGAAATCAACTCACTTAAAAACAGTGGCTATAAAAAAGAAAAAAAATGAAATTCAAGGCAGCCCTTTTTGATCTGGATGGCACTCTTGTTGATAGTCTCAACGATATAGCAGATTCCATGAATCATGTCTTATCTATACACGGATTCCCGCTCCATCCTGTAGGTGATTATCGCTTCTTTGTTGGGGAAGGAATGAGGGTGCTGGTCTCGCGTGCTCTTCCTGAGGATTCTACCGATCAAAAACTCATAGAGCTTTGCCTGTCTCAGATGAAAGATGAGTATGCCAGAAGGTGGGACTGCAAAACCAGAATTTACGATGGAATCCCGCAGCTATTGAAATATATGTCCGGTAAAGACCTTGCACTTTCTGTACTCTCTAATAAGCCTCATGAGCTCACGGTAAAAGTCATCGAACACTATTTCGGAGATTCTGTTTTCAGAGAGATTGTAGGTGCTGGGAAATTTCCGAAAAAACCAGACCCTGCGGCAGCTCTGAGCCTTGCCAGATCAGTAGGGGTTTCTCCTTGTGAATTTTTCTACCTGGGGGATTCCGCAGTCGATATGAAAACCGCAAAATCTGCCGGTATGTTTGCCTGTGGCTGTTTATGGGGGTTCCGTGAAACTGAGGAACTGTTGACTAGTGGAGCAGACCTGATTGTAGAGAAACCGGAGTATGTAATTCGATTTCTGGAAAAAAACGGGTAAAAATGTTTATGGATGATTGATTAGTTGGTTGTTTGAGAGCCCGAAATGTTAAAAAAAGCTCTTGTTTGATTCCGCCAGATGGTTCAAAATTCTGCAATTATTACTCTCTTCTGAACCAATGCTTTATGGCTAAAAACAACATATATTAGCTGTTCAAAACCATATATTAGCCTGTATAATAGAGCTTACTGCTTACTATAGACCGGTTCTGTTGACGTGAATCGGGCTATATTTAGGTATAATCCCATGCACATGTTTCATTAATTTTCATACATGTTTTATATTATTCTTGATAGAATAAAGATGGCTGATTCCCCAGGAGGTGGGAGAATCTGTAAAATCCGACATAAAAAGGAGGCTGTTTTGAAAGTCAGGTTATTGGTAGTCACGGCTTTACTGTTCCTGGTAGTTTCTCAGATTCAGGCTCAGCATGGAGTGAAATTCCGTGGAAGCGATGGTTGGGGATTAGGTGGCCGTTATGAGCAATACTTCAATAAGTACAATCTGCAGACCTTCACCGGTAAAATTATTGGCATCGATACACTGGCACCATTTCGAGACATGTCTTATGGAATTCAGTTGGCCATAAAAAAAGATAACCGTGAACACACGATTCACCTGGGGCCGGGATGGTATATTCTTTATCAGGACATGGGTTTGGCCTTAGGAAATGATGTGGAAGTCCGGGGATGTGAAACCAGTATTGAAGGCAAGAAGGTGGTAATGGCTTCTTATGTAAAACAGCTTTCAAAGGGGCGCATTCTTCGTCTGCGGGATGAGGATGGAATCCCTTACTGGTGTGCTTGGAGAAGAGAATAGAATAAAGAGAAAAATTAAGACTAATATGCACGATATCCGAAACAGGAATTATTCACCGGAAAAAGTATACCTGGTGAATAATTCCAAAGGACTCTCTTTTCCTGTGATCCTGGTGATAGGGTCTATCGTATCAACTGTTCTGGTAACAGCAATTCTTCTGGTTCATATCATTAATTTCAACTTTAAACCTTCATTAAAAAATGTTGAGCGGCTGATGCAACGGGGACGATTTGAGGAGGCTTTGGCTTCTATAAATCAGATCGATTCTGGTTCTTCAGATTTTATTTTGCTTAAAGCTGAACTTCTTTTTTTCAAAGCTCTGCAGGATCGAAAAGATGAAAAATGGAAAACCTACGGTACCAATGAATCGGACTGGTTCAGATCTCAAGAGATAGACTCTGCAGTAGCGCAGCTAAAAAGGGTTGTGGCAACAGAAGAAGGGGAAAAACTATCGAAAGCCTGCTATTACCTTGGGCAGATCTACAGCGAGAAAGGGTGGTTTTACGAAGCTGAAAAAATGTTTCAAAAGGTATTGCAGATTGATAAGATGCATAAAGATGCAAGACTTGCACTTAGCTCTTTATATTCGAAATTATCGAGGTTTCCAGAAGCTGAAACTCTTCTCAGAAACACCTACCATGAGAAACCAACTGATCCGGATGTTTCAAAAAACATGGCGTACCTTTACCGGTATCACATTGACTTACCTGAATCTGCAATTGTATGGCTTAATCGATACCTCAACAATGCTGGCCCGCGTGACCTTGATGTAAATCATAGTAAAAACGAACTGGAAGATCTTCTTCAGCGCTATCCTGAATACTGTCCCGTAGAACCTCAGAGCTGGCGTAAAAAGGGTAGGGAATTTAAAGCCCGGACATCCAGCTTCCGGTAATTTGATAAGAGGGGGGCTGCATTAATCTCAGGCTTAGAGTGTTATTCCCGATTAATTAATTTTGTTTCAAAAGCAGGAGTAGTGGAAGTGAAGGTATGGCTGCCGAAAAGCACAAAGGACTCATAAGTAAATATATTGTTTCAAAAGTAAGTAGAAGAAGTCTGATAATATTAATTGTCCTGTTTTATTCTTATTTAACCTATGCAATTGATAGCACCTCAGATCCTGTTTTAGGAATCGATGTATCTCATCATCAAAGAAGGATAAACTGGGACACAGTTAAAGGGCAAAGTGTCTCATTTGCATATATTAAAGCAACCGAGGGAAGTACTTTTAAGGATTCTTTGTTTGAATCCAATTATAATCATGCAAAGAAAGCTGGAGTTTTAGTTGGAGCATACCATTATTTTACATTCTGCAGTTCTGCCAGGGATCAATTCAGAAATTTTGTTAAAAATGCAACTGCAGTTACCGGTGATCTGCCTCCGGCAGTTGATGTCGAATTTATAGGAAACTGTAAAAAAAGACTTTCAATAGATTCTTTGCATAATGAGCTGAGGTATTTTTTAGAAAAAACCCAGCTTGAATATGGTGTTACTCCGATAATTTACACCACGGAAGATTTTTACGATCTATACAAATTAAACCAGTTCGATGAATATCATTTTTGGGTTCGCAGCATTAATAAACGTCCAAAAATCAAAACTAAGAACATGCTTATCTGGCAATATCAGATCGGTAACATAAATGGGGTTAACAGTGATGTTGATTTAAACTATTTTCTATTGAATATTGATTCTTTCAACAGAGTAAAGTAAACCCCAGATTCTTTTTTTTGGCTCAGCAACATCACTTTATCCAAACAGAGCCAAAGGAAATGAAAAATTTAAGCGCGAAAGATTTTGGCTACCATGACCAATCTACTGCGGTTTTTGGGTCAATAATAATTCAGATCCCCATTTTTTCCTTCAGCGCATCCGGGGTAAAGGGTTTAACCAGATAATTATTGGCCCCGGCTTTCAAAGCCTCAACCACTCTGGCTTTTTCAGATTCTGAAGTGCACATGATAATTTTAACATTTTTATAAGCGTCTATTGAGCGTACCTTTTTAAGAAAGGTAAGCCCATCCATAACCGGCATGTTCCAATCCAGCATAATAAGATCTACTGGCATACTCTGTTCTAGCTTTTTGAGCCCTTCTTCACCATCACCCGCTTCTACCACATCGGTGAAACCAAGTCCGTTTATCTGCGTTTTCTGAATTCTTCTCATGGTAGCAGAATCATCGATGAGTAAAATCTTCATATTTTCTCCTGTTTATTTTGTTTTTAAAGATATTTCCATGATAAAGTCGCCCGAGCCGCTGGTAAAAGGTACCAGTATGGTTGGAGTCTCTCCTTCACCGCTCAGGATATGATCTGTTCCGATAATAACATTGGGCAGAGAAATAGACAAATTAAAATTTGCCAATCCCTTTTTAGCATTACCTGCGATGATGTTGGCTATTTCTCCGATAGCATCCGTAAGATCTGGATCGGTTTCCTTGATTGGAGCTTTTAACATGTCAGAAACCACCTTTACTGCAACCGGCATGGAAAAGCCAAACGAAATAGATCCCTGGGCTTCACCGGAAAGTCCAATAACTCCAGATATGGCATAACGGGAGAATGGCTGAAGTTTCAAAGATGGGGACAGAGGCGAAATTTTATCAGTGATCATGGTTTTGAAACAATCGATGGTGGCCTGTATGAAAGGGTTTATATAAGAAACATCCATTAAAAAGATCTCCCAAGGTTAGACTGCACGTAGTTGTGTAGGCGAGTAATTAGAGTCCAGAGCAAGGATAAGTTCAGAACGTTCAACTTCATATTCAGCAAGTTTAAGATAGCTGCAAATCATATCTGAGGTTAAATTAAGTGCTCCAATTACATCCTTATTTCCATTCTGTATCATACCTTCAAATGAACCAAGCCCTGAATTGCATAAAATGTACTCTGAAAGGTAGGTGGCCCAGATTGCCGCCTGAAGATTAACAGGAGCCTTCTCAGGTGCATGATGATATCGAACACAGTTTACAACTGAAAGGTCAATCTTCCACATCTCCATAAGAGCACTGCCTATAGCCGCATGTGTTTCATTGGGAAAAAGCTCCTTCTCTGCTTCCAGATAGGAGATTTCTTTTAATATTGCATAATTGATAATTTGCTCAAATTGTTTATGGAAAAACTGATCTAAAACCAAAATACCAATATCATGAAACAGGCCAGAGAGAAACAAAGAATGGCTTTGTTCGGACGAACTATTAGTATCAGGGATAAGGTTGGTAAGAAATGCTGAAGATAAAGAGTGTTTCCAGAATTGATGATAATCCAGAATATCGGATTTTCTTGAAAATTGCCGTATCAGATTCACTGCCATGGCGATGTGTCCGATCTGATTGAAACCGATTCGGGTAATGGCAAGTTTAATAGAGGTAATCTTTTTGTTTGGAGTGCAATAAAATGCTGAATTCGCTACTTTTAAAACCTTTGCAGAAAGTGATGGATCATGCTCTATAAGACGTGCCAGCATTGTAGCGTTACCCTCTTCTGAAACAATCAATGCTCTTATCCGAAGCGCTATTTCTGGTAGGGTTGGAAGTTCCTGGATCTCTGTTAAATGCTGAATCAAATTCATAAATTGATGTATTCCCCTATTACAGTTTCATAGTAACTAAGTATACCATGGATGGGTAAGCCAGTCAAATACAATGTTGATAATTTGCTCAGAAATACCAACACAAGGTGTATTTATACAATCGTATATACAATACCTTGTACATTAAGATTGACCTGACAGGGAGTAAAAAAAAATAGGAATACTAAAAGCTGAGGTTATCTGAATAGCTTTATCGCTTTTAGCAACAATAGGGGGTGACCCGAAAAGGTTCTGGTAAAGACTTTCAGGTAGTTTAACTTCGCAGGATCTTCTTTGGATAGAGAATGTGCAATCCTGTCAAGAAAGGAATCATCACCGTACTTCTCTACAAACTTTTTCAAACTGTATGAACGCTGTTGTTGTTTGCCGAATTTTTTATCCCAGCTTCTCTCATATAATTTGAGATGTTTATAATTAACTGCATTTCCTATAAATGCATTTGCAGCCGTTTTTCCTGCTAATTTGCCTGCATATAGAGAATAGGCCAGGCCTGCACCACTGAGACAGTTAACCTGTCGGGCAGCATCTCCTACTAAGATTGCACCATCTTTAACCAGAGGTCGAATGTATCTGCTAACCGGAACCCCGCCGCAATGAAGGTTACTGAGCCTTGCACCTGGAAATTCCGATTCGATAAAGCGTTCCAGATACTGCTTCGCTTTCCCGGGTTCACTATTATGTCCCGAGATTCCTAACCCGACGTTAGCTTCACCTACTGCTCTGGGGAAAACCCAGGCATAACCTCCAGGTGCCACCCTTGTTCCAGTGAAAAAAACGCAGGCATTCTTTTCGATAAGAGGTGAGACGACACGGGCAAAAGCACATGTTTCCACATCGGCCAATTCCAAAGTGGTAGTCCAGCCTAAGAATCGGGCTAATCTTGATTCCACGCCATCTGCAAGAATAAGAATCCTGGAAGAGAATGTTTTCTGAGGAGTAGTGCATTCATATAGCTCACCATTTTTTCGAATTGAGGTAACCGGAGTTTTAGCAAAAAAACTGACACCTGAATCAACAGCCTCTTTAACCAGGTCGGAATCCATTTTTTCTCTATCCAAAACGAAATCTTCACCGGTTCCTTGTAGTTCTATTCGAATGCCCGATGGAGAGACCATTACCGCTTTTTTTATTGTGTTGCGGATCCATTCAGGTTTTGGCTCTATATGGTCCAGTAATCCGCGTCTTCCGATACCTTCTCCACAACGGACCGGAACACCGGTCTCTGCCTTTCTTTCCAATAAACATACCTTCCGACCTGCCTTGGAAGCACTTATGGCAGCCATCGAACCGGCAGGGCCTGAACCTGCGATTATAATATCAAATTCTGACATAACCTTACCCGGTGTTTAATTTGATTGTTCAAGAAGACTAAGAGCAGAAAATGGACAAACTTTAATACATCTACCACAGCCAGTACATTTTTTCTGATTAATAACCAGTTCCTGTATAAATATCAAAGCAGAAGCCTGGCAAACACTTACACAGGTTCCGCATTGATCGCATTTTTCCTTATCAACTTTTACCATTATCCAGATTCTCCAGGAGTTTTCGTGTATCTCTTTTAATATCCCGATACTGCCCTAACTGCTGATCGTTTAATAGTGATTCGCATATTTCTGCTGCGTGCTGTTTTTTTCCGGAAAGCTTCAGCATGTGGGCCATACGGTTTCTGGTAACAAAAAAGTTCTGTTTCCCTTCAGGAATTTGTACATAATACATTGAAAGCTTCTCATAAACCGCTGCTGCGGAATCATAATTTTTCTCAGATTCCATATATTTAACTTTAGCCCAAAGCACGAAGCGGCTTTTTTTATATTGTTTTTCCAGCTCAGAGATGATGGTCTGGGAAAGTTCGGGCTTTTTTTCCTGAACATAAATATCGGAGAGACAAAGTTTTGCAGCGATATTGGTTAGGGAGGCATTTTTACTGCAATGCTGAAGCTTTTCAATTCCTTCCTTTTTGTTTCCAGGATACCAGAACAGAACCATCCATAGTTTTTTTTTCAATTCAGATTTTCCATAATCATATAGACCCAGGAAAAAGTCAGCATCTGCATTGGTAGAATCTAACTCTTTTGCTTTTTTTAATAGCTTTATAGCGTCAACCCCATTGTGCAGGACATTAAAATAGGCCTTTTGTCTCAAAAAGAATGCAGCATGCATAGCTTTGGAGAAGCCATCCAGCATGAGGATATATGAGGAGGATCCATTTTTTTGCTCATAGCTGCGGATTAGCTGCTGAGCTGCTATAAATTCATTTATAAACCCGGCAGAATCGATTGTTGTCTCGCAATCGACATCACGCATGCCCATTGCAGTAAGTTTGAGAATAGAGGGGAGAGGATCAGTTGGGAATTCCTTTTTTAAGGAATCACAGATAATTAATGCATGCTCGAAGTTACAGTTAATAATATCATTAACAGCACGCGAGGAAGGTTCCGTCAGGTATTGAGGAAAAGAAGATGCCATACACAAACTGATTTTTATAAAAACTAACAACCAGAGTTTTCTATACATTTTCACGTACCGTTATTAATGAAGGATACGATACACCATGTCGTAATCGAAAATACAGCCAAGTCACCAAAAATACAATAATTCCGGATGGAAATAATAAAGGTATGATAAGACCGGAACAGAGCACGGTCATTGCACCACCAATTTTATAAGTAGATTCCATGAAAAATTCAGTAGGTTTAAAGATATAGCCCAGATAAAAGGGGAAAGGAGCCACAGAGCAGATAAGGGCCAGAAAATCACTTTGAATTAGTGCTGAGACTGCTGCCATAAAAAGTAAAAATGTGGCAATAAGATGTGCCTTTTGTGCCCCGAGTGTTACTGCAGTCGTATTTTTCTGCTCAGAGTAATCCCCGTCCCGATCCGGTAAAGTAGAGCTGATGGAACCTGCACACATAAGAAAAAAATAGGGGAGTGTTGAGTTTAAAAAACTTATCTCTATAAGAGTTTTGCCCCCACAGATCCATCCGGCTCCAAATGCTATAACCCCATAACCAAGTGCATTGGACAGAAAATCGCAAAACGGTCTTCCTGAGAAATAAAAGGGCTTGAAGCTGTATAACAAGCCGATTATTAATGCAAAGGTACTTAGAAAAGAGATTGCTTTGTATTCTGTAAAAAGTGGGATTACTATGGAGATGCCGGATAAGATAAGTGCAAAAATCAAAGCATCATTTCTTTTTACTACGCCGCTGGCAAGAAGAGGGAGACCCCCATTTTTCTTGTCCACCTCAATATCGGCTATCTGGTTGAAGATATACACTGCTCCCACAGATAGAGAGAAAAAAAGTAGAAGAGAGCATGTAAGTATAGAGGAATTATTCCATAGGCTAAAAATTTCCCTTATTGAGTCAGTCTTAGCCCTGTAATATCCAAACAAGGAAAACCCCCACACCGGAACCAGCAGGATTGGGCGCATTAGGAACAGAAGATCAAGCGAATGTAGAATAATTTTTTTCATTTTGATTTGAAAGTCGGGTACTCTATTCCAAATCGTTTCTGATAATAAACTCTGCTTCCAATGAAGGTGGTTATTATTAGAATTCCATATTCAGGAACAAAAAGGGCAACTGATAACGATAAGAGAAAAACCGGCCACTTAAAAGTCTTAAACGCCAGATCCCTCTTGGTTAAAAAGGCAAATGAGGTAAAAAAAATCATACTGATAATAGTTGGTACCGCCATTACCCAGAAATTGTTCTCTATAAAGAAGGAAAAACCTAATGCTCCAAAACAAAAAAGTGCTGCGGTTATCGCAGTGGTCTTTTCACCATATTTTACGCAAAAGGTTTTTTTTCCGGTCAACTGATCCCCATCAGCATCTGGAATGGTGGTAGCCAGAAATACTGCTCCATTGGCTAGTGCTGGAGAAATCGAGGAAAGAAGGCCTTTCATAAAAATTTGGGGCTCTATAGAAGTGCCAATTTTTGAGGCATACCACCCTACCAGAAATGTTACCATTCCGTGTCCCAGTGAATTGGAAAGAACTCCACCCCAGGCACGATTCTTTAACTGAAAAGGTGGCAAGTTGTAAAGATAACCCAGCAATAGCCCTGAGATAAAAAGAAGCAGGATGACCACATCATAGAAAAAACTTATACCAATGCCCACGATTGCACACAAAAAAGCACATACCCAAGCTGTGCGAACAGAGATGATCCCATTGGGAAGCAGAAATAGTTTGTGGTTAATTCTGTCACTTTCAATATCTACAATCTGATTAACCACATAAATAGATGCAACTATAAGAGAGAATCCTGTGAGAATCGTCCAAAGATTTATGGCCGAATTCTCCGCATTATTACCAACAAAACTCCCTCCGATATGTACATGCTGATTACCTGAAATCCAGCCAAGAATTAGAATGGTCCATGCCGGAGCAAGTAGTGGGATTCTTAATAAAAAAAGGCGATCTAATAGTTTCTGTAGTATCTTAGGCACTAAAATTTCCGTATAATATATAAAAAGAAATATAAAAATTACTTCTCTGAAGGAAAAACAGCAAAAAACCTTTTTGCCAGGATATCTGATTTCAGAGTGCCCGGGCTGAAACCACTAGGGTTATTAAGAAATATTGCTGTTAAAAGATCAGATAATATAAACTATGCCTCATGCCAGATCGGAATTTTCACTTGGAAAAGTAATTACATATGTTTTTTGGAATTTTTCAGACTAAACGTTCCAGAAGGCTTAAAAAGGATAATCACCGACCGGGAATGGATTCGAGTAGATCCAAGCTTTGGATTCTTTATAAACCTCAATACGGTAGACGCCTTTTTTATCAATGTCAAAAACGGCTGTTTTCCCACCAGTTTGATTAATAGTTTTTCCATCTGCGATAAGAATGATTCTTCCTTCTTCTGGAATTTCAACCATTAAACGAGCTGGAAGAGGGGGTGGGTTTTGAACACCAGGGGGGGTTAGGTGCCCGTTTTTATGTTGGAGAAAGAATCTTGACCCTCTTGCATCACCTCTGCGAAAATTGCTGATGAAGCCATGGCCATTTTGCAGTCCTTTTAAAATAGCTTTTTTGGTGGAGGCAAAATTGGAGAAATCATTCCTTTGATTAATGTAAAGATGAGTACGTATACCTTTGAGTTCGACTTTTATTGGAAACACTCTGAAACAGCAGTACCCAATTCCTAATCTTCTGGTATGTGCATCCACACCACCTATTCCGCTGATAAAACTGGTTTTGTTAAGAGTATCCCATTTAGCCAGTAGTTCCGCAGGCGGTGCACCAAGAAACCTTCTTGGATAAAACAATTTAATAAAACTCATCCATGATTTTAAGTTTTCAACCCAGTCTGACATCTGATTCCATATTTCTATTCCGTCATATCCAACAACCTCCCAGTCAGTCCAGGGATAGGGAGGCAGACTGCCAAAATAGTTTCTCTTTTCAGCGGGATGAGCCAGAAAGCCTATTCCACCGGTTTTCTTTACCTCATCTATATAGCTTTGTGGCTTAAATGAAGGGTTAAAAACCTTATCCACTCCAAGTGCAAGATAATGATTTTTTTTATGCTGGTCGTGATGTTCATAACCTACTAAAACACTAAGTTTGTCACTTAATCCTTCATAACCTTCATCAAGTCCTCTCAGAGTCATATGATCTGTAATGATAATAAAATTGAGCCCAACTGACTTGGCTGCGCAAATCAGCTCTTTTGCTGTTATGCCACCATCAGAATAGGTGGTATGCAGATGAATTGCACCAGTAATTTCTCTATAAGAGTTTTTTTTATAATTCATGAGTCGACTGATCCTGGTATCTATCACATATTAATAATTGCTTAAATATTGATACAAAACTGGTAAGAAATCAGATAGAATCAGAGTTTTTTTCTGCATTTCTACCTTACTTAGGTACTAAGGAAGGTATCTGATTAGATATTAGTTCTTATATTTTCTGAGTAGATATTGTCATGTTTTTTATCATCAGATACCTGAGTAGCTACCTTTTCTATACAGTTAACGAACGTATACTAAGCGGGAATTAAATGATTTTGATATTTTCCCTTTTGAATCCAGAACGGAGAATTTAACAAAATACATACCGTTACTTACCTTGCCCCTTGTGGAGTTATTACCGTTCCAGATAAGGGTATGTTCTCCGCTGCTCAAAGGATGAGAAATGGTCTTCTCCCAGATACTTCTTCCCATGGCATCAAAAATTGTAAACCTTACCCTCTCTTTTGCCCCGGTAGGAATGGTGAATTTGAAAATTGCTGCATTGCGCACAGGGTTGGCACACACACTTCGCAATCCATATCTCCAGGATAGTGCTTTATTTTTAAAACGATCCATGAAATCTTTTCCAGCAACCACAAACCACCTGTATTCAACATTATTGGCACCAACAATTACCTTTCCGCTCTTCTCCCACTCTCCAGTGTCAGTGTTAAGTATAGAAGAACCAATACCAGAAGGAATATCACCTTCACCATCCATAGAAAATGAGAACTGGACCGGGTGGGACTGATTATTTTCAAAAGCTAACTCCTGAGCAAAACCGCCACTGGAAAGGTCTCCGGAAATGTAATCACCAAAAAAGCGGTTGGAATTTCTGTCAAAAATTTTAACCCTGGATTCAACAAATCCCGGAGATGGCGGATAATAGACCGGTCTGCTTTTATCAGCATAACCGCAGTATACTTCTGACACACTGGAAGAGTCGGTCCTGCAGTTTACAGTGAAACCCCATACGTTTTTCTGAGACTGCTTTTTGAGAGGCTGATTCGGTGACATCGAAACAGGGACTGGAGGGATTTTAAGTGTGATATCTTTTTTGTACATATTATAAACAGAGTAGTAAGCATTATAATACTTCCAATCAAGTGAATCGTTTATATTTTGACGGTTTGCTTTACCTGGAATATACAAACCCTTTGTAATAAACACACCTGAATCATTATTCCATTTATAGATTGCTATGGAATCCATCCCCGATGCCTCTATGATATCTTTAATGCGGACAGGGAAATTATAGGGCAGTGTTAAGTCGGTAAATTCTTTGTTGGGAAGAACTATCTTCACAGTATCTTTGAGAGACATGGTTAAAGCCGATCCCAGGTTAATCGATTTATCATTGAGAGTTTTTATCCAGAATGTTTTACCTGGAGACAGGTTGAACAATGTTTTAACATTATCATTGTATTCAACCCAGCGATCCTTTGCAGCGTTGTTTTCTGTCGTAGGCAACCAGTGAAACACCCTGGCATATCTGCCATCGTAACCGCTGCTGTCGGTTTCTGCAAGGTGTGTGATTAAAGATTCGGGACTAGTGGAACTAAGTTCTGCTGAAACAGAAAAAGGAGTCCACTGTAATGGAAATATTCTTGTTTCTATCTTGTCTATATGTACCTGTTTTGACAAATTGCTGATAGTGCTGTTAATGCCATCGCTCACCCGTAACTCTGCCCTGATTCCGCTTTCTACGCTGTTAAATCCCTTTGGAATTGTGAGAATCAGTTGTTGAGAGTTGGCCGACAAAACAGTATCGATTCGTATGAGAAGCGGGTCTTTTCCTGTGGAGTAACAGAACTGATATTTTGTATTGAGAATATTATCGGTAATAGTTACTGTGTCGGTTGTACTTATCCCGGTATAAGCTTTCTTGTCGATATCGCCATTAAAATCCACTACCGGTGCAACTGTATCAATCAACAGAATAAAAGGCAGATCAGTATTATTGGTATTTACTGATATTATTTTTCTCAAAGTGTCATTGATAGCATCATGTTCTATGAGTACTCCATTAGCACTTTCTCTGTACAATTTTATCTTTCTGGCACTAAAACCAGATGGAACTGTATAGCGCAATCCAATCCAGAAAGATAGTGGTGGAGGGGGGGGGGTATTTTGATCAAAATAAAACCCGTTTCCAACAGTAACCATTCCTTTATGGCCATTTCCCTGGTAAAATACTGCGACAGGTTTGAAAACTTCTTTTATTCCGAAATGAGAATCTTTGGACAGTATGAGATTTTCATTAAAAGCAAAGACAGTGTCAAAAATAACCGCTGGATTGAAAATAATCAGAGGCTCACGTGTAAAATGAGGAGTTAAAATGTAGTTTTGAGACATTTGGACCGGTGAAGCCCATTGTCCACCTTTTTTCCGAAGCCACATGGAGATAAAATATTCGGTATTGAAAGAAATTTTCTGCAATTGTAATTGAACACTGTCACATAAATCCTTCACTGGCAAGATCTGTTTGATCTGGGAAATCACCGACTCAAATCCTGAGTGGCTGAAAGAAATTCCAAGCTCCAGACTATCACCAATTCCAATAGTATCAACACACCAGCTAAGCTTTATGCTGGCAGATACTGAGTCAAATCTGGGGGAATGAAGTGTTATAGTGTTAGCAATCGCAGGTGCATCGGATGGGTCCAGTGTCTTGGTGTTTACTCGCGATTTTTCAGTAATATTTGACCATGTACCTTGTTTGTTCGCTACCTGTGCTGCAACCCAGTAGCTAGTTGAGTAGTTTAAGTACTCTACAATGCAACTGTTCTGGGTGGGATTTAATTCTATAAGCGAATAATCGGAGCCTCGTAACGTGCCTAACGGGATTTGATCTATACTGTACCATATCCGAATTTTTGAGACACTATCAGGATTAAGATCATCCCAGGATAGTCTTATGGCACTTGAGCTGATTGACTGCGCACTGAGAATTATGGGATTACTGGTATTGGCATTTTCTATCAGAAAACGGGAAGTTACCGGTAAACTAAGACTGTCATTTTTCCCTTTCAGTACCACTCCACACCACATCTGATGAGAGCCGATAGAGAAGATTCCATCGAATACTTTCTTTTCCACAATTAATTTTTTTGTAAGTTCTTCAGCCGCAAAACTTCTGGAAAACTGTCCTCGGTAATCCAATCCTATACTGTCAAAAGCAAAACAGAAAAGCACCGAATCAACCTTCTCTGTATCCAGAGGAGAAGAAGTGATAAATGTGATTAATACAGAATCTTCTCCCAGATGTCTTCCACTAATACTGAGTGGATTGGATGGTGCTTCTTTATCCATCAGCAAAACTTCAGTTCCGTTTCCAGCATTGAAAGCGGATAGTTTACCATTGGTTAGATAAAGCCCGCTCATCAGATACCAGTTAGTTTTTGCTTCTGGAAGCGACAAAGTGTCAGTAAAGCTGCTTTTATCCTTAAAAACGACGCGAGAATATTTGATCAATCTTTCTGAGGTGTTTTTATCTTCAGGTAATGAATATCTGGAGATCCATATACCCAGAGAATCGTAAACCGGAGGAAAAATCTGTGGCTCAATTTTGTCCAGATTACTTATGGTTAATTCAATTTCAGTTCCGCGAAGATACTTTGCTGATATCCGAACCGGGTTTTCACCTTCAGCGTATACATAGATCAACCCAGTCTTGACCATTGTGTCGTTTCCTGCCCTTCCGGTCACAATAAGACTTACATCGTAGAGACCGGTTTTGTCATAAATATGCTCCGGTGAATCTTCAGTACTGGTGGTTCCATCACCAAAATCCCAGATTGAAGAGGAGTAAATGCCTGAAGATGCATTGGTGAATTGAACACTGATATTGACTTTTCCTGTAGTTGGTGTTTCAGTGAAATTAGCGACTGGTGCTGGTGTGATGGTCAAAACAGCACTATTGCTATAGGTAGTATCCTCTGAATTGAAAACCATACACTTGATACTGTCAAGGTTGTTGTCGAAACTTAATCCCTTTAAAGCTAATGTGTTTGTTGTGGCTTCGGGTAGTGGCTTGTCGTTTAGGAACCATTGGTATCCTGGAGGAGGAAAACCGGCAGCCTCAACTCTAAAATAAGCTGTATCTCCTATGTATATTTCCTGAGACCCCGGATGTGAGATTATCTCTGGAGCCTTAAGCTCATCATCCACAACCAAAGTGACTGTATCCGATGTATCCGCTCCTGCACTATTGCTGACAATACAATAATATTCCCCTGCATGATTTTTCTGGACAGGATCAAGAATAAGTGAATCAAGTGTACCTAAAGAATCTTTTATACCTGGCTTACACCATCGGAAGTTGAGAGGCGGGGTTCCGGTAGCTGCCACGGTAAATTTAACTCTCTTTGCTACATTAGTGCTCTGTGATAGAGGATTTATATAAATTAAAGGACGTTCAGGATAAACCTGTAAGATCACGGTGTCACTTGTTGTGGTCCCGGCAACATTGGAAACCTGGCATATAATTTTGTAATTGTGTCGATCCACTTGTACACTATCCAGTATCAGAGTTGTGCTGTCGCTCAAAACAGTAAGAGTATCATACTGATAATACCATCTGTATTGTAAAGGATCGGTACCATGGGCTTTAATCTTGAAGACTGCACTCTGGTTTTCTATAATACTGACAGATGCGGGCTGACTATCAATAACCGGTGGGGCAGGTCTTACATTCAGGAATATCTTTGAAGAGGAATCCGTTTTAATCACATTAGTTACTTTGCAGTAATAATAGCTGCCGCTATCAGAAAGGGTAACATCAGGAATCACCAGTTCTGTCGATGATCCTACAGAATCGATACCATTTTTGATCCATTTATAACTGAATGGTGGAGTTCCGCTCACAGAGACCCGGATTCTTGCTGTATCTCTGTCAAAAACCACAACTGAAGCTGGTACGGTGTCAAAAGTAGGTGGGATCAGTACTTTTAAAAAGGTAACCTTACTTGCCACAGTATCGGCAATATTATAGACGATGCACCGGTAATTGCCGCTGTCTGGAGCTTTTGCAGAACTGACGATCAAACTTGAAGTGTTCGCCACTAAAGTGTCTGAACCGTTTTTTATCCATAAATAAGAAAGCGAATCGCCACTGGTAATAACAGAAAGTGTGCATGAAGAATCAGTTTTCACAGTGACTGTGTTTAAAAGATCGGTAGCGATTATTGGCTTCTGATAAACAGTCAGGGTGCATTTTCTGCTTGAAGTTTCATCAAGTTCATTGGATACCACGCAGTAATAAGAACTTTTGTTCTGTGTCATGGATATGGTGTTAAAGGTTAATGTTGGGGAGGTATCGATTACCACTGCAGGGGCAGTGGTAGAATACCATTTATAGCTGAGAGGCTGAGAACCGGTGGCCTCAATAGAAAAAGTGGCAACTTTCCCTTCACCGGCAATTGCATTTAAAGGCTCTTTTGATATGAGGGGTTTGGATAAAATGGTGATGTTGAAATCTGCACTTAAAGAATCGCCTTCTTTATCCTTGACCTTTATTCTTATGGAATACACCGGTTTTTTAAGGAAACTCAGAACCGAATCAGCCTTTAGAGTGTCTCCATCGATTCTGAAGTATGAATTGTCTCCATATACAGGAAGACCGTAGGTGAAGACCTCGTTACTGTCCTGATCGATTGCGGATAATGTTCCGATTACAGTGTTCACAGCGGTAGAATCTTCTGCGGTAGTCTTTGTCAGGCTGATAGCTGTCGGCATATCATTTTCATTGGTTATCAGGACCTCAAAGGTATCTGTTATTGAATGGTCGCCATCGTTGGATCTTACTACTACTGCATACTTGTTTTTGACTTCGTAGTCCAGCATAGATTTGGTGAGTAGGCTGTCTCCGCTGATATTGAATTCATCATTGTCATTTGTTCCGGACACAAACGTGTAGGTAAAGGAGGACCCGCTGTCCCGATCTATTGTAATAAAGCTGCCTATAAGGGTGTTTTGTGGCACATTTTCTGAAACTGTCGTTGAAGATAGTAATACTGATTCTGGTGGTTCTTTAACATCTGATATAAGGATGTTAAAGGATTGATCAAGGTAAAGGCCACCCTTGTCGGTTGACCGGATAGAGATGGTATAAAGACTGGACTCTTCATAGTTGAAAGATCTATCAGAAAGAAGAGAGTCAGAACGGATGCTAAAAAGTGCGGTATCCCCACTTCTTAGCGAATAGGTGTGGATGTCGTTACTATCCGGATCTGTTGAAGTAAGTTTGCCGATAAAAGTGCCGCTTGGTATGTTTTCGGCAATTGAAGAGTTGCTGAGAGAAAGACCGGTTAGTGTTTCATTTACATCAATAATTCTGATGCTAACAGTGGTATCGAAAGATAAACCGCCAGGGTCTGTGGTTCTCACTGTGATTGAGTAGGTGCTTTTGGATTCATAGTTGAATACTTGTTTGGCAAATAAAGAGTCCTTATTAATGTTGAAATAGGAGATGTCGCCGGAAATAAAACTATAGGTATGGGTATCAGTAAGATTGGAATCTATGGTGCTAAATATTCCAATGAAAGCCCCGCTCGAGTTGTTTTCATCTATTGAATCACTGGAAAATTCTATGCCCACTGGGGCAACATTTGTATCAATCCATTCCCAGGCACCGACATCAGGTAGTAGGGGGTCCCGGTTTTTTCCCGAGATATCCTTCACTGGTGCATTATCGGGACTTCCTTTTTCTCGTGCTGGGGACTCTTTAAAGAAACGGAAATCAGAGGCAATAGAGGGTGTGGTTTTTATGAATTTTGGATCTTCACTAATACAGCCTGTGCCCCATAATGTTGGATTTTCTGTAGCTGGCAAGAGGCAATTTGAGTATGCTTTCTTGAGAATGTCAGTTAAAGCTATACTTTTATTTGTTGAATGAAAAATGCAGTTAGAGACTGATAATAGAGTTTTATTTTGAGATGGGTTGTCTGCGTTTACTGTATCATTATTAAAAAAAGTACAATTTATCACTGAACCGTAAGGATTAATAGAATTATGATTGCTTAATTTTGGAAATATAGCCCGTTTATTGTTGGTAAAAATTGAGTTTTTAATCGTTACTGAATTGCTGCGATTACCTCTTATGGTAAACACAGTATTATCCGTATAACCACGTATTACAGTATTTTCGATAATGCAATTATGAGAGTTGTTTTGATCATCGATTGGGAAACAATTCTGAAGAACCACTCTCTCAAATCGAGTATTGCAATTTCCAGCATTATTCCAGAAATTTTTCCAACTGTTACCGCGGACATTTAAAACAGGGAAGCTGTCCGGATTGGTCTTTTCTCCAAGAAATGTAATGTTACCATTTTGAAAATTTGCAGGGAAGTCTCCACTAAACGTGTCTATATCTGAGCCAGTGATAAAAATAGTATCGTTTGGTTGATTTGCAGCTTCTACTGCATCGGTGATGTTGTTTTTGACAATAGTACCATCACCTTCTCTGTCTAATTTTATTATTCGGGCATGAACACTGCTCAATGATAAAAAAACAGAAAAAGATGTTAAAAATAAAAGCTTTTTATTTAGAAGTATTGATCTCATAGACACACACAACCCCAAGGACGGAAATTACTTAATAGTATATAGATTGTAATATAAACATTGGATTCTTTTTAAAAAAGGAACTACTCTAAACCTTTGTTGTTCGAAGGACGGTTTCGATTAAAAACCAAGTCAGGATTGTTTTGGAGCAGTTTTTGAAGGTTCTTTTTTTTGGGGTGTTGAGCGATTATTGTGTGCTGCCTAAAATTCTCTTTTTTTCAATTTGTGATGAGACAATTTTTATGCCGGAACTTCCAGAGGTAGAAAGTTTCAGAAGGTATCTGGAAGATACTTCTATGGGTAAACCCATAATCGAAGTAGAGGTAAAAAGAGAAAAAATTCTTCATGAGATTTCTATAGATGAATTGGTCGCTAAGCTTATCTGTCGCAGATTTCTAAAAACGCTCAGATGGGGGAAGCTGCTTTTTATTCAAACCGATGGGGGAGTCTGGCTAACGGTGCATTTTGGAATGACTGGGTTACTGTTTTTCTTTCACCAATTAACCCAAGAGCCAAAGCACTGTCGGTTATTGATTAAATTTTGCGACAATAACTATTTGTGTTTTGATGATCAGAGGCTTTTTGGTAGGATTGGCATAGTCCAAAATATAGACTCTTTCGTTAAAAAACACCATCTTGGTCCGGATGTTCTTACTCTGAATAAAGATAAGTTTGTAAATATCATATTAAACAAGAAAACCGCAATAAAAAATGTATTAATGAAACAGGAGTTATTTGCAGGGATTGGAAATGAGTATTCAGACGAAATATTGTTTCAAGCCAGGATTAATCCATCAACTGCAGCATCTTCGCTCTCAGAAGAGCAGATAGAAAAAATATTCCAGATAATGGGTTTAGTGCTAAATATCGCAATAAAATCCAGAGTCGAAGGTAAGTCTTTTCCAGAGCATTTTTTTCTTCATTCGGGACGGAAAAGAAAAATTTGTCCCAGGTGTGGCTCAAAGATAAAATGCCAAACTTATTCTGGTCGCACAGGTTGTTTTTGCCCAAACTGTCAGGTGTAATTAATGACTTCTTTTTTTCTGGCAACCGATCTTTTTTTGGGAATACGAGCCTTTCTAATCGGATTAAGTTCATAATAGCCGCTCTTTTTTAATAAACTGCAGATTTTGTATACCTCATCTATAAGTTGCTTAAAGAACTCAATTCTTCCTTTTTCTATAACGGTGATTTTTTCAGGGATAGCGGGAAGTGAGTCTGGATCGCCGGTAAGAATAATGGATGGAATTTTGCTATGGATCTGATTATATAATGAATAAAGAAATTGAATCCCATCCATCTGCGGCATTCGGTAATCGGTGATTACCAGATCTGGAACAAAGCCATTTTTTATTTCACAAAGCGCTTTTAGAGGAGAATCAAACTTTTTGACATGCTGGTATCCTTCTCTGGTCAAAAAACTGTAAATGAGTTCCAGTGAGAGGTCTTTGTCATCTACAATTATTATATGACACATGAGCTTACCGCCTTTACTGATTAAGGTTAACCGTTTATACGGGACTGCACAACTCGGGGCTAAAGATCGAGAAAGTATGGCAGGGGAGTGCACTTATAGCAGTTCTCCCCTGATTAAGAAAAAAGTGTTTATACCTGATTAATCATCGCAAGAATCGAGCCCACGTGGCAGTGGGCCTTCATCGGGAGTAAAAGTCTCCCTTGCCGCTTCTGCTGCATTTTTATAATTGCGATTAGGTATCTTTTCCAATGCAGACACGATTTCGGGTGCTGCATGAAGATCACGGACATATTGAACTATTTGATTTTTTGATGCAGGAAAACTGGTATTTTTAAGCACCTGCTCAACATCAATAGGATTGGCTTTTTCTGCCATGTTTCCTCCTTTTAAACACCGGCACGGTGAAAAAGGTTCCAGAAAAATAGTGCACTATGGATTGAAAGCATAAAATCAATTATTAGGAGATTCAAATCTTATACCATATATAGCTTTTAGCTTTGCGAGTTAAATGAAAATTTCCCATCGAAACTGATTTGTCGGGTAAAACAGGATATCTCATACCAATTCAATTGGTTACGTATACATTAAAATGGAGTCGAAAATGAAAGAAGCAAAATTGTATCAAAAAAAAGAGGATCATCAGGTACATTGTTTTCTTTGCGCTCACCATTGTCGTATAAGCGATGGCAAATTCGGTTTCTGCAAAGTACGTCAAAATATTGATGGAACTCTTTTTACCCATTCCTACGGAAACCTTATTGCCCAAGCTGTTGACCCAATCGAAAAAAAACCATTGTACCACTTTTGCCCTGGAACTACTTCATTTTCTATTGCCACCAAAGGCTGCAATTTCACCTGCGGTTTCTGTCAGAATTGGCAAATATCCCAGAATGCCAATGAAAAAAGGGAATCCATCAAAGAGATATCTGCAGAATATATTGTGAAAAAAGCAATTGAACAGGGCTGCAAAAGCATTTCCTGCACTTACACCGAACCAACTATCTATTTCGAGTATGCTTACGAAGTTTGTAAAATCGCTAAATCCAAAGGGTTATCTACAGTATTTGTTACCAATGGGTATATGACAAAAGAAGCTCTGCAGGTAATAATTCCATATCTGGATGCCTGTAATATCGATTTAAAGTCGTTTGATGATAATTTTTACCGGAAAAATTGCAGTGCAAAACTTGAGCCGGTTCTTCAGACGATAAGAGATGCTTTTAAGGCAGATCTTTGGATAGAGATAACCACCTTATTAATACCAGGAGAAAATGATTCAGAAAGTGAGCTAACGGATATTGCACATTTTATATCCGGGCTGAGTCCAGATATACCATGGCACGTCTCCAGGTTTTTTCCACAGTATGAGTTTAGCCAAAGAAAGTTCACAAAGGTTGAGACTATTGAGCAGGCAAAAACGATTGGATTAAAAGCTGGTTTGCGATATGTTTATTCTGGGAATGTGGCTGGAGAAAGCAATACGGTTTGTTACAACTGTAAAAATGTTTTAGTACAGAGGGATGGATATCAAGCCAAGAAGAAATCTGTTTTAGAGAGCAGGTGCCCGTCATGTGGTGTTCATATAAGTGGAAAATGGCAATGAATTACCGGGTTTTATTTTAAAAGGATATGATTTCGGGCTCAATTAAATCAGGAGGATACAATACGCGCATGCGGATAATACATATTATGTAAACAACGATTGTTTCGTAATCCTCCCCCTCTTTTTTTAAATCTTTTTATATAAAATTGGTTTCTTTTACATCTTGCAGTATTCAACCAGAATACGATTTGCAATATTAAATTTTACTAAATATTAAAAGTTTTATTATATTATGCACTAAAAGTTAACAAAGCTATCAGGTGTTTTAAACGATTAGAGAGAGGACTTCCATGGGGTTTCCAACTCGTTTTCGGACAATCAGTGTGAGCCTTCTGGTCATACTTATTAGCACGACTACCCTCTTGGCACAGGCCGTAATAATTGGAGAATTACCCGACTCAATAAAGATCGGGGTAACTTTTTACGATTTTCACTCCGATAAATCGAACCCCGAATTTGAATGTGCTCATTTGGGTGGAGTTAAAAAAAACATGGCAGGAGAGTCTCTGATTGATCCACTCACCAATAAATACATCTCTTTTTATGTGAATACTCAGGGTGATACACTTCCAATTCCAGTCCAGGGTGATTCTGTCTACATGAACCACTATTTTAAATATTGGTATGTGGATTGGAACGATTCGGAAAAAGGAGGTAAGGGAGATTTTTCTATACCTTTCTACAGAACTACAGGTGGCTCACCACCGTATAACGCTATAGTAGTCTTTGACAGCTCAGGTACAGTTGACTACGATACAGCCTTTAAAAATATCGTTATAGAAGACTCGTTAACTTTCAGACTTGTTGATCGCGACAGAGGGCTTTACAGGTTTGAGGACAGTACATTCTTCCCTCTGGATGGTCGCGGATTTGGCAATGAGAGCAGAGGTGATAATAACGTTAGGCATAACTACTCTTTTACAATGAGATTACACACTGAATTTACATACAGGTCAGGTTTACAGTTTGTTTTCAGGGGTGATGACGACGTATGGACCTATGTAAATAACAAACTGGCCCTTGATCTGGGTGGAATACATAATGCTGAAGAAGATACTATTAATTCTGATGACCTACGAAGAATGGGACTTATTCCAAACAATAAATATCCACTAGATTTCTTTTATGCTGAAAGACACACGGTTAATTCCCGGATCATGATAGAAACCAACATGATTCAGCCCGTAATACAAATATCTCTTTCAGTTGAACCAGATTTAGTCGTAAGGGCTGGAACTTCGGTAACTTTAAAATCTGATGTTAAATCAGACAGCGTTTCTATTCCTGAGCTATCTGAAAAAACAAAATGGAAAGTCATTTCTTCAAGGGCTCATGATAATAGCGATTTTCAGGCAGATTCAGGCGCTAATGTTAAATTTAAGACACGTCTGCCCTATGATACGATAAGAATCCAGGGAACCGTATTTATCGATGGAGCAGGCGAGGTAAATGATATCATCACAGTTATTACAACACCTGGACCGGATCATAAGATTTATATCGAGCCAGTGTCCCTTAAAGTTGGTGAAAGTGATTGGGATCTTATTTATAAGCCCAATGAGATAGATACCATATACTTCTTTGATAGCACAAGCTCTGAAGATGCGTATGCGGTTGTTAGAGATAGTGATGGTTTTTTTACCAGGATGGCGAGTATAGATCTCACCGAATGGAAATCTCTGCAAGAGAACATCATTAAAGTTACTGGCGAAACAGGAAGAAAATACCATGGTATTTTTGAGAGGTATGACCAGTTAGCAAAAGGCATGGCTACAGCAGTAGCAAAGGAGGCCGATTCCATAAGTCCCGATTCGGTTCCTGTGGTAATAAAAGACTACTACCCGGTCAGGATTCGTCTGGTGGAGGAAGGTCGCTCAGTTATTACCGATTATTTAACTAAAATAGAGATTGAAACCGATTTTTCTGAAAAATATGAGGTTTGGGCACTGATCTCAACTGCAGTTGATAAACCGAACGATCCATCCTCATGGATCAAACTTAAGGTTAATTGGGATCTCTCATCCCCTATCGATTCCGGGCTCTCACCAGTTGAACCAGTTGAACCGGATCACTCTGACAGGTGGACATTTAACCCGGTAAAACCGGGTGAGGGAACTTTAGAGCTTGTCAATCCCCAAGATGGCCGTACAGAAAAACTGGTTATTCCGGTCACCGTTATTCGATCACCTGCTTCAGAAGTAGAAATAAAGCTTATTACTCCGGAATTGGAACGGATTGCTGGCCGAACCCTTAAAGCGGAGGTTATCATTAAAAACCGCGATGGCTTGGTTCCAGGCGAATACTGCTATAAAGACAATCCACCAAATAGCCGGGCAATCTACCAGGATCTGTTACCCAAAGGTGGAGAAAAACACCCGGATCCGACCATGACAGTAGATGGTGTCACCAAAACATTAAACACAAAAAATGGTGATACTTACAAACATAATCAATGTTTCTTCAATGGAGTAGATACGGTTGAATTTGTGTTGTATTACGCACCATATCCCGATGATTCGCTTCATCAGATATCTGTGATTTTAAATGGAATAAAAGCCAGTACTAAAAAGTTTAGACTTCTGGCAGGTGGGCTTGATTCGCTGGTTTTAACTCATGATGATAAGGGGAATAACCCTATAAACGATATCATACATCTAACTCATGGTAGTTCCAAAGTGGTTTACTCTCATGGTTATGACCAGTATGGTAATTACAGAGGACCGGAAGAAAGTAAGTGGAATACCGACGGGGAACTTCCACCGACAGACCCTCAAAACAATCAGGGAACCCTTTATACTATTTTTCATTCAAACCCGGTCGAACCCGTTGATGGCAACCTCTGTGCTTCCATCATTGATTCAGAAAGTGGAAAAACCATTTCTGCATGTGCCCTGGTACATATGGTTGGTCAGGATGCCAGCATAATGAAAGCGATCACCCGGGATATCAATGGCAACGGATTCCTCGATAGAATTGATATTACTTTTAGCAAAAATATCAAAATTTCAAAAAGTAATAACTTTTCTGTTATTTACGGAGTTCACAGCTTTGAAGTAGAGCGGGTCACTGCGCTGGAAGGTGATTCGGTTTATTCGCTGCACCTCAAAGAGGATATAAAGCCAAATTCACCGCCACAAACAGATTGGCAACCCTATTTAACAATCAGTGGTATTGAAGGTGCAACCGACGAGAAGAAGCTGGTTGATGATGGTGCCGCTCCTGTTGTGTGGACTATTACTAAAAATATGCCGACTACATCTCGTTCTGATGATATAGTAACCATTGTTTTGAGTGAAAAGATTGATGGATTCAGTATTGAGAATGCACCAGAAAAGGTTTTTTGGGTCTACTTTAAAAGTGGTTCTGGAGATATGTCAAAGGTAAATCTGTTTGATGGTGCAAAAATTATCGAATATGATAACAATAAAACTATTAAAATCAAAATGACAAATGGAGAGGATATTAATAGTTCTAACTGGGTCAATATCAGACATGAAAACGAGCTGGTACGGGATGGCTCCAATAACTTGCCGGATTCGATGAACCAGAAGGTACAGGTTTTTGTGGAACCTGTTAAACCAGAGGCTATTATTGCGCCCAACCCATTTCAGCCAAATCCTAATATTGGCCAGGATAAGATAGTACTAAAACACGATGCTGATGCATTCGAAAAGTCAAAGTATGGTGGTGTTGTTATAGTTGTCACACTGCCTCTTCCCAATGATGGCTCGAAAGTTTATATTTCCATGAAAGTGTACGATCTGGCAGGAAATGTGGTTAATTATTCCGGCAAAACTGATGTAATAGAGGACCTTAAAAAACAGGGTTATGACATCACTCAACTTCAGGCATCCCAGTTTACTTTAAAGTTTTTGTGGTCAGGTACATCTAAAAAAGGTATGAAGCTGGCTCCTGGAGTATATAAAACGATTATTTCTGTCGACTATAACAGCAATATCTATCACGATGCCAGAATAATAAAACTTATGGGAGTGCGTAAATAGAAATTCAATGCAGGCAACAAATCCTTAACCTGCTGCCTGCATTAAATTTATTGAGATACGCGTTCTTTTCCCAAATATTTTCATGTTAAGTAACAAGCATGCTCTGTCCCACCTATTAAAAGAGGCTGTTAGCACTTTGTATCAGTTATGAAATGTTTTGATTCATTGGTAATACATCATCAGTATATCAGACTCCCCTATCCTGAGAAAAGAGTTCTGGAGGTTGCAGAGAGAATCTACAGAGCAGAGAAAATCTGCAGAGATAAAAAGACTAACCTTATTTTGTGTTCAGACTATTTTATCCGCAAACTAAATCGTCAGTACAGAAATATAGATAAGGTAACTGATGTCTTATCTTTTGAGATAGGTGATTCTGATCTGCTGGGTGAAGTTTATATTTCTCTGCAGAGAGCCATGGTGCAGGCAAGACGCTTTGAGATAACCTATGATGATGAAATTATCCGGTTGTTTGTTCATGGAATGTTTCATCTTCAGGGCTATGACCATCAAGACTGCAAAGAGCGTGAAATGATGGAAATCAAAGAACGTGAATATATAAAATTATAGCACAGCTAAAACGAAATATTTATATTGCAATAACTTCATACAGGAAGACCAAGATCTGATAATTATAGCTTTTTGTTAATGATGTTTTGGTTTAATCAGTCTTATTTTTTCTGTTAATTTCATGTACTTATCAAAGGAGGCTCCATTTGGAGAGTGGCCCTGCGGTGTCCATCTTCATAGCAGGTTTAGTTTTTTCTTTTCTATTATCTGCTCTTTATTCCATCGTAAAAATAGTGTTTAGTGCCATCATTGATGGGGCGAATCCGGCTGAAGGCGATGAGACACTGAGATATTACGCTTCACAATCACAACAAATTCTGGAAAACAAGTCGCTCTTAAATAGCACAGTGTCTATCGGACGTACTTTTGGTGCCGCCGGATTTACACTTTTTTCCTATTTACTTTTTTGCAGGTTTTTTCCTGGAATTTCATTTCTGCAAAGTATTGGTATATCGGTTTTTTTCTCTTTTGTGGTGATATCGTTACTCTCTTATGAGATACCGAGAGCGTTTGCAATGCGCTATTTTCGCTCATATTTTCCATTTATATACACCTGTTACAAGATGTTTGGGTGGTTTTTTACCCCATTTTCTACCCTATTTCTGGCAATTCACCGCTCAATATTGAAAGCATTACGCTATGATGAGAAATTCTCATTTCTAAGCGATAAGGAGAAGGCCAGAATTGTAGAGCAAAATGACACTGAAGCTCTTGATGATGAAGAAAAAGAGATGATTCGCAGCATTTTTGATCTGGGTGATACAACGGTTCGGGAAATAATGGTACCAAGGATTGATATCCAGGGCCTGCCGGTAGAATCAAATCTGCAATCAGTGCTTAAAATAGTGCAGCAGGAGGGGCATTCAAGAATTCCGGTTTTCAAGGAAACTATAGATTCAATAATAGGCATACTCTATTCCAAAGATATTCTAAGCTGGCTTGCTGAGAATGATCCTGAGAACTGGGATCTAAAAAAACTTTTAAACAAACCTCACTATGTTCCTGTAGGTAAAAAGGTTAATGACTTGATGAGAGAGTTTAAAAGAAAACATATTCATCTTGCAATAGTGGTTGATGAGTATGGGGGAACTGCAGGCTTGGTTACAATGGAAGATATACTTGAGGAGATTGTGGGTGATATTCAGGATGAATACGATGAAGAAGAAAAAGAAGTAGTTAAAATTGCAGATAATGTGTATCTGATTGATCCTCATATAGATATCTATGATTTAAACGAAGAGCTTGGTACTAATCTCGAAACTGAAGACGTTGAGTACAATACTTTGGGTGGTCTTGTTTACCACGAATATGGTGATGTTCCACTGGAAAACACAGAATTTGATTACAATGGTCTTCGGATCACTGTAGTTAAAATGGATAATCAGAGAATAGAAAAAGTTAAAGTCGAAATACTTCAAAAACCGGCAAATTCCATTGAGATTGATTCATTTTAAAACCAGGAACTCGATTTAGCTCTCTGTGTTTAGTTTTTGATGTTCTCAGGCAGCTCTATTGGCGTGGCTTCAGTACACTTCATTTGCTCCTGGAAAAAACAATTACTATTTTTTCAGCTTTAAAATTTCCAAACTGACATCAGTCGTGCAGTCAAGGAGGATTACGTTGAATATTGTTGTATGTATTAAACAGGTACCAGGAACAACTCAGGTAAAGATTAATCCTGAAACCGGTACACTCATCAGAGATGGTGTGGAAGCCGTTGTAAATCCATTTGATGAATATGCTATCGAAGAGGCTCTCAGGATTAAGGAACGGGTTGGTGGTGTAGTAAAGGTGATCACTATGGGGCCAGCTCAGGCAGAAACTGCACTAAGAAGTGCTATTGCAATGGGAGCTGACGAGGCTTACCTGGTGTCAGACCGGGCCTTTGCAGGCTCAGATACCTGGGCAACTTCCTATACTCTTTCTAATGCAATCAAAACCCTCGGGCAGGTCGACCTTATTATTTGTGGTAAACAGGCTATTGACGGAGATACCGCTCAGGTGGGTCCGGGAGTAGCAGAGATGCTGGGTGTTCCCTATGTAGCCTGGGTAAGAAAAGTCGATGAGATTACAGACAGCAACATGAAAGTTGAGCGTATGATGGAAGAGGGGTATGACATAGTAGAGATGCCACTTCCCGGGCTTATTACAGTTGTAAAAGAGATAAACACTCCCAGAATGGCTTCCCTGAGAGGGAAAATGAAAGCCAAAAGTGCTAAAATCAATATGATTAATGCATCCATGATGGATGTAGACAGTAAGAAACTGGGGCTTAAGGGAAGTCCAACTCAGGTGTTGCGCTCCTTTGTTCCGGAAAGAAAAACCGGTGGCGAGAAAATCTCCGGTGAAGTTCCGGTTCTTGTGGAAAAAATTACCTCAACCATTCTTGATTTAAGCGTTATAAAGTAGGAGGATTGCACGTGGGAATCAATGTAGATCTCGAAAAATGTATCGGTTGCAGTCTGTGTGTGCGGGCTTGTGCACAAAACGCAATCCAGATTACTGATAAAAAAGCTGTTATCGATCTGGCCAAGTGCAACCTTTGCGCAGCCTGTGTTGATGCGTGTAAAAAATATCAGGCTATTACAATCACAAAAGACAAAGTAGAGGGTGGAGTCGATATCACCCAGTATAAAAATGTGGCCGTTTTTATCGAACAGCACGATGGAGTCGTCGCAGGGGTATCCTATGAAATGCTTGGGGAAGGAAGAAAGTTGGCAGATCAGCTTGGCGAGAAGCTTCTGGCAGTTCTTCTTGGACATAACATGCAAAAAAGTGCTGATGAACTTGTGAAGTTCGGGGCTGACAAGGTTTTTTATGTGGATGGTCCTTCACTTGGAAATTTCCAGGATGATACCTTTGCACAGTTGGTCTCCAATTTTGTTCATAATGAAAAACCTGCAATTCTTCTGGCTGGTGCGACTGCTGTGGGAAGATCTTTTATCCCCAAAGTTGCTGCAAAGGTTTACGGAGGACTGGTTGCCGATTGTACAAAACTGGAAGTAGACACAGAAAAAATGCTTCTTTTAGGTACCCGCCCTGCTTTTGGTGGTAATCTCATGGCTACCATTATTTGTCCTCACCATCGCCCCCAGATTGCAACTGTTCGTCATAAGGTGATGAAACAGGCTGTGCGCGATGAGAAGCGTAGCGGTGAAGTCATTGTTAATACTGTCGATAGTTCAATAATCGAACGCACTAAAATTGTAGACATAATAAAAGAGGTTGAATCCACTGTTAATCTTGCTGAAGCCGATATTATAGTTTCTGGTGGAAGAGGTATGCAGGAGCCGAAAAACTTCTCCATGATCCGTGAACTTGCAGAGGTTCTGGGAGCAGCGGTTGGAGCCAGTCGTGCTGCTGTGGATGCTGGATGGATCCCCTATTCACATCAGGTCGGCCAGACCGGAAAAACTGTCTGCCCTAAACTCTATATTGCATGTGGTATCAGCGGATCGGTTCAACATATGGCCGGAATGCAATCTTCCGATTATATAATAGCAATAAATAAAGATCCAAATGCAGATATTTTTCAGATTGCAAATCTGGGAATAGTTGGAGATGCTCTTGAAGTCCTGCCAGCTCTGACAAAGGCTTTCAAAGAAAAGCTGGAAACTGCCACAATCTCTTAGTGCATTTTTATTATCTGAAGCGGGAACAGTATGCGTATTCTGTTCCCGCTTTCCTTTTTTATCACAACAAAAAAATCCGGAGTTACTCATGAAACTTGCGCTTGGTTTGCCCAAAGGAAGCCTGGAAAATTCTACTATGGAACTATTCAGGAGGGCAGGCATACATATCCGAAAAAGCGATCGTTCCTATTATCCAAGCTGTGATGATCCGCAACTGGATCTTATTGTAATGCGTCCTCAGGAGATTCCAAGGTATGTGGAGCAGGGAATTCTGGATGCGGGTATCACAGGGCAAGACTGGATCGAAGAAAACAAGGTACAAGTGATTGAGGTAACAGAGCTTCATTACAGTAAAAGCACAAGACACAAATGCCGATGGGTGCTTGCAGTTCCAGAGGATTCTTCCTTTCAAAAAGCGGAAGATCTTGCAGGTAAGAGAATCGCCACAGAACTGGTTGCTACCACCAAACGTTATTTTGATTCCAGAAACATTCCTGTGGAAGTGGAGTTTTCCTGGGGGGCTACAGAGGTCAAGCCTCCACGGCTGGTGGATGCTATAGTCGATATCACCGAAACCGGATCATCACTCAGGGCAAACCGTCTGCGGATAATTGAGACTCTGATGGAGACTTGCACTGTGATTATTGCAAATAAAAACTCCTGGAATGACCAGCAGAAACGTAATAAACTGGAAAATCTGAAGATGCTTCTGATGGGGACTCTTGATGCAGAGAATTTCGTGGGTTTAAAATGCAATGTCCAGAAATCTGACCTTGAAGCTATTATCAAGGTACTTCCATCACTGCACAATCCAACCATCTCTCAGCTCTATGACAAAGGATGGATGGCGGTGGAAACTATCCTTCCCTTTTCTGAAACCAAGCATGTTATTCCCTTGCTTAAAAGGGCGGGAGCATCGGGTATTGTCGAGTATCCGGTAAGCAAAGTGATCCCCTGATTTGAAATATTATCCCCGGGGCCGTTTTTACGGTTTCGGGGTTCTTTTTTTATAGTTACTCTCCCCCACCGTTTTTTTCCTTTAATCACTTCTCAGGACTCCCCTGTCTATGATTTGAACAGTTTTTGCCGCTTTACAAAAATACCAGTATAATGATATTTGATACAACGAATTCATACATTTTTCTTTACCATTATAAAATCCCCCCTTCCCCCCATAAAAAAGGGGGGCGCTTCCAGCGGGGGAATTTTTCTAATAAACGCCTGTGAGTCACTGAATTTCTAAATCTCATCTATACTCTTTGTGTCAAATTTTTCCAAAATCCTATGGGATGGTATTGAAATTAATTCAGCATTTCTGAAGAACAATTCAGTATTTACGTCATGTCAAAAATATTTACAACAGATCACGTATTATTACGTTTTTAGATTTTAATATTGAAATTTCTTTCAAGAAATCATAAAGTATCAAAATACCTTTTCATTTTTATTTTTTAAGGAGGTTCTTTGATGAACAAAAAACTCTTTGCATTTCTTTCAGTATTAACAATCTGTTTTTCGGCTTTTTCATTATCAGAAAATTATCGACCTGTGCGTATAGAACTCGGAACAATCATTCCAATGGAATTCGGTGAATTTTCGCAAGGCGGCTTTGGATTTATTGTTGAACCTAAACTTAATATTACAGATCAGCTAAGTGCAGGTCTGAGAGCTCACTGGGGAATCATGTTAGGTGATGGTGCCACTGTAATGGGATCTTACATGTTAAAAGCAGATTATTTCTTAAATACCAAACCGGTGCGGCCCTATATAACCTTTGGCCTTGGTATTAATCCTGTCGCAAGTGTTTCAGCAGATTTAGATGAAGGTGAATCAATTGCAGCCGCTGCAGGAAATTTTTTCAGTTTATTTCCTGGCATCGGAATAAATCTTGGTGGTTTCAGGTTGGGTGCAGGTGTAAATCTTATATTTGCAAAACAAGTTAGAATTAATTCCGAATCAGTTGAAGTTGAGGAAAGCCAGCTTCGTCCCCAATTTGTTGTGGACCTTACAGGAAGTATCTTTAACAAGAAAAACAGATAGTCAATTTGCCTGTTGTTTTTGATCTCTCTCTCTTTCATAAAAAGGAGGAGGGTGAGATCAATACAATCAACTTATATCCAGACAATTATCTTCGGTCTAATTGAGTGGGGCAATGCCACTGTGGCTTTGAATAATGAAAGTTGCCGAAACTACTGGTCTGATGAGAATAATTTCTCGTGCGATCCCTCCTGTTATGGTTCGAATGTTCCCGATGTTATTGCAGAGCATCCTGACATGAATGCAATTATCTGCCACGCCTCACACCCCAACCTGCATCCCCTTTCCTTTATCGGGCGACATAAGTTTAAACCTGTCGGATAATTTCCGTAATCGGGTGCCGGAAAAAAACGGAATATGTCAACTATTGGAAAAAGCTAAAAGGATGAGAAGTTCAGATTCACTCATTCGAGGGTCAACCGCATGACCCCGTTTATGTATGTGGGACAATTCATGAACTACTATGTAATCAATAATTTTTACAGGTGCCATCATGTACTTCCAATGAAAGGGACAGTGCATTTGAAGGGAGTACAGCTCGCCCACCTTCTCAAATCAGATGCCGCACCAGCACTTTCTTGAATTTTCTACCCACACCAAGTACTGCAGCAGAGCTGTCTTTTATGATTAGTTCACCTTTTTTAAGTGATGCAGTGATAAATGTGCCGCCTGGAAGTACTCGTATAACAATTGATAAAACAAAGGTTAAGACTCTATCCAGAGGGTGTTATCTGGTATCAATAGTTGAAAATGGCAGAATGACCAAATCTGCCAATGTAACCATATTTCAATA